>JBJXDZ010000010.1:0-204344 GCA_046154645.1 Hyphomicrobiaceae bacterium
TCATCGCCAGCGCTGTCATGAAACCGCCGCTCACCATGCGCGCCATCGTCGATCAGATGCAGCCGCACCGGCGCTTCGCAACCCCGCACGTGCTGGCGTCAACCTGAACTAAGGGGACAGGCATGCCCGGTGATCCTGTCAGAAGTATTGCGCGGCGTTGATCTACTAACCAGCATGGGCACACTGGCCCACAACTCGCAGGCTGCAATTGACCGCGAGCATCCGCTCCGTCGCCCGCTAAAATTTGCCGGGACTTACGACGCCAACGTGCCCGCCAATTTCTGCGACGTAACTGTTGGACAAATCGCAGATATACGACGCGAGGTATTGCAGCGCCTTTATATAAACTCTCCTGACATAAATATAGCAGCGCGCCATGTAGAGATATTGGGCTATTTGATCCACATCGGCACATCTCGTGTGACACTAAACGGTGAGCAGGTAAATCTGAGTCTACCGACCGTAGGCGGCTCGGTCGCATGGTTGCCACATGACGACGATGTGCTGTCGCGCATCGTGCTGCACGTACATTGCATTCGCAACGCGGCACCCTGACGACGAATGGCAGCCATTGGAAAGGCACTCCAAGGGAACGCTCATCGGTTCAACGCATCGCCAGCATCTACGACTGAAACCGAGGTCAACTCCACCACCCACTCCCTCACAACAACCCCAGATCCGCGAGGTCCTTCCGCAGTTTGGCCGGCATCTCGCGCACCTGGTCGCGCCGGTTCTTGCCCAGGTCCGCCGGAGCCTCGTCCGCCTTCAGATAGCGCCAGCCCTGGAACGGTCGCCGCGGCGTCGGCCGCACCGGCACCAGCGTTTTCTCCAGCATCAGCAGCGAGCAGGGCGACCCATCCATCTTGGTGCCCTCGCGCAGATCGAAGAGCTTCTGGCGCACCTGCACGATGCCCTTGATGACCCAGTACAGCGAGCCGCCGTCGAGCAACTCCTCGCGCCGTTTCGGCATCTGGAACGTGCGGTGAAACAGCTCCGGCTTGACGCCTTCGGCCTTCATTTGCGCCAAACGCTCGCCCTGCCACGCCGCGAGATCCTCGATGGACTCACAGCCGACGGCGAGCTTGATGAGATGCAGTGGCATCGGTGGCCTCTGACTGGATTGAAGTCTCTCGTTTCGATACAAGAGCGGTTTCCACGTGTCGTAAATCGCTGGTGGACTCTCTCCCCTCCCCCTCGTGGGGAGGGGTTGGGGGTGGGGGGATCGAGCTTGGCGTAATCCTCTCGGACTACGCTTTGCATCCCCACCCCTAGCCCCTCCCCTGATGAGAGGAGAACGTGGACCTGATCCACGTCCTGTGGGATCTGCTCTACCATGCGCGCGCCCGGCAACGTTGGGCCCGCATATCGCTTTCAACAGCATTTGATCGGTTGCGAACCCTCAGAACCGCTTCGGCTCAGCCTTCTTGAGCGCCGGCAGCAGCTCGTCGGAAATCATGCGCATACTGGACAGCGCCGTCGACACTGGCATGCCCGCCCAGTTGGTACGAATGACAATGTGACTGCAGCCAAGCTCCGCCCAATAGGGCTTCAGCTGCTCGTAGCATTCCTCGGGCGAGCCGATGATGAAGCGCCCCTCCGTCAGCTGCTCGAACGAGCGCGAGAAATCGGCATTGTCGGGCATCACCTTGTCTTGCCCCCATTTGGCGTAGTCCTTGTACTTGCCGCCCAGATACGGCGCTGCCATCTCGATTGCCGTGCGACGATCACGAGCGCAGAACACTTCCTTGAACACCGGCAGGTCCCGCGGAAACGGCTTGCCACAGACCTTCAACTCGTCACGGTAGACGCCCATCATGCGCGCAACAGATTCGAGTGTCGCATGCGGGTTGATGAACCAGGCATCCGTCAGGCGCGCCGCCCGCCGCACCGCCGGATCGTTGTTGGCAGCCAGCCAGATCGGCGGTCGCGGCTGCTGCACCGGCCGGATGTTCATCACCACATTGTTGAGCTTGCAGGTGGCATCCTCGTAGGTGACGGGCTTGCCGCTCCACAACTGCTGCACCAGCTCGAGATAGGTCTCGAACCGTTTCACGCGCTCACCCTTGGGCACGCCGAAGGCATCGAATTCCACATCGCGATAGCCGAGCCCAACGCCGAAAATGAAGTTGCCCTTGGCCAGCACGTCCAGTGTCGCAATGGTCTCCGCCGTGTAGACGGGGTTGTGCAGGTTGAGCAGCAGGATGCCGGTGCCAACCCGCATCTCGCCGGCTTCCGCAATTAGCCGTGCCAGGAACGGCACCAGCTGCAACTGCTTGTTGTTGCCCTCATTGAGATAGTGCTGGCCCGTCAGCAGCGAGTCCCAGCCCCGGTCACGCGCGTGGCGCACCATGACGAGCTGATCGTCCAGTGCCGAGACCATGTCACGATCCAGGGTCTGCTGATTGGTGATGAAGAGACCAACTTGCATGGGGCTTGTCCGTCGAGCGAGGGAAAGGGATCACCGTCAGCCCCAACCATTGCCCGGACTGCCGCTCATCGCAATGCTTGGACCAGCACGCGCCGTTCGCGGCCCTTGGCTTGCCGTCCATGGGCCTGGCACATCGATTGGCCCCAACAATGCGGCTGGACAATTGGCATTGACAGGTACCCGCCCCCGTGCCACAGGCGGGCAAAATTTGATCATGACCTCTTGAGGTAGCCCATGGCCAGAATAGCCGAACGCGGCACCAAGCGCACGTGTCAAGGCACGTCGTGCGGCGCCCGCTTCTACGATCTCAACCGCAATCCCATCACGTGTCCGGAGTGCGGCACGGTCTATCAACTGGCCGTTTCGGCCGCTGCAGTCGCCGCCCCGGGCGCGGCCGCCGCAGCCCAACGCCGCCCGGCCAAGAAACCCGAGTATGTGAGCCCCGACGTCGTCGCCGATACGCCGGAGGTCGAGGGCGAGGATGTGCTCGCCGATGTCGAGGGCACCGAGGAGCCTGTTGCTGCGGGCGAGGAGGAGACCTTCCTCGAGGAGGAGGACGAGGGCGGCGACGTTTCCGGCATCATCGGCGGCACACCCGCCGACGGCGAGGAAGAGGTCTGATCTCACTTGCCCGACCGTCATCGAGGTTTGGCGCCGCAGCAGCACGTGCGCCGCGCCCGCAACATCCTGAGGGGGCCATTGGCCCCCTTTCGCATGTCTCGGCTTGGCGCGCGGCTCCGTCTGCGCGGGCCTCGACTTTAGGCGCGTCCTGGCACGTCGGTGCACGTCAACGCTTGTCATTGAACGCCAAATCTTCATATCCTCGTCACAGCCGTAGACACAGGGTGCATCGAAGCACGGCACGGCACTGGGGAGGGGACGTTCGGCAATGTCACTTGTACTTGCGTATCTGGGTTTGGGACTGGCAATCGGGATCTGCGTCAAGGTCCTGTACGGTGCCTTCGGAGAGTAGTGCGCGCCGGTTGCATGGCTGCCGCCAAGAATTCGATGCCATAGGTCGTCGCGGCCGTGTTGGGCTACACTTGCCATGCCGCACAATCGCGGGGCAGCCCAGCACGGACAACGCATGAAAGTCATTGGTCTCGATCATTTCGTCCTCACGGTCGCCTCCATCGAGCGGAGCGTGGCATTCTACTGCGGCGTCCTCGGCATGACGCGCGACGTCTTCGGGCCCCAGCAACGCACCGCGCTGCGCTTCGGCCCGCACAAGATCAACCTGCATCAGGCCGACAACATGTTCGATCCGAAGGCCGCCAACCCAACGGTGGGTTCCGGCGATCTCTGCTTCCTGGTCGACGACATTGCCGCTGTCGAAGCCCATCTCAAAGCCAACGGCATCCCCATACTCGTTCCCATCTCGACGCGCGCCGGCGCTCGTGGCCCCATAACCTCGGTCTATGTCCGTGATCCCGACCAGAATCTGGTGGAGCTGTCGGCCTATCAAGACGGCACCAAGGCCGCGTCATGAGCAGTCCGCCAAGCATTGCCGGCCTCGAGCTGCTGACGGCCGCGGAAATGAGTGAGGCCGATCGCTTGGCCGCCGCTTCCGGTGTGGCCTTCGAAACCCTCATGGAGAATGCCGGCCGCGCCGTCGCTGAGGAAGCCATGACCATGGTCGCGCCCGGCGCGCGTATCGCCATCCTCTGTGGTCCCGGCAACAATGGCGGCGATGGCTTTGTCGCGGCGCGCCACCTGCAAGCCGCCGGCTACGCGGTTCGCGTCTTCTCCATGCGGCCACGTCAGCAGATGCAGGGTCTGCTGGCCAAGGTGGCCACCGCCTTTGCCCCGGACGACATCGGGATCTTTCCGCTCCAAAGCTTCAAGGCCGATCGTTGGACCCTCTGTATCGACGCCATCTTTGGCAGCGGCGCGCTGCGGCCCATGACTCAGCCTGAGCAGCATGTCCTGGCCCAATACCTGGCAGGCGTAACAGATGTACCCTGCCTCGCGGTCGACGTGCCGAGCGGCTTGGATGCGACCACCGGCAGTGTCGAGCCTTGGACCATTCGCGCCACCCGCACGGTCACGTTCTTCCGCCGCAAGACCGGCCACGTGCTCCTCCCTGGCCGGCAGTTCTGCGGCGAGGTCGCCGTGCGCGACATTGGCATTCCGGAGTCGGTCCTGGCGTCCATCGCGCCGACAACGTTCGCCAACGATGCGCCCCGCTTGGATCGGCTCATGCCGCAGACCAGTGGCCACAAGTACACCCGCGGCCATGCCGTTGTTGTTTCGGGCCCGCCGGCATCAACGGGGGCCGCGCGGCTCGGTGCACGTGGTGCGTTACGGGTCGGCGCTGGATTGGTCACCGTCGCGAGCCCGCGCGCCGCGTTTCCAATCAACGCAGCCCACCTCACCGCCATCATGCTCATCTCATTTGAAGCGCCGCGCGGTCTCGCGGCCATCCTGGCCGACCAGCGCCGCAATGCTGTCTTGATCGGACCCGGCTGCGGTGTCGATGACGCGACCTGCGACATGGTTGGACAGACCTTGCAATCCGGCGCCGCCGTCGTCCTCGACGCCGATGCGCTGACGTCGTTCGCCGTCGATACAGCATCGACACTCGAGACGCCGTCGACGCCGTTTGGCTTCCTGAAACCATCGGCCGCGACAGATCAGGCGACGCCGCAACACCTGTTCGACGCCATCAAGGCATCCCCCGGTCGCGGTGTCGTCATGACCCCGCACGAGGGCGAATTCAAGCGGCTGTTCCCTGGCCTCACCGGCTCCAAGCTCGAGCGCACCCGGCAGGCCGCTGCCATGAGCGGCGCGGTCATGGTTCTAAAGGGCCCCGATACAGTGATTGCTGCCCCTGACGGCCGTGCCGCGATCAATGACAACGCCCCGCCCTGGCTCGCGACGGCTGGCTCCGGCGACGTTCTGGCCGGCTTCGTCACCGGTCTGCTGGCGCAAGGCATGCCGGCATTCGAGGCTGCCTGCGCCGCCGTCTGGCTGCACGGCGCGTGTGCCAACAGCTTCGGCCCCGGCCTCATTGCCGAGGATATTCCGGAGATGCTGCCGAAAGTCCTGCGCCCGCTCCTCGAGCAGCGAGATTGCTGATGGCTAGAGCGCTTTCCGCTTGATGTGAATCGAGGATGTGAGACCGCGCCGTAGGGTCAAGCCCTGCACTTAGCAGCGACCCAACATGTCCTGGTTGCCGCCGTAGTTGGGTCGCGCTGCGCTTGAGCCAACCTAAGTGGGAAGCGCGCTACGTTCCGAGCAGTTTCGGCAGATCGGCGAGCGTGGTGACGCGGTGTTGCGGTTCTCCGCCGGGCGCAATCTTGCTCGCATCGTGGATCCCGCCCGGCCGCACGATCTGCACCGTCGTCCAGCCCATGGCATTCGGCGCCACGAAATCCTTCATGGGATTGTCACCGATGTAGGCATACCGGTCGCCGGGTTTGCCGAGGGCAGCGGCCATCACCTCGAACGGCTTTGCGTGCGGCTTGAAGTAGGCGCGATCCGGCCCAAGCTCATCCGTGAACACGACCTTCTTGAAGCGCGGCGCGATGCCGAGTGCCGTCACCTTGCGCAATTGCATGGCGTGCGTGCCATCCGTGATGAGGCCGATCGGCGCCAGGGCGCCGTAATGATCGAGCGCCAGCTTGCCATCGGCGAACAATTCCAGCTCTGGTTCGCACGCCCGGTAGGCGGCATGGAACTGCTTTACATGCTCGGGTGTATGATGCGGCGCATGCTTGGCGAGCACGGTCGGAAAGATCTTGCCCAGCATGCCACGGTCCAGCATGTCGATCATGATCTCGTCCAGGCCCTTCACGCCGAGCTCTGTCTCGGCCCAGCGCCCCGCCGAGCGAAACCCCGACACGGCGAATTGCCGCTCCGGATAGAGCGTATCGTCGAGATCGAAGATGACATGCAGCGGCGGCATTGGCGGCCTCGCTCCTCACCGGGTTGACGCACCGTTGACTACCACGAAACGGACGCCGGGGTCACGCGCGCGCCGTCGTCCGCAGGGCATGCACATGCGCCACCGCTGCCGCCACCGTGGCCAGCGCGCCGATCTGATGCACCACACCGAGCCACAACGGCACCCAGGCCAGCAGGGTCCAGATCCCGAGCATGGTTTGTGCCACCACCAGCGCGCCGACCGCCATGGCGGTGTGCCGCACCCGCGCTGCGTCCGCCGTCTGCGCCATTGCCCAGGCATGCCACAGCCCGACACCGACGATGACATAGGCCAGCGCGCGATGGTTGAATTGCACCGTCGTCGCGTTCTCGAACAGGTTGCACCACCATGGCGACTGCTGCATCAGTCCCGCCGGCATCAGGGCGCCATCCATCAGTGGCCACGTGTTATGCGTCCGTCCTGCCTTGAGCCCCGCGACCAAGGCGCCGGCCAGCACCTGCAGGTAGACCAGCCCCAGCACGCCATGTGCCGCAATCCAGCCCCGCCGCGTGATGGTCTTCAGATCCATCGAGGCTCGTTGTCGCGCTGACAGGTCGAGCGCAGTCCAGATCAGCAGCGCGAAGATCAGAACCGCCAGACCGAGATGCAATGCCAGCCGGTACTGGCTGACATCGGTCCGATCGACCAGGCCCGAGCTGACCATGTACCAACCGACAAATCCCTGTAGCGCCCCAAGCCCCAGCAATGCCATGAGGCGCGGCATGAACCCTGACGGCAGTCGCCCGAGGAGCGCGAACACGATCAGCGGCACCGCGAAGGCCGCGCCGATGAAGCGCGCCAGCATGCGGTGCGCCCACTCCCACCAGAAGATGACCTTGAACGCGTCGAGGCTCATACCGCGGTTGATCTCGCGGTACTGCGGAATCTGCCGATACTTGTCGAACGCCAACGTCCACTGCGCGTCATTCAACGGCGGCACCATGCCTCCGATCACGTTCCATTCCGTGATCGACAGGCCGCTGCCCGTGAGCCGCGTCGCCGCCCCGACGATCGCCGTCAGCGCCACCAACCCGGCAACGGCATAGAGCCAGGCCCGGATCGGGCGGTGATCATCGTGCCCACGGGGCTGGTGCAGGGAGGGGCTCATTCTGGGCTCGGTTCTGTCGTGATCCTCGTGGCGTCATACGCAAGGAATGCCAGCCGAAACCTGCGACATCTCGGCATTGGCGCGCCATCAGCCGATGGCGCTGCGCCCGGTCACGCGCTCGAACAGCTGGCCGTCGACCTCAAGATCCAGGAGGTTGCGCTCTACGGACTGGTCGAACCGCCACCCCGAGCGTTGGATCATCGGACGGCGCTCCGGGCCGGCATGCAGCATGGCCGGAATGGCCGCGGCGACGCTGCGAAAACCGATCTCGAGGCAATAGTCATACAGCGCCGGGCTGAAACAGCGGCGCATGCCGTAGGGGTAGGCGAAATGCTCGACCGGTTGACCGATGATCTCTTCAAGCACCACTTTCGATTGTCGGATTTCGGAGTCCCAGGCCTCGCGCGGCAAGGCTGAGAGCAGGTGGTGCGAATGCGAATGGCAACCGATGGTGTGGCCATCACGTGCCAGCTCGCGCAACTCCACCGTCGTCATCGTCACCCGCTCGCCGCCGAACCGGATGCGCTCGAAAAAGGCTGCCAGTTCAGCGTCCGAACAGCGGTCGCGGAACGGCAGAGAATTGACATAGAACGTGGCGCGTACGCCTGTCTCATCCAGCAGCTGCCGCGACTGGTGCCAGCTCTTGAAGTTGTCGTCGAAGGACACGAACAGCAGCTTGTCGCCACCCCGTCCAGCCACGTAGTCGTCCGGACCGACGTCCCGGTAGCCCAAGGCGCGCAGGGCGACCATGGCGTCGCGAAATGGCGCGCGCTGATGACTTTCGAGCTCGTGAAAATAGATGGCGACCCGCGATGGCAGGCCGCGCTGCCGGGCCAGCCGATGCAGACCCGCGATGGTGTTTTGAGCCAGTGTCTTCACGTGTCTCACGATCGATGGCACCCGTGCATGTAGGACCGCGTCAGGTTGCGGCCTCAAAGCCCCTTCTGCCAACTCTTGCCGGTGCTCCGGGATGCAGCCCCGGCCGTGGCGCTGTCCTGTGCCGCACGATAGACCGCCAGCAATGCCTCGCAGTTGGCCTCAGGTGTGAAATGCTTTTCATAGTGGGCGCGGGCGGCCTTGCCCATCGCCGCCATCGCCTGCGGATTGTCGAACGCCCATTGCAGCCGCTGCATCAGCGCGCCGAAATCACCCGGCGGCACCAGCAGCCCAGTGACCCCGTCCTCGATCAGCTCGGCAAAGGCGCTGTGTCGGAATGCAATCGGCGGCAGCCCCTTCGACCAGCCTTCGATGAGTGTCATCGGCATCGATTCATAGGCCGTCGACGGCAACACGAGGCAGCGCGCGCGCTGGTACTGCACGGCCAACTGTTCTGACGATAGTTGCCCAAGCATCCGCACGCGCGCTCCAACCATCGCCTGCAATTGTGCCTCCAGCGGCCCCGTGCCGGCCACAGCCAGCGGCGCCTCGAAGCCTTGCCAGTTTTGCACCAGACCAAGAACACCCTTCTCCGGCGATAGCCTCCCGACGAACAGCGCCCCCTCGCGCACGGCATCCGGGTCGTAACCGCCATCCGGCGCGAAATTCGGTTTCACGATGATGCGCTCGGCCGGCAAACCGATCTCGATCAGCTTGCCACGGGCAAAACTCGTCAAGGCGATGAAGCGATCAACCCGGGTCTTCCAGGTGCCTTTGAGCTGATGCGCCGCGATCATGCCGGCCACCGCGATGCTCCCCGGCAGCGACCCGCGGTAGCAGCGATGCCGCACCGCCGCCACGGGCAGACGACCGACACAGTCATGGCACGGCTCGCCGTCGCGCGTGAGGAATCCAGCCGCACAGCCAAGACGATAATTGTGCAGGGTTTGCACCACCGGCACGCCAAGTCTACGGGCCGCATCGTAGATGGAGGGCGACATCAACGGGAAGAAGTTGTGCACATGCATGACATCCGGGCGTTCCCGCTCGATAACGGCATGCATGGCGCAGGCCGCAGATCGATTCCACGTGACTTGCGTGAAGGCCGCCGCTTTGTCGCGCAGGGACTCGATGCTGTCGTTGTGCGCCACATGCGGGATGACGGTGTGGCCCTTGTCTTCGAGCAGCTTGGCTTCATTCTCGAAGACCGCGTCTTCCCCGCCCCGCCGTTGATAGTAGGTGTGCGCCAGCAGAATCCGCATTGGCCGTTGATCCTGGCTGTCATTCCACCCGCTTCGACGCCGATGGCAGCAGGCCCGCCTTCCGATAACCTTCCGACAACAGCAAGTCCATCGAGATTCGATGTTTCTTTCCAATCCAGTCCGCATGCCAGGTGCGATGCTGTATCGCGCGTGGCGGGCTGGAGTGAGGCCCCCTCGTGCCCTAAGGTCGGCCCATGACCCAAGGCCAACGCAAGCTCGCCGGCACGCTGTTGCTGGTGCTTTTCATTGTCGTCTATGTGCTGTTTGCCATGGTGGTGGCGGCTGCCATTTTGCCGCGGGCCAACCGGTTCGGTGAGTTCGTTTACTACGCCCTGGCCGGCCTCGCCTGGGTGCCACCAGCCGGCTGGATCATCGGCTGGATGCATCGGACCTGACAGTGATGCGCGTGGGCAATGCCCGAGGCAAGCCTTTACCGCGTCGGCAAGGCCTGCGGCCGCAACGTCAGCCGTTGTGCCAGCCGCCAGATCGCGAACGGGGCGCCGGTCAGCATGACCTTGACGTAGCGCGCCTGCTGGAATTCGCCATTCAAGGAGAGCCGCGGCAGGGCCGTCAGGGCTTGTCCGTGCTTGGGATGAATGAGCCCTTTCTGGGTCGTGACCGCGGTCTTCAGGCCAAGCTCCCTGGCAATTTCGAAATCGCGTGGCCCCGCGCTGCCGGCATCGCCATAGGGAAAACTGAAATGGCGGCATTGCCGGCCAAGCTCGGCCTCGATCCGGCGCACACCTTCCTCGATCTCGAGGCGGGCTTCGGCCGCGGACAACTTGCCGACGGCGAAATGTCGCCGCGTATGCGCTCCGATGGTGACCAAGGGATCCTTGGCCAGATCGCGGATTTCATCCCAGCTCATGACCAGATCACGGCAGAGCGATTCGACGTCGATCCCGTGCAGGTGGCACAAATCCGACACGGCGGCGCGCGCATCCGTTTCCGGGATCGAGCGCAGCCACCAGTAGATTTCCTCGAAAGCCTCTTCCTTTTGCCGCGCCGTACGGCATTCGAAGCGGCGGTAGGCGCCGTGCATCTTCACTTCGACGGTTTCGAGGGCACTCACCACTTTTTCGAGCTTGAGCCACCACAGATCGCCCCGGCCATCCGGGAAATCGGAGGGCACGTAGATGGCAAACGGCAAGCCATAGCGGTGGAAGATCGGGTAGGCGTACTGCTTGTTGTCCCGATAACCGTCATCAAAGGTGAAACAAGCGAAGGGGCGATCGATATCGCCTTCCGACAGCCGCAGCTCAACCTCGTCCAGCGACAGCACATCGAAGCCGCGATCGATGACGATGCCGATCACCTCCTCGAGGAAGTCGGGCGTCACCTTCAGGATTTTGTTGGGCTCGAACTCACCCGGCTGCTGGGGCTGTACATGATGCAGCATGAAAATGACGCCGCAGCCGCGCGACAGGCGCCCGAGTGCCCCGTCGACACCGGAATAATGCAGGGCGGACAGTGCTGCCTTGAGCAGGCCCTTTGTACGGCGGCTCATTGTTGTCGTTGCTTCCCAGTTCCAGTCGCCAACCCCTTGCCGCCACTCAGTGCAAGGGGCGTGCAAACTCATGAACGCGCGCTGCCATCGGCGGCACCGAGAGGTCGGCAGGGCTGCAAGTTGCCTAACAGTTTCTCACCGCAACCGGAACGTGCCTCACATGAGAAAAAGCGCGCGGGACATCGACCTGTGTCCCGCGCGCCATGGTTAATTCGCGACCTGAACCCACCAGATCGGCCGTTTCAAGTCCTCAAACGCGCTGTTCGGGGCGCGCCACGCTGCGGGCGAGCTGCATTTTCCGCCCCGTCTCCTGGCCGGTCCGATCCAGGCGCACGACGTCGATGTCGGTGACCTGGTAACCGAGGAAGGTTCCCGGCGCCGCCTCGGTGCTACGGCCACGGCGGCGGCTGTCGCAAACCAGCACACCTGCGTCGAAACGACCTTGGATGGTCAGGAACAGTTCGGCAACAGCAGCATGCTCGCCGGTGACGACGATGTGGTCATAGGCTTCGTCCAATGCGTCCAGCACCAGATTGATGCGATCGCCGTCCAGATTCCCGGGGCCTGAGCTCATCGCCGTCCCGCAGGGCACGACATGGGCATCGCCATCCGGCAGGCGACGGATCACGTCCTCGAACGACGCCCGGCCCTCGACCAGATCCATCAAGCCGGGTGAGGCCTCGAGACCGAGCGCCTCGGCCATGCCCTTGCCATCGAAGCTCCAATCGACGAGCACCACCTGCTTGCCCGCAGCCGTCAGCGCACCGGCCAGATCGGCTGCATCCTCGCGCACGTCCATGCCGTCGGCGTCACCGACGATCACCGTCCGATAGCCACCCTGGCCTTCGCCGTTGCCAGCCAGTCGCCGGGCCAGCGTATCGGCCGATGCAAGTGTCGCAAACCCGGCCGTTGGGGCCGGCCGTGCGTCACTGTCGCCGGCCCGCGCGGCCTGGGCGACGGCTGTTGCCGCACCGGTCGCGGTTGGCGCAACTTTCGCCGCGGCCGCCATGGCATTCGCTGGTGCAGCCCGGTTGGCCGGAACAGCCGTCGCACCGGCTGCCGCCAGCTGCGAGACCGGTGCCGACACCGGCGCGCTGGCCGGGACCGGTTGCGGTTGCCCTTGGCGACGAGCGCCGCCGAGCAACTCGCGCGTCACCACGAACACGAAGCCGAGGATCAGGCTCGCAGCCGACGCCAATGCGGCGAGCTGCGGCTTCTTGGGAGAATGCGGCACGCTCGATGGCCGCGCCGACGAGATCAGCTGCGCCTCGAGCGGCTGCGACTTGGCGTCGACGCGGGCCCGGGTGGCTTCGAAGCTCGCCTGCAGGGTTTCGAGCTCTTTACGCTTGGCCTTCGCCAGACCCTCGAGTCCGGCCAGTCGCGCAACATCCACCGACTTGGAGCCGACGCGCGACTTCATCTCGTCGAGGCTCTTGACGGCCAGCTCCTCGCGCAGCGCGAACACCTTCGCCTCTTTCTCGAGGCCTTCGACGATCAGCGCCGCTTCGCGCGTGATCTGGCGGCGCAAGTCCGTGACGTTGGCATTGAGCTGCTTCATGCGCGGATGTCCGGAGAGCAACTGCGTCTCAGCCTCCGCCTTCTCGCGCTCGGCCCGCACGCGCTGGGCAATCAGACCCTGGATGACGGGCGACTTCTGCACATCCTGAATGGCATCGGGAACACCGCGCTGCATCAGCTCACGCGCCGAGCGGGCCCGCGTCTCGATCTCGCTGCGCGCCGTCCGGGCTCGCGTCACTTCCGACGTGAGGTCCGACAGCTGCTGCTCGTTGAGGCCGGTTCCCTTGGTTGAATCCGAGCGGAAGATATCGGCCTTCTTGCGGAAATCCTCGACCGCGGCTTCTGCGTCGGCCACTTCCTTGGCCAGTTTCTCGATTTGCGGGCGCAGCCAGTCGCTGGCATCCTGCGTCACCGTCAGACCCTGCGAGCGCAGCCATTCCTGATAGAGTTCGACCAGACGGTTGGCGGCCCGGGCGGCCAGCTCGTTGTCGGTCGACTGGAACTCGACGGTGATGACGCGCGTGTCCTTGACCTGCGACACCTGCAACGCTTTGAAGTAGGCGTTATAGACCCGCTCTTCCTCGCTCTCACCCGGGCGCGGCCCGGCGAGGCCGGCCAGGCGCAACATGCCACCGACGAAATCCTGTCCGCCAAGCGCCGAGTTGAACTCCGGCCGGGCGTTGAGCTTGAGATCAGCCGTCAGCTTGGCCGCCAGATCGCGCGAGCGCAGGGCCACCACCTGGCTGGCAATTGCTTCCTTGTCGACCTTGACCGTGACGTTCTCGGGCGTCGAGCCGTTGCCCACTTTCGGATCCCGGAAAGGATCCGAAACGCCCTGGCCACCGATGCGGATCTGCGCTTCAGCCTTGTACTTCGCCGGCATCAGCGACAGCCCGCCGTAGGTCAGCGCCCCGACCAGACCTGAGAACAGGAGGATGCGTGGCCCGCTGCGCTTGAGGACAGACCACAGCGACGTGATGTCGATATCGTCGGGATTGGATTGGACGTGAGCTCGCATGATCTGCCGCCTGAGTGGTTGATGGCTGGCCCCGCGAACGCAACAAGCGGGTTGCTGGATGTTCCGGATTAGAACGGTTTCGCGTAACCAATTGCTTAAGCGCGTCACGATGAAACGTGCGATCAGCATTTTTTAACCAGTACCGGGTTAAAACCGCTGCTATCGACGGTTCAATGCAAGGAACGGTTCCCGATGCAGTCGCGTCTCTTGCCTCTCACGATGTGCTTCGCCCTGGGCGTCAGCCTGTCGGCCTGCGGTCACTTTGATGATCGGATGGGCGGCGAGCACATGGTCCAGGTTGGATCCGAGGCGACGGTCGCCCATGGCGACGGTCCAGCCCTCCACGCCTGGAGCGCTCCAACAGTGATCCCGGTGGCCCTGCAGGGGCCGCACGCGGTGGCAGATACCGATGGCCCTTATCTGCTCGATACCGGCGACCGCCTGCGCATCTTCGTCTACGGCCAGCCCAATCTGTCGCGGATCTATGTCGTCGATCACGGCGGCTGGATCACGGTGCCGCTCATCGGTGGCGTCAAGGTGCGCGGCCTCACCACCTTCGATCTCGAGCGCAAGCTCAAGGGCAAGCTCGGCGCCCAGTACGTCAAGGATCCGCATGTCACCGTCGACATGCACCAGAACCGGCCATTCTTCATCCTCGGTGAGGTCAAGACGGCGGGCCAGTTCCCCTACGTCAGCGGTATGACGATCAAGACGGCCGTCGCCATCGCCGGCGGCTTCTCTGAGCGCGCCAATGAACGGAAATTTCAGATCACCCGGCGTATAAACGGGCTCGTCGAGAAACTGGATGTGCCGGACGACTACGTCGTGCTTCCGGGCGACACGGTCCAGGTTTACGAGCGGTTCTTCTGAGTTCGAGGGTTGCGTGGCGCAGGCAATGGCACGGCGGTTTCGCATCATCCATTGCCTGCGTGCCCCCGTCGGCGGCCTGTTCCGCCATGTGCGTGATCTGGCCATGGCGCAAGCGTCGCGCGGACACGCCGTTGGCGTCGTCTGTGACTCGAGCGCCAAGGATCCGCTGACCGAATCCCACCTCGCAGCGCTGGCGCCGCATCTCTCGCTCGGCCTCCATCAGGTGGCCATGAGCCGTGACATTGGCCCCTCGGATCTGCGCGCCACCCGTTGCGTGTCTGATCTCGCCGCGACGCACGCGGCCGACATCCTGCATGGCCACGGCGCCAAGGGCGGTGCCTATGCCCGCTTCGCCGGCCAAAAACTGGCGCGCAGCGGACGACCCGTCGGGGTCTTCTACACCCCGCACGGCGGCAGCCTGCACTATGACCCAGCCTCCCTCGTCGGCCGTGCCTATATGGCCGCCGAACGCCACATGGCGCGCCTGACCAGCGGCATCATTTTCGAGAGCGCCTATTCCGAGCGCGTCTTCCGCGCCAAGATCGGTGAGCCGACCTGCATGCGCCGCGTCATTCACAACGGCATCCAGCCGGCTGAGCTGGAGCCGGTCACGACCGCGCCGGATGCCGCCGAGTTGCTCTTCATCGGCGAGTTGCGCAAGCTCAAAGGTGTCGATGTCCTGTTGCAGGCTTTGGCCGAGGTGCGCCGGTCGCAGCCTTGCCGGCTGGTGATTGTCGGTGCTGGGCCCGACGCAACGGAGTTCCGTGCCCTCGCGCAATCCCTCGGCCTCGATGACGCTGTCCACTTCGCCGGCGCCATGCCGGCGCGGCAGGCCTTTGCGCTCGGCCGCGCCCTGGTGATGCCGTCACGTGCCGAGAGTTTTCCCTACGTGGCGCTGGAAGGCGCCGGTGCCGGCCTGCCGTTGATCGCGAGCGATGTCGGCGGCGTGCCGGAGATCGTGGCTGGCACCGACACCAAGTTGGTGCTGCCGGGCGATGTTGGCGCCTTGTCGGCAGCGCTGAGCGATGTCATCCGCGATCCGGATGCCGCCCGAGCGCGCGCCGAACGCCTGCGGGCCGAGGTTGGTCGCCGTTTTTCTGTCGCTGCCATGACCGACGGCGTGTTGGGATTTTACGACGACGCCATGCAAAAAGCCGCCGCCTGACCCGGGGTGCGGATCAGGCCGCTGGCAGGCGCGCAAGTTTCGCCGGCCATCGCGTCACTCGGACTTGGCGGCCGCGTCCTTCAGCTTGGGCTTCGGTTTGGCGGGAGCAGCCGCTTTCGCCGGCGTCGCGGCCTTGGCAGGTGCCGCGGCAGTCTCTTTCGGCGCGCCAGCAGCAGCCGGCGCCGAGGCCTCCGTCGGCTTGGCCGCCGGCCCATCACCCCAGCACACGGTTGCCGCGGCCTTGCACGTGTGCTCGTCGAACAGCAACACGTCGAGGAACAGTTCGCAGGTCACGTCCTTCTTGCCCACGCGATAGGTCTTGATGCCCTTCTTGGCCATCTCGCTGGCGATGTACTTGTCCAGCAGATCTTTGGCGTCCTTGGTCGGACCTTCCTTGCCGTAGTCGTTCACCGAAAAGGCGAGACGGGTGCACTTGGCGTAGGCCGGTCCAGCCAGCAGGGAAAGACCGGCAAACCCTGCAACCGCGAGTTTCAAGACTTTGTTCATGGCGTTCAGCACCTTGATGAGACGGAATGCACCGAGTGGATTTGGTTAACACCTCTCATAGCCGTCACCCAACGCCATCGCCACAAAAAGCGAAGCGGCGCCGCCACGAGGACTGTGCCCTGTGGCCGCGCCGCAGCAATGCTCAAACTGGGATTAATCCGACCGCTAGCCGATTGGTCAGTGCATGTACGGCGAATCACCGCCTCGCGGCGTCACGCCCGAGTCGAAGAAAAAGCCGTGATCGAAGGGACCGGCCGTGGTCTGGCGATCGATCGATGGAGTCCGGAACACATACGTGCTGCCATACAGCGACCGGCTGTCGCCGTAGGTATTGACGCTGTCGCCATAGGTATAGGAATAGCCACCCCGCCGGGCAACGAAGCCGCGAACCTGCGGGCCCGAGCGCTTGCGATAGTAGGTCGATTTCGGGTGCTCCGTCAGATACGGGCCGGGCTCGGCGCGCTTGCGGCTGCCGGCAGCCGCCTCGGTGGCAATGCCAAGGCTCATGGCGCCGATGATCAGGGCCGATACGGTAGCAATCATGCGCTTCATGGGGGCAACCTTCTGACCAAGTTTGCGGGCGGCTCGGAACGACACCCGAGCCCTACGTTGCCAGCAAGCTTACCGCAACTCATGAACGATTTGCTCAATCCGTTGTCGGCACCCTTGCCATTCGTGCACGGCTGTCACCGAAACAGCACGCTTCCCCGGGAAACGGCGCCCCATTAACCTTCGCTTGCGATCGTCGGCGGCGGCCCTGCCGGTCTGGCGGAAAAGTCGGCTATCGTCCCGGGGTGTGGAGTGCTGGCCGGAGCTTTCCGGTACGATGGAGGTCGTGCTCATGGATATCGTCTCGCTACTCATTCAGCTGGTCAGCGGCGTGGCCGGAGGCAACGTGGCTGGCTCGCTGTTGAAAAACCTGAGCCTCGGCTCGCTCGGCAACTCCGTTGCGGGCCTCGTCGGCGGCAGTCTCGGCGGCGCCATTCTGAACAGCTCGCTCGGACCGTCGCACGTGGCCGCATTGAGCAACCTCGATCCGGGCGCCATTATCAGCCAGATCGCCGGTGGCGGTGTCGGTGGCGGCGTCCTCATGGCCATCGTCGGCGTGTTGCGGCAGGTGTTCGCGAAGTAATGCGCTGCTCCCGGATCAGGTGTCGCGTCGCTTGCTCCGGGATGCGCGCGCGGCTACCGGTTCGCCGCGGCCGGCACCGACTAGGTTGTTGGCAGCTACGACCCGTGCGCCCGCGCCAGACCCCTGTGCCAACCGGTCGACCAGGAACGGCAACAGCGCGTCCAACTGGCCTTTCAGCGGATGCGGCGGGTTGAGAATGGCGAGCCCGCTACCCGCCAGTTTAAGGGACGTTTCCAGCGCCTGTACCCGCAGTTCGACCAGCAACAGCTTATCCGCATCAGCGCGAGGCAGGGCCGCCACCAGCCGTGTCAGGGTGCTCGCCTCCTTGACCGGAAACCACAGCAGATAGCAGCCGGTTGCGAACCGCTGCACGGCCTCGGTCAGACCTTCAGCGAGGCGCTCCAACTCGCCCGTCGCCTCGAACGGCGGATCGACCAGCACGACGCCGCGGCGCTCTTTCGGCGGCAACAAGGACTTGAGCGCCACCCACGCATCCAAGTTGAGCACCTTGGCGCGCAGGTCGTGGGCGAGCGCCGCCTTCAAGGCGCGGCCGTCATCGCCATGCAGCTCATTGGCGACCAGGTAATCCTGGCCGCGCATGAGGCCGAGCGCCAGCAGTGGCGAGCCAGGATAGAGCGTCAAGCCGCCATTCGGATTGACCAGCCGGACCTGCGCCAGATAGGGCGACAGCAGCTGCGCGATCTGATCCGGCATGGGGCGCGCGTCCGGCCCGAGCAATCGCCCGATACCCGTGCGCCACTCGCCGGTCTTGAGGGCCGCCTCATCATCCAGCCGATAGAGCCCGCGCCCCGCATGTGTGTCGATGACGCGAAACGGCGCCGGCTTGCGCTTCAGGTGCTCGATCACCAGCGCCAGCACCGCGTGCTTGAGCACATCGGCGAAATTGCCGGCGTGGTAGGCGTGCCGATAGTTCATGGGCTGTGCCTTGTGCGGTCGGCCCGAATGGCTGTGGACGAAAGTGACGACAACGGCCCGGTCAGCAACGTCCAGGCCGGCGGCCGTGCCGACGCCAGCCGCCGCGCCATGGTCTCCGGGCGCCGCTGCCGTGCAAAAGCCCCGGCCGCTGGCCCCGCCAACGCCTTGAGATGCGACCCCGGTCGGTCGATCACCGCCATCGGCATGTTGGCCAGCATCTCACGCCACAGGCGCCAGCGGTGGAACTCGACGAGGCAATCAGCGCCCATCAGCCACACGAACCGCACGCCTGGGTGCCGCCGCTTCAGAAATCCAACCGTTGCGGCCGAATAGCGGCTCGGCAGGCCCTGCTCGAAGGCGGTGACCACGATCCGGCGATTTCTGGCAACGGTCCGGCACAACGCCATGCGCTCGTCCAGCGGCAACAAGCCCCGATCCGACTTCAGAGGATTGCCGGGTGTCACGATCCACCACACGCGATCGAGACCGAGACGCTTCAGGGCGGTCTCGCTGATCAAGCGATGGGCGGCATGTGGCGGATTGAACGAGCCGCCGAGCAACCCGATGCGCTGGCCGGCAAAGGCAAGCGGCGTCTTGGCGCCGATCGACCCGAACCGGTACGGTGAAGACGTCCGCATCGAACCACTCCACGCCCACTGGAATCAGCGGGTAGCGCCGCGCCGCACCTGCCGCCAGGCGCCGACGGCCGGCTTGTCGAGGCCCAGATTCTCGCGCAACGTCGTGCCGCGATAATCCTTGTGGAAGATGCCCCGCCGCTGCAATTCCGGCACCACGTGCGCCACGAAGTCCTCGTAGGCGCCCGGCACATAGGTCGCCGCCACCACGAAGCCGTCACAGGCCGGCGCCGAGAAGTATTCCTCCATCTTGTCGGCGATTTCCTTTGGCCCCCCGACCCACGGATTGTGCAGGCGGCCTCGGCCGCTGTAGTGGATGAACTCGCGCACCGTCGGATTTTTCTTGCCGCTCGCCGCCAGCACGCGGTCGCGGATGGTATGCAGGCCCGTGATGCTGCGGATTTCCTCGTCGCTGAATGGCTCATCCATCGGCTTGGAGCCGAAATCGAAGTTGAGCGCCTCCGACAGCAGCATGAGACTATCCTGCTCGATCGGCAATTTCTCGATCAGCGCGCGCTTGTCCTCGGCCTCAGCCTTGGTCGCCGCGGCAATCGGCGTGATCAGCGCACACACGCGCATGCCATCCGGATCGCGGCCCGTCGCCGCGCACATGCCTTTGAGTTCGGCATAGCCGGCCTTGGCTTGGTCGAGGCCCGTCGTGTAGGTGAAGATCAGCTCGCCCCACTCGGCTGCAAAGCGCTTGCCCCGCCCCGATTGCCCGGCCTGGATCAGCACGGGATGGCCCTGCGGCGAGCGCGGCACCGTGAATGGCCCCTGCGACTTGTAATACTTGCCCTTGTGCGCCAGCCGCTTGACCTTGGCTGCGTCCGCGAACCGCCCGGTGGCCTGGTCGACGATCAGGGCATCGTCCTCCCACGTGTCCCAGTGGCCCATCACCACCTCGAGGAACTCGTCGGCCATGTCGTAGCGCTCGTCGTGCTCGCCGACCGACTCACGGCCCATGTTGCGCGCTTCGGTGTTGTTGAGCGAGGTGACGATGTTCCACGCGCCGCGGCCGGCCGAGATCTGATCCAGCGTCGCGAACATGCGCGCCACGTGGAACGGCTCGTAATAGGTGGTCGAGTAGGTGGAGCCGAGGCCAAGCCGCGTCGTCGCCATGCCCATGGCCATCAGGCACACCATGGGATCCATTTTCACCGAGCGGATGCCATGCTCGATGGCCGGCGCGAAGTTGCCGCTCTGGAACTCCGGCATGCCGAGCCGGTCGTCGAAGAATGCCAGATGGAACTTGCCGGCTTCCAGCACCGTGGCGATCTTCTGGTAGAACGCCGCCGACATGAAGTCGGTCCGCGAGTTGGGATGCCGCCAGGAGGCTGCGAAATTGGTGCAGTTCTGGGCTTGCAGAAAGCCGATCAGCGCCATTTGTCGCATCGAATGCTTATCTCCTCGAATCATTGCCGGCACCGGTCCCGTGCGACATGCACATCATTCCCGCCTGCATTGCGCGCCATCGGCTGGAACTCAAGCGCAAAGTATGCGAATGGGCAAATGAGCGACGGATGTGAGCCAGCTGTTGGGGGACCACGAATGCTGCCCTATTGGGAAGTCCATGACCGTGGTCAGGGTCCCTACATGCTGATGGTGCATGGCTTCTTGTCGAGCCGCGCTCAGTGGCGGATCAATTTGCCGGCCTTGACCGAGGTCTGCCGCCCTGTGCTGTTGGAGCTTCTCGGCCACGGCCGTTCGCCGGCTCCTGCCGACCCGGCGCCCTATCGTGTGCAATCCTACATTCAGGCCTTCGAGACCATCCGCAAGGAGCTGGGTGCCGAGCGTTGGCTGGTGTGCGGGCAGTCATTCGGCGCCGGCCTCGCCATTCAGTATGCGCTCGAGCATCCCGCGCGCGTCATGGGGTTGGCGTTCACCAACTCGATCTCGGCCCTCTCGCCGAAGGGCGACGAGGAACGCGCGGCGGCTCAGAAAGAACGCGCTGACATCATCGCAGCCGGCGGCAAGGCCGCGCTCGAAGGCCTGCGCATTCACCCGAGCCATGCCAAGCGGTTCCCCGAAGCCATCAAGGCCGAGCTGGTCGCTGATGCCGACATGCTGGCGCCGGAAGCCATCCTGCGCTCGATCGACCTGACCTCGCCAGATCTCTCCATCGCACACCGGTTGTCGGAGATCCGTGTGCCCGCCGTGCTCGTCAATGGCCTGTGGGAGAAGCGCTTCCAGCCCATGCGCGAGAAGGTGGCGGCCGAAGTACCCGGCATCGCCATTATCGACCTCCCCGGCGGCCACTCCATCAACATCGAGGCGGCCGATGGTTTTGATACCGCTATCCGCGGTCTCGTGGCCCGCGCCGGCACCTGATGACTGGGAATAGCGACTCCCTTCGGTGATCCGCCGTTAAGCATGCTGCGTTGTTCCATTGCACCGGATCGAGAGCCGACGTCGGCCCACCGGCACACATTGGGAGATATGCAAACATGCGTTCCATCAAGCACGCTGCCTTGGCAGCGGCCGCCCTCGCCTTGTCATTCGCCGCCGCCATACCGGCCAAGGCACAGGACATCGTCGATGTTGCCGCCGGCAACGGAAGCTTCAATACCCTGGTCGCGGCCGTGAAGGCCGCGGGCCTCGTCGACACGCTCAAGGGCAAGGGCCCCTTCACGGTCTTCGCGCCGACCGACGAGGCCTTCGCCAAGCTGCCTAAGGGCACCGTCGATGATCTGCTGAAGCCGGCCAACAAGGCCAAGCTGCAATCAATTCTCACCTATCATGTGGTCGCGGGCAAATACGATGCCAAGCGCATCACCGGCGCCAAGTCCAAAACGTACGGCGTCAAATCCGTCCAGGGTGGCCTGATCCCGATCGACATCCGCAAGGGCGTCAAGGCTGGCCCCGCCACGGTCGTCAAGGCCGATGTCGCGGCGTCGAACGGCGTCATCCACGTCATCGACACCGTGCTGTTGCCGCCGACCAAGCGCGCCAAGCACTGAGGCTGGGGCCACGCGCAATCTGCTGAACCGGGAGAATCTGTCATGCACCGCGCCATCCTCGCGTCGCTCGCGTCATCGGTCGGGCTTGCGGCACTAATGCTGTCGGCCGCGCCCGCTGCCGCCAGATCCTGTGCTGATCTGCGGGCGCTGTGCTGGACCATGCGGACGGACAAGTCCGATTGCACGGGGCCGTACCAGCGCTGCTTGAAAACCGGTGTGTTCATCACACCGCTCGGCCGCCGTTTCGTCGCCACCACTCGCTAGACGCAGCGGTGCGGCCCGGTAACTCGCAACGCCATTGATCCGTCCGCAGTCCCGCAGGGGGCTGCGGACGTTTTTTCGCGTCTGCGGTTCCGGCAGGCGCCGCCGTCCGCGTCTGAGGCCGCCTCAGGTGCCGCAATTGCATGGCGCTCGGTGATTGTCGGCAGGCTCGCAAGGCACTATCTTGGGCAGGACATTGCAGTCCTTTGTTCGCCACCGACCCAGGGCGCCCCATCCGGAAACCAGCATCGTGCAACCGTCGCCAGAGAATTATTCTTTTGATCTCGATCACGCCTTGAGCGCCGTGGTTGGCGTGCGCTCGATCGTCCCCGCCGACGCGTATACGGCGGAAACCCTCGGCACCGAGCGTCTGGGGCACGGCGTCCTGATCCGTTCGGAAGGCATTGTGCTCACCATCGGCTATCTGGTCACCGAGGCGGAAACCATCTGGCTCAAACTCTCCGACGACCGCGTCGTGCAAGGCCACGTGCTCGGCTACGACCAGGAAACCGGTTTTGGCGTCATCCAGGCCTTGGCCCGGCTCGACGAGGCAGCGCTTGCACTGGGCTCTTCGGCGGACGCTCGGCTCGGCGACCAGGTCGTTGTCGGCGGTGCCGGCGGGCGCAGCAATTCCGTCGCGGCCCAGATCGTCGCCAAGCAGGAATTCGCCGGCTATTGGGAGTACGTCCTGGACGAAGCGATCTTCACGGCACCCAGTCATCCCCACTGGGGCGGCACGGCCCTGATCGGCCCCGACGGCCGCCTGCTCGGCATCGGCTCGCTACAGGTGCAGCGCCTGGTCTCGGAAAAGAAAACGCAAGACATCAACATGATGGTGCCGATCGATCTCCTGAAACCGATCCTCGATGACATCATGACCGCCGGCCGGCCGAAGAAACCACCGCGGCCCTGGCTCGGTCTCTACGCCGCCGAGGTCGGCAACCGCATTGCCATTGCCGGCGTGTCGGGCCGCGGCCCCGCCAAGACGGCGGACCTGCGCTCAGGCGACATCATCATGAGTGTTGGCGGCGCCGACGTGAATAGCCTCGCCGGTTTCTTCCGTCACGTCTGGTCGCTTGGCGAAGCCGGCGTCGAGGTTCCGATCAGCATCAATCGCGAAGGCCGCACCATGGATGTCCGCGTCCGCTCCGGTGATCGCCGTCGCTTCCTCAAAGGTCCGGTGCTGCATTGATGAAACTTTTCTGGTCCTCCCGCTCGCCGTTCGTCCGCAAGGTCATGGTGGCGGCTCACGAAACCGGCCTTGCTGGTCGGATCGAACAGGTGCGCACTGTCGTAGCGCCCACCAAGCCCAACGCCGATGTGATGGCGCTCAATCCCTTGAACAAGCTGCCGACGTTGATCCGGGACGACGGCCGGCCGCTCTATGATTCGCGCGTCATCGTCGAGTATCTGGATACGCTGCATCAGGGCCAGAAGCTGTTCCCCACCGCGGGCGAAGCGCGCTTCGAAGCCTTGCGTTTGCAGGCGCTGGGTGACGGTGTCCTCGATTTCCTGCTGCTCGGCTTGTCGGAGCGCGCGCGCCCCGAGCCACAGCAATCGCCGGAGCTGAAAACCGCTCTCGACGTCAAGTTCGCCACGGCCTTCGATGCCCTCGAGCGTGAAGCACCGGCCTTCTCCAAATCGCCCATCACCATCGGCCATCTCGCCGTCGGCTGCGTGCTGGGCTACGCCGACTTTCGCTATGCCGCCAAGAACTGGCGCCAGGGCCGTCCAGCTCTCACGGAATTTGCAACGACCATGTTGGCCCGCCCATCGTACAAGGCCACCGAGCACGCCGACGTCTATTGAGGCCGCAGGCTTTCAAACCAACAATATGAAAGGCCATGCCATGAGCGATGACATCGTCGTCAAGGACAGCAACGGCAACATCCTGAAAGCGGGCGATGCCGTGCATGTCATCAAGGAACTCAAGGTCAAGGGCGGCGACACCTTGAAGCGCGGCACCGTGTTCAAGAACATCCGCCTCATTCCCGATGACGCCGAGAACATCGAAGCCGGAACGGGTCGCAACACCATCGTGCTCAAGACCGTGTTCCTCAAGAGGGCGTGAGCCGCGACATGAAATTCGGCCTGCACTTCGGCTCCCGCGGCGTTGCCGGCGATCCCGACTCACTGACCGCCATCGCCCGCACGGCGGAGCGGCTTGGTTACGAGCACTTCGGCATGAGCGACCACGTCATCGTCGCCACCGAGGTCGAGAGCGCCTATCCCTACTCCAAGACCGGCAAGTTCTTCGCCCAGCATACCGGCGTCTCCCTGGAGCAGGTCACCGCCCTGAGCTTCGTCGCCGCCGCCACCAGCCGCATCCGCCTGCTGACGTCCGTTCTCGTCTTGCCGCATCGCCATCCCGTGCTCGCCGCCAAGATGCTGGCCACCGTCGACGTGCTCTCGAAAGGCCGCCTGACCGCGGGCGTCGGCGTTGGCTGGATGGCCGAGGAGATCGCGCTGCTTGGAGGGCCGCCGTTCGCTGATCGCGCCAAGGCGTCGGACGAGTATATCGCCGGCTTCCGCCAGTTGTGGAGTGCTGAGAAGCCGGCGCAACAGGGCACTTACGCCGCCTTCGATCACCTGTTGTTCGCGCCGAAGCCCGTGCAGAAACCGCATCTGCCGATCTGGATCGGCGGCGAAGCCAAGGCCGCGCGCCGTCGTGCCGGCCGCCTCGGTGATGGCTGGTATCCTGTCGCCGCCAATCCCAGCCAGCCGCTCGATACACCTGAACTCTACGGCGACGCCTTGAGCGAGGTCCGCGCCGAAGCCGAACGTGCGGGCCGCGCACCCGACCGGATCACAGGGGCGCTTCTTGCCATCAACTGTCGCATCGGACCCGAGCAACCCGGCCCTGACGGGGGTCGTCTGGCCTTCACAGGCAGCGCTGAGGCGATCGTCGATGACATCGGCCGCTTCCGCGCACGGGGCCTGCAGCATTTCCTCATTGGCGGCGACGGCAGCGACCTCGCCGGCACCACCGACCGCCTCGAACACTTCGCCGCCGACGTGATGTCCAAGTTCAAGTGACGGCTCGTGCGTGCCGGATACGCCTACAGCCTCTCGACAGACGACAGCCTCTCGCAACCGTGCCGTGCTTCGCAATCACGCCGCAGCACTTTCATCCTCGATGATGCGAGGCGGCGTGGCGCGTTCGGCGGCGAGCTTTTGTGCCGCCACGTAGTCGGGCTTGCCGGAGCCGAGCAACGGGATGGAGTCGAGGGCGATGAACTCGGCCGGCACATTCAGTTCCGACGCTCCCTTCAGCTTGGCGTGGCGCGAGAACTCGGCACGGGCGGCGGACTTCTCCTGGGTCAGCAGGATCAGGCGCTCACCCTTGCGGGGATCCGGCAAGGCCACGACCAGCGACAAGGCCTTGGGCCAGATCTCGGCCGCCATGGCTTCGACGGCGGAGAGCGAGACCATCTCGCCGGCGATCTTGGCAAAGCGCTTGGCGCGGCCGCGGATCTTGATGTAGCCGTCGGCATCGATGGTGACGATGTCGCCGGTGTCGTGCCAGCCCTCGGCCGGCGGTTCCAGCACGCCCGGGTTCTCGGCGCGGAAGTAGCCGAGCATGACGTTGGGGCCGCGTACGTAGAGGCGCCCGCCTTCCTCGATTCCGGGCACGGGATCGAGACGCGACTGCATCAGCGGCGATAGGCGGCCGACTGTGCCGACACGGTTGGCAAGCGGCGTGTTCATGGCGAGCAGCGGCGCGGTCTCGGTCACGCCGTAGCCTTCCAGCACGCGGACGCCGAACTTCTCCATGTAAGTGGCGCGCGTGCGATCCTTCACCGCTTCGGCGCCGGCCATGATCAAGCGCACCTTGTGGAAATCGTAGGGGTGAGCGGTGCGCGCGTAGCCGTTGAGGAAGGTGTCGGTGCCGAACATGATGGTGGCGTTGGAACCGTAGACCAGCTCCGGCACGATCCTGTAGTGCAGGGGCGAAGGATAGAGATACAGCGGCACGCCGCCGATCAGCGGCATCATCATGCCACCGGTGAGGCCAAACGAATGGAAGACCGGCAGCACGTTGAACACCTTGTCGTCGCCGTTGGCGGCGATGCGGGCCAGCGCCTGCGCCACGTTGGCCAGGATGTTCCGGTGCGAGAGGACAACGCCTTTGGGCGTGCCCTCCGAGCCTGACGTGAACAGAATCACGGCCGGGTCGGTGGCCTTGCGCGACGACTGCGGCTTGGACCCCTGACGCAGGCCGCGGATTTTATCCATGGTCCCGATGGACGCCTTGACGTCCTCGAGATTGACGATGCGGATGCCGGCCTCTTTCAGCTTGGCAATGAGGTCGGTGAGCTTGCCCTTCTCGATGAAGGCCTGAGAGGTGAGCACCACCTCGACCTTGGCGGCGCGGCAGGCGGCGATGACGTTCACGGCGCCTGACGTGAAATTCAGCATGGCGGCGACGCGGCCCGTTGACTGCAGCGCGAAGAAGGTGACGGCGACGCCGGCTGCATTGGGCAGCAGCACGCCGACTGCGGCGCCTTCGGGTGCCTCGCTGGCGAGCTTGGCGCCGAGAATTTGCGCGCCGAGGATCAGCTTCTTGTAGGAGAGCTTGGTGCCGAGCGGATCCTCGACAGCAACCTTGCCGGTGTCCCGCAGTTGTCGCGCCTCCACGAGCGCCTCGAACAACGTCTGGTCGATGCGCGCCGTCTCGACGGCGGTGTCGACCATGATGTCCTGCAGCTTGGCGCCGGCGGCCTGGCGGCGCGCCTTGCCCTTGAGGTCGGGGGAAAGCTCGATCTTGCGTGCGGGCAGGATGGTGACAGTGGTTTTCGGGAACCAGGCGCGCTTGACCTGGGTCTTGCGCATGTAGCCGAGCGGGGAGCGCTCCGGACCTTCGATACGTACGGGAACCACCCAGGCGTCGGCCTTGTCGGCGATCATGGCGGTGCCGTCATAGACTTTCATCAGGCCACCGGTGACGGTGATGCGACCCTCGGGGAAGATGACCACGGTCTTGCCGCCTTTGACGACGTTGACCATGGCGCGGGCGGCAAGCGGCTTGGTCGGATCGATCGACAGCGCGTTGATCAGCTTCAGGAACGGCTTCGCCCACCAGGCCTGCGAGATGCCGGTGTCAACGGCAAACGAGGCATGACCCGGCAGGATCGCATGCATGATCGGGCCGTCGAGCAGGCTGATGTGGTTGGGCGCAATGATGACGCGCTCGCCGTCCTTGGGCAGGTTCTCCGCACCCTTTACCTCGAGGCGCAGGAACAGCTTGAACAGGAAGCGGCCGAGATCCTGCACCCCTTCGCGGCCCCAGGCGCGCAGCACCAGATAGAACACGACGAGGTTGGCGAGGCCAAGCAGCAGGAACAAGGTGCCGACGCCGACGCCTGCTGCCTGCAGCGCGGCGACAGCAACAGCAGAGAGCACCATGTAGGCGGCATTCATGACATTGACGGCGGCGATGACACGGGCGCGGTGATCGACCGGCGCCCAGCCCTGTACGGCCGTGAAGGCCGGCACGATGAAGAGACCACCGGCAAAGGCGAGCGCGAACAGCAGTGCCAGCAGCGGCCCGCCGCTGAGGCTGGTGGCGAAGGCCCAGGGCTTCAGGAACGGGGCGCCCGAGACATGCGCGGTGGAACCGAGAACGAGGAAGCCGATCTTGGCCGTGACGATGCCCATCAGCAGGGCGCCGAGCGGCACCAGCGCCAGATTGGGCCGGTGATGGCTCGCCTTGGCAGCAACGATCGAGCCGACGGCAATGCCGACCGTGAACACGGCTGTGGCGAGCGCGATCGCCTTCTCGTCGCCGCCGAGGCGGGCGTGGATCAGCGTTGGCAACAGCGACAGGCAGACGCCGCCGACAGCCCAGAACCATGATACGATGTGACCGCCAACGCGGAGGCGGTTGTCAGCGCGCAACTCACGCAACAGCGCGAACGTCGATGTCAGCGGGTTCTTGGTGATGACGAGAGCCGGGGCGGCTGGCTGCGACTTCGGAATCAACTTGGCCGAGAGCCAGCACAGGATTGCGAGGCCGAAAATCAGCGATGAGACGGTCAGCGGGGCGATCGACTTGCCGACGACGAAGCTCGCGAGGATGGTGCCGGACAGGATGGCGATGAAGGTGGCGCCTTCGACCAGGGCGTTGCCGGCCGAGAGTTCCTCGGGTTTGAGGTGGTCGGGCAGGATGCCGTATTTGACGGGGCCGAACAGGGCGCCGACGCAGCCAAAGAGGAACAAGGCGACAAACAGCACCGGGATCGAGGCCAGGTAGAAGCCGAGGACAGCGACCAGGGCCACGGCAATCTCAGCGAGCTTGACGCGCTCGGCCATGTCGGCTTTGTCGTGCTTGTCGGCAAGCTCGCCGCCGAGGGCCGATAGGAAGAAGTAGGGTAAGATGAACACGGCGCCGGCCAGCGCCACGAGGGTGCCCGCGTCCTGCTCATTGGCGATCGTCAGCGTGATGAGGATGACAAGGCCCTGTTTGAGCAGGTTGTCATTCAACGCCGACAAGAACTGGCTCCAGAACAGGGGGGCAAAACGGCGGGCAAACATCAGGGAGGCGAACATGGAAACCTCGGGTTTGAACCGTGGGGGCCGGCGGTCGGTCTACGAGCCGGCAGGCTTAACAGTCTGAAGGATTTGCCAGATCCTGGTTAACAAGCTGGCGGCATTCGGACGGCTTCATGAGCCGTGGTGGCGTTTCGGCACCGTGGGCCGCGCTGCTCGAGGTGGCGTCGAAGGCCTATCGTTCCTTCCCCCTGCGACCAGTTTAAGGCCGTGCGCAGATCGCGCACGAGATTTCGGCGACGCCAGGTCGCGGCTATCGACGGGACGGTTGGAGACGACGAGCAGGCGCGGCGGCATGGCGAGGCGCGCGTCCTGGTCGAGGACCTGGCCGCCGGCGTTGGCGGCGGCGCCGAGAAAGACGCGGGAGAGGAACTTGAGCATGGCGAGTGCCTTTCCATTTGAACGTTGGTCAAATAGCTATAGCACGCAAATGAACTATGTTCAAGTGGCGCCGATAACCGCGACCGTCGCATTGCGGCCGTGGTTAAGCACGTCTGACACTGGCTGCGGACTGGCGGGCGATTGCCCGCTAAATTGGCGACCTCGCACAGGGACTTGCCATGACAAACGGGACTGAGACAGCGCTCATTGCCCACACCCGGGTCACCGTGTGGGGCTTCCTGGTCGCCCTGACGATGGGGTGCGCCTTCTTCTGGGCGGCGCTGCTGTCGATGGCAGCGCCGCTGATGCCCGCACGGCTCGGCATCTTCGTCGAGCCGCCGCCTTGGGCACTGGGGTTGGCGTTTCTCGGCCTTGCGGTGCTGCTGTTTCTGGTCGGCATTGCCGAGCTGATGCAGTTTCTCAAACCGTCACAGGAGGTGATTATCGATCGCGACGGCATCGCGACGATTGGACTCTTGGGTGAGCGGCGCTGCTCCTGGCGCGATGTCCGGAATGCCGAGATCATCGACGACCTGTTGACGCTGCAGATCCGCCAGACGGGTCGGCTGCGGCCGGTCGACATGCGTATCCATTTCAGTCGCCTCGATGTGGTGCCGGCGGATCTGGTGGCGGCAATCCGGTCGCAGCGGCCTGATTTGTTGACCTGACGCGGCTCACCTCGCCATCGCGTGACGCCAGCTCAACGACTACAGTCGGGTCAGTCGTCAGGATCACAGCCACACAGGGCACGCGATGCACCACCGCCGACGCTTTCTGGCATTGCTCGCCCTGGGGTTCGTTGCCGCCTTGGCCTCCGTGTCGCTGCCCCTGCTGCGCAAACCGGGGAGTGGTTCCGGCGGGTTCCTGGACTGTTCGCTGCCGGCCCAGCGCATGACGCGGCTGGAGCTTGTGTTCGGCATGGGCCGCAAGGGCGCGCCGGATGTGACGGACGCGGAATGGCAAGCCTTTCTGGAAGGCGACATCACGCCGCGCTTTCCGCAAGGCCTGACCGTGCTGCAGGGCTATGGACAGTGGCGCGACGCCCGCGGGCAGATCGCCAAGGAGGTCTCGCGCACGTTGATCGTGTGGTTCAAGCCGACCGCCGACAGCGAGGCGGCCATCGAGGCCATCCGCAAGGCGTGGATCGAGCGTCACCGCCAGGACAGCGTGCTCAAGGCCATCGGCTCTGATTGCGTCTCTTTCTGAGTGTGATCGGGGCCCGATCATTGGCATTCCCGCGCTTGGGGCCGCGGACCGTGCCTGTGCCCATGCCAAGCCGTTCCGGCTCCGCGGGCACTTTGTCTCCTGCCATCGTCCAGCCTCGCCTTCGCCACGCCTCCCCCTTCGGCCGCGTGGTGTGCTATCGAAGCCGACCACGCCCCAAGCGGAGCCTCAATCGCCCATGACCATTGATGTCTCGAAGTTGCCCTACCGCCCGTGCGTCGGGATCATGATCCTCAATCGCGCCGGCCTGGTCTGGATCGGCCGGCGGGTCGACGCGCGCACGCAGAATGCCGCGGGAAGCTGGTGGCAAATGCCGCAGGGTGGCATCGACGACGGCGAGACGCCGGCTGTCGCGGCGCTCAGGGAAATGCGCGAGGAGACCGGCATGCACTCCGGCCACATCATCGGCGAAAGCCGCGACTGGCACCCCTATGAATTGCCGCCGAGCCTCCAGAGCCTCGTCTGGGGTGGCCGGTTCCGCGGCCAGACTCAAAAATGGTTCGCCATCCGCTTCACCGGCAGCGACGACGAGGTCGACATCGATCCCACCGCTCACGACGCCGAATTCGCTGAATGGCGCTGGGCGCACATCGATGAGCTGTTGACGTTGATCGTGCCCTTCAAGCGCATCGTCTACACAGCCGTCGTCGACGAGTTCCGCCCCCTGGCGCGACCCGAACTTGCCCCCGGAGCCTGACATGCCGACCAGCTTCAGCGCCGATGCCTGGCAGCGCAATAGCGCCATCTACGCCAAGATCACCGCCATGCCATTCAATCGCGAGCTTGCCGCCGGCACGCTCAGCCGCGCCCGCTTCCAGCACTACATGATCCAGGACGCCCATTACCTCGAGGGCTTCGCGCGTGCCCTCTCGCTCGCCTCGGCCAAGGGCCACACCACCGACCATGTGGTGCATTTTGCCGCCGCCGCCCAGGTCGCCATCGTCGTCGAGCGCTCGCTGCATGCCGATTACTTTACGGCCTTTGGCGTCTCCCCGGCCGAGTTCGCCGCTGCCGAGCCGACGCCTGTTTGCGAGCATTACGTCAGCTATCTGCTGCGCACCGCTGCCCTCGCGCCCTTCGAGGTGACGCTGGCGGCCCTGCTCCCCTGCTTCTGGATCTACCGTGAGGTTGGGAAACACATCCTCGCGCAGGCGATCAAACCAAACAGCTACCAGGCCTGGATCGACACCTATGCCGGCCTCGATTTCGAGCAGGCGGTCGACGCCGTGATCAAGGTCGTTGATACCGTCGCGATCGACGCCGCACCCCACACCCACGCCGCCATGCACAAGGCCTTCACGCGCGCGACCCAGCTCGAATGGATGTTCTGGGACAGCGCCTACCAGCTCAGATCCTGGCCGGTGTAAGTCTCGGCAAGGGCAGCGGACCCGCCGTTTGTGACTTGACTGGGGGCAGCCCCATGGGTCCGTCCGGAACCCATCCGAGTTCTGCACGAGAGGCTGTGCCCGCATGCCGTCAGTGCGGCACGGATGGTCTCGCCGCCGCTGCTGCCGCATGCCATAGTTGCGCCCAAGAAACCACGAGGAGACGACCTGACATGCTTGCATCCGCAGCCCGCCTGCTCGGGCTCACGGTGGCCGTTGCCATCGCGACCGCAGCCCCGGCCCTAGCCCAGAAACAGGGCGGCACGCTCCGCGCCTACATCTGGGACAATCCACCCTCGGCATCGATCCACGAGGAAGCGACCATCTCGACGGTGTTCCCGTTCATGCCGGTGTTCAACAATCTGGTCATGTTCGACCAGACCAAGCTGGAGGCGAGCCTCGACACCATCGTGCCCGATCTTGCGAAAAGCTGGGCCTGGGACGACAGCAAGACCAAGCTCACCTTCACCCTCGAGCAGGGCGTCAAATGGCATGACGGCCAGCCGTTCACGGCCAAGGACGTCAAATGCACCTTCGACATGGTTGCGGGCCTGACCAAGAACGAGGACTTCCGCAAGAACCCGCGCAAGGTCTGGTATCACAACGTCAAGGAAATCACCGTTGGCGGCGACCATGCCGTAACCTTCCATCTCAATGGGCCGCAGCCCTCCTTCCTGGCGCTGCTGGCGTCGGGCTATTCGCCCGTCTATGGCTGCCACGTCGCCCAGCGCGACATGCGCACCAAGCCCGTCGGCACAGGCCCCTACAAGTTCGTCGAGTTCAAGCGCAATGAAAGCGTCAAGCTCACGCGCAACGCCGACTACTTCAAGAAAGGCAAAGCGCTGCTCGACGGCCTCGAGTATCGCGTCATCGACAACCGCTCGACGCGCGTGCTGGCCTTCATCGCCGGTGACCTGGACCTGACCTTCGTTTCCGACATCACGGTGTCGTCGCTGAAGGACATCAACGCGCAGGCGCCGAAAGCGATCTGCCAGTTCGTGCCTTCCAACAATACGATCAACATGATCGTGAACTCCGGCGCACCGCCGTTCGACAAGCCCGAGATCCGCAAGGCCATGGCGCTGGCCATCGACCGCTCCGCCTTCAACACCATTCTGGCCGAGGGCAAGTCGTCAGTCGGCCTCGTCATGCTGCCGGCGCCCGAAGGCAAGTGGGGCATGCCGCCGGAGCAGCTCTCCACCATCGCCGGCTATGCCGCCAACAAAGACAAGGAGCTGGCCGAGGCCCGCGCCATCATGGAGAAGCTCGGCTTCTCCGCCGAAAAGCCGCTGAAGGTGAAGGTGGCGACGCGCAACATTCCCCTTTATCGCGACCCTGCCGTGATCTTCATCGACCAGTTGAAGAAGATCCACATCGAAGGCGAGCTCGAGGTCGTTGACACCACGATCTGGCACGCGAAGGTGCAGCGCAAGGATTACGCCGTCGGCCTCAACACGACCGGCGTCGGCGTCGATGACCCCGATGTCAATCTGGTGGAAAACTACACCTGCAAATCGGATCGCAACTACACCGGCTACTGCAACGAGGAAGTCGACAAGCTGATCTTGGCGCAATCACGTGAGACCGACCCGGCCAAGCGTCGCGAATTGCTGTGGAAGGTCGAGAAGGTCATCGCCGAGGACGTCGCGCGCCCGATCATCCTGCACAACCGCGCCGCCACGTGCTGGCACCCGCACGTGAAGGGCGTCACCAGCCACAACAACTCGCTGTACAATTCCTGGCGCATGGAGAATGCGTGGCTGGACAAGTAAGCACCGCGGATTGGGGTCAGACCCTCAACTTTCTTGCCCGCCTCCGGCGGGACGGATCTGACCCCGCCGCGATGCCCGCCGCAGCCAAGACCCTACCGAACACAAGTCGGAGCCGCGCCATGAACTTCGATTTTCCTGACGACGTGAAGGAGATGCGCGAGGAGGCCAAACGCTTTCTCGCCGCCAAGTGCCCGCCGGGCGTGCCGCGCAAAATCCTCGACCACGGCGGCTCCCACGACAAAGCGTTGTGGAGCGAGATCGGCGCCATGGGCTGGCTCGGCTGCACGGTGCCGGAGGCCTACGGCGGCTCGGGGCTCGGGCATCTCGCCACATGCGCGCTGGCCGAAGAGATTGGTTTTGCCATCGCACCCGTGCCGTTCGCCTCGACGGTCTATCTCGGCATCGAAGCGCTGCTGCTGTTTGGCAGCGAGGCGCAGAAGCAAGCCCATCTCCCCAAGCTCGCCAACGGCCAGGCCATCGCCACCTTCGCCGTTGCAGAATTGCCTGGCCCCTTCGTCATCGACCGCCTCAAGGCGCGCCACACGGAGGGGCGCCTCACCGGCAGCAAGCTTGCCGTGGCCGACGGCGATGTCGCCGCCCTCGCCATCGTCGTGGCGCAGGACCAGCGGCGCGGCGCCTGCCTCTGCCTCGTCGATCTCACCGGTGCCGGCGTTAAGCGCGACACGGTGCCGACCGTCGATCCCTCGCGCTCGCACGCCAACATCACGTTCGATGGCGCCAAGTGCGAGGTGCTCGACGGCTGCAAGGGTACCGCCGATGTCCGCCGCCTGATCGACCGCGCGGCCATCATGATGGCCTTCGAGCAGGTGGGAGGCGCGCAAGCGGCCCTCGACATGGCGACAGGCTACGCCAAGGAACGCTACGCCTTCGGCCGCCCGATCGGCTCGTTCCAGGCCATCAAGCACAAGCTTGCCGACATGTACGTGGCGATCGAGCTCGCCCGCTCCAACGCCTACTACGGCGCCTGGGCGCTGAATTCGAATGCCGCGGAGTTGGCCGTAGCCGCCGCCGTTGCCCGCATCGCGGCCAATGACGCCGGCTGGCTCGCCACCAAGGAGAACGTGCAGACGCACGGCGGCATGGGCTTCACCTGGGAGGGCGATGCGCACCTCTACTACCGCCGCGCCAAGCTGCTTGGCGTGGCCCTCGGCGGCTCCAGTGAATGGAAGCGCCGCTTGATGGGCGAACTGAAAAGTAGCAACGCCGCCCTCGCCCACGCCGATTGAGCCCGACACGGGAGACCTGCCTCATGGACTTTTCCGACAGCCCCGAAGAAGCCAAGTTCCGCGCCGAAGTGCGCGCCTTCCTCGACAAGGCCGCCGTGCGCCGCGCACCCGGGGAGGTCAACGGCTATCGCCGCGGCCAGGACAAGCCCGGCGCCGTTGACGCGGCCAAGGCCTTCCAGCGCAAGAAATACGAGGCGGGCTATGCCGGCATCACCTGGCCCAAGGAGTGGGGCGGACGCGGCGGCACGCCGATCCAACAGGTGATCTACAATCAGGAGGAAGCCCACTACAAAGTCATGTCGCAGATGTTCGTGATCGGCCTCGGCATGCTGATGCCGACGATCTGCACCTGGGGCACGCCCGAGCAGAAGGCTCGCTTCGTCGAGCCGGCCCTGCGCGGCGACGAGATCTGGTGCCAGCTGTTCTCGGAGCCGGCTGGCGGCTCGGATCTGGCGGCGCTGCGCACCCGGGCTGAACGCGACGGCGATGACTGGGTGATCAACGGCTCCAAGATCTGGACCTCGGGCGCGCACTACTCGAGCTACGGTTGCCTCGTCGCGCGCAGCGACTCGACCGCGCAAAAGCACAAGGGCCTCACCTACTTCTGGATCGACATGAAGGCCAAGGGCGTCGATATCCAGCCAATCCGGCAGGCGTCTGGCTCGAGCCATTTCAATCAGGTCTTCTTCAATGATCTCCGCATTCCGGACTCACAACGCATCGGCGCTGTCGGCGACGGCTGGAAGGTGGCGATCACCACGCTCATGAACGAGCGCTTTGCCGCCGGCGAGACGCCAGGCCCCGACGCCAACGAGCTGATCGAGCTGGCGCGGCAGCTGCAAAACGAGAACGGCCCCCTGATCGACGACCCCGCCGTACAGGAGCGCATCGCCGAGTTCTACGTGCGCACGCAGGGCCTGCGCTTCACCAAGTTCCGCACCATGACGCGGCTGGCGCGCGGCGGCACGCCCGGCCCCGAGGCTTCGATCGGCAAGCTGGTGACGGCATCGAAGCTGCAGGAGATCACGTCCTACGGCCTCGATCTGATGGGGCAGGCGGCCGGCGTTGCAACGTCCGACATGCCGCTCGCCGGCATCTTTGAAGAGGCCCTTATGTACTCGCCCGCCATGCGCATTGCCGGCGGCACCGACGAGATTCTGCGCAACATCATCGCCGAGCGCGTGTTGGGCTTGCCTCCGGACGTCCGCATCGACAAGGATGTGCCCTTCACGGACGTGCCAACCGGCGCCAAGCGGGCGTGAGCGCTTGACGGACGCCGGCGGCTTCGGTGCCCGGGCGGAGCGGGGACGCCGTGCCGTTCCCACCGCCCGTGCCCCAATGGACGACCGCCTTGCCTTGCCGGCGATCCCATTGCATAGCTGGGGCAGGCTTCGGGCACACGCCGGCCGGCGATCCTCCAGGCAGAAACATGCTCCTCCTGATCGATAACTACGACAGTTTCACCTATAATCTCGTCCACTATCTGGGCGAACTTGGCGCGATCGCCGAGGTGGTGCGCAACGACAAGATCACGGTGGCAGCCGCCCTCAAGCTGAAACCCAAGGCGATCGTGCTGTCGCCCGGCCCCTGCACGCCCAACGAGGCCGGCATCTGCCTCGAGCTGATCGCCAAGGCCGGGGCGACCATCCCGCTGCTCGGCGTCTGTCTCGGCCATCAGGCACTGGGGCAGGTCTATGGCGGCAAGGTCGTTCGCGCGCCGCAGCCGATGCACGGCAAGCTCTCCGCCATCAAGACCGGCGGGCGCGGCCTCTTTGCCGGCATCACGCAGCGCTTCGAGGTGACGCGCTATCATTCGCTGATCGTCGAGCGGGCGAGCCTGCCGGCCGAACTCGAGATCACCGCCGAGACCGACGACGGCATCATCATGGGACTGCAGCACCGCACGCATCCGGTGCATGGCGTGCAGTTCCACCCCGAGAGCATCGCCTCCGAGCATGGCCACGCCATCCTGGCCAATTTCCTCTCGCTCGCCGGTCTGGCGCCGAAGCGCCGCAACGCGCCGGCCAGCCGGGTGGCCGCCTGATCCTCCCCACGCCCGCAAAGATCGCAGCCATGCCGACGCAAACGCTCAAAGCCCTGATCCAGAAAGTCGCGACCGGGGCCACGCTCTCGTCCGAGGAAATCCGCACCGCCCTCGACATCATGACCGACGGGCACGCCACGCAGGCGCAGATGGGCGCCTTCCTGATGGCGCTCAGGGTGCGCGGCGAAACGGTGGAGGAGATCACTGGCGCCTCGCAGATGCTGCGCGCGCGCATGCACCGGGTGGAGGCACCGGCCGGCGCCGTCGATATCGTCGGCACGGGCGGCGACAGTCACGGCACCTACAATGTCTCGACCTGCGCCTCGCTGGTGGCGGCCGGCTGCGGCTTGAAGATCGCCAAGCACGGCAACCGCTCGGTGTCCTCAATCTCGGGCGCCTCCGATGTGCTGGCAGCCCTTGGCGTCAAGCTCGACGTCACACCCGCGACCATCACCAAGGCGATCAACGAGGCTGGCGTCGGCTTCATGTGGGCGCCGCTGCATCACCCGGCCATGAAGCATTGGGCGCCCGTGCGGGCGGAGCTTGGCATCCGCACCCTGTTCAATCTCCTGGGTCCCATTTCCAATCCAGCCGGCGTCACGCGCCAGGTGGTGGGCGTGTTCTCATGGCAGTGGGTGGAGCCGATCGCTAACGTCCTGAAGAATCTCGGCGCCGAGCATGTCTGGGTGGTGCACGGCCATGACGGCCTCGACGAGATGACGACGACCGGCTCGACCGACGTCGCCGAGGTCAAGAACGGCGAGATCCGCGTCTTCGAGGTGACTCCGGCCGATGCCGGGCTGGCGCCCGCCAAGCTGTCGGACCTGAAGGGCGGCGATGCCCGCACCAATGCGGCGGCGATTCGCGACGTACTCGCCGGCAAACGGGGACCGTTCCGCGACATCGTGCTGCTCAATGCCGCAGCCGCGCTGATCGTCGGCGGCAAGACCACGGAACTGCGGCAGGGCGTCGAGATGGCAGCCCACGCCATCGACAGCGGCGCTGCGCTGCGGGCGCTGGAGACACTGATCGCGGTCACCAATGCCTGACGGCTCAAGTCCGCTGCCTGCAAGGAAGCATTTTCTACGTTGCGGGTGGAAATCGACAGCTCATTGACTTGGCCCACGCCTCGTCCAATATCTGGTCGATGAAAACGACAAAGACAAAAAAGCCGTCACCACCACGGGCAGGTTCCGAGAGCGCGGAAATCGCAACAGAAAACGTTGCCGTGCCCGTGCCGAGGGACGTTGAAGCAACGCCGAAAAAGGCGCCGCGTCGGCGTGGCAAAGCCATGCCCAAAGCGAAATTCAGCATCGGCGAGGTGGTGCGGCACCGCTACTACCCGTTCCGCGGAATCATTTTCGACGTCGATCCGGTGTTCAACTCGACCGAGGAATGGTGGCAGTCGATCCCGGAAGAGATCCGGCCGCGCAAGAATCAACCATTCTATCACCTGCTCGCCGAGAACGAGAAGACCGAGTACATCGCCTACGTCTCGGAGCAGAACCTGTTGCCGGATCCATCCGGAAAGCCCTTGCGCCACCCGCAGGTGCGCGAGCTGTTTGCCGAGGAGGACGGCCGCTTCCGTGCCACCTTCATGCTGGAGCACTGAGCGCCCGCCCGCCCGTCAAACGGTGTGGCGCCCAATAACAAAAAGGCCGCCAGGGTGGAACCCGGCGGCCTTTCGTCGTTGCAATAGGTTGTCGATGATCGCTACTTCTTGTCGGCGGCCTTCGGGGCAGCCTTGGCAGGTGCGGCAGCTGGAGCAGAGGCCGGCTGCTGCTGGCCAGCACCCTGCTGCTTCTGGGCCTCTTCCATGATCGCCTGCTGACGGGCCGCCAGCTGCTTCATGAGCTCGCGCCGGCCCTCGCTGTACTTCACATTGTCGACCGGCTGGCCATCGAGCGCACTGCCGAAGCCCGACAGCGGCACCGGGAAGGCAATGACCTGACCGTTGGCATTGATGGCGAACACCATCAAGCCGGCATTGGACTTCATGCTGTCGACGATGTCTTTCGTCAACTCGATCTCGGCCGTGCAGCCGGCCGGGTGGCAGAGCGTGAACTTCAGGTTGATGGTCGCCAGCTTGGCATCATCGACCTTCTCGTTCTTCTGCGCCTTTTCCCACAGGTCTTTGTTGTAGACGGCAGCTTTCAGGCCCGGCTGGATGGCCATTCCGAGCGGCACCATGATCATGAGATGCTGCTTGTCGACGCCTTCCACCTGACGTACCGCGGCCGAGACCAGCACCATGCCGGTATTGCCGTCGAGGCGCTCATGGTGCGTCAGACAGATGCTTTTCTCGGCCCGGACATCCTTGTTATCCTTGTCCTTGATCATCACCGGGGCCTTCTCGCACAGCTTGACCCACATGATCGGCGGGCCGGCGGCCTGCTCAGGTGCCGCTGCCGCAGGAGCCGGGGCCGCGGCCTTGGGCGCTGCCTCCTGCTTCTTTTGCTGCGCAATGGCGCCGCTGGCCGCAACCAGCGAGACCGCAAGCCCGAGGCCAGCCAGCGCACCGCAGCCGCGCATCATCGTGCCGAATATCGAAGCTTTCCCGTTCATGGTTCCCCTTGCCTTTCCTGAGGAGCCGGCACCCCCGCCGCGCGTCCATTTCGAGCGTGCCATTTCGAGGACCGAAGCCTCAAACGGCACATTGGAGCGGGCCCGGCGTCGACGATCTGTAGCAACCAGCCGTCACGTCGAGCGGGCCACCCCGACATCACCCCACGTGTGGGCCGGGAGTAAGGGCCCGATTGCGGCAATCCCGTGGCTGCCGGTGCAACCTGCGGCATCATTGCCGAGGATTAGTCTTTCGATCGTGCCTTGCGCGCCACGAACGCGGCATGTGGCCGGGCTCGGGATTACGACGGCCGCAAGAGCGGCGACACCGGCGACGGACGTGCAGCCGCCATGTTATTCACGCACACTTACGGCGCACCATCGCCCGACGACGCCGAGAAAGTGTCATTCGATGACTCTGTCATGCCCCGGTCCCACCCGCTTTGCCCCAGGCCTGCCACGCATGATCGTTTTTCTGGCGCTGGCTTTGGCGCTCATCACCCAGCCAATCCGGGCCGCAGAAAAGCTGCACGGCATCGCCATGCATGGCGCCCCGGTCCTGGCACCAGGCTTCGCGCATTTCCCCTATGTCAATCCGGCGGCACCGAAGGGTGGCAGCATCACCCTCGGCCAGATCGGCACCTTCGACAGCTTGAACCCGTTCATCCTCAAGGGTCTCGCCGCCAACGGTGTGCGTGAGTACGTCTACGAGAGCCTGCTCGCCCGCTCCCTCGATGAGCCGTTCTCACTCTATGGCCTGCTGGCGGAAAGCATCGAACTCCCCGACGATCGCCGCTCGGTCACCTTTCACCTCAATCCGAAGGCGCGCTTCTCCGACGGCCAGCCCGTCACCGCCGAGGACGTGGTGTTCTCCTGGCGTCTGCTGAAGGAGCGCGGCCAGCCCTATCACCGCGCCAACTATGGCAGCGTCACCAGCGCCGAGGCACGCGGGCCGCTGACCGTCCACTTTGCCTTCAATGAGGACGGCAATCGCGAGGCGCCGCTGCTGCTCGGGTTGATGCCCATCCTGCCGCGGCACCGGATCGACCCCGAAACCTGGGAACGCACCACCTTCGAGCCCCCGGTCGGTTCCGGTCCCTATGTGGTCGCGAGCCTGGACCCCGGCCGCCATGTTATCTTCCGCCAGCATCCGGCCTGGTGGGGTCGCGACCTTCCCGTCAACCGGGGCCGCTTCAACTTCGGCGATATCCGCTACGAGTATTTTCGCGACCAGGGCGGCCTTTTCGAGGCCTTCAAGGTTGGCGAGGTGCATCTGCGCGCCGAGGACGATGCTGGCCGCTGGGCGGAGGGCTACACCTTTGCCGCCGTCACCGAAGGCCGCATCCGCCGCCGCGAGATCGCGACCAGCCTGCCGGCCGGCATGAGTGCCCTGGTGTTCAATACGCGCCGGCCCGTGTTCGCTGATCGCCGCGTGCGCGAAGCGCTGATCCACCTGTTCGATTTCGAGTGGATCAACAAGAACCTGCATCATGGCGCCTACACGCGCACGCAAAGCCTGTTCGAGCGTTCGGAGCTGTCGGCCCATGGCCGCCCCGCTGACGCTACAGAACGCGCCTTGCTCGCCCCGCATCTGGCCAAGATCAAGCCCGAGGTGCTGGCTGGCACCTATTCGCAACCGCGCACCGATGGCAGCGGGCAGAGCCGCACGTCATTGCAGGCCGCCTTCAAGCTGCTCGCCGACGCGGGTTACGTGCAAGTGGGCGGCAAGCTTGTGCACGGCACCACCCGCGAGCCGCTGGCGTTCGAGCTGATGGCCGCTACCCGGGCCGAGGAGCGCCTGTTTCAGGCCTACACGCAGAACCTGACGCGCCTTGGCATCACGGCCAGCATCCGCCTGACCGACAGCGCCCAACGCTGGGCGCGCATGCGGACGTTCGACTTCGACGTCATCCAGTGGACCTGGGCCGCGTCGCTCTCACCGGGTAACGAGCAGATGAACCGCTGGAGCGTCGAGAGCGCCACGACGGAGCTGTCGCTCAACTACACCGGCATCAAGGAGCCGGCCGCCAACGCCCTGATCGAGGCCATCCTGTCGGCGCGCGATCGCCCTACGTTCGTTTCCGCCGTGCGCGCGCTGGATCGCCTCGTCATCTCGGGCGATTACGTGGTTCCACTCTACCACCCGCGCACGCAATGGATCGCCCACTGGAGCCACATCGAAGGACCGGAGAAGCCGCCCGTGTGGGGCTTCGTACTCGACACCTGGTGGGCCAAACCGACGCCCTGAGGCGGGCCAAGACTGGTCTCCCCTGTCCGCGACGCCAGCCTGGACCATCAATTGCCAGTGCCGGCAGTCGGCGGCACAGCCGGACGGATCGGCTCGATCAAGGCCGGCATGTCCGGCTTGCCCGGTGCCAGTGCCGCCTGACGCACTGCCATCGGCTTCGCCAGATCCAGCTCGAACGGCGTCTCGCCCTCGATGGCGCGATCAACCGGTGCATAGACAAACTGCCCGCCAACGATCCGCCCGCCCTCGCGATAGGGCTCGACGCGGCCCAGAATCTGGCGGTTCGCATCCAGCAGATAGACCACACCCTTGTCCGGCGATTCCTCGCCGACAGCGGCGACGGTTGCCGGAATGAGCCGGCCGAACTCCGGCAACCGCTTCATGGTGGCGAGATTGGCACGCAGATAGCTCGCCAGCGGCGACAAGGTCGCGCCGGTCACGGTCGTCGGCGCTGACGTCACGGCAACCGGCGTCGGCGCCGGCCGCGCGGAAGGTGTCGCCACCGCCAGACGGGGCGGGACAATGCCGCGTTCGGCGACCGGGATGCTCGGTGACACGCCGCGGCGCTGGATCAGGTCGCCGAGGCGCGCGCTGGCTGCGACCACCTGCTGCGAGGTGGCTGGGACAAACGGCAGCGTCACGGGCGCGCCTGCATTGGCGCGGATGGCAGACAAACGCTGGTTGTAGGCATTGAGCATCGGCAGGCCCTCGCTGCCCCGATGATTGACCACCTTCAGATGCGGCGCCGCTGTCTTGACGATGGCGCCAAGCACGATTCCCGCCAGGTTCTGCAAGGGTTCGGCCGCGTCGTTGACGTTCTTCGCCACTTCGACGCCGGGCCCCGCACTGCCGTAGTTGGAGGCATGTATGCTGACGACGTCATAGGGCGCCACCTGCACCACCGTCACGAAACGATGGCCCCGCGCGTCGGTGGCCTGCTTGCTCATGTAGAAGGGCACGTACACCGAGCTGCTGTGCGAGGAGATGGTGTCGAAGGTGTCGGTATTGCGCGAGCCGTTGTGGAACTCGTGATACACGAAGTAGCGCATCTCGCGCAGGCCGCGCCGGCGATAGGATTGTCCAGCGCGCAGCCGGGGGCTGTGCACGATCAGCACATACTCGCTGGCTGAAACCCACAGGCGGCCGGCGGGAATCCAACCATCGGCGCCAATGGCCGGCAAGGCGAGCGCACACTCCAAGGCCGCACAGCCCTTGAATGCGGCCGGTGCCGGCGGCCGGCCTTCGGTGGCCTGCAGGACCGCCATGGTGTCGTTGAAGGACGTCTGCCCGCGCTCCGTGCGATAGAGCGGCCAGCCATCGACCAGCGCCTGATCGCCTTCGCTGCGCGGTAACGATGTAGCCCGCGTCCGTGACACGCCGATATTGCGCGCGTTGATTGGTGTGGCGTCGAGGGCGGACGACTGGGCCGAGGCGGGCCCTGTCGGCACTGACGCCGCCAGCATCGCACCCAAGGCCACCATCGCCAGCCCGAAACGCTGCTTTCGCACCGCGGCCGATGTGGCCAGAAAAGCTGGTTCGACCAAGCTTGAATCGCGCCGACGCATACGCATACGCAAATCCCCGTCCTCACAATGCCCTGATCGGCGCCCCTGACACCGAAGGCTGTCATGCGCCGGCATCAAGGCCGAACCGGGCCGGGAGATTGGCGAAATTTGGCAATCTGCATTGCCGTGACGCAGCACATGAACATGAGGCAGCACGTACTGTGAAATTGGTTAATTTTGCCTGAAGATCGCGCGTCATCACGCCTTCCCACGACAAATTGAATGATGATCAGTATCGTCAATCATCGATTCTTCAGGTATCTTTCAGCCATGGCATCAGGCCGGCACCGATCCTGCAGCGCAGTGGGCCGAACGCCATGCACGGGGGTGTCGCTGCATGAGCGGCACCCTGCAACATCCGACGTGGGAGCCTCGATCCGCCATGACCAGCAGACATGAATTGCCGGCCGGCACGCAACTCGACGGCAAATACATCATCGAGCGCGTCATCGGCGCCGGCGGCTTCGGCATCACGTATGCGGCCCATGACATCGGCCTCAATACGACCGTGGCGCTGAAAGAGTACTACCCCGCCGACTTCGGCACCCGCGACCACACCATGAGTGTGCGCCCGAAGAACGACGAAGATCGGGATCTTTTCGAGCGGCTGCGGCAAAGCTTCGTGCGCGAGGCGCGAACGCTGGCGCAGTTCAAGCATCCAGCGATCGTGCGCGTTCTCTCCGTGTTCGAGTCGCACGGCACGGCCTACATGGTGATGGAGTACGAGGAGGGCAAAAGCCTCAAATCCTGGCTGCAGAACCTTGGCCGCCTGCCGAGCCAGGCTGAACTGGACCGCATCGTGCCGGCGCTGCTCGACGCCGTCGATGTTCTGCATCAGGCCAATTTCCTGCACCGCGACATCGCCCCCGACAACATCATCCTGCGCCCCAACGGCAGCCCCGTGCTGCTCGACTTCGGCGCCGCCCGCCGCGTCATGACCGAGGCGACGAGCAATCTCACCGGCATCATCAAGCAGGGCTACTCGCCGCAGGAACAGCACGCCTCCGATGGCAAGCTGCAGGGTCCCTGGACCGATATCTACGCGCTCGGCGCCACCCTCTATCATGCTGTCACGGGCGCGCCCCCCGTCGAGGCGATGACGCGCATGCTGGAGGATAACCTGCTGCCCGCGGTTCATGCCGCAGCCGGCAACTATCGCCACGGCTTCCTCGCCGGCATCGATGCCGCCTTGCAGATCCGGCCGAAAGATCGCCCGCAGTCGATCCCCGAGTTCAAGGAGCTGCTGCTCGGGGACGGCGTGCGCAAGCGGGACGAGGACGCCTGGCATCGCCAGCGCACGCACCTGCTGCCAGGAGGCACGGATCAAGTTCGCACCGGCGTTGCATCCACGTCGACCGCGCCGCTTGGCGTCTTGGGTCTGGTGTCGGCACCACGGACGGACGCACTCCCCGGCTCTCCCACGACGTCGCCTGCGAGCCAGCGAACCGCCACGGGCCCCGTCAATGTCCATCCCCGCGCCAGCATGATCGGTGCGGTGCTGGTCGGCGGCATGCTGCTCACGGGCCTCGCCGGTGCCGTCAAGCTCGCGACCCGGCCCAGCGGCGAGACGGTGGTCATCAACACCACGCCGCCGATCGTGCAGCCGCCCGTTGTCCAACCGCCGGTGACGCCGCCCGCGAAGTCCGATCCGCTCGACAAGCAACGCGACGCCATCCTGGAGGAGGCCAAGCGGCGCGCCGAGCAGGCCGAGCGTGAGCGCCTCGCCCGCGACAAGCAGGCAACCACGCCACCCGTGCAGACGCCGCCGCCGCAAACCGTGCCATTGACGCCGCCCCGCATTGACCAGGCCGAGATCGACCGGCGACGCATCGAGCAGGCGAAGCGCAACCAGGCCGATTCCGCCTACCAGGAGGCCGTGAATTTCGCCAACGGTACGGGCGGCGTCACGCGTGACTACAATCGGGCCCGGCCGCTGTTCGAACGTTCGGCCGCCGCCGGTAATCCGGATGCCATGAATTGGCTCGGCTGGCTCTACTTCCACGGCCGTGGCGTGACGCAGGACTACCCCAAGGCCCGCGAATGGTACGAGAAGGCGGCCGCCGCCGGCCACGCCACCGCCATGAACCAGTTGGGCTGGTTCTATCAGAACGGCCTCGGCGTGCCGACCGACTTCCCGCGCAGCATCGAGTGGTATCAACGTGCCGCCAACGCCGGCAGTGCGGTTGCCATGTTCAATCTCGGCTCGGCCTACCAGAATGGCCGCGGCACGCCCGTCGACCTGACCCGCGCCCGCGAGTGGTATGAGATCGCCGCCGCGCAGGGTGATGCCTCGGCGATGAGCCAGCTCGGCTGGCTGCTGCAGAACGGCCTCGGCGTCCCCGTCGACTACGTCAAGGCCCGCGAATGGTACGAGAAGGCCGCCAACGCTGGTAACGCCACCGGCATGAACCAGCTCGGCTGGCTGTACCAGAACGGCCTTGGCCTCCCCCGCGATTTCGCCAAGGCGCGGGAATGGTACGAGAAGGGCGCCGCCGCCGGCAGCAACTCGAGCATGAACCAGCTCGGCTGGCTCTATGCCAACGGCCAGGGTGTGCCCAAGGACTTCGCCAAGGCGCGCGAGTGGTACGAGAAAGCCGCTAACGCCGGCAGCGCCATCGGCATGTACAATCTCGCCAACGCCTACGAGAACGGCCAGGGCGTCCCCCGCGACTACGTGCGGGCCCGCGAATGGTACGAGAAGGCTGCCGCCGCCGGTGACAGCGCCTCGATGAGCCAGATCGGCTGGTTGTTCCAGAACGGCTTTGGGTTGGCCGTCGACTACGGCAAGGCGCGCGAGTGGTACGAGAAGGCGGCCGCAGCCGGCAACGGTACCGCCATGAACCAACTCGGCTGGCTGCACCAGAACGCACTCGGCGTGCCGCAGAACTACCAGATCGCCCGCGAGTGGTACGAGAAGGCGGCTGCGGCAGGGAACGGTTCGGGCATGAATCAGCTCGGCTGGTTCTATGCCAACGGCCTGGGTGTGCCGAAGGACGCCGCCAAGGCCCGCGAGTGGTATGAGCGCGCTGCCGCAGCCGGCAAGGATACCGGTATCTGGAACCTGGCCATTCAGCTCGACAACGGCGTCGGCGGATCGCCCAACTACGTCCGTGCCGCACAGTTGCTGCTGCGCGGTGTGCGCAACCAGCACGACATCACGCTGAAGGACCTCGGCGGCGATATGGCGAACTGGAATGCGCAAACGCGGATCGAGCTCAAACGGGAGCTCCAAAAGCTCGGCCACTATCAAGGCGCCATCGACGCGGTCTGGAACGATGCCGCCCGCAGCGCCATCAACGAGGTGCGCCGCCGCGCCGCTATCGGGGGCTGAGGCACGCAAAAAATCAGGCCCCCGCAGCCTGACAGCAGGGGCCTGTGGATCACGCCGGGGAAGTCTGGGATCGTCAGGTTGGCTCGAGCCTAGCCGCCAGGCTTTGAACTCAAACTGAATGGCCCGTTCATCCGCCATTCACGCTGGACATCACTGCGCCGCGATCCTCTGCGCAAACTTTCCACGCAGGAAAGTAATCCCCGCGTCGTTCGACGGGTTTATACTGACCCCGACGTTGAGACGACGTTGCGAGGCGACTGCGCGCCGACCGAGGCCACCTGTGATGACGAAGCATTTGACCCGTTACCTGTTCACCTTAGGGCTACCCCTTGCGCTGTTGGGCGCCGGTGGCTTCTGGATGCTTGGCAATGGCGCCAACCGTGCAGCTGGCATGGTGTACGACACGCAACCCGCCAAACGCGGCGCCATCCGCAAGCTGGTCTCGACGTCGGGTCCCGTGCGCGCACTGGTGACGGTGAGCGTCGGCTCGCAGCTCTCGGGCCAGCTGTCCGAGCTGAAGGTCGATTTCAACAGCGAGGTGAAGGAAAACGACGTCCTCGCCGTGCTCGACGACAAGACCTTCGCTGCCAAGGTTGCCCAGGCGAAGGCCGATCTCGCCATTGCCCGCGCGGCGTTAACCAACCAGGAGGCTGCCCTCAAGAAGTCCGAAGCCGTTCTGCGGCAGGCCGAGCGCGTCACCGGCCGCCAGCAGGTGCTGGCACAGAAAGGCATCACGGCCGCCGCTGCCGTCGACACCGCCACTCGTGACAGCGAGGTCGCCAAGGCCGAAATCTCCGTCGCCAAGGCCCAGATCGAAAGTGCCAAGGCTCAGATCGCGCAGCGCGAGGCGCAACTTTTGCAGGCTGAGATCGATCTCGACCGCACGCGCATCCGCTCGCCCATCAACGGCACCGTCATCTCGCGCACCATCGACATCGGCCAGACGGTGGCCGCCAGTCTGCAGGCGCCGGAGCTGTTCAAGATCGCCCAGGATCTGCGCCGCATCCGCATCGAGGCCCAAGTCAACGAGGCCGACGTCGGCGCCGTCACCGATGGCAATGTCGTCGAGTTCACGGTCGATGCCTATCCGGAGCGCCGCTTCGAGGGCCGGGTCACGCAGGTCCGCCTCGCCGCCACCGAACTGCAGAACGTCGTCACCTACACGGTCATCATCGAGGCCGAGAACAACGACCGCAAACTCTTCCCCGGCATGACCGCCAATGTGCGCATCGAGACCGCGCGACGCGACAATGTGCTCACCGTGCCCAACGACGCCACCCGCTTCAAGCCGCGCAACCGCACGGCGGAGCCTGCGGCTGCCGAGACCAAGGGCGGCGGTCAGGGCAACCGCAATCAGCGCATGGTCGAGCAGATCAAGGATGATCTGAAGCTCGATGATCAACAGACAGAAACGCTGCGCACCGAGCTTGCCAAGGTGTTCCAGGAAATGCGCGCCGCCCGCGAGGCGTCTGGCGCTAAGAGTGGCCAGGCTGCTGGCCCGCCGCCCGGCTTCGGAGGCGCCCCGCCCCCGCAGCAGGGTGGCGACATGGCCGGCAATCGCGCCCGCATTGCCGAGCGCATCGACCAGATCCTCGGCCCCATCCTGACCGACGCCCAGCGCCCGGCTTTCGATCGCTGGAAGCGAGGCCGCGATGCCAGCCGTCCCGCCACGCTGTGGGTGCTCAAGGCCGACGGTGACATCGAGGCCCGCAATGTTCGCCTCGGCATCGCCGACGAGACCACCACCGAGGTTCTCGGCAACGCGCTCAAGGACGGCGAGAAGATCGTCGTGCGTGCGCGGGAGCTGAAGAAATGAGCGCCACCACACCAACATCCGCACCAGCCAACGCGGCTGCCGACACCGCGACGCCGATCATTCGCGCCAGCAATGTCAGCAAGATCTACACCATGGGCGACCAGACGGTGCGCGCCCTCGACGGCGTTTCGTTCGAGGTCAAGAACGGCGAGTTCGTCGCCATCATGGGCCCTTCCGGCTCCGGCAAGTCGACCATGATGAACCTCATCGGCGCACTCGATGTGCCGACCACCGGCAATCTCGATATCGATGGCCGCGACATCGCCATGCTGGCGACTGACGAGCTGGCCGATCTCAGAAACCGCAAGATCGGCTTCGTCTTCCAGCAGTTCAATCTGCTCGCCCGCACCACCGCCCTCAAGCAGGTGATGCTGCCGCTGCTCTACGCCAACCCGAAGCCGGCCAATCCGGAGGCGCTCGCCGTGCGCCGCCTGCAGCAGGTGGGCCTTGGCGAACGCATGGACCATCATCCCCGGCAGCTTTCGGGCGGGCAGCAGCAGCGCGTCGCCATCGCCCGCGCCCTGGTCAACGATCCCGCCCTCATTCTCGCCGACGAGCCAACCGGGGCGCTCGACAGCAAAACGTCGGAGGAGATCCTGCAGCTCTTTTGCGAGTTGAACAGCCAAGGCATCACCATCGTCGTCGTCACCCACGAACCAGATGTGGCGGCCTACGCCAAGCGCCGCGTGCTGTTCCGCGACGGGCGCATTGTCGAGGACGTTGTGCAACCGGGCTTCCTCGGAAAGGTCGCCGCATGAGCCTCTTCGATTGCCTCAAAATCGCGCTCACGGCGCTGCGCGCCAACCTGCTGCGCTCGATTCTCACCACGCTCGGCATCATTATCGGCGTCGGCTCGGTGATCGTCATGGTGGCCGTCGGCTCGGGCGCCCGCAGTGAGGTCGACAAGCAGATCGCCTCGCTCGGCTCCAACATGCTGGTGGTGTTTCCCGGTTCGCAGCGCACCATGGGCCGGGCCGGTGGCGCCGGGACCACGTTGCCGCTGTCGGAAGGCGACATGCAGGCCGTGCGCGAGAAGATCCCGGGTGTGCTCTCCATCTCCGGCTATCTGCGCGGCTCGGCGCCGATCGTGCGCGGCAACACCAATTGGATCACCCAGGTCGGCGGCGTCCACGACCAGTATTTGACCGTGCGTGATTGGAAGCTGAGCCTCGGCCGCGAGTTCACGCCCGAGGACACCAAGACCGGCAATCGCGTGGCGCTGCTCGGTACCACCGTGGTCACCAAACTCTTTCCCGGCGAAGCCGATGTCGATCCGACCGGTCAGGTCGTGCGCATCAAGAACGTGCCCTTCACCGTCGTCGGCGTGCTGGAATCGAAAGGGCAGAACAGCTTCGGCCAGGACCAGGATGATGTCGTCATGCTGCCGATCACGGCGGCGCGTGGGCGCATCATCGGCAAGAGCCAGGTGATGAACGACCAGGTCGGCTCGATCTTCATCAAGTTCGACGACGAGACCAATCTCGCCGAGGCGCAGGAGGGCATCGAAAGCGTGCTACGGCAGCGACGCAAGGTGCAGCCCGGTGCCGAGGACGATTTCAACGTGCGCAACCTCGCCGAGACCATGCGCGCGCGCACCGCCGCGCTCTCCACCATGAGCTGGCTGCTCGGCGCCACCTCGGCGATTTCGCTCATCGTCGGCGGCATAGGGATCATGAACATCATGCTGGTGTCGGTGACCGAGCGCACGCGCGAAATCGGCCTGCGCATGGCGGTCGGCGGCCGGCGGCGCGATATCCTGCTGCAATTCCTGGTCGAGGCTGTGGCGCTGTGCCTGCTCGGTGGCGTCATCGGTATCCTGCTGGGCATAAGCACGGCGGCCATCGTTGCCGCGTCCGCCAATTGGCCGATCCTGATCAACGTCGAGGCCGTCGCCATGGCACTGGTGGCCGCAGCACTCACCGGCATCATCTTCGGCTTCTTTCCGGCCCGCCGCGCCGCCCACCTCAATCCCATCGACGCCTTGCGCAGCGAGTAGGGCCGCCAAAAGACCTTCGCTGCCCCACCGTTGCCCAATTGTGACGGCACTTGGCAGGCCGAATGCGGCGCCTAGCCACTGAACGTCATCCGAGCTAGGTTGCGCGGCCTTCTGGTCAGGAGTTTTTACATGCGGCGTTATGCGATCGTGTCGACAGCCCTCAGTGTCGCGGCGCTGGTCGTGGCCTTGGCCGTCCCTGTGCGGGCGCAAGACACGGATAAGCCGCCCGTGCTCACACCCACCGCGACGCCGACCGAACCGACCGCCGCCCCGGCCCACGATGCCACGGCGCCAGCCGCCACCCCAGAGGCACCCGTCAAAGCCGCCGAAAGTTCGCCGCCGCCCACGCCCGCGCCTCCGCCCATCGTGACCGCCGCGCCTGAGCCGGCCAAGCCCGCGCCCGAAGCGACCGACAAGGCCGAGCCGCCGGCGACCGTGGCAGCGCCAGCGCCAACTCCGGCCCCCGCTCCGGAGCCCGCCAAACCAACCGTTGCCAGCGAGGCAGCACCCACCCCCGACAAGCTTGAAGCGCCGCCGCAAGTTGCAGCCCCTACGGCGCCGGCCCCCTCAGGTCTCGATATCGCCGCCGCGGTCCAAAAGCTCGGCCCCCGCAGCGGACCCGATAAGCGCGACACTGACGCCATTGTCGCCGTCTACAAGGCCCGCAACGACGCGCCGCTGTGGACCGGCGACGCCGGGCGTACGCCAGCCGCCAAGGCTATGCTCGCCGAGATGGCGCGGGCCGGCGACTATGGCCTCGAGCCGGCGCCCATCCTGAACGGCATCAAGGAAGGGCCAGCCCAAGGCGCCGCCCCTGATGTGCTGGCTGCCGAGGAAGTGCGTATCGCGCTGGCCATACTTCGCTATGCCCGCCACGCCCGCGGCGGCCGCATCGATCCGGGATCACTGACCAAGTTCATCGACCGCCAGCCGCGTCTCTATGACCCAGCCAGCGTCCTCGAGCAGATTGCCAGCGCTAACGATCCTGCCGCGTACCTGCGCCAGTTGCACCCGCAGCATGCCCAATTCGAGAAGCTGCGGCAGAAATACCTGACGATGCGCAAGAGCAATGTTCAGGCGGCCAACTTGGCCCCGGTTCCCGATGGCCCCCGCATTCAGCCGGGCGCCACCCACCCGCACGTCGCCCTGGTGCGCGCGCGCCTCGGCATTGCCGCGCCAAAACCGGACGGCAGCGCCCCCGCCAACGACAATCTCTACGACCAGGGACTCGTCAAGGCCGTGCAAGACTTCCAGATCGCCCGTGGATTGAAACCCGCCGACGGCTCGATCGGCAACGGCACCCGGCAGGCACTCAACACCGTCGCCCAGGGCAATCCCAAGAAGGTGCTCGCCAACATGGAGCAGTGGCGCTGGATGCCGGACAATCTCGGCAGCTTCTACGTCTGGGTCAACATCCCCGAATACACCCTGCGCGTGGTCAGCAACGGCCAGGTCATCCACAGCGAGCGCGTTGTTGTCGGCAAGACTGACACCCAGACGCCGGTCTTCTCCGACGAGATGGAGCAGGTGATCTTCCACCCGTTCTGGGGCGTTCCGGACGGTATCAAGTCCAATGAGATCCAGCCGGCCCTGGCCCGCGGGCAGTATGCCGTCCTGGCCAAGCACAATCTGCGCATCGCATCAGGCAACCGGGACATCGATCCCGCCTCCGTCGACTGGAGAACCGCGGATCTCCGCCGCTTCCACGTCTACCAACCCCCGGGGAACGACAACGTGCTCGGCGTCGTGAAATTCCGCTTCCCCAACAAGCACGACGTCTACATGCATGACACGCCGACCAAGGGCCTGTTCAATACCTCCGTGCGCACCTACAGCCACGGCTGCATGCGCGTGCAGAATCCCGTCCGCCTCGCCGAGATCGTGCTCGCCGAGGACAAGAAGATGGCAACCGACAAAGTTCGCTCGCTCGCCGCTGTCGGCGCGCCCGCCAACAACCAGATCAACCTCACGCGCAAGATCCCCGTGCACGTCACCTACTTCACGGCGAGCGTCGAGGATGACGGCAAGGCGCGCTATTTTCCTGATGTCTACGGCCATGAAAACCGCATCAACCTGGCGCTCGAGGGCAAGGCGCACCTGATCGCCAAGGTCAACGAGCCCAAGGGCCCCGTCCGCGCCGAGCCGGTGGCCAGCCTGTTCGAAGCCGCGCAGAAATCCGGTCCCCGCGACTGGGTGCGCAACGCCTTTACCAACAACTGACGCCGCGCACAGCTGACGCCGCACCCCGCACCCCGCGCCTGGAGTGACATGCAGCAGTCTCGCGCTGGTCAAAGGCGCAAGCCGTGACGTCGCCTTCTGGCGCTGGTGAACGGCATTGTCGATGAGGCAGACGACTGGTGGGCGGTGAGGGTTTCGAACCCCCGACATCCTCGGTGTAAACGAGGCGCTCTACCGCTGAGCTAACCGCCCGTTGCGAGCATGCCTTTAAGGCTAGACGCCGAAACTGTCCAGGCATTGTCGCAGGCGCCTGAGCGCTCACCCGTGCCGGATCAGACTGCGCGCCGCCTGGGCTGTCAGCAGCGGCAGGCCGTCGACGCCGGCCAGATACTGCACCACATACTCCGAGAAGCTTTGCCAGTGGGCCAGCGCCTCGTCCCGGCTGGTGCGCCCGCCAAGCTCGTGATCTTCAACCACGCGCAGCAGCTCGAGCAGCGCATCCTTGTGCTGGATCTCGGACCGCACGATGAAATCGATCAACTGGGCCAGCTCGCGATTGCCACTCGGCATGGCGGGGCGAGGTGCGCCCATCCCGTTGGCGGAGCCTGGCCCGATTCCCGGTCCCACAGCCGGCGCTGCAAAGGTCGGTGGCATGGCCACCATATGCTCGCGGGGTCCCGGCGCCGCGCCGTTGACCGGGAACTGTCCGCGTGACTGGCTGCCCGAAGGTGGCGCACCGTAAGGCATTGGCATCGCCGCCGACCGTGGCGGTCCCCCGTAGTGTGGTGCCGGCCCGTGCCCAGCCGGAGCCATCGCTCCGTTCGCGCCAGCACTGGCGCCCGGTGGCATGCGCCCACCAATGTGCGGCAGGAACTCGGGATAAGCCACCACAGCAGGGTCGGCATAGGCGATGGCGCCATTGGCGCCCGGCGGCATGCCGTAAGGGGCCCCGTTGGCGCCGCTGCCGTTGGATGCGCGCAGCGGCTGTGAACCAGGCATGCCGCGATCGTGGCCGGGTCCACTCAGATGCGGGAGCGCCAACGCTGGCACGCTGGCCTCGTCGTCATGCTGCTCGGTGATCTTTTCAGCCACCAGATCCGCAACGACGTGATATCCGGCACCGGGCTTGGCGCGCATGGCACGGCGGAGCTCGTCCAGCAGCTGATCCGAGAAGGCCTGGCCCGAAACACGCAGCATGATGCGGTTGCCGCCGGTCAGCGTGATGGCCAGACAGCGTTGCGCATAGACGAGCGAAAACAGGCCGATGCCGGCCGCGCCACAGGCAGCCCAGATCTTGACCGAGCCCTTCGTCTTGAGGCTGAATGCCATCAGATTGAAGATGGCCTCGAAGCCAATCAACAGCACGGCAACCACCATCAGCACCACGCCCAGCCAGCGCAAAGGCCGCCGCTCGGCGCGCCCGACACTGGTGATCTGGTTCAGCCGCACAACCATTGTGCCCAGATCCAGCAGATCCGGCGTAATATCCAACCGCTTGAAATAACTTGCCATATCAGGTCGCCGACGCCACACGCAGCACACAGACGCCGGAACAATCTACTCCTCTGCGGCCCGGAAGACCAGCCGCCGAACAGCGGATCACTTGTTATTGGTGAGTGCAACCCACTCCGGATCTTCCTGGGCGCGGCGCTCGAAGGTCAGGAAATCGTAGTAGCCGCATCGATTGTCGCCGGGAAAGCTCCGGCAAATGGCCGGCCGCGCCTCATAAATGGTGCAGCGCCGCGCCTCGGTATCGAAGAACCGACAGATGCGCCCGAAGTGCGGGTCGGCCTTGCGGCGGAGCACATATTTCCGCCCGTGCGCCTCCTTGGTGAATTTCTGGCGCGCGTCCTCGAAGCTCAAATCATGATGGCGGGCGAGGCGCTCCACATCCCGCTTGTCGAGCGCGATCAGCGGATAGGAGCAGCAGTAGCCGGGGCACTTCTGGCAGTTGTAGGCGGGCATCGATACGGGTTCCGATCAGGGGCTCTTGCCGGCGATGGCGGAGATCTCAACTTTCCAATCGATGCCGGCGAGGCCCGAGACAATCAGCAGCGTTGTTGCCACCTCATGTCCATCGAGGGCTTTGTCGCGGGCAGCGCGGAAGAGCGGAACGCCGGAGCGCGAGGTGATGTAGACCGTTACCTCGATCAGGTCTCGCGGTCCCATTCCGGCGGCTTCCAGCACGGCAAGCAGGTTACGCCATGCCTGGGCATGCTGCTCCTCCTCGCTCGCACACATCGTGCCATCGGCCATGATGCCGACCTGCCCTGAGACGAACAGGAGCCGCGTATCGGCGCTGGCCTCGACGGCATGGGCATAGCGGGAGAATGGCGGCGCAATTGATTTCGGAACCAGAGATCTGAGCATCGGTGCGGGTCTCGGTTGGCGGTTGGCATTTTTACGGATGATGGATGTCGCACTGTCGAGGCTTGATCGGATAGCCCTTGGCCAACTACGGTGGCGTGAACCCGGGAGCAGCCCGACAACAACAAGGACAATCGCATGTCACTCTTCGATCTCAAAGGCAAGGTCGCGCTCATCACCGGTGGCAATGGCGGCATCGGCTTGGGCATGGCGCGTGGCTTCGCGGCAGCCGGCGCCAACATCGTGGTTGCAGGCCGCAAGGCGGAGAAGTCGAAGGCTGCTGCAGCTGAGCTCGCCAAGCTCGGCGTCAAGACGGCGGTGCTCGAAGTCAATGTCGCTGACGACAAATCCTGCCAGGCCATGATCACAGACTGCGTCAAGCAGATGGGTCGCCTCGACATCCTCGTCAACAACGCCGGCATCAATATCCGCAGGCAGCCCGAGCAGTTCACCATGGCCGAGTGGCGCGAGGTGCTCTCGATCAATCTCGACGGCGCCTTCTATTGCTCACAGGCCGCCCACGCACCCATGAAGCAAGTCGGCGGCGGCAAGATCATCAACATCGGCTCGATGATGTCGATCTTCGGCGCGCCCTACACCACGGCTTATGCCGCGTCCAAGGGCGGCATCGTGCAGATGACCCGCGCGCTCGCCACCGCCTGGGCCAAGGACAACATCCAGGTCAACGCCATCCTGCCCGGCTGGATCGATACCGAGTTGACGCAGAAGGCGCGCGAGCAGGTCGACGGACTGCACCAAAACGTGCTGAAGCGCACGCCGGCGGCGCGCTGGGGCGAGCCCAATGACTTCAATGGTATCGCCATCTTCCTTGGCTCCAAGGCCTCGGACTTTGTCACGGGCACGGCCATTCCGGTCGATGGCGGCTTCTCGATCCAAGGCTAAATGGGAACATCCTGCGGGCCTCCACACAGGCCGCAGGCTATCCTCCGCCAACCTACAGGAGCCCGCTCATGAGATTCGGCCTGCGCTATTGCAATACCGGCGCCTATGTCGATCCGGCACGTGCTGTGGAGTTGGCTCAGGCAGCCGAGGCGGCGGGCTTTGAATCCCTCTGGACGGTCGAGCACACGGTCGTCCCCGGCGGCTACGGCTCGACCTATCCTTATGCCGCAGGCGGTCGCATGGCGGGCGGCAATGACGCGATTCCACTGCCCGATCCGTTGATCTGGATGGCCTATGTGGCAGCGGCGACGAAACGCATCAAACTCGCCACCGGCATCATGATCCTGCCGCAGCATAATCCCGTCGTCGTCGCCAAGCAGGTGGCGACACTGGACCACATGTCCGGCGGCCGCATCCTGCTCGGCATCGGCGTCGGCTGGCTGAAGGAGGAGTTCGACGCCTTGGGCGTGCCGTTCGCCGAGCGCGGCAAGCGCACCGACGAATACATAGCGGTATTGCGCGAGTTGTGGGCCGCAGAAAAACCGAGCTTCGAGGGCCAGTTCGTGCGCTTCAAGGATGCCTATTGCCGGCCGCAACCAGTCAACAGGCACGTGCCCATCATCGTGGGTGGACACTCGGCAGCCGCCGCCAAACGCGCCGGTGCCCTGGGCGACGGCTTCTTCCCGGCCCGCGGTGCACCCGCCGATCTTTTTGCCATCGCCCGCGAGGCCGCGCGCGCGAGCGGCCGTGATCCAGCTCGCCTCGAGATAACGGTCGGCTTGCCCGATAAGCTCGAGGACATTCCGGCGCTGGCTGCGCAGGGCGTGTCGCGCGTGCTGGTGCCCGTTGGCGGCATGGCGGGCCTTGCCACCGTCATCGCCACGCCGGACGATTGCCTGAAATGGCGCGACATCCTGCAGACTTATGCCTGAGCGCCACGCGGCTAACTTTACGCCTGGGTTGGCCGCCGGATGGAGTGCGTTCCGGCAAGACCGGCCCGTTGGGCAGCCTCTTGCAATTCATGCCGGAACACGTCCCGCTGCTCGTGAATGGATGCGATGACCGGTCCAGTCGGAATCCCCAGCCCAACCAATGCGGCTTCCGACAGCTGCAGGCTGGCCTCGATCGTTTCCGGAACGGCATCCGAAACGCCGATGGCGTAGAGATGACGGGCGTGCGCCGCGTCACGCGCGCGTGCCACAACGAGCAGGTCGGGCCGCAGTGCGCGCACCTCGCGAACGATGTCGTCGATCAGGGCCTGCGTATGAATAGTGATGATGACACCGGCTGCCTCCTTCAATCCGCACGCCAGCAGAAACGCCGGATTGGTCGCATCGCCGTAGTAGACGGCATGCCCGTCGCGGCGAGCGTGACTGACTGCATGGGCGTCATGATCGACGGCGGTAAAGGCCACGCCGTGCCGCTGCAGAAGGCCGCAGACGACTTTGCCGACGCGGCCATGGCCGACCACGATGGCGTGCTTGGTTTGTGGCTGCGGCACCAGCCTGAGCATCGCATCGCTGGTTTTCGGCGGCTCGAGGCGCCTGCCGATCTGCAGCGCCGCCATCGATAACAGCGGAATGACCAGCATCGATAGCGAGGTGACGGCCAGCGTGAAGCTCGCCACCGGTTGGCTCAGAATGCCGAGGCCCGCCGCCAGGCCGATGCCGACAAAAGCGAACTCGCCCCCCGGACCGAGCAGCAGACCCACCTCGATGGCGGCGGGCCAATTGAGCTTATAAAGCCGGCACAGGCCGATCACGAGTGCGCCCTTGAGGCCGATCAGGCCGATGACGCTGAGCACCAGCCAGACCGGCTCGCGGGCCAGCTCTCGAATGTCGATGCTCATGCCGACCGTGAAAAAGAAGATGCCAAGCAACAGCCCCTTGAAGGGCTCTATGGTCGCTTCAATGGCCTTGCGGTATTCGGTTTCCGCGAGCAGCAGGCCGGCGACGAAAGCCCCCAGCGCCATCGACAGATTGGCGACCGCTGCAACCACGCCCGTGCCAACGATGACGAACAGGATGGCCGCGATGAACAGTTCGCTCGAGCGCGTCGACGCGACGAGGCGAAACAGCGGTCGCAACATGACACGCCCGACCACAACGATCACAGCCAGCGCCGCAACGGCTTGCGTCAAGGCCATGCCGACCGTCACAAGAACGGAGCCACCCTTGTCCGCCCCCAGGATCGCGACAAACATCAACAGCGGGATGACGGCAAGGTCCTGTGCCAGCAGCACCGCAAAGCTGGTGCGCCCTGCACTGGTCGTCAGCCGGCGCTGATTGGACAGCAGTTCGAGCACGATCGCCGTCGACGACAGCGCCAGGCAGGCGCCGATCACCACCGCTGCTGGCCCCTTCGCGCCCGCCAGAACCGCAATGACGGTCAGCGCCGCTGTGCTCAGCGCCACCTGCAGACCGCCAAGCCCGAAAACCAGCCGGCGCATGGTGAGCAAGCGCTCATAGGGGAGTTCGAGGCCAATGAGGAACAGCAGGAAGACCACGCCGAGATCAGCGATGCCCGCCACATTCTTGGCCTCGACCACCGTGAACCAGTAAAGCAGCGGCACGTGCTGGATGAAGGAACCCAGGCCGAGGGGGCCCAGCACGGCACCGGCACACAGGTAGCCGAGAACCGGACTGATGCCCCACCGATGCACCACGGGAACCACGATGCCCGCCGTGCCCAGCACGACCAAGGCATCGCTGTAAGCTGCAAGATTTATCGAAGCTGCCACGTCACTCATGTTTCCCATGTCACACCGCCGCCGATCCTGGGGGGCGACGCCGCTACAACATTGGAACATCCAATCGTGACGGCAAGCCCGAAGATGCGCGAACCGCTGCCCAGCTTTCCAGCACGCGTCGGCGATCGTGGCGCGACAAGAGCGGCATCACACCGCAGATCCAATCCCCCGCGAAAGCCGTTGACGCAGCACGATGCGACGTTGTCGGCGGAACGCCCATTCAGTTGCCCGCGACACGTGTGCACGATGTCTGCTAGGTTTGGCCCTGGTCGAACCCCGCCACCGTTGGTCGCGCGCGTGCGCTCGGCCGAGGGGATGCAACCTGAAACAACGTCGGTGACCGTGAAAAAAAACAACCCCCTTCCCTCGCCCGCGCCGCCAAAGCTGGCCACGAAGCCGTCGCGCCAGGAGGTCGAAGCGGCCTTCCGCACGCTGATCCGTTGGACCGGCGATGACGTGACCCGTCCGGGCCTCATCGAAACACCGGCACGCGTGACGCGGGCGTTCGAGGAATGGTTCCGCGGCTATGCCGAGGATCCCGACGAGATGCTCACCAAGACCTTCGAGGAAATCGAAGGCTACGACGAGATGATCATCCTGCGCGGCATCCCGTTCGAGAGCCACTGTGAACACCACATGGCGCCGATCATCGGTCGCGCCTGGGTGGCGTATATTCCGACCGGCCGCGTGGTCGGCATCTCGAAGCTGGCTCGCGTTGTTGACGCCTACGCCAAACGATTGCAGATCCAGGAAAAAATGACGGCCCAGATTGCCAACAGCATCGAGAAGGTGCTGCAGCCACAAGGCGTCGCTGTGGTCATCAAGGCCGTACATCACTGCATGACCACGCGCGGCGTGCACAAGCACGACGTCGATATGGTGACCACCCGCATGACCGGCGCCTTCAAGGACAACGCGCTGACCCGGCAGGAATTCCTGTCCATGGTCAACAGCTCGACGTGATCACGCGCGGAGCGGAGACCGATTGGTGACCACGATCGTCTGGTTCCGCCAGGACCTGCGGCTGGCCGACAACGCCGCCTTGTCGTGGGCCGCCGCGCGTGGGCGCGTGCTACCCGTCTACATCCTGGATGATGGCCACGCCTCAGGCGTCCGGGCGCTGGGCGGCGCCTCGCGCTGGTGGCTGCACATGAGCCTTGCAAGGCTCGAGGCGGCGCTTGGCGGCATGGTGATCTGTCGTGGCGAACCCGGCTCCATCCTCGCCGATCTCGCCGCGTCCAGCCGCGCCACAGCCATCTCCTGGAACCGCTGTTATGAGCCCGCGGCCGTGGCCCGTGACACCGCCCTGAAGGCATCGCTGACGGCACGCGGTTTCGACGTGCACACCTGCAACGGCGCGCTGTTGCATGAGCCTTGGGAGGTGGAAACCTTGTCCGGTGGGCCGTTCAAGGTTTATTCGCCGTTCTGGCGGGCTGCCTGCAAGCGCCCCATCGCGCGCCTGCTACCCGCGCCCAAGGCTACCCTGGCGCTGCCGCCCAAGCATCGTTCGGACCTTGGCGCTTTGGATCTGTTGCCCAAGCGGCCCAACTGGGCCAAGGGCTGGGACACACTCTGGACACCCGGAGAAGCGGGTGCCGCCGCCCGCCTCGATGCCTTTGTTGCCGCGGGCCTCGCCGGCTACGGCACGCTGCGCAATCGCCCTGACCTGCCCAATGTGTCGCGCCTCTCACCCCATCTTCATTTCGGGGAGATCTCACCACGGCAGATCTGGTGGCGGGTGCAGCACGCGCTCGCAGAGAGGCCGGGCTTGCAGGGGGACGCTGACAAGTTCCTATCGGAGATCGGCTGGCGCGAGTTCGCTTATCATCTGCTGTTTCATTTTCCATCTCTGCCCGAGCGCAACTGGAAGCCGGCCTTTGACGCCTATCCGTGGCGTGAGAGCGCCGCTGATCTCAAGGCTTGGCAGCGCGGCCGCACGGGGTACCCCATCGTCGACGCGGGCATGCGCGAACTCTGGGCCACCGGCACCATGCACAACCGCGTGCGCATGGTGGTGGCCAGTTTCCTGGTCAAGCATCTGCGCATCGATTGGCGGCAAGGTGAGGCTTGGTTCTGGGACACCCTGCTGGACGCCGACCTCGCCAACAACGCCGCAGGCTGGCAATGGGTGGCCGGCAGCGGCGCCGACGCCGCGCCTTACTTTCGCGTCTTCAATCCCATGGAGCAGGGCCGCAAGTTCGACCCCGACGGCCACTATGTGCGCCGCTGGTGCCCGGAACTGGCCAAGCTGCCGGCCCACCTGATCCACGCGCCGTTCGCCTTGCCGGCCGATACCCTGGCACAGGCCGGCATTCGCTTGGGCGCCTCGTATCCGCTGCCGATCGTGGACCACGCCGAAGCTCGCGCTGCGGCGCTGGCTGGCTATGAGCATGTCAAGGCTGCGGGTCGCGGCGCCCTCATCTGAGCGGCCGTCGGCCCGGGTCTCGGACATCGCGTCGCACGACACATGGCACGATAGCTGTCCATATCGTTGGTCACGGGTTGCCTCTGCTCACAATCTGGTCGAAATGTTCGGCCAAGAGCATGGATCACTGGCGGCGGAAGGCGGGAAGTCTGGGCATGAGCGAAGCAACAGGTGCGAAGATGCGCGCGTCGCGTCAGGCGAAGCGGTTGGCCATGACTGGACTGGGTCTGGTGGCGCTCGCCTTGACAATGACCTCTGCCCTACCGGCTGCGGCGCAGGACACCAAGCAGGCGCAGCCTCAGCCGCCACAGCAACAACCGCAGCAACAGCAGCAACAGCAGCCGAGCAATCCAGTCGGCGCCTGGCCCGCCCCGAAAGTCAACCCCGAGCCGCAAGTGGCCGGCGTTCAATTGGATGCCAAGCAGCTCGAGCTGGTCAAACGCGTCGGTGGCTATTTCAACGAGCTGGTGACGCTACGCGGCACGTTTGTGCAAACAGCCAGCGATAACAAACGCTTGCGTGGAAAATTCTATGTCAAGAAGCCAGGTCGCCTGCGCTTCGAGTACAACCTGCCGAGCAAGCAGCTGGTGGTGTCCGACGGCCAGATGCTGGCCAACCAGGATTGGGATCTCGGCACCGATGATCGCATCGCGCTGGATCAAACGGTGTTCAGGATTCTGCTGCGCAAGGACGTTGATCTGCTGCGCGATGCGCGAATCATCGACGTGCAGGAGTCCGACGACCTTATCATCCTCACTCTGCAGGATAAATCCGCTGATAATTCCGGCCGGATCCGGCTCTTCATGACCAAGTCTCCGGCCCTTGAGTTGAAGGAATGGGTGACACTGGACGCCCAGGGTGAAACCCGTGTCGAATTGGCCAGTGTGGTTCGCGCCGAAGACCTGGATGCGGGATTGTTCAAGATCGAGAGTCCTGCCATCAAGCGGCAATAAGCGGTCGCAAAACCTTCGAATCACACTTCGGTTGACCATTTATCAACAGGCAAGCGGTAACCAGCGAAACACTTGGTAACAAATCCGTGATCTTTGCCGTCCTACCCTTGAACCAAACCGCCAACGGTCTAAATGCATGATCAGAGCAGGCGATGTCGCTCTTATCGGTAGTGCCCCCCCGTCTAGCCGATGACATCGCTTGCAGCACCGGTTTCCCTCCCGGTGCTCCGCGCTAGTCAAGCGCTCAGCGCCCGACCCCCTCCCCCGGGGTCGGGCGTTTCTCTTTTCGGGCGCCCTTCAGGTGCCCACAAAGCACCCGGCGCGTCGTGGCACCGCCCATACATGATGCACGGACCGGCTCAGCCGACCTCGACGCCGAGCATGAGGCCGATGTTCTGCACCGCGGCACCCGAGGCGCCCTTGCCGAGGTTGTCCAGCCGGGCCACCAGCACCGCCTGGCCATGCTTCTCGTTGGCAAACACCCGCAGCTCCAGCATGTCGGTGTCATTGAGGGCCAACGCATCCAGGCGGCCGCCTTTGGCCGACGGATCGTCGGCCTTCACAACCTTGACCAGCTTGGCGCCCTTGTAGTGCTTCTCGAGTGCGGCCTCGAGATCGCGTGCCTTGGGTTTACCCGGCAGGATGTCGAGATGCAGCGGCACCGACACCAGCATCCCCTTGGCATAGTTTCCGACCGACGGCACGAAGATCGGCCGCCGCGTCAGCTTGCTGTAGAGCTGCAACTCCGGCACATGCTTGTGATCGAGGCCGAGCCCATAAATCTCGAACAGGGGCGCCTTGCCCGTCTCATAGGCCTCGATCATGGCCTTGCCGCCACCGGTGTAGCCCGAGACGGCATTGACCGTGATGGGATGGTCCGCCGGTAGCAGGCCCGCCTCGACCAACGGCCGAAGCAGCGCGATGCCGCCGGTCGGATAGCAGCCGGGATTGCTCACGCGCCGGGATTTGGCGATGGCCTTCGCCTGCGTCTTGCTCAGCTCGGGAAAGCCGAAGGTCCAGCCCTCGGCCACCCGGTGCGCCGTCGAGGCATCGACGATGCGCGGGCCAGCCTTGCCGAGATCATCGGCGAGGGCAGTGGCTTCCTTGGCTGCATCATCCGGCAGACACAGGACGACCAGATCGACCTCCTTCATCAGGGCCTGCCGGGCCATCGGGTCCTTCCGCTTGTCGGTCGCAATCGAGCGCACCTCGAGGCCTGCGATGCGGGCCAGCCGGTCCCGGATCTCGATGCCGGTGGTGCCGGCCTCGCCGTCGATGAAGACCGCCGGGCGGGTGCGGTTGTGGCCGGCACCGGCTGCGGACATGGCGATCTTGGACGATGACTTCGGTGCGGTTTTGGTCGACATGGCGGGCATCCTCAAGGGGACGGTTGGCTGACGGGGAGTCGATTAGAAGCGAACAAACGAAAAAAGCCGCGCTCGGGGCGCGGCTCTCGGCAACATCTGATCATCCAGACAGCCTTCAGCGCACCCGCAAGAACCCTGGCGAGCGGCGACGTCGGATGGCGATGCTGGTCGACGTTTGCATGTGCCGATATATGTTCGCAACGACGCTCGCTGTCAATCAGCAGCGCACAAAAAAGCCCGCACCGGGCTCGGCGCGGGCTTGGCTTGTGTTCGGCAGGCTGGCTCAGTTCAGGGTCCGCTTGATGTCGTCATTGGCGTGCTGGCCGTGGTGGGGGCCGAGCAACCGCTCGTCGTAGCTGTCGACGATGCGGGCCACTTGCATCAACCGGTCAGGACGTCCGTCCGCCAAGCCTTTCAGCGCCTCGACCTGGCCGCGGGCACCGTCGAGAATGCGGCGGTCGGTCGGCGACAGCACACCCTCGGCATCCTGCGGCTCGAGATCGTAGATCAGACGTTCCAGGATCTGCTGATAGGGCCCGCCAGGGGACAGCATGAGCAGCGGCATCAATTCGTCGAGCTCGCTGCTGACCGTCTCCAGCACCTGGATATAAACGGGATCATGCGCGTGATGTGCGGCCAGTTCCTCGAAGGCTGCCCGCACACTCGCCCGGTTGTCGTCGATCGCATCGCCGATCAGGCTGGTCAGGCGCGGCGCACGGTTGGACAACCGCTTCAGCGCCTTCTCAGGCTCGCCATTGCGGCCGATCATACGCGCGATGGCAACGTCCCGCGTGTCCCAGGGGAACAGGCCGCCGATCTGGATCAGCTCGTTGCGGATGGTGTTGCCGAGGCTCAGCTCCAGCTCGCTGCCAACGGCGCGCGGCAGAGGCCGCGCTTGCGGCGCCAGGGGTGGCAAGGGTGGCGGCCCCTCGGAATGGAGACCCGGCATCACGGGTCCCGGCGGCTGCACGCTCGGCATCGGCGGCAGCAAGGCTTCACCGAGGATGTGCGGCATGCGGTCGTCGTGGTGGTGGGGCCCCTGTTGCGGGTGCGGCGGATGCTGCGGCGGACGCGGCAGTTGTGGCACCGGTTGCGCCTGGAGCGGCCGCGGCTGCGCCTCCCGGGCCTGTGACAGGGCCGGCCGTTGCTCCAGGTTTTCCAGGCGGAAGGCCGGAATGGCGGCCGCCCGCATCATCAGCAGTGTCTTGTAGACATCGGTGGAGACGAAATAGCGATCCTTGTCGCGCTGGACAGCGCCCTGGATCGTGGCGCCGGCGCCGAGCACATTGCGCACCAGGCGCTGATGCGCGACGTCTGCGATCTTGGTCGGATAAGTCTCGGCTGCATAGCCAACCGCGTCCGAGATCGGGTGCAGTTCGCCGAGCACGATGTCGGCGTTGTTCTGCGGATCGGGCAACAGCGCCACGCCGATGACGTTGACCAACTCCTTGCGGTCCACCTCGCGGCCATGCACCACCCAGGTCTTGCGCTGCGCCACGGCGCAATAGCGGGCGAGCCCGGTGCTGACCAGATAGCGGCCACGGTCGGCACCAGTGCGTCGCACGGCACCAATGGTTGAGCCAGCCACCAGCACGGCGCGCATATCGTCGACCAAGGGCTCGCGCGGATCGAGGATGATCTCCGAAGAGAAGCCATCGCTCGAATTCACCGGATGCAACGAGCGCAACAGTGCTGCCAGCGTGGCCTTCGGGTCCGAGGTCGTTTTCAGCGTTGCGTCGATGGCGGCTTCAAGCTGTTCGGCGGTCAGTTCGCTGCGGCCTTCGAGGTCGGTCAGGGGCGAGCGCACGGCATTGGCGCCGAACAGGCCTGACATGAACACGAGGCTGTCGATGGCGATGGCGATGGCGAGCGCCAGATAAGCGAGGCGATTGCCATCGAGGAACGCGTTCCAGGTGACAACGAAGCGATGCGCCTTGTCGTCACGATTGAGGTCGATGGCCGAGAGTTTGCTCGACATCTCGCCTGAGTCCTTGCTCGGCAAGCCGCTGTCCTGCAGGCACTTGCGTCCGAACGAGAGCAATGTGTCGGTGGTGGCCGCTTGCGGCAGCTTGTCGCCACCGGCGCAATGCTTGGCGAAATTTTCGATGCCTGCGTTCAAGGCAAAGACGCGACCGGCGGCCTCGGCAGCGGGCTTGGGATCGCAATCGATGCCGCGCACGCGTTCTTTGGTGGCGGGCGTCGCCGTCATGGCGCCGAGCAGCTGGGCACATTGCTGCGTCACCGCATTGAGGCGGTCGATGGTCGGATCCTGGCGGAATTCGGCCCGGGCCCGCTCGAAGGCGCCACGCACCCGCGCCGGGTCGACCTTCGGCCCCTCGTCGCCGCTCTTGGTCGCTTCGGCGGCCTGGATACGTTGTTCTGCAGTCTGGGCCTCGCCCTTCAACTTGGCGATATCGCCGTCGACAGCGGCCAACTCGCGCTCGATCTGCACGATGCGGCCGTCGATGGCGCCAAGCCGCTTGTTGGCGTCGCGAACGCGCTCTTCCTGGATCTTGTAGGCGTCTTGCATGCGCGCCAGCTCGGCCACGCGTTCCCGATATTGCGGGCCCTTGCCGACTTTCAGCGTGCCTTCCGCGCCGCGCTCCTCGGCCATGGCCTCGACGCGCTTGGCATCCAGCGCGCGGGCCCGCTCGTCGAGTTCGGTCTTGACCTTGGTCAACTCACCGGCAAGCGTTGGCCGCTCCGCTTTCAACCGCGACAGCTCGTCGGTCAGCGACGCCTTCTTGGCGACGAGACCAGCCTGTCCCGATTGCGCGCTCGACACACGCTCCTGCTGCTCGGCGATGGCGCGCCGGCGGCTCTCCATCTGCTGTACGAAATAGGCCTCGATCAGCTGTTCGGCGCCTTGGCTCTGACGTGACAGCTCGAGCAAATTCTTTTCATAGGCCTTCCAGCCGTCGCCCTGGAACAGCCGCTCGGCCTCCTCGGCCTGGCGGCGTTGCGTCAAGGCGCCGATATCGGAGACGACGCCGGCCACCTGATTGACGGCGCGGATCTCGGCGGCGCGCTTTCTCTCGGACTGCGGGAAGATGGCCGAGAACAGGGAATCGAACGAGAAGAAGACGCTGGTGGCCATGGTGGCGAGCAGCATCACCCACAACACGGCGTTCTTGGCCATGATGCGGGCCGACTGCAGATAGGGCTGTGCGATATCGCTCTTGTTGTTCAGCAGCAGCGTGAAGATGAGCAGCAGCCCGACGCCCAGATAGAGCGCCTTGTCCGCCATGGCCGCGAACGAGAAGCTGCCCGAGGTCGCATCCGCGAAGCTGAACGCACCGAACGCCTTGGCGATCGACGCGAGCACGCCGACAGCCAGCAGCAGCCCGACCACCATGCCGCCGATGACCTCGCCCTTGGAGCGGACTCGGTCTTCGCTGCTGCGGTTGTTCATGCCGGAGGCGAAGCTTTCGCCGATGATCCAGGCGATGATCAGCATCACGCCCTGGATGCCGAACGTTACCATGAACGAGAGGATGGGCTCGCCGGTGAAGTTGCGCATGCCATCCCAGGTCGTCCAGCCCGAAGCCAGGGACAACACGAAAGCGGTGGTTGCCAGCAGGGTGAGCTGCCAATTGGTGGTGAAGGCGCGAATGAAGGCGTCCGTGGTGCGGGCGAGGAAGCCCTGCGCCTGGTGGCGGCTCGCGGGCTCGCTGCGTCCGCTCGGCATCAGCAGCTTGGCCACCAGAATGAGAACGACCAGAAAAGCGACGACCGGCAGCACGATGGTGCTGTAGTCCTTCAACGTCTGCAGCACTTGGCCCATCATGCCCAGATCCAACTTGTCAACCATTTCACTCTCCCTGCCGAGCCCCTTCGGCTGGTGACACATGATGGCCCATTGAAGCCGAGCCGATCGCCGCGGTCCAGGCAATGCTCAATTCCAGCATTAACCGTCCGCAGCTTCACTCATGGCTCCTGTATGTGCGAATTGCATGCCGAATTTTCGTCGGCTTCAAGGCGGCGCCGCGGCAGCTGCCTAAATGTTGGTTCAGGGCCGACGATTTCTGTTGATGGAAATCGGCCGGATCAGCCCCCGACAGGGCGCGGCCGGCCACTGAGCGCGACCGACACCACCACTCCTCAAGTCGTCGGCCGAGCGACCGAATTCAAGTGCTTGAGGGTAGGTTTCGATGCCGGCTGAGCGCATTTTCGTGCACGCATATCGACGCCGCATCGAAACAGGCCAGCACGACCCGCTGCAGTGCGGTATCGTTCCGCAAGTGATCGCCAAGCGTCGCTATGGCAATTGTGGCGGCGGCCTCGATGGGAAAGCCGTAGGCGCCCGTCGAGATGGCGGGAAAGGCAATGGTGGCGAAATTGTTCTGCTTAGCCAGCAACATGCAGCTACGATAGGCGCCAGCCAGAAGGCTGGCCTCACCGTGACCGCCTCCTCGCCAGATCGGCCCCACAGCATGCATGACATACCGGGCCTTGAGGTTGTAGCCCCGTGTCAGCCTCGCCTCGCCGGTTGGACAGCCGCCAACGCCGCGGCAGGCGGCGAGCAGGTCCGGTCCGGCGGCCCGATGAATGGCCCCGTCGACGCCGCCACCGCCAAGCAGCGTCGTATTGGCGGCATTGACGATGGCGTCCACATCCAGCGTCGTGATGTCGGCCTGGATGATCTCGATGCGATGCGGCATGGCAACAGTGTGGTTACTCGGCTGCAACAGCCGTAGCGTCCGTGGCGTCCGGCCACGTGGGAGCGTCGCCACCCAGTTGCGGCGTCGGCCGGATCCACCGTGGCGGTGTCTCGGAGAGCTTGAGCAGGGGACCGAGGTGGCGCAACGGGCCCGCTTTGGGACGGGTCTCGATGCGCAGGGCGTCGAGTTCCGCCGTCGTAAGGTCCAACCCGAGACCGGGAAACGCCACCTTGCCCTGCCGATAGATCAGCATGCCGGATTGGCAAAGCGACACCCGCACATGATAGCTGCCACCCTCGCGGGCGCGCTTGGCCAGTGCCAGCAACACACCGTAGGCCGCCAGATAGCCGGTCGTGTAGTCGCACGCGGCAGCCGGCAACAAAGCTGGGCCATCAGGACGCGCCGCCGTTTTGCCCTCATGGCAGATGCCGGTCATGGTTTGTGCCACCTGCTCCCAGCCCGCGCGGTGGCTGAAGGGACCATCGGCGCCATAGCAGCTGATCGAGACGTAGATGATGCCGGGACGCATGGCGGCCAGATCCGGTGGCCCGAAGCCGAGCTTCTGCAACATGCCGGGGCGGTAGCCTTGGCTGAACACGTCGGCGCCCTTGATCAGCTTTTTCAGTGTTGCCGCGTTCTCGGCTTTGGTCAGATCGAGGAACGTGCTGCGCTTGCCGTGGCTGGTATCCATGACGTGCTCGGCTATCTGCGGCAGCCGTTCCGCAGTGACCATGAGAACTTCGGCGCCGTGCTCGGCCAATGTGCGGGCAGCGATCGGACCGGCCAGGATGCGCGTCAGATCCAGCGCCTTGATGCCTGAAAGAGGGCGGTCTCCTGCCGGCATCGGCTCGGGATCACTGTCACCGATCTTCATGACCTCCACGATCGGCTTGGCAGCCAGAACTTTGCCATGCGGGGTGGCGAGCCACTCGTCGTTGCTGCGCACCATGCCGCCGCACACGCGAGCTTCGTCGATGGCCGCTTCTAGATCCAGCGCGTCCCATTTTGCGACAGCCTTTGCGACTGACTCCGTAGTCGGCTCGCAGCCGAGCAGCTTCAGCATACGTTCCTGCAGGTTCGGCAAGCCGAAATGCGGCAGCACCCAGCGGCCATCCTTGGCCTGCCAAGGTTGCGTGATTTGCGTCATCGCCTCGTGCTTCTTGTTGACCACCGGCTCGAATGTGCCCTGCGCGTTCGGACGCTGCATGTAGAGCGAGCTTCTGAGGCCCGCACCGGCATGGCGCACGTCGATCGAAGCTTTTTGTCGCCGGCCGGTCTTCAATTGCCAGATATCGTTGACGGCGACGCCGACGCCGGCGAGGACGGCCGCACAGGTCTCGCCGATCTTGAAACGGGTGGAAAACACCGGATCGGCGCCCGTGACAGCGACCTCTTCGGGCGCCGCTGGGGCGAGACCACTCACCGCCGTGCGCACCGCCATGACCTCGTCGCGTGCCGTCGCACCGTCTGTCCGCGCCATCTGTCGAGCCTCCGCTATGAAGGCCTCATGATGCCCCGGCCCGCAGCGCAGGTCTACCGTCGGGATGGCGCCGAGAAATCCTAGCGCGACATGCTGCCAGCCACTGCGCGCATGCCTTGCACGCGTTTCATCGCCGAGGCGAGCACGGCCTTGGCGATGGCGTCCAGTTGACCGGCGGCCCGCACGTCCTCGGCCACCGCCAGATTGTTGGCCTTGGCCACGGCGAGGAGATTTGCGGCCGATCCGGTTGCGGTGAGCTTGGCCAGCAGGGCATCCGGGCCATCGGCCTTGAGCACGGCAATCACCTTGATAGAGAATGGATCAAAAGCTGGTTCGGTTGGGGCTGGCTGCGATGCTGGCGGCGTGGCGGCGACCGGGCTCTCGGGTACAAGCACAGACGAGGGGGCGGGGATGCGATCCCCATCCCCGTTGCGGCCTTCCTCGGTGAGCGTTGTTTTGCTGACGCGGATCGAGCGCAGATCTTGATCCAGGCCGGCGCTGATCTTGCGCGCAATGGCTCCATCCAACGCCTTGCCGCCGTGATGGCGCACGCGCTCCCCGAGCAATGCTGCCTTCTTCTTGCCGGAGATCTCCTTGGTACTCTTCATCGGCTGGTCCCTTTGTCGTGCGCCGTGGTCCGGTGTTGTTGCAAGCCGCCCGCGGATCAGAATCGTCGCTGTCGCGGCAGTTTCTCCATCTTGCCCCGCACCTCGTCGCCCAATTGCCGTGCCACACCGCTGGCGTCGCCGAACTTCTCCTTGAACGTCGTCGCCGCATCCTGCCAGTCGAGAACGTCCGAGATCGCATCGAGCTTCGAGAGCCGGGTCGTCAGGCGTGGGAAGTCGCCCTCGAATTCCGACAGGGCCAGATCCTCTTTCGGGCGGTGCTGGTACATGTTCACCAGCGTCGTATGTGCGGCTGGCTCCTTGGGTCGGTGCCGGTAAATCAAATGCTCCATGCGATGCACGGCGTACTGCGAGATGCGGTCCGGCCGGCAGGGAATGACGATGTAATCGGCGAGGAAGATTGCCGACCGCACAATCGGCGAAATTCCCGGCGGGCAATCGAATAGCACCACATCATAGCGCTCATCGACATGGTTCACAAAGGACCGGAAGCTCGGATTGAAGGCGTTGAACAGGTTGTCGAGCGAGGTATCCTTCATGGCATCGTGGATAACCTCGTCTAGATCGATGCTCGAGCAGATCAAGTCGATTTTGCTGTCGATGCGACCATTGGCACAGCCGTCGCCGGCGCTGGCGTAGATGTACTTCTCGGTGGACGTGGCGCCATTGATGAGCCTGTCCTCCAGCAGGTCGGCGATGGTGCGCCGGGCCGAGAACTGCTGCACCACCAATTCCGGGCCGATCAGGGCGCCTGACAGGTTGCATTGAGTGTCAAGATCGAGGCACAGCACGCGCTGGCCCTGCATATCGGCAAAATAACGGGCCAGCATCAGCGCCACCGTCGACTTGCCGACGCCGCCTTGCCGGTTACCCACCGCGATTCGAACCGCCATCTGTTCCCTCATCGTGACCTCAGCGCTGCCTAACAGGAGTCGGCTGTCGCCGTACACCCGCCCTGCGCGCCATCTCCACGAAGCCGGCTGGCCACGCTCCCCGGCTTGCGCTAGGGATCAGCCGCAACCCGCAGTTCAAGGCCTGAGCCCCATGCATCACTTCGCCTACCGGAACGGCACGCTCCATGCCGAATCCGTGAGCCTCGAGGGCATCGCGACCGAGGTCGGCACACCGGTGTACGTTTATTCGACCGCGACCTTGCTGCGGCATTACCAGGTGTTTGAGGAGGCGTTCGCGGGCCAGCGCGCGCACGTCTTCTACGCCATGAAGGCCAACAGCAATCTGGCCGTCCTGCAGACCCTGGCGCGCGCCGGAGCCGGTGCCGACACGGTTTCCGAGGGCGAGATCCGCAAGGCCCTGGCGGCAGGCATTCCGGCTGGAAAAATCGTTTTCTCTGGCGTCGGCAAGTCGGACCAGGAGCTGGCGTTCGCGGTTGCGACCGGCATCTATCAGGTCAACATCGAGACCGAGGACGAGTTGCATGCGCTCTCGCGCATTGCCGCCGCACAAGGCAAGCGCCAGGCCGCCGTGTTCCGCGTCAACCCGGACGTCGGCGCCGGCGCGAACGCCAAGATCACCACCGGTGGCGCCGAGAACAAGTTCGGCATCAGTCTCGGCGAAGTCGGCCGGCTCTACGACGTGGCGGCCAACCTGTCGGGTGTGCGCCTGATGGGGCTGGCCGTGCACATCGGCAGCCAGATCCGCACGGTCGCGGAGTTCGCGCCGGCCTTCGCGCGCATTCGTGATCTGGTAGTGGGCCTGCAGAAGCGTGGCCATCGCGTCGAGCGCGCCGATCTTGGCGGCGGTCTCGGCATTCCCTACGAGATGGCCGAAGCCGAGACGCATGGGCCTGATCTGATCCAGGCTTATGCGGCGATGGTGCAAGCCACATTCAAGGGCCTTGACGTGGAGCTCGGCTTCGAGCCGGGCCGACTGATTGTCGGTAATGCGGGCATCCTCCTCACCCGCGTGCTGCGCCAGAACGCGCGCGATGACCGCCTGTTCGCCGTCGTCGATGCCGCCATGAACGACCTCGCCCGCCCCGCGATGTACGAATCGTTCCACGACCTCATGACCGTTCGCGATACCGCCAAGGGCGCGCCGCGGCTGGCCACGGAACTGGTCGGACCGATCTGCGAATCGAGCGATACCTTCATGCCGGAAGGGCCGCGATCGCTGCCGCCATTGCAGCCCGGCGATCTCGTGGCCCTCATGACGGCTGGCGCCTATGGCGCATCGATGTCATCGACCTACAATACGCGACTGCTGGTGCCCGAGGTGCTTGTCAATGGTGACCAGTTTGCCGTTGTCCGGCCGCGGCAGACCTATGCCGAGTTGCTCGGCCTCGACCGCAAGGCGCCGTGGCTGTGAAGGCGCACACCCACGCGCTCACTCCACCGGCGTGGCCTTGTAGCCCGCCTCCTGGAACAGCGCCACCAGCCCATCCTTGCCTGGCAGATGCAGCGCGCCGACCGCGATGAAGGTGCCACCCTTCGCCACATACGGCATCACCGTATCGCGCATGCGCTTGTTGCGCACCACCACCAGCTCGCGCATGAAGGCGCCGGCCGCTGCCTCGCCCACACCGTGCTCGCGCCATAGCTCACTCTGCACAGCCCAGATCATGCCGAGATCGCTCGCGAGATAGCGCCGGATCAGCGTTTCGATCATATCGGGCGTCAGGTGATGCAGCTTCAGGCCCGCCTTCAGCAACGCAAGCTGATCGGCCTCCGGAACCGCCGCCATGGCGCGCATCTGATCTTCCACCGTCTCCAGGCTGATCACCTGGATGCGCCTTGCATCGGCTCGAATGCCCAGCCGCTCGTCGAGTGGCTTCAGGCCGCCGGCCGTGCGCTGGCGCTCGCACTCGGTGAGCGCAATCGACATCGTCACCACCCAGGGCCGCAACTTCGCCAGTGCTGCCGGCGGCATGCCGGCCTTCTGCATGGCATCGCGCGCGACTGACAGCTCGTCCGGTGCCAGCTGGGTTTCCAGCGATTGCCCGTGCGGATACTCGAGCAACTGCTTCACCTTGGCGATGCCCTCGACCAGCCGCTTGGGCGACAGATCCGCAATCTCCAGTGCCACCACGCGTGAGCCGTCGATGGCCGTCTCGATCGCCGGCGTCAGTGCATTGACGCGATCGTCGCTCACATGCACGGTGCCGAAGATGTGGCTCGGCGGCACGCCCTCCTTCTCGATGCGCCACAGGATGGCCTTGGCGTTGACCATCGCTGCCGCCGCTGCGTCGAGGCGCTGTGCCACCTCGGCGCCCCGCGCCCGCAACTCCGGCAGCAGGTCGCGTCCGCCGCACGAAGGCGCCCCGTCGCGAAGCGCTTGCGCCCCGGCAACCGTCGTCAGCGCGACACAGGCTGCGGCCAGCACGGCGACCGCCTTGCGCAGAACCAGGAATGGCATGTGGCAGGTATCCTTGTGCACGGTATGCATTACCGGTGGGCGTCACGACCGCGGGGATGCGCAGCATCATACACCGCCAGCAGCCGGTCACGATCGACTTCCGTATAGAGCTGTGTCGTCGACAGGCTGGCGTGACCGAGCAGCTCTTGAATCTGGCGCAAATCCGCACCTGCCGACAGCAGATGCGTCGCAAACGAATGACGCAAGGCATGCGGCGTTGCTGTCGCGGGCAGCCCCAAGGCGCCGCGTGCGCGCTCGATGGCCAGCTGGATAATGCGCGGGCTCAAGGGGCCGCCCTTGGCGCCGAGAAACAGCGGCTCGTCGGGTGCTTGCGGATAGGGGCACAGCTGGACGTAGCGCTCCACCGCCTGCCGCGCGATGGGCAGCACCGGCACCATGCGCTCCTTTCGCCCTTTGCCGACGATACGCAAGGTGTCGCGCAAACCGGTCGGGGCCTCGCGTACGGTGAGACCAAGTGCTTCCGAGATCCGCAGGCCGGAGCCGTAGAGCAACAGGAGCACGGCGAGATCGCGCGCCGCGATCCAGTCGAGGCCCGCTGACATGCTGTCGTCCATCAGCGCCTTGGCCTTCTCGCGCGTCAGCGGCTTGGGCACGCTGTGCGCCACCTTCGGCCGCGAGACGCGGAACACGGCCTCGCTGGCGATGATGTCCTCGGCCTCGAGCCAGCGAAACAGTTGCCTGAGCGCCGACAGCGTGCGGGCGAGCGACCGGCTCTCGACACCCTCCTTGCGGCGCGCTGCGAAAAAGGCGCGGATCGTGCGCTGATCCAACCGGCGCAGATCGCCCAGCGCCGGCACATGGCCGAGCCGCCCTTTCAGCCAGCCGAGAAATTGCCTGAGATCGCGCTCGTAGGCGACCATGGTGGCCGGCGCCATGCCGCGCTCATGCTCGAGATAGGCAAACCAGCGCTGCGCCACTTCACGCAGTTCGCCCGCGAGGTCGAGTTCGCAAGGGTCGACCAGCACATCGTCGATCGTGGATGCCATGGCGCAAGGATCCCGCATGATTCGGGTCCGGACTATGACGCAAGCGCCGTTAAGGGGTTGTTAATGGTGGGGGGTGGGGCCGAGCAACGGCGGCGATGAGGCGGCATGGTCCGCCGCCGATGCTCCCAGTTGCGTCCGGCGCTGCCGAAGGCGAGGTGATCGGTGGGCTGTTGCATGACCCGCAAAAGAGATTTCGTTCAAGCCTACCATATGTTTGGATAGCACAGGCAGCGCTGCAAGGTTTGTCGAATGCTGAGGCGACTCACGATTGAAGACATGGATGGTGCGGCCGCAGTCCACCGCGCATCTTTCGACGATGCTCTGCCGACTTTGGCGGGACTTCACACACCAGCCGAGGATTGCTGGTTCTTCCGAGAGCGCATGTTCGCGATGTGCCAACTCTGGGGTTCATTCAGCGACCAAGAACTCGTTGGCATCGTTGCGTTTCGCCAAGCATGGATCGACCAACTCTACATACTGCCAACATGGCAAGGCCGCCGCATTGGCACCGCTCTCTTAAATCTTGCGCAAGGCCGATATGATCACTTGAGCCTCTGGACGTTTCAACGAAACCACAACGCCCGCTAGTTTTACGAGAAGCACGGTTTTGTGCTCGTCAAAGAGACCGATGGCTCGGGAAATGAAGAGCAAGAGCCCGACGCCATGTACTCATGGCGTCGGGACCAGCTCGGGCGAGGATGACTCCTCCTGCCCATCACCGCTCACGCGCCGTCGGCTGGGCGGGGTGGCTCTGGCATGGGACTGAGGGCGAGTTCGGGGCGTGGCTGCCCCGCGACTCGTCACGGATCACTCGCCCTACTGACCCCGCCCCCATCGCCTCAATTCGCTGCGGCGGCCTTCACCTGTTTCGACTTCGGCACGGCCTTGGTCTGCTTGACCTTGGGCGCGGCCTTCGGCTTCGGGTCATCGCCGCCCAAGCCACCGAATAACGATGCCAGCGGCGCCGACGTGCTGACACCCGAATAGCTCGCCACCACCCGCACCACCGTTCCCACCTGCGCCAACGTGGCCAGATGCGTCACGTGCTCGTTCATCATGCGGAAGCAGCCCGACGAAGACGCGCGCCCGATCGTGCGATCATTATTAGTGCCATGAATGCGATAGATGCTGTTGCCGAGATAAAGCGCCCTGGCGCCGAGCGGATTGATGATGCCGCCCGAGACGGTGATGGGCAGGCCCGGTTGGCGTTGCCGCATCTCCGGCGGCGGCGTCCACGACGGCCAACTCGCGATGCGGCTGATGCGCTCCGTTCCGGTCCAGGTGAACCCCTCGCGGCCGACCGAGATCGGATAGGCATAGGCCTGCTTGCCTGGCAGCACGTAGTAGAGCTTGCGGCCGCTGGTATCGACGATGATGGTTCCCGGCGCTTCATCCTTGTCCAGATAGACGACCGGCGGCTTCTCCGGCTTGAAGTCCGGCTTGGCGCCGCCGTCCATGAACTTCGGGTACACCGTCGGCCCATAGCTCTTGCGGCGCTCGGCGCGGGCTACGTCCTGCTGCTGCTGGCTCTGCGCCACCTCGCTCTGGAACACCGGCCGGTCGCCGTCCCATTGGCTTTGCGCATGGGCGCTGGCCGGCGCCAAGGTCATGCCACCGACAGCCAGAAGAGCGAGCAGCGAGACTTTCGGAGGCAGCGTCATGGGAGTCTCGAATCCATTGTCTGACCTGAGCCGGCCCAAGACGGCGCCACCTGCACCCGCCAGCCATAGCCAACTCGATTAGACGAATCGAAACCCGGCTGCCACGGTGAACCGCTCCTGCCCGCACCGGAAGTGCGAGGTTGTGTCCGCTTTGCACCGCCCCGCGCCGAAGTCGGGCTGTCGATTACCCCATATGCTCCAGCCGATCAAATGGGTGGCCGCCCCTTGCCGCTTCAGAGTTTCAGCTCCGCCCGCTGGATCTCGTACAGCATCAGCCCGGTCGCAACGGCCAGATTGAGGGAATCGAGACGGCCGAGCATCGGAATGCGCACCAGCGACTTGCAGGCCGCCGTGGCCTCGCGGCTCAGGCCATCGCCTTCGCTACCCATCACGAGCAGGGTCGGCGACGCATAGGTCACCTGCCGGAAGTCCTGCGTGCCCTTGAGATGCGTTCCAACGACAGACCCAGGCCAAGCTTTGGCCAATTCGATCAGGTCGGCCAGTTCCAGCTTGACCAGCGGCACGGCAAAGATCGAGCCCATGCTGGCGCGCACGGCCTCGTGCTGGAAAGGATCGCAGGTTGTGCCGACGAGCAGGATGCCGGCCACACCAGCGGCATCAGCGGTACGCAGGATGGTGCCGAGGTTGCCGGGATCGCGGATCGCCTCCAGCGCCAGCCACGGGCCTTGGGCGGTGATGTTCTGCGGCCGTGGGGCCGCGGCGAGGCGTTGCTCGAACACACCGATCAGGCTTTGCGGATTGTCTCGCGCGGCGATTTTGGCCAGCACCGGGGCGGTGACATCGAGGCAATCAGCGCCGGCCTCACGCGCCCAATGGATCAGCCCGCGCGCCATCGGCTGATCGCCGGCACCGGGGCCATGCACCAGGATCTTAGGGATCCAGCCATGGTCGCGCGCCGTGATCAGCAAGGCCGCACCTTCGGCCACGAACAGGCCGGTCTCACGACGTGCCTTGCGCATCTCCAGCGAGCGGACCAGCTTGACGGTGTCGTTCTGCAGGCTGGTCACCACGCGCGAGCCCGACGCCGCGGGATCATGGACCGAGGTCATGGCTCACCCAACGGGCATAGAGTGAGGTCGGCACGGCCCGATGGCCCTGGTGCTCGCGGATGGCCAACTCGCCGCAATCGAGCCGTCCCGCCCGGTCGCCGATCGCGTCGTCGAGCAGCTGCCCGATCGACAGCGCCGAGGCACGGATCGCGTAAGCCGTCACCACGATGGCACTGCGTTGCGGCGCCAGCAGTTGCACGCAATCGCGGATCAAGGCCGGCACGTGCTCGAACAGCTCCCAGACTTCGCCGCCGGGCCCGCGCCCGAACTTCGGGGGATCGACCAGGATGACGTGATAGCTCTTGCCCCGTCGCACCTCGCGGGCGGCAAACTTGCGCGCATCGTCCAGCATCCACCGGATCGGCGCCTCGGTGAGTTTGGACGCAGCCTGATTCTCCTTGGCCCACGCCACCGCCTTTTTCGAGGCATCGACGTGCGTCACCTCGGCGCCGGCCGCAGCCGCGATCAGCGATGCCGCTCCGGTGTAGGCAAAGAGATTGAGCACCCGTGGACGGCTCTCCGGTTCGGCAGCGCGCACCTTGTCGAGGCAACTGCGCATCCAATCCCAATGCGGCAGCTGCTCAGGAAAGAGGCCCAGATGCCGGAACGCCGACAGCCGGCCCAGCAGCACCACCTCACCGAGGCTCATGCGCCAAGTGTCGGGGACGGTGCCCTTCTGCCGCCATTTGCCGGCCTCCTCGTCGTCCTCGGCAGAGAACGTCGCGTCAGCCCGCTGCCACACGTCCGGCGCCAGACGCGGCTGCCACAGGGCCTGCGGCTCGGGTCGGTCGACGGTAAAGCGGCCGAAGCGCTCGAGCTTGCGTCCATTGCCGCTGTCGATGAGGCGATAATCGTCGAAGCCGTCGGAGGCGAGCAGCGTCAGGCCCTCGATGCCGGGCGGTCGGCGGGCTGGGCGTGCCATGGGCTGGGTGTCGGTCATGCGTCACCGATTAACCCGCCTCTAGCGCCAGCACAATTGCCGTCTCCAGACTCACGTGCCGTCGAACCAACCCGGCCGCGGCACCGCCCAGAAGTCGCCCCACACTTGGCCGCCGCCATCGATCGTCACCACGTCGCCGGTGATAAAGGCGCCCGACGGGCCTGATAGATAGCAAACAGCGTCGGCCACATCCCGCACCGTGCCCATGCGGCGCATCGGGTTCATGCCGGGATAGCGGGCGACGGTCGCGGCATCATAGTTGTCCATGCCGTCGCTCTCGATGATGCCCGGCGCCACGCAGTTGACGCGGATTCCGAGCGGCGCCCACTCGGTCGCCACCGTCTTCGAGAGCGCGATGACACCGGCGCGTGCCGCCGCCGTATGCGCCATGCCCGGCATGCCGCGCCCGATGACCGCGACGATGGTGACGATCGAGCCCGGCTGCTTGGTTGCGTGCCAGTGCTTGGCCACCGCCTGCATCATGTACCAGGTGCCGTTGAGGTTGGTGTCGACGACGGCGAGCCAGCCCTTGGGCTTGAAGTCGATGGCCGCCTGCGGAAACTGCCCGCCCGCGTTGTTGATCAGATGATCGATGCGGCCATAGCGTGCCACCACGGCCTCCGCCGTGCGCTGGCACAGCTCGGGATCGCGGATCGACATCGGGATTGCGATGACCTCGGCGCCGACGCTCTCGATCAGTGCATTGGCTTTGGCGAGCCGTTCCTCATTGCGGCCGGTGATGGCGATCCTGGCGCCGAGCCGCGCCATCTGCACCGCAATCGCCTTGCCGATGCCGCGCCCGCCGCCGGTGATGAGAACGACCTGATCCTTGAACAATCCGTCTCGGAACGTCAGCGGCCCGGTCGCAAGTTGCTCGTCCGTGAAGCCGAACTTCTGCGGCGCGTCGCTCATCGACTGTTCCTTTGGCGTCATGCCTCTCAAACCTTCTCGCGGCGCTTCAGCGCTCGCAGATCGATCATGCCTGGAGCGGTCCGCGGATCGGCATGATCAGGGAAGATGCTGTGCTTCTGGATCTTCTGTGTTCCTGTCGTCGGCAAGTCGCGCGCGAACCAGATCCAGCCCGGTGCCTTGTAGTAAGCGAGCCGCTCGTGGCACAGCGCAAACAGCCGCTCGGCCATGGCACGATCTGGCGTGCCCGATTTCAGCACGACACAGGCCAGCACCTCCTCCTCGCGCACCTCGTCCTTGACGGCCATCACGGCCACCTGCAGCACGCGCTCGTCGGTCAGCAGGAGCGCCTCGATCTCGGCCGCGGCAATGTTCTCGCCGGAGCGGCGGATGATGTTCTTCTTGCGATCGACAAAATGCAGCATGCCGTCGGCTGCCCGCGTGACCGTATCGCCAGTGTGAAACCATCCCCCCCGCCAGGCTTTCTCGGTCTCAGCGGGTTCCTTGAGATAGCCTGAGAACGCCCCGCGCCGCGGGGTTGCCGCCGAGTGGCGTAGGACCATCTCGCCGGGCTCGCCGTCGGCTACGTCTCGATCGTCGGTGTCAACGACGCGGACGTCGACGCCGGGAAACTGCCGTCCGAACGCGCGCGTGCCGACCTGCCGTGGCTCCACCGTATCGCCAAGCACGCGCACCATCTCGGTCATGCCCCATACCTCGAGCAGCGGAAACCCGAACCGCGCCTCGAACGCCGCATGCAACTGCGGCTCGACACCGGCGCCGAAACCGAAGCGCACCTGATGGGCGCGATCCACACCGGAAGGCTCGCGCTTCAGCAGCATCTGGATGACGACGCCGAGATAGTGGATGATCGTCGCCCGGGTCTCGATCACCTCGCTCCACCAGCGCTCGGGATGGAAACGATCAGGCTGGATCTGGCAATTGCCGGTGAGCACGGCGCCGAGCAACGACACGATACCGGAGTTGCAGTGATAGAGCGGCAAAGGGTTATAGATCCGTTCTGCCCTGTGTCGCAGCTGTGCCCGCCCCGGCAGCGTCACATAGCGCGCTGCCGATGCCACCTCGTAGCCATGTGAGATGATGCAGCCTTTGGGGCGTCCCGTGGTACCCGACGTGTACAGGATCTGCGCCTCCGTCAGCGGCGTAATCGGCTCAGCTGACTTAGGCACCTGCGGCGCTGGTGGCGCGCCGCCGTGCTCGATGAGCTGCACTGGCGGCTTGTGTGCGCTCAGGGCCAGGGCGGCTTCTACGTGCGCCTGCCGCGCCGCGATCGTCAGCAGCAACTGCGGTTCGCAGTGTTCCAGCAGATAAGCGATTTCGGCGGGCCGGTAGTCGGGATTGACCGGCACGCACGAGGCGCCGAGGCTGTTCAGCGCCAACCGATGCAGCACATGCTCGGGCCGGTTCTCGAGCAGCAGGGCCACGCGATGGCCAGGCCCGTAACCCGCCTCCCGATAGGCCGCGATCAGCCGCTGCACTTCGGTGTCGGCCGCCGCATACGTGAGCTCGAGCCCGTCGGGGTGATAGGCCCGTCCGGGATTGGCGGGAATAGCCAGGAACGGCCGCGCGCCATGTGTCGCCACCGCTGCAGTCCAGATCTCGCCGATCGTCTCCTGATCGCGGATATCCGTCATTCCGCCTGCTCCGTCGCGCCTCAGCTGGCACCACAGTAATCCACCCGACCGCCCTCGGTCACGTGCTCAGACCGCCACGCACCGCACTGGCTTTTCGCCGCGGTTTGTGGTGTGGAGTGCGCACCTTTCCTTCATCGCGCAGCGAGGCGCCCCGTGACCCCGCCCACCATCATCACCGAGGCCCGTGACCTGTTGCAGCGCTACGACGTGCTGCTGTGCGACATCTGGGGCGTGGTGCACGACGGCCAACGCGCTTTCGACGCCGCCAATGACGCACTGACCCGCTTTCGCGCGGGGGGTGGAACTGTCGTGCTGGTCTCCAACGCCCCCTCGCCTTCCGATGCCGTCGCCCGCGTCCTCGACGACCGGGCGGTGCTGCGCAGCGCCTGGGACCGCATTGTTTCGTCAGGTGACCTGGCGCTCAGTCATATCCGCGCCAAGGGCTATCAGCGGCTGCATCAGATTGGTCCGCTGCGTCGCGATCGCGGCTTCTTCGATGCCCTGCCCGGCCCATCTGTTGCCATTGCCGAGGCCGAAGCCATCGCCTGCACCGGTCTCGTCGATGATCGCCGCGAAAAGGCCGAGGACTATCTCCCCACGCTGCAGGCCGCGCGCCAGCGCCGACTGCCGTTCGTGTGCGCCAATCCGGATCTGCACGTCCACGTCGGTGCCGACCTCCTCGAATGTGCCGGCGCCATCGCCACGCTGTACGCCGGCCTCGGCGGCGACGTCGTCTGGGCCGGCAAGCCGCACCCGGTCGCCTACGCCAAGGCCCTTGATGTGGCTGCCGAGTTGCGCGGGGGGCCGGTGCCGCGCCGTCGTGTGTTGGCGATCGGCGATTCTGTGCGCACCGATCTGGCAGCAGCGGCCGGGGCCGGTGTCGACGCGCTCTTCATCGCCTCCGGCATCCATCGCGACGAGGCGATGAATGGCGCCGACATCGATACCATGCGCCTCGCCAATTTGCTTTCTGGCGATGCCCCGCCCGTGATCGGCTCAGCCTCCGCGCTACGCTGGTGAACGCCGCCTGTGCCGGCGCCGCCACACTCTGAACAGCCTCCGCTTATGCTCAACACGGTCTATCTTTTACCCGCAATTGCAGCGTGTTAGCGTCTCCCTCGGAATGGGTTTCTGGCGCGCACGTCAAGCGCGGAATGAACGGCAGATGAATGCGGTTTCGGGCCGCCGTTCAGCTTGCAGCCGCCAGACTGCCCCAGTCTAGTGTGGGATGGAGGCGCTTCGGCGAGCGCACTGCGCCAGGAGGTTAACCCCGTGAGAGCAACCATGAAAGCGACCACGCTGGCAGCAGGCGTACTTGCTGCAGCCCTATCAGCCGGCACCACGACAACGTCGGCAGCCGATCTCGACTACGGCCGCCTGCCCGACCGTTATTCCGGCGCCTACGAGGATCCGCGCTATCGCGACCTCTACGGCCCGGATGAGAAATACAGCCACCCGCAGCACTATCATCGCCCGGCACCGCCCCATATTCCGCTGCCGCCAGCGACTGTCTATCGCGACCACGACATCTATCGGCCCCATCCGCAGGCCCGCCGCTACAGCGAGGCCTGCGTGCCCCGCGAGGAGGTGCGCCGCCGCCTGATCGATGAAGGCTGGCGCGATTTCCACGATCCGGAATTGCGCAACGGCACCGCCCGCATCAAGGCCCGGCGCGGCAGTGGCGATCTCTATGATCTGCAGCTGGATCGCTGCACCGGCGAGATCATCAATGCCGATCTCATTCGGCGCGGTGGCTACGGCCCGTACGCCCAGGACCACGGCCCCCGGTATTATCCGGGTCAGCGCCCCTACTGAGCCAAGCATATCGGCAATCCAAGGTCCTCGCGAAATCTGCTAGTGTCGGGGTGCGGTGCGACGAGTCGCAACCGCACCCTTTTTCATGTGCCGCGACGACATGCCGGGAGCCGACCGATGGCCGCCAATGCCCAAGCTGCCGATCTGGAAACCGCCACTGCGGGCCTGCAGGACTTGCGCCCGACCACATTCAATCTGGTCACCCTGGCCCGCAATCCCGTGCCGAGCGGCGGGGTCGTTGGCAGCTTTGCCGGCCATGATGGCGTGGCGTTGCGTTTTGCCCGTTGGGAGGCGACGCGTGGCCCCCGTCGCGGCACCGCCTGCGTTTTCAGTGGTCGCACCGAGTTCATCGAGAAATACTTCGAGACCATCGCCGATCTGCGCCGTCGCGGCTTTGCCGTTGCCATTTTCGACTGGCGCGGCCAGGGCGGCTCGGAGCGCCTGCTGCCCAACAGGCGTAAAGGTCATGTCGTAAACTTCGCCGACTACGATGCCGATCTGACCCGCTTCATGAAGGACGTCGTGCTGCCCGATTGCCCGCCACCCTATATCGCGCTGGCACACTCGATGGGCGGCAACATCCTGCTGCGTAACGCCACCGTCGCCGGTTCCTGGTTCGACCGCATGGTGCTGTCGGCGCCGATGGTCGCTTTTCACGATGACAAGATCGGCTTTCCGCAAGGCTTGGCGCGGCTCTATGCGAGCACCTTGGGCTTGGGCTTGCTGCCGACCAGCCGCCGCTATGTCATGGGCGGCGGTCCGGCCCCCGAGGAAGCCAGCGATTTCGACAGCAATCCGCTGACTTCGGATCTCGAGCGCTTCATGCGCAACCGCCAGATGCTGGAGCAGGCGCCGCATCTGGCCCTCGGCGCACCGACCGTCGGCTGGCTGCGCGCCGCCTACAAGTCCATCGCGATGCTTAACGATCCCATCTATCCGAGCCAGGTTCGCGTGCCGTTGCTCATGGTTGGCGCGGGCGATGATCGCATCGTCTCGTCGCTGGCCATCGAGCAGTTCGCCGCGCGCCTCAAGGTCGGCGCCCGCGTGGTCATCGCCGGCTCGCGCCACGAAATCCTGCAGGAGCGCGACGACATTCGCCAGCGCTTCTGGGCCGCCTTCGATGCGTACTTGGGCGTCGGCAGCGCGGCAGCGTGAGCGCCACCTACCCTCGCTTAATCAGCTTCAGTGCGGCTTCGTGCAGCGTTGCGTCGCCGGTGGCGAGGATGCGGCCGCCGCCCTCGGCCGGGCCGCCGTCCCAGGTGGTGACCCGCCCGCCCGCCTGCTCGATGATCGGGATCAGCGCTACGATGTCGTAGGGCTTGAGCCCGCACTCGACGATGATGTCGATGTGGCCTGCAGCCAGCAGGCAATAGCCGTAACAGTCGCCGCCGTAGCGGGTCAGGCGCGCCTTGCCCTTGAGCGCCGTGAAGACGTCGGTCTCGAGACCCTTGGCCAGCAGGTCCGGGCTCGTCGTCGCCAGCGACGCCTCATCCAGCCGCTTGCAGGCGCGCGTCGCGATGCGCTTCGTCTTGCCGGAAGACAGCCGCCACTGCGCACCCTTGCCGTCGGCCCAGATGCGCTCGCCTGTGAACGGCTGGTCCATCATGCCCAGCACAGCCCGCTCGCCATGCTTGAGGCCGATCAAGGTGCCCCAAAGTGGCGTTCCCGTGATGAAAGCCTTGGTGCCGTCGATCGGGTCAATCACCCACTGCCACGGTGAATCACCCGCCTGTGCGCCGTATTCTTCGCCGAGGATGCCGTGGTCGGGGTGCGCCTTGGCCAGATACTTGCGGATGGCGCGCTCGGCCGCCTTGTCCGCTGCCGTGACGGGATCGAGGGGTTTGCCCGCCGCCGCCTTGTTCTCGATATCGATGGGCTTCCTGAAGTACGGCAAGATGACCTTGGCAGAGGCATCAGCCAGCGAATGCGCCGTTTCCAGCAGCGGCCTCAAGTTGAGGCGAGGGTTATCGATCACGAAACCGGTCTCCATCCAAGCCAACATCTGAACTGAGGGCATCGCAGTGTGGCGGCTGCGCCACGTTGCTCTGTGAACGTGCAGGAATTCGCCCAAGTTGCGCTCCCAGCCCTTGCACGATTCCGCGAATAAGCACATCTCCCGGTATGTGGCCCAAGTAGCTTAGCTGCTTCGCCCACAGCCCACCTTGGGCGTTTCCTCCCTAGACTTGGGCCGTTCGCATGAGCGGCCCTTTTTTCGTCGGCGATCCTTCAGCGTGGTGACATCCGGTCGAGCCGCAATCGCGCCCGCTCGTCGACGACCAATCGCACGCTGCCGAAGGCTGCAGCCGCTGCCGCCAGCGCCGATGAGCCTGCGATCACGAACATGATCATGATCTGATACTTCGCCGCCTCGACGGGATCGACGCCCGAGAGGATCTGTCCCGTCATCATGCCAGGCAGCGTCACCAGGCCCGACACGGCCATCGAATTGAGCATCGGCATCAGCGCCGTCGTCAGCGCGCGCCGCACGATACCCTGGAAAGCCGCAAGCGGTTTGTGGCCCATGGCGAGCCGCGCCTCGATGCCGGCCCGCTCGGTATGGGCCGCCGTGGTCAGTGTTTCCAGCACCAGTGCCACCGCAGTTAACGCATTGCCGAGGATCATGCCGAGAATCGGCAGGAAGACGCGCGGCGCGTACCAGGGCTCGGAGCCGATCACGGCCGTGGTGACATAGAGCGTCGACAGCAAGCCGACGGCAAGCAGCGTTGCGCTGCCAAGCGCCAGCGCTCCGGGACCCTTGATGCGGTGCGTCTGCCGCGCGAGCGATTCCCAGCCCGCGACGCCGATCATGACCAAGGCAATCAACATCGTCCACAGCGGTGACGATTGTTGGAACACCAGCTTCAAGACGAAGCCAATCGCTGCCAGCTGCACCACCATGCGCAAGGCCGCAACGATCAATCGCCGCTCGATGCCCAGCCCATAGACGACCGACAGCACGCCGTTCGCCAACACGAACACCGCCGCCAGAATGAGGTCGGCCATCGACAGCGGCACAAGCGTACTCATGCTGCACCGACGGAGGTCGCGAAGGCCAGCAGCGCCGCCTCGAAGCAGGCGAGCGGCGCCTTCACGATACCGGCGCCGACTTGGCCCACGCCCGGTTTTCGATGCGCGATACCGGTGTTGATGGTCGGCGCGATGCCGGTCTCGACGACGCGGCGGATATCAATCCCGGTCGGCACACCCGCATTATCGATGGCCGGAATGGTCCACTCGGGATTGAGCTGCCACGTGATCTCGCCCATCGAGCGCGTGAAGACGGCGGCGTCCGATGCCCGTCCCGCGCCGACGAAACCGACGACTGCCGGTGCTGCGGCCATGGCGAAGCCACCAAGGCCGATGGTTTCCACGATGGCCGAGTCACCCATGTCCGGATTGGCATCAGCCTCGGTGAAGCCCGGGAAGTTCAGGCCTTGCGGCATCTCCACCGGCGCCGTGAACCAGGCGTTGCCGGTGCCGGAGACGCGCACGCCGAAGTCGGTGCCATTGCGGCAGAGCGCGGTGACGATCGATGAAAAAGGAATATCGCGCGCCGGATCAGTCATGGCCTTGCCCATGGCCATGGCGATGTTGAGGAAGAACTGGTCATTGCGGCCGATGAAGGCGAGACACTCCGCCAGCGCGGCGGTGTCGGTAGCGGTGCGTGCCAGCGCGGGGGCCAGTTGGCGCAGCAACAAGCTCGAGCAGCCAACGTTGCGCTGGTGCATCTCGTCGCCCATGCCGAGGCCGCGCGCGATGATCGGCTTCAGCGGAATGCCGCCCATCTCGCGCAGTGCTTTGCCCATCGACGGGCCAAGCACGTCGCGCAACCAGGCGAGTCGCGTCAGCACTTCGGCATCGTTGCCGCCAAAACGCATCACCTTGCCGAGGCCCTCGTTGATGGCGCAGTAGGCGCGATTGCCGAAGGCACGGTTTTCGACCACCAGCAGCGGTTGCGACAGCGTCGTCATGCCTGTCATCGGCCCGACAGCGCCGAAATCGTGGTTGGGCAGAAACGTGAAGGCACCGGCTGCGGCCTTGGCTTCGGCATCGGCCAGATTGCGCGCCCAGCCCTCGAACACGGCGATGCCCATCACGGCGCCGCGCATCGGCCCGCACATGCGCACCCAATCCACCGGCGGTCCCGCATGCAGGATCATGCCTGGCTTCAATGCAGGGATCGCAGTTGCGGCAGGGATCACATCTACCAGCACCGGATCACCCGTGAGGATGCGCCGCACCGTCTCCGTGTTGGCCGCCGCAATACGTGCCGCGAGATCTGCGCTGGTCACACTCAAGATCCCAGTACTCCAAGCAGTCGCGCCAGCTTGGTGTCACCGCGCGCTGGCGGCACCCATGCGACGTGCACCACCGGGGCACCCGCCGATTCCAGCTCGCGCGCGAAACCTTCGAGGCCGACATTGATCACTTTCGGCGGCCCCGCGAGGAGCGCTAGGCCCGGCTTCGTGTCCATAGTTGATGTCCCAACAGCAGGTGTCGTCGCCAGCAGCGGCTACCCTTAGATTCTCATGGATTCACCCGACCCGCGGCGTATCCCGATAGATCGCGGTGAGCGGGATTGCACCACCGAGCGCGTCCAGCAGCAGCGCTTCTGCAAGCGACGTGAGCTTGGCGCCTTGCCAACCCGAGGCACGGTCATGTCGCGTTACCAGCACGCTCTTCTGCGACACCGTCACATAGTGTTGCAGGTTGGGGATGCTGGCGTAAACCTTGCGGCGCCAAGCTTGATCAGCGGCGTCGTTACTGGGTGAGAGCACCTCGAACAGCACCAGCGCTTCATCGGAAACGGACTGTCCTGTGCCAGCATTGGCCTTCACCATCACATCGGGCTGCGGCAGGCTGCGCGGCGATATGGGGACGCGCGTGCCAACGCCGATCAAGGGGATCCATGATGCCCGATTTGCCCGGCGCAGGGTATCGAGGGTGACAAGGATATTGGTGGCAATGATCTGATGGAAGTCCGTCGGCGTGGCATTCATGACCGGCTGTCCCTCGATCAGCTCCCAACGCTCATCATCGGGGCGCTCGGCGGTGAAAGCCAAGAACTCCTCGATCGTCATTTGGTCCTCGATGGCGAGCTGTACGGGCATCGCCGGTCTCCCTTGCTGGAGGGTCTCGATTGGAGATTACCACACGCCGCCTCGATTCAGGCCGCAGCCTTGTCATACACCGTCGCGGCCGCGTCGACACCCTTGCCGGAAGGCGTCGTGAAACCGGCGCGACGCAGAACCTGCTCGAGCGAGGCCAGGCAACGCAGCACGTTCTGGCGCCGACACACATAACCCATGGTACCGATGCGCCAGATCTTGCCGGCCAGCGGTCCGAAGGAGGTGCCGATCTCGATGCCGAAGTCGTTGAGCAGGTCGGCACGCAACCTGTCCGGGTCCTTGATGGCTTTCGGAATAACGACGCCGGTCACATTGGCCATGCGGTTCTGTGCGTCACCGAACAGTTCGAGCCCCATCGCCTCGAGACCCGCCCGAAGCGCGGCCGACGCCAGGCGATGCCGCGCGATGCCCTTATCCAGGCCTTCCTCCAGCACCACGCGGGCGCACTCTCGTGCCGCGTACAGCATGGAGGCGGCCTCGGTGTGATGATTGAGCCGCTTTGGGCTCCAGTAGTCCATCAGCATGCCCAGATCGAAGTAGTTCGACTGGATGATCGGCCCGTTGCCGTCGATGGCACCGGCCGGCCGGATGCCCGCCTCGAAATGCCGCCGCGCCGCCACGACCTCGGCTACCCGCTCATTGAACGTGATGGGCGACGAGCCCGGCGGTCCCGACAGGCATTTCTGCAGGCCACAGGACGCGACATCAATCTGCCAGAGATCAGTCTCGAACGGGTTGCCTGCAATGGAAGCCGTGCCATCGACATAGAGCAGTGCCCCATGGCGGCGGCAGATTGGCCCGATCTCGGCCAAGGGATGCAGCACCGTGGTCGAGGTATCGCCTTGGCACATGGCAACGACCTTCGGCTGCACCCGGTTGATGGCCGCCTCGATCGCGGCTGGATCAAACACTGTCCCCCACTCGGTTTCGATCGTCGTCACGTCGGCGCGTGCCCGCCGCGCGATCTCGGCCAGCAGATGCCCGAAGCGTCCGAAGATTGGCACCAGCACCCTATCGCCGGGCACGATGATCGAGGTCAGGCAAGCCTCGATGCCGGCCCGTGCCGTGCCGTCGATCAGCATGGTCCATTGATTGTCGGTGCGGAAGACGTTCCGGTAGAGCGCCATGACCTGGTTCATGTAGCTGGTGAACTGCGGATCGAACTGGCCCTGCAGCGGCACCGACATGGCGCGCAGGACGCGTGGATAGACATCGACGGGGCCTGGACCCATCAACAGTCGCGGCTCCGGGTCCAACTCCTCGAAATAGGTCATGATCTCTGTCCAACTTTTTCCGTGACTGGTGAGCTCGGGCGACCACCGGCACTTCGACCCAGCAATCCATCGCCAGTCATCGTGCGTTCATCAAGTATCGTGTCCTATCAGGTGCACAGGCCGCCGTCATGCTTACGGCAGTTGCTGCTCAACCGATCTTGTCGCGAACAGCAACACTGTTTTCCCGCAATACATCGAGTAGCGACGGAAAATTTGCCGGATCGGCGACGGATGAAACGGGCAGTTCTCGTTGCCCTGAGACCACGCCCTGAAAGAGCACGTCAAGCGAATGGAGAGATGACCATGCGATTCATGACAAAGCTTGCTGGCCCCCTCGCGGGACTGGCACTCGGACTGGCCGCCACCACCGCTGCAGCCGCACCGACAGGCTCAGGACTTGGAGGCCTCAAGACGGATGCGGCAGCAGCTTCGGCCGTTGAGAAGACCTACTGGACCGTACGCTGCCACTATCACCGCGGCTACAAGCACTGCAACCGCATCTGGGTTACCCCGTATGTGATCGCCCCGCCGGTGCTCTTTTACGGCTCGCGGCACTACGGCCCGCGCCGCTACGGCTACTACGGCCATCGCCGTTACCGCTGATCAGAGACCACATACCGGATCGAAGGGTCGTCCGCTGGCGCAGCGGGCGGCCCTTCGGTCGTTTGGTGCCACCGTAAAAATCATCGTCCTGACGCGCTTCAGCAAATTTCTTAAGGCTTGCCGCCATTGTGCCTGTCAGCGTGCTTGACGGACGCATTGCCGCAGGCGCACCATACTCTTGCCGTGCCCTGAACCCTCAGGCACGGGCGCGGCTCTCCGTTCGCATGCCTGAGCGACAAGGAGCAGCCCCATGGGGAAATCCGACGGAGCCGCGGGCCGCAGTGCCCGCTGCATCGCACTGGTCGGGCCGTACCTTTCCGGCAAGACCACACTCCTCGAAGCCATCCTGGCCCGCACCGGCGCCATCACTCGCCAAGGCACGATCGCCGACAAGAACACGGTCGGTGACGCCGCGCCCGAAGCCCGTGAGCACGGCATGAGCGTCGAGCCTAACATCGCCGACGTGGAATTCCTCGGCGATAAGTTCACCTTTATCGACTGCCCTGGCTCCATCGAGTTCCAGAGCGAGGCGAGCGCCATCCTCGCCGCCTGTGACGCCGCCGTCGTCGTCATCGAACCCGATCCCAAACGCATGCCCGCGCTGCAGCTGGTGCTGAAACAGCTCGACGACCGCGGCATTCCGCATTTCCTGTTCCTGAACAAGATCGACAGCTTCACGGTTCCGGTGCGCGAGATCATTCCCATGCTGCAGCCAGCGAGCAAAGTGCCGCTGGTGCTGCGCCAAGTGCCGATCTGGGAGAACGGCATCGCCACCGGGTTCGTCGATCTCGCCTCCGAGCGCGCCTTCATCTATCGCGAGCACGCGCCGTCCGAAATCATCGACATGCCCGCCTCCGTGAAAGAACGCGAGCAGGAAGCCCGCTTCCAGATGCTGGAGAAGCTCGCCGACTACGATGACGAGCTCATGGAGCAGCTGCTTTCCGACATGCAGCCGCCGCGCGATCGCATCTTCGACGATCTGGCGCGCGAGCTTCGCGAAGGTCTCATCTGTCCCGTGCTGCTCGGCTCGGCCGAGAATGGCAACGGTGTCGGCCGCCTGCTGAAGGCGCTGCGGCATGAAGCCCCCTTCGTCGGCGAAACCGCCAAGCGCATGAAGCTCGAGAATGCCCGTTCCGCGGCGCAAATCGTCAAGACGCTCTACACCGCCCACGGCGGCAAGCTGTCCGTGGCGCGCGTCCTTGCCGGCGAGTTTGCCGAGGGCAGCACCGTCATGGGCGACGGCACCGAGGAGCGCATTGCCGGCGTGTTCTCGCTCACCGGCCAGGAGGCGAAGAAGCGTGGTATAGCCAAAGCCGGCGATACGGTGGCTTTCGCGCGTCTGGAGCGGATCCGCACGGGCGAGACAGTCACCCTCGAAAAGGGCGGCATCAACCAGATCAAGGCCGTCGAGAAACCAATCCCCGTGTTCGGCACGGCCATCGAGCTGAAAGACCGCAAGGATGAGGTCAAGCTCACCGCGGCGCTGGGTAAGCTGACAGAGGAAGATCCAAGCATCATCGTCGAGCACGCCAAGGATACGCACCAGATCGTGCTCTGGGGCCAGGGCGAGATGCACCTGCGCGTCATTCTCGAGCGCCTGCGTCGCAAATACGGCATCGAGGCCGTCACCCGCCGCCGTCAGGTGCCCTACAAGGAGACCATCCGGAAACCCATCGAGATCCGCGGCCGGCACAAGAAGCAGTCGGGCGGCCACGGCCAATTCGGCGACGTGGTGCTGGAGATCAAGCCATTGGCCCGCGGTGAGGGCTTCAAGTTCGACGACCGCATCCATGGCGGCGTCGTGCCCAAGCAGTTCATCCCATCAGTCGAGATCGGCGTGAAGGACTATCTCGGTCACGGTCCGTTGGGCTTTCCCGTGGTCGACGTCGCCGTGACGCTGACCGACGGCTCCTACCATACGGTGGATTCCTCCGACATGGCCTTCCGGCAGGCAGGACGCCTCGCCATGTCCGAGGGGTTGCCGAAGTGCAATCCCGTGCTGCTCGAGCCGATCATGCACGTCGAGATCACGGTGCCCTCGGAAGCGACGGCGCGCATCAACGCCATCATCTCGCAGCGCCGCGGCCAGATCCTGGGGTTCGATGCCCGCGAGGGTTGGTCCGGCTGGGATGTGGTGCAGGCACAGATGCCGGAGACCGAGATCCAGGATCTGATCATCGAGCTCAGATCGGTGACGGCGGGGGTCGGCACCTACACGGCCCGCTTCGATCACCTCTCGGAACTGACTGGCAAGCTCGCCGATCAGGTCCTCGCGGGCCATCGAGCTGCGGCGGAGTAGGCGGGGCGCTCATGCCTGCTGCCAAGCCGGGAGCGCCGTGACCGCTCCCGGCATTTTTCGTTTGCTAACCTGGAGACCAACCAGCGCATGCTTGCTCGTTTGCGACAGTGGGCCCGCGCTATCCGACGCGATGCCCACGCGCTGTATCTTGCCGCCCGCGATCCCCGCCTGCCGTGGCCTGTGAAGCTGTTGGCGGCTGCCATTGCGGCCTATGCCTTGTCACCCATCGATCTCATTCCGGATTTCGTACCCATTCTCGGCTATCTCGACGACCTCATTATCTTGCCGCTGGCTATTCTGCTCGTCATGAAACTGGTGCCACCGGCCATCATGGCTGAGCACAGAGCCATTGCGGATCAAGCCATGAACCGCCCGGTCAGCCGGGGCGCCGTCGTGGTCATTGGTGTTGTTTGGGCCGCGTCGGCCGTTCTGGTGGCCGCGATTGCATGGCGCATATTCCACGGCTGATGGCCGCTTTGCCTCACAGTTGATTGACGCCCAGCGATCGATCCCCGAAGGTGCGGCCGATCTGAGATTTGAACCGTAGTCAGGCGGAGCGCATGTCCTCGAACAGAACCACGTACGTCCCACCCGCCCATGGGCAGACCTGGGCGCACACAGAGCCTGCCGCAGCCGGCTTCGATGCGGCCAAGCTTGGCCAGGCCGTTGCCTTTGCCGAGGCCGCTGAAACGCCCTGGCCGCGTTCGTTTTATCATGCCGATGGCCGGTATGTCGGCATCGTCGAATGGAATGAGACCGGGCCGTGGAGCGAGGTGGCGGGCTTCACGCGCGTGCGCGGTGGTCCAGCCGGCCTGATCATGAAGGGCGGCCGCATCGTCACCCAATGGGGCGATCCGAACCGCGCCGACATGACCTTCAGCGTCGCCAAGAGCGCCATCTCGATCTGCGCCGGCATTGCTGTGGCCGATGGCCTGATCCCGGGCTTGGATGAGCCCGTTGGGCGGACGGTCAAGTCGCCACTGTTCGAAGGCGCCCACAACAGCCTGATCACGTGGCGGCATCTGTTGCAGCAGTCGAGCGAGTGGCAGGGGGTGCTGTTCGAGAAATCCGATCAGGTCGATCACAACCGCAATCTCGACGGCCAGAACACGCGCAAGGGCGAGAAGCGGGAGCTCAAGACGCCCGGCAGCTATTACGAATACAACGACGTGCGCGTGAACGTGCTGGCGCTGGCGCTGCTGCATCGTTTCGGCAAGCCGTTGCCCGAGGTGCTGCGTGAGCGCGTCATGAACCCGATCGGCGCTTCGGCCGAGTGGGAATGGCACGGCTATCGCACCTCGTGGGTGGATGTTGCCGGCAAGCGCCTGCAGTCGGTGTCGGGCGGCGCGCACTGGGGCGGCGGGCTGTTCATCTCGGCGGTGGATCTTGCCCGCATCGGCCTCTTGTTCGCCCAGGGTGGCAGGTGGGGCGAGAAACAAGTGCTGCCCGCGTCGTGGGTGAAGGAGTCACTCACGCCGTCGCCGACCAACCCGAACTATGGCCTCATGTGGTGGCTCAATACGGGCCGCAAGCAGCACCCGGCATTGCCGGAGGAGGCTTACTTCGCGCTCGGCGCCGGCAACAACATGATCGTCGTGCTGCCAAAGCACGATGTGGTCGCCGTGCTGCGCTGGCTCGACAAGCGCCAGTGCGGCGGCTTCTTCGAGCGGCTGATGGCGGCGGTGAAGGTATGATCGCATGACGACTTCCGCGTCCGGCGGTAGCGATCCTGGCATCACGCCAGCGGCGCAACGGCTGGCGTTTTGGGGCTGGCTGACCGGAGCGCTGTTTTTCTTTTATGCCTGGGTGCTGCGAGTGACGCCGAGCGTCATGGTCGATGACCTGATGCGCGACCTCTCGGTCGGCGCGGGCGCCATCGGTGGCCTCTCCGCATTCTACTTTTACAGCTACGCCGGCCTGCAGTTGCCGATTGGCATGCTCATCGACCGCTATGGGCCGCGCCGACTGATGACTCTGGCCGGCCTCGGTTGCGCCGTGGGCTGCGCACTCTTTGCTTTTAGCACGTCGTTGTGGGCATTGTCGGCGGCGCGCTTTCTGATTGGGGCAGCCGCAGGCTTCAGTCTGGTTGGCGCGATGGCCGTGGCGGGCCAATGGTTCCCGCCAGCCCGGTTCGCGCTGCTCTCCGGTTTCGCCATGATGCTCGGCATGGCCGGCGGCGTCTTCGGACAGGCACCCATGCGCCTCGCCGTTGAAGCGAGCGACTGGCGCACCGCCATGCTGGTGACGGGCGCCGGTGGCATCGTCATCGCAGTCGCGGCATGGGCAACCGTCCGCGATCGCCGCCGCGGCCCGCGCGGACTTGGCTCCGTCTTCACCGGCCTCGGTCACGTTGCACGCAATCCCCAGACGTGGCTGTTGGCCGTCGCGGGCCTTGGATCGACGGGGCCGCTGCTCGGCTTTGCAGGCTTGTGGGGCGTCCCCTATCTCGTCACCACGCAAGGGCTCTCGCAATCGCAGGCCGCCGGCATTACGTCGTTTGTCTTCATCGGCTGGGGCGTCGGCGCGCCGGTCTTCGGCTGGCTGTCAGACCGGATCAAGTTGCGCCGACCGCCCTTTGTCTGTGGGTTGTTGCTGTCCGCCGCCGCGCTTGCCACCCTCGTGCTGGCACCGGGTTTGACACCTGCCGCCATCGCGGGCCTTTGCTTTCTCTCGGGCTTTGGCGGCTCAGCCCAGATCGTCGGCTTCGCCGCCACGCGCGAGCATAATCCGACACGGTTCAGTGGCACGGCCATTGGTCTCGTCAACGGCATGATGACCGGTGGTGGCGCGCTCTATCAACCGCTGGTGGGATGGCTGCTGGACCTTGGCTGGAACGGTCAACTCGCCGGCGGCGCCCGGGTCTATGACGCGGAGACCTATCGCATGGCGTTCCTGGTCCTGATCGCTGGCACGGTCATCGCGGCGATCTGTGCCTTTCTGCTGCGTGAGACGCGCTGCCAATCCCTCGAGGAGCGCCAAGCTGCATCAGGCTCGCTGTCCGCACCTGACAAGCCCGTCGCCATCCGCTAGAACCGGCACAACCCTCAAGAACCTCAAGGAGACGGGCAATGGCGAAAGTGGCATTCATCGGCCTCGGCGTGATGGGCTACCCGATGGCGGGGCACCTGCTGAAAAAAGGCGGCCATGAGCTGACCGTCTACAATCGCACCGCCGCCAAGGCGCAGGCCTGGGTCAAGGAATACGGCGCTGGCCGTGCAGTTGCGACCCCGGCTGAAGCCGCCAAGGGCGCCGACTACGTGTTCTGCTGCGTTGGCAATGACGACGATCTGCGCGCGGTGACATTGGCCAAGGACGGTGCCTTCGAGACCGTGGGCAAGAATGCCATCTTCCTCGACAACACCACGGCGTCCGCCAACATCGCGCGTGAATTGTACGCGGCCGCCAAGGCCAAAGGCTTCCACTTCCTCGATGCGCCGGTATCCGGTGGCTCAGCCGGTGCCCAGAATGGCGTGCTAACCGTCATGATCGGCGGCGACAGCGACACCTACGAGCGCGCCAAGCCGGTGATCATGAACTTCGCCCGCGCCGCCAACCTGATCGGTCCTCCAGGCTCGGGGCAGCTGACCAAGATGGTCAACCAGATCTGCATCGCCGGCCTCGTACAGGGCTTGGCCGAAGGCGTGCATTTCGCGCAAAAAGCCGGCCTCGATATCCCCATGGTGATCGAGACCATCTCCAAGGGCGCCGCCGGTTCCTGGCAGATGGACAATCGTTGGAAGGCGATGATGGAAGGCAAGTACGACTTCGGCTTCGCCTCCAGCTGGATGCGCAAGGACCTCGGCATCTCGATCGACGAGGCGCGCAAGAATGGCGCCCACTTGCCGGTCGCCGCACTGGTCGACCAGTTCTATTCCGAGGTGATCAAGCTCGGCGGCGCCCGTTGGGACACCTGCAGCCTGCTCGCCCGCCTCAACAACCAGAGCGCCGACAAGAAGGCGTAAATCAATGCGGCCCGTTGCGGGAAGGCGTGACAGCCAAGCTGTCATGCGCCCCGCAAGAGGCCATGCAGTGGGGCGGCATTACTCCGCCGCCTCGATCTGTCGCGGCACGACTTTGCGATGCGGCAGCGTGTTGACTTCGGCGATACGCACATCGGATGGCGGTGTGCCAGCGCGCTTGTGCGCCTCGCGGATGGTGCGCTTGAGGTCCGCGAAATAAGGGAGATGCTCGACCTCGATGGCGTGCCGCGGCGTATCCTTGAAGTGCGCGGCGACCCACGCCTTGCGTGCGGCGATCTCGGCCTGCATGTCAGGCTTCGACGGCAGCTTGGCGCGCCCTGTCTCGAACTCGCGCAGCCAGCGGATCTGGCCCTCCGTGATCCAGTTCAGCGCCGAGTCGGAATTGAAGAAGGCGAGGAAATACAGCCCGCGCCAATCCGGCGGCACGATGCGCATGTAAAGGTCGAGGCCATTATCCTCGGTGATGTCGACAACGCGCTTGTCCATGAAGTTGAGATCGATGACATATCCCGTCGCCGCGATCAGCGTGTCGAATTCGTCTGCGTGGCCGTCGACGAAGGTGATCTTGCGGCCTTCGATCTTCTCGATGCCCTGCCGCACCAGCACGCGGCGATACTTGATGTGGTTGACGATGTTGGCGTTCGACGTCGCATGCACGCGCTTCGAGGTCGAGGGGAAGCCCAGTTCCTTCATGTCGCCCTGCACCATGTAGACCAGGGCCTTCAACGCCTTGGTGCGCACCCAGGCCGGCACCCATGGCTTGTAGAACGGCTTGATGGTGTCCCAGAACGGTTTGCCGAACACCAGCTTCGGGATGATCAGCGCCGTGGAGCGTGCCACCAGCGTCACGTTCGGCGACGTCATCGCGAGGTCGCTGGCGATGTCGAGCGCGCTGTTGCCGACGCCAACCACGCACACGCGCTTGCCGACGAATTTGGCCGGCTCCTTGTAGTCATGCGAATGCAGATACTCGCCCTTGAAGCCATCACGGAAGGCTGGCACTTCCAGCGGCCTTGTAAGGTGTCCCGTGGCGACGATGACCGTGTCGTGCGCGAAGGTCTCGCCTGCCTCGGTCTTGATCACCCACCGCGGTTTCGCCTCGGCATAGTCAGCGGCCGGCGCCACGGTTACGACTTTCGTGTTGAACTTGATCCGCCGCGTCACATCGAAATGGTCGGCGTAGTCCTTCAGGTACTTTGCCATATCCCAATGCGACGGGAACGGCGGCACGCTCTCGTCGAAGCGGAAATCGGAGAAGTTGGTCAGATCCCGCGCCGTGTTGATGTGCAGCGTGCGATAGGCCGAAGAGCGGCCGTTGTCGTTCTGGTACACCCACATGCCGCCGACGTGGCTGCCGATCTCATACAGCGTCACGTCGAATCCGGCTTCCAGCATGTGCTTGGCGCCGCAGATACCGGCTGCACCAGCGCCGACGATACCGATCGATTTCTTTGCCGTCATGATGGTTTGACCCGCGCCATGGAGTTGGCCGGACCCTACCGGCGCAAGCCCGCCCTGTCACGAGGCAAGCTCGACGCATGAGGATCGTGCGCAGCAGCGGTCGCGGGGTGGAGCAGCTTACAGGATCTCATGCACCTCGTAGACGACGCCGGTGGGGCCACGCTTGCCCACGCCGACCGCCACGATGCGATTGAGCCAAGCATACGTTTTCGATGCCGTCTCGAACTGCAGCGCCGTGCGCAGATAATAGGCGTCGTGCGGCACCTGCTCGCCTTTGGCGATGCGCTGCATAACCTCCGGTGGCCCGTGCCGCACGCCGCGATAGGTGATCAGCAGGAACTCGCCGTCATCGAGCTTCAGGGGCAATCGAACGTCGGGCCGGAGCGCCTCGTCGCCGCCGGCAAGCAGCGTGTCCATGCCGCCGGGCAGAATCTCGGCCTTGATCTGCGGCCCCGTGAATGAGCCCCGATCGAGGCGATCCAGGCGCCGCCGCCCGAGATGGCCCTGGCCCAGCATGTAGGTGTCGGTGACCTCGATCTTGAGCTCGCCGAGAAACGTCGATTTCAGTTCTGGCATGGGGATGCTCCAGTTGAACGGCGACGACGGTAACAAGCGGCTTATTGGTTGAGTGAGGCTCGCACTTCGCCGCGCATGCGGTCGATGGGAAAGGGCTTGGACAACAGCCGCACGCCAGCCAAGTTGAGAGTGCGCGCGCTGTCGAGCACATCGGCGTGCGCCGACATCAGCACCACCTTCAGTTTCGGATTGGCGGCAAGAGCGCCCTTGCTGAGTGCGATGCCGTCGATGCCAGGCATTTGAATGTCGGTGACCAGCACATCGAATGGACCGCTGGCCGCCAGCCGCGCTTGCGCATCGGCCCCATCGTCGGCGGTGGTCACCGTATGCCCGTCCAGCTCCAGGGCTCGCCGCACCAGATCGCGCGTCGCGGCATCGTCGTCGGCGAGAAGGATGCGGGCCATGGGGATCTCCGATGCAGGCTCACTTCGAGGCAGCGTCCAAGGCTTCAGCTGGACACGGTGCGACCAACGAATGGCAATTCACGGTAGCGATGTGCCAGGTCCATGCCGTAGCCGACGACGAACACCGGCGGGCACTCGAAGGCTATGAAATCGGCCTCGATGGAGACGGCCCGGCGCACGCGCTTGTTCAGCAGCACGCAAGACAGGATCCGCTTGGCACCGCGCGCGGCCACCAGATCCTTGGCGAAGGCCAACGTGCGGCCGGTATCGAGGATGTCATCGATCAGCAGCACCTCGCGACCGGCGGCGTCCAGTTCCATATCGCGCAGAATATCGACGCTGCCGGCGGAACGCGTGCCATGGCGATAACTCGACAGCGACATGAAATCGACTTCGGCATTGACGCCCGCCTTGTGCAGGCAGCGCAGGAGATCCGCCGAGAACACGAAGCTGCCGGTCAGGATCGGGATGACGAGGGGGCGCTCGAGGCCGGCCGCCGCGATCTCGACGGCCAACGCATCCAGCCGTTTGGCAATCGTCGCCGCCGGGATGACTACTTCGATGCCATCCGGTGGGGCGTCGGTCGGTTGCATAGGGGAGGAACCTTTTGCTGATGACATCACAGCACAGCTATATCAGAGGCTTGGAGACGTGCGAAATACAGCCACGCGCACCACTCATCCCCAGGAAAACGCCTTCCCCGCCAATGCCATCCACGGCCCATGAGGCCGCCACATTCATCGACGATTGATCGAACCTGCCGGTTCTCGCATAAAGGCGCATCACTGATTTGCGCGATGGCTCAGGTGACGATCGGCATGCGTTGGCAGGGAATGATGTGATCAGGCTCCAGAACGTCGGGCTCAAGTACGGACGCGGCGCGGAGGTCATCCGCGACGTCAACTTTCATTTGCGTCCAGGCTCATTCCACTTTCTTACTGGTCCCTCGGGTGCGGGAAAATCGTCGCTGCTGCGCATGTTGTTTCTCTCGCAGGCCCCCACGCGGGGCCAGATTTCATTGTTTTCCCAGGATGTAACGCGTATCGACCCGACGCGGCGGGCGCAATTGCGGCGCCGCATCGGCATCGTCTTTCAGGATTTCCGCCTGCTCGACCATCTGACCACCTGGCAGAACGTGGCGCTGCCGCTCAGGGTCGTCGGAAAACGCGAATCGGACTATCGGGAGGATGTGACGGATCTGCTGCAATGGGTGGGATTGGGCGAGCGCATGGACCACTACCCATCCGTGCTGTCGGGTGGCGAAAAGCAGCGCGCAGCCATCGCCCGGGCGGTCATCGGCAAGCCAGAGCTGTTGCTGGCCGACGAACCGACCGGTAACGTCGACCCGCAGATGGCGCGGCGCCTGTTGCGGCTGTTCATCGAACTCAACCGGCTCGGCACGTCGGTTGTCATTGCGACGCACGATCATCAATTGATGCGCCAGTTCAAGGCGCCCCGGCTGGAGCTGCACGACGGCTATGTCCGGATCATATGACCGCCCACCCGGCTCACCGCCGGGACCGCCCTTTGGCTTACCGCCGCCCAGCGCGCCGTTGCGGACACGGAACGCGCCAAGCGACACGGTAACCGGGACGCCTATGACAGGCCCGCCAACGGGCCAGCCCTATCCGGGGCAGCCGTATGCGGAGCCGGCTGGCGGCTATGCGGGGCTGCCGCCTCCTGGACCACCGGGATCGACACAGCCGCAATCGCAGTCCGCCTACCATGATCCTTATGCGACGCCGAGTGGCTTTGCGCCGTTCAACGAGCCGGCCTTCGACCAGGAATTGAAAGCCGATACCCAAGCCACCGGCGTGTCCAAGAAGGAGCCGGCCACGGCCCCCGTGGTGCCTGCGGGCTCGGTTACCGGTCGCTCACTGACGCTGGTCGTCTCGATCATGTGCTTCCTCGCCTGCCTGACCGCGGGCGCCGTCTACATGGTCAATCAGGCGGCTTCGGCGTGGCTCAAGGACGTAGCCAGCGAAATCACTGTTCAGGTCGAGCCGCGCGAAGGCACGGACGCCAATCGGCTAGTGCAGGATGTGGCGAAATTCCTGCAGGGACAGCCGGGTATCCGCAGCGTCAGGGCGCTGAGTCTGGAGGAGTCCTCGGCCCTGATCGAGCCCTGGCTCGGCAAGACCGACGCGCTGAAATCATTGCCGATCCCGCGCATGATTGCGATCGAGCTCGACCGGCGCTCGCCCCCGGATCTGGAGCCGCTGCGGGCGCAGATTGCGGCGCGCTACAAGGGCGTGGCGATCGACGATCACCGGCAATGGCAGAGCCAGATCCGCACTGTCACCCGGTCGCTGGCCCTGGGCGGACTCGCCATCTTGATGCTGGTCGGCGCCGCGACCACCGCCATCATCATCTCGGCCACCCGCAGCGCCATGGCCTCCAATCGCGAGATCGTCGAAGTCTTGCACTTCGTCGGCGCCACCGACCGTTTCATCGCGCGCGAGTTCGAAAAACATTTCCTGCGCTTAGGCGTCCGAGCGGGCGTCGTCGGCGCTGTCTTCGCGATGCTGGTGTTCCTGTTGTTGCCGAAGGTGATGGAACTACTGGGTGGCGGCACCGTCTCCATGGCCGATCTCAAGTGGATGGTCGGCTCCGGCGCCTTGGATGCGCCCGGCTATCTGGTGCTGGTCGTCGTCGTCGTGGTCATCGCCTGCCTGTGCATGCTGACCTCGCGGTTCGGCGTCAAACGCATCCTGAACGCCCCGCATTAAATTTGTCGCGAGAAGGAACGGCCAGCAAACACCGCCACAACATTGGCGGAATGCGCTATCCTTATGGAGACAGTCGCCCCCGAGGCGACGGGCTGAAGCGGGTCTGGCCGTCATGGCGAAGGTGCTTCGAACGCTGATTCCAACCATGGCCGTCCTGGCGCTTGCGCTGACGGCAGGCTTCTACGTGTTCGCCATGACCGTCGGCCATGTCGTGCGTCAGGACACCCCCCGCGCCGATGGCATTGTCGTCCTGACCGGTGGCGAGGATCGCGTGGCGACCGGCATCCAACTGATCACCGCAGGCCACGGACGCCGCCTGCTCATCTCCGGCGCGCACCCCAAGACCGGCACTCCAGCTGATATTCGGCGCCGTCTTGGCGGAAACCTTGCTGTGTTCAATTGCTGCGTCGATCTCGGCCATGACGCCGTCGACACCGTGGGTAACGCCGCGGAAGCCCGCGACTGGGCCGAGGCCCGCGGCTATCGCAGCCTGATAGTCGTCACCTCCAGCTACCACATGCCGCGCAGCCTCGCCGAATTCGCGCGAAGTATGCCGGATGTGCAGCTCATTCCGTATCCGGTGCCATCGCGCACGCTCAGGATTACCCACTGGTGGCAGCACCAGCCGACGGCGCGTCTGCTGGTCGGGGAGTATTTGAAGTTCTTGACTTCGGCCGCGCGACTTGGCGTCAGTCGCATTATCGGCGGCGTCGAGCGGCGTCCCGCCGTGGCAGAGCGGCCGCAGCCGGTCCGCCGCCCCATTTGATGTGCGCGCCCGTCTGAAAGGCAATGCCGGACGATGTTCCGATCGATCATTTATGCCGTGGTGTTCTATGTCACGACAGCGTTGTTCCTCCTGTTCGGTATTTGGCTGCTCTTGGCGCCACGCAGCTGGGCCATGCAGGGGCTGAAATGGCATGGGTCGACGTGCGTGTGGCTGCTGCGGCTGATCTGCGGCACCAGGTTGGAGGTACGCGGCCGCGAGAAAATCCCTACCGGGGCCTGCCTCGTAGTCGCCAAGCACCAGTCTGCCTGGGACACCTTCGCGCTGGTGCCGTTGTTCCGCGATCCCGCCATCGTGCTGAAGGACGAACTCAAGTGGATTCCGGTCTACGGCTGGTTCTGCCTCAAGTTCGAGCACATCCTGGTCAAGCGCGACAAGGCCTCGGCGGCACTCAAGCAGTTGATCAGCGACGCCAAGGTCAAGGCCGGCCAACAGCGCCAGATCGTGATTTTCCCCGAAGGCACGCGGCGCACGCCGGGCGATGTGCCCGACTACAAACCCGGCTACATTGCCCTCTATGAGGGGCTCGGCATTCCCTGTGTCCCGCTGGCGCTGAATTCGGGCCTCTATTGGCCCCGCCGCACCCTGCAACGCCACCCCGGCACCATCATCGTCGAAATTCTCGATCCCATCCCGCCCGGCCTGCCTCGTGCCGAATTCCGGCGGCGGCTACAGGAAGCCATCGAGACCCGCAGCACGGCCCTGATTGCCGAGGCGGCAGCAGGCACGCCGCCGCCCCCCTTGCCGCCCGAGGCACGCAAGACACTGGCAACGGCGATTACGGAATAATAAGGGAACAATAAAAGAACAATACTTGACTCGTCGACGTCGCGGAGTCATAGTTTGACCATCAATCGCAGGATGTTCGAACCCGCGGCCAACCTGAAGCGCAATCGTCCATGTCCAGTGCAACCGACACATTGCCGGCCATCTCCAGGCGGATCTGGGACCTCAAGTATCGTTTGCGATCGCCGGAGGGCGAGCCGCTCGAGGCCACCCTGGAGGACACGTGGGCGCGGGTTGCGACCGCGGCCGCGCAGCCGGAGAAAAAGTGCGGTTCGCAGCGCTGGGCCGAGACCTTTCGCGTCGCCATGAGCGATCTGGCGTTCCTGCCGGCCGGCCGCATTATTGCCGGGGCAGGCTCGGGTCGCGACGTGACCTTGTTCAATTGCTTCGTCATGGGGGCGATCGACGACGATCTGAGTGCCATTTTCGAGAATGTGCGCGAGGCTGCCCTGACCATGCAGCGCGGCGGCGGCATCGGGCATGATTTCTCGACATTGCGGCCCGAGGGCGCGCTGGTGCACAGCATCGGTGCCGGTGCCTCGGGGCCGGTCAGTTTCATGGACGTGTGGGACGCCATGTGCCGCACCATCATGTCGGCAGGCCAGCGGCGCGGCGCCATGATGGCGACGCTGCGCTGCGATCACCCCGATATCGAAGCCTTCGTCGACGCCAAGGCGGATGCGGCACGGTTGCGCAATTTCAACCTGTCGGTCCTGGTCACCGATGCCTTTCGCGCAGCCGTCGAGGCCGACGCCGACTGGCCACTGGTGTTCGCCGGCACTGTGTTCCGCACCGTCCGGGCGCGCGCGTTGTGGGAGCGCATCATGCGCGCCACCTATGACTACGCCGAGCCGGGCGTCATCTTCATCGACCGCATCAATGCCCAGAACAACCTCGCCTATTGCGAGGAGATCCGCGCCACCAATCCGTGCGGCGAGCAACCGCTGCCGCCCTATGGCGCCTGCCTGCTCGGCTCGATCAACCTGGCGCGTCTGGTGGTGGCGCCGTTCACGGTCGAGGCCCGGCTCGACGAGACCCGGCTCGCGGCCCTGGTACCGACGGCTGTCCGCTGCCTCGACAACATCATCGATGTATCCGCCTACCCGTTGCCGGCCCAGCAGCGCGAGGCCAAGGCCAAGCGGCGCATCGGGCTCGGGATCACGGGCCTCGCCGACGCGCTGATCATGTGCGGCGTCGGCTACGGCACGCCAGAGGGACGGGCCCTCGCCCAGCGCTGGATGCAGCAGATCGAGGCGGCGGCCTACCTCGCCAGTGCTGAACTCGCCGCCGAGAAGGGACCGTTCCCGCTGTACGATGTCGATCGTTTTCTCGCCGCCCCCAATGTGGCGCGATTGCCGGCCGAGGTGCGCGACGCCATCCGCCGCCATGGCATCCGCAACGGCTGCCTCACCTCCATTGCGCCAACCGGTACCATCTCGCTGCTCGCCGGCAACGTCTCCAGCGGCATCGAGCCGGTGTTCGATTTTCGCTACAGCCGACGCATCCGGGGCCAAGGGTCGGCGGTCGAGACCGAGGTGGTGGAGGATTATGCCCATCGGCTGTTCCGCCAGAACCGAGGCGAGGCCGCGCCATTGCCGCCGGCCTTCGTAACCGCGGGCATGCTGACCCCACGCCAGCACCTGGAAATGCAGGCGGCCTTGCAGCCCCATGTCGACAGCTCGATCTCGAAGACCATCAATTGTCCCGAGCAGATGCCGTTCGAGGCCTTCAAGGAGATCTATGCCGAGGCTGATCGGCTGGGTCTGAAGGGCTGTACCACCTTCCGGCCCAATCCGGTGACGGGCTCGGTGCTGACACAGACCGAAAGCACCGCGACTGACTCCAAGCGCCCCGAGGGAACGGCCACGCTGCCGACAGCCTCGCCGGCCCCGTCATCCGCCGTTGCAACGCCGCTGGCGTCTGCGCCCGCGACGACGGCCGGGCGCGGTGTCGTCTACATGTCGCGTCCCCTGGAGCGGGATCCGGCGCTGGCCGGCTACACCTACAAGCTCAAGTGGGCCGCGAGCGACCACGCGCTTTACATCACCATCAACGACATCGAGCACGACGGGCGCCGTCGGCCTTTCGAGATCTTCATCAACACACGCCATCTCGAGCACTACGCCTGGACCGTGGCCTTGACGCGTATGATCAGCGCCGTGTTCCGCCGTGGCGGCGACGTCACCTTCGTGGTCGACGAGCTCAAGGCCATCTTCGATCCGCAAGGCGGCCAGTGGATGGACGGTCGCTATGTGCCGAGCCTGCTGGCAGCGATCGGCGAAGTCATCGAGCAGCATATGTTGCGCATCGGTTTTCTCAGTCCGCGGTCGGGCGATGCACGCCGTGACGGCAGCGAGGCGCTGGCCGCAGCTGATCGCGCGGCGGGCCCGTTCACCGGCGCGCCAGCGCCCAGCCAGGGTCCGATGTCGCCGGGATTGCCCGGCGTGTCCGGCCCTGGCGCCGTGGTCAAGACGGGTGTCACCCACACGGCGGCCAAGCGCTGTCCGCGGTGCGGTCACGGGGCGCTGGTTCTCGAAGGTGGGTGCTGGGTGTGCCTCGATTGCGGTCATACGCGTTGCGGTTGATCGGTCGCTGCGGCGTCGGCTTGCGGTGCCACTCGGCATGGCCAAGCCACCTGCTGCGGGCACGACCTGGTGCCGTCACACCTTCGTCCCCGGCCCGGACTTGGGCTGTCCATCCTGACCAGGGCGCATGGCCGTGGCGGCTCTTCACAATTGCGTGATCCGGAAACTGCGATCGCAAGTTGCTTGCAGAACGGCCGATCTCACGGCACAGTGATGGGACTTGCGCTTGAAACATTTTGCAACAGTGCCATCTCATTCGTGAACGACTGGCGTAAAGGTGCCGGTACCAGGGTATTAGAACATGTCATTCACCAGTCATACAGTTCCAGCCAGCCCCCCGCGCGCAATCTATGCCCGTGCCGAGGCCCGCCTGCGTTCCCTCTTCGAGCCGCTCGGCCACTACGTCTGGCACGGCGCCTCCGGCCGTCACTTCACGCACGCCGTCTACAGCCTGATCGGCTGCCCGGCGCCGCTGGCTGCCAGCTATGTCCTCGTTCGCCATGATGCCGATGGCCGCCGCGCGCTGGAAAGCGGTCGCACCATCGGCACTGTCGCCAGCCTCAACCTCGCTGAGATCCGCCGCCGTGGCGCGACACTCGGCGCCAACGAGGTGCACCTGCACGCTCTCGGCGATACGGATCGCGAGCGCGCGGCCGCTGCCTTCGACATTGCCACCGCGCACGACCTCCTCGGTGCGCCGGCGTCGGACCTGACGGCATGCAATTAGTGGCCGATCCGATGCGGATCCGACTTTCTCTCACGGCCTTCGCCGCATGTCAGCACGTCCGGCCCGCGCCCCTGATCACCGTCACTATGCGCGCGACACGCGACCCTGCCGTGATCTAGAGTTGCCATCACGTGGTTTGGCCGCTGGCGTGCCATGCGCACTCGGCGAGTCTCTGCCGCCGACGCAATGCCCGAGGGTGTCATGAGCCGCATCGACCGCATCCTGACGACACATGTCGGCAGCCTGCCACGCAGCGACATGGTTGCCGACGTCGTCCGCGCCGTCGATGACGGTGCCACCGTCACGGACGATCTCTTCGATGCCGTTGTCGGCGATGCCATCGATGTCGAGGTCGAGCACCAGAAACGCATCGGGCTCGATATCGTCTCCGACGGCGAACTCTCGAAAATCACCTACGCCAGCTACATCCGTCATCGCTTGACCGGCTTTTCCGGCGACAGTCCGCTGGTGACGGCGGCTGATCTCGACGACTTCCCGGGTGCGGCCGAGCATGCACGCCACCGCCGCTCCGCCGCCCTGAAGTTCCAGCGGCCCATGTGCACCGGGCCGGTGGCGCTGCGCACACGCGCACCGATCGACGGCGACATTCGCCGCATCAAGGCAGCGCTGGACCGCCATCAGCCGCACCGCGCCTTTCTGACCGCCGCTTCGCCGGGTCTCATCGCCATCTTCCACCCGAACCGCTATTATCCAACGCATGCTGCCTACCTGCAGGCGTTGGCCGCCGCCATGAGTGCTGAGTATCGCGCTGTCATCGAGGCGGGTCTCGACTTGCAGATCGATTGTCCCGATCTCGCCATGGGGCGGCACACAATCTTCAAGCATGCCAGCGATCTGGCGTTCCTGCGTCATACCGAGGAGCAGGTAGAAGCGCTGAACAGCGCCCTGATCGGCCTCCCGCCGGAGCGGCTGCGGATCTATGTGTCCTGGGGCAATTACGAGGGCCCGCACACGCACGACATCCCGCTCGAGCGCATCCTGCCGGTCATTCTTCGCAGCCGGCCAGCGCAACTCGTGCTCGAGGCGGCGACGCCGACACATCAGCATGAGTGGCGGGTGTTCGAGCGCATCAAGTTGCCGGATGACAAGGTGCTGGTGCCGGGGGTGATCGACGTCACCAACAACTACGTCGAGCATCCCGAGGTCGTGGCCGAACGCATCGAACGCTTCGCCGGCGTCGTCGGGCGCGAACGTGTGATTGCGTCCACCGACTCGGGCTTTGCCGCCTTTGCCGGCGACCGGCAGGTCGATCCCAAGGTCGCCTACGCCAAGCTTGCCAGCCTGGTCAAAGGCGCCGAGATCGCCAGCCGACGCCTGTGGCGCTAACGCTCCAGGGCGCCGGCGACGCGTCCGTTTACTCGGCGGCTGTGGCAAGTTGCGGACCCGCCTGTGGTCCGCGTACCAGACGCCCCGGTAGCGCGCCTGTGCTTCGGCCTTCGCGCGTCACGACGACACCGTTGACCAGCGTCGCAACATATCCGTCCGTGCGCTGGATCAAGCGGCGACCGTTGCTCGGCAGATCGTAGGCGACGTGCGGGGCATGCAGCTGCAGGCGGGCGTAGTCGATCACGTTGATGTCGGCCTTCATGCCCGCCCGAATGATGCCGCGATCATTGAGGCCGATGGCGCGGGCGTTGTCACTGGTCAGCCGCTTGATCGCCCAGGCGAGAGGCAGCTTGGCGCCGCGCGTGCGATCGCGTGTCCAGTGCGTGAGCATGTAAGTGATGGCGCTGGCGTCGCACAGGATGCTCACATGGGCCCCGCCGTCGCCGAGGCCGATCAGTGTATCGGGATGACGCATCATGTCGTGCACGGTGTCGAGCGTGCCGTAGGTGTAGTTGCTGAGCGGGCGATAGAGGATGGCGGTGCCGTCCTTCTCGAGCAGCATGTCGTAGGCGACCTCGGCGGGGTTGCGCCCCTCGCGTGCGGCGCGGGCAGCGATGCTGCGCTCGGCCGGCGGCTCATAGTCCGGAGGATCGCCGAGCGGGAAGATGCGATCCCAGCGGGTGACGCGGCGCTTCAGGACCTCATCCTCGGTTGCCTCGCCGATGAGCTTGGCGCGGAACTCCGGATGGCGCAGCCGCGCCAGCTTGGCGGCGAACGGCAAGTTTTCTACTTCGCGCCAACTCGGCCGGCCGATGAAGGGATTCTGCGAGATCTCGAAGCCGAGCAGAATGCCCGTCGGCCGAGTCAAGACTTGCCCCATCATGGGCAAACCCGCGGCTTTGGCCTCGGACACCTGCGCCATCAGGCGGCGCCATTCCTCCGGCTTGTTGTCGCGCTGCAGAATGGTGATCGACATCGGCCGTCCCGAGCGCTCGACGAGGCGGCGCAGCAGCGCCATCTCCGCGTCCGGCTCGTCGAAATCGGAGATCACCTGCAGCCAGCCGGCACCTCCTTTGCCGAGGGCGACCGCGATTTCGGCAAGCTCCGCTTCGTCGGCTTTCAGCGTGGGAATGTGACGCCCGTCGAGCGTCTTGTGGTTGATGGTGCGCGAGGTCGAAAAGCCGAGTGCGCCGGCCTTGACGCCGGCAGCCGCCAACGCCGCCATCTTGGCGCGATCATCGGCGGTGGCGGGCTCCCGGTCGGCGCCACGCTGGCCCATGACGAATACGCGCAACGCTGCGTGCGGCACCTGCGTGACGACATCGAGATCATAGGGACGCTGGTCCAGCACGTTGAGATAGTCTTCGAAGGATTGCCAGGTCCACGGCAGCCCCTCGGTCAGCACCACTTCGGGTATGTCCTCGACGCCTTCCATGAGCTTGACCAGCATGTGGCGCTGCTCCGGCCGGCAGGGCGCGAAACCAACGCCGCAATTGCCGATCATGGCCGTGGTGACGCCGTTCCAGGTCGACGGGTTGATCTCGCTGGTCCACGTCACCTGGGCGTCGTAGTGGGTGTGCAGATCGACGAAACCAGGCGTCACGAGGTGGCCTTTGGCATTGATCTCCTCGCGGCCCTTGGCCTGCAGGCGTGGGGCGACGGCGCTGATGCGGCCGTTGTCGATCGCCACATCGGCCTCGAACGGCTCGGTGCCGGTACCGTCAATGACGGTGCCACCGCGAATGATCATCGAATGCGTATCAGCCATGATCGCCATCCTTGTCGCCAAAGCAGGCGCTCGTCGGCGCCGCAGGTTCACCAGGAGGCTCAAGGTGGATCGAATGTCAGACCGTGGCAAGCGGATGGTGATGCAGCCGTGGCATGCGTCGCGGACAATCGCCAGGAACGTGCACCCGCTTGGGGGTGCGAGGATGATCTAGGCCCGCAGGCTCTCCAGATAGGCGCGCACATCCGGCTTCGGCTCGACGGTGACGCGTCGATCGAGATCGAAGCACACCAGTGTGAGTTCCGCCGTTCCCGTGCACACGCCATCCTGAAAGACGCCGTGCGCCAGCGAAAACGACTTGGTGCCAAGTCGCGTGCAGAGCATGCCGACCTCCACCTCGCCCGGATAATGCATCTCCTTCAGGTACTGCATCGACGTCGCCGCCAGCACCATGTCGAGATGCCGTCCGTGTGCCTTGATCAGCGGCGCGATCAACTGGCAGCGCGCTTCCTCGAGGAAAATGCCGAGTGCCGCGTTGTTGACGTGGCCGAGCGGATCGAGGTCGTTGTAGCGGACCGATACCTTGGTCCAGGCGCGGAAAATCCCGCGGTCGCGCAGATCGGGCGCCGCCTTGGCCACATCCGTTGGCATCAGATGACCTCGTCCGTCTTGTCGTCGGTCTCGCCGAAGCGGCGCAGCGTCGCCGGTCGCGTGCCCTTGTAGAGCGCCTCGAGCCCTGGTGCGATCTTGGCGTTTTCGCGCTCGAACAGCGAATTGCCCTTGAGGTCGCTTTCGGCCAGGAACGGCCCGAAGCGCTCGACATCGAGCACCCAGATCGCCTGCGCCAGCCCAAGCTCATCGAGCCAATGCGCCGCCACCACCTTCTGGATGCCGCGTCCCAGCAGGGCGCCCGTGCCATAGCCGACGGTGGTCAGATAAATAGCGCCATGCGGCACGAAGCTTTGCCGGTAGATCTCCGACGACATGCCACCCTTACCGATGATGACATTGCAGCCCGACTTGTCGAGCCAGCCGTCGATCCATTTGGCGAACCGGAACGAAGCCGTCGCTGTCACCGCGCCGACCGTCAACTCGCCCTTGGGGCCAACGCTGGCGGCCGGTGAGCAATGAAAGCTCGCCGAGCCGATCGCCTCGGGGATATTGGCACGCTCCTCCACCGCCCGCTTGTAGACGCCCTCGCGCGCCGTGTGCACGCGGCCCGTCAGATAGACCACGGTGCCGATCTCGATCTTCTCGAGGTCGGCGCGGCTGGCGGGCAGCGCCAGCTCGATGGTCTTCAGGGTCGCCATGCGGTCTCCGGGGCTTGAGGGCAGGTGCTTCGGCGCGGCTGGCGGATCCGGCTCGGCAAACGCGCGTGCCAGATCCAACGCGTTGCACCTTACGCGGTCAGCCGAACGCATGGCAACGGCCCGCCAAGGTGCGACCGCCGCCGCGCCTCAGCGCATCTTACCCCTTCTCGTTCGAGAAGATGATGGTGCCTGACGCCGCAAACATGCCGCCGACGCCGATGCCATCTTATCATTGCAGAGCTGTCAGCAAGCCGACCAGGCCATGGAAGGCAGCAATCCGCCGCAACAGCGAAATGCCACCAATGGCTTCACGCTAAGTCTGTCAATCGACAACAATGTAACCTCTTATGACTTAATGGTCCCAATTGCACCATCATCCATTTTTCGATTCTGGACAGCGTGTGATACTAGGCCTTGTCCATATTTGGGCTCATCTGGGATTTTCTTAAGGCGGCGAAGCGTGCCGAGTGCCGACTCGCACAGGATACGGTCTGTTTCCGTGTAGGCAAGAAATCGAACAGATCGTATCGTAGACTTTTCGTGCATCTCAAAATAGACTGCCGCCGCACGGAACAACCGATCTACATGTTCTTGTGGTTGCAAGATCCCGGACCGGGTCCCAAACATCGGAAACAAAATCGAGGTCAACAGTGGTCGATCGAAGGGATGCTTTAGCCAAGGCCTAACGCGCCACTGCTGATTTATCCTATCCAGTTCCTCCAGGGTCCACCAGACACAATGCTCGATGTTGTGCACCGGTTCATACCCCCTTCCCGGAACGCCATGCATAGCTGCGACGTGCAGAATCGCCCGCAGATTGTTGCTTCGACCGAGCGAACCTGGGGATGTCGCCACAACAGTGCCAGCTTCGACGTGTGAACCGCCACGCAGGCTCTTGCGCAACGCGTCGGAGATAATGTCGGACGTCACGAACCCGCTTCGATTCAGTCGAGCTCCAAAATAGCGTATATTGGAAGAGACACTACCATCGTGGAATCTCGCCATTTGCATTTTCGTATTTTCGGCATTGACCCAGACATCGATTGTATCGATGTTTAAAATATCCCCTGTAACGTACCCCACGGACACAGTTGTATTCGTCTTGAGTTGTTGATCGACGATTTCTCTTTCGAGAATTGGGCGCGGGGGCATCGTCAGTCGAACATCCCGGAGCACCTCGTGCACCAGACTGTCGTTATCTTTGATACTAAAACTCTCACGGATGCAGTCAGCAAGTTTCACGCGAGACGCTTCAACCGTTTCAGAAGACTCCATATTATAATCAACTACGCGCATGCCGGCAATATTGAAGGGGATGCTATATTTTTCATTCCTGATCAGGACCGTTGTATACTGCCGAAAACTGTGACGAACGCCGAGCTCATAGAACACATTGGCATTGTGGGTGGTGATGTCGATGATGACAACATCGCTGTGCACTAAGTGTTGTATCATCTCTCTGTGAACGCTACCGCTCGCGTTCCATTGGTCCGAGCGGATGCATTCGAATCCGAGCGCACCTTGGTACTCCGGATACTCGGCTAACCGCCCTTCGACAGTGGGTTTGATGAACTCAAAGTAGACTTGATCAAAGTCGAAAGAAACACCATTTGCCGCCTGCTTCAAACCAAACGGCATGGCAACGAAGCATTTTCGCCTAGGACTGTTCAATGTGCCCCCCGCCCTGAATGTAAAAATCTCGCGCAAGATAAAGTGATGAGAGCAGGGATCGACCACTTTTAGTCGAACCCCAACAAGGTTCTAGAATGGCCGCCGCGCCTCAGCGCATCTTACCCCTTCTCGTTCGAGAAGATGATGGTGCCTGACGCCGCAAACATGCCGCCGACGCCATGACAGACGGAGACCTTGGCGCCCTTGACTTGCGCCGCCGCCGTGCCCCGCATCTGCCGCACGCTCTCCTGCAGCGCGTACATGCCATACATGCCCGAATGCATGTAGGAGAGGCCGCCACCATTGGTATTGATCGGCAGCTTGCCGCCGGGGGCCGAATGCCGCTCGCCGATGAAGGCTGCCGCTTCGCCGGGCTTGACGAAGCCGAGGTCCTCGAGCCCATACAACGGCAGATGCGCAAAGGCGTCGTAGATCATGAGGTGATCGACGTCCGTGTGCTTGATGCCGGCCTCGTCGAACGCCTTCTTGCCTGACACCCTGAAAGCGCTGGAGGACGTGAAGTCCGCCATCTGGCTGATCATCGGCCCTTCAACGGACTCGCCCGTACCGACGATGTAGACCGGCTTGGTGGGGAAGTCCTTGGCCCGCTCGGCGGTGGTGAGAATGAGCGCGCCGCCCCCATCGGTAACGAGGCAGCACATCAGGATGCGGAATGGATAGGCGATCATGCGCGACTTGAGCACGTCGGCGACGGTGATTGGATCCTTGAAGGTGGCGCGCGGATTCTTCGCCGCCCACTCACGCTGGACGACCGCGACCATCGCCAGCTGCTCCTCGCTCACGTTGAAGTGCTTGAGGTAGCGCATGACGGGAATCGTGAACATCGTCGGCGGGCCCATGACGCCAAACGGCGCCTCGAATTGGCCGGCGAGGCTGTCCGGATAGGGTGGCCGCGGCGTCGGCGCGACGCGTGATTTGCCGGATTCGCCGTGCGTGATGAGCACCGTCTTGCACAGCCCCTCGTTAATCGCTGCTGCCGCGTGCCGCACGTGCAGCATGAACGAGCAGCCGCCAACCGCCGTGCCGTCGGCATACGTGGGCGTGATGCCGAGGTATTGGGCCAGCGCCTGCGGCGTCTCACCGGCTGTGGCGATGCCGTCGATGTCGGAGGGCTTGAGGCCGCAGTCCTTCATGGCATTGAGCGCCGCATCGGCGTGCAGCTGGATCTGCGACATGCCCGGAATGACACCGAGCTGTGTCGTCTCGGCGGCGCCGACGACGGCGACTGATTTCTGTTTCATGGAAAGGCTCCTGGAAGGTTGCGGACGGGATCAGACGCATGGGTCTGACCTCCTTAGGTCCCGGCCGGCTTGAAGAACGGCAGCGAGATGGTGTCCGTCTGCTTCTCGAAGGTGACCTCGAGATTCATGTCCACCTTCAAGGCCTCGGGCGTCTGCGGACAACCGACGATGTTGGTCATCATGCGCGGGCCTTCCGCAAGCTCGACCACGGCGATGGCATAGGGCGGATCGAAACCGGGCGCCGGGCGGTGATGGATGACGAAGGAATGCAGCTTCGCCTTGCCGGAGGCTTTCACGGTCTTGACGCTGCGCGAGCCGCACTTGGGGCAGAAGGGGCGCGGCGGAAAGTACGTCTTCGAGCAGTCATTGCAGCTTTGCAGCAGCAAGTCGCCGGCCTTGGCGCCATCCCAGAAATGCTGGGTTTCGGGCGTCGGCTTCGGCAGCGGTCGTTTTCCTTCGGCCACAGGATCCTCCTCACGATCGTTGGACCCCTATAGTGGCGCGAGACACTGTCCCGATGCAATCGAATGCAGTGCCGCTGCCTGGCCAAGGGCAATTCATGTCTTGGGCGAGTTAGAAATGTCATCCCGGCATTTATTGCCGGGACCCATGGTGCCACAGTCGCAATCGCTTGCGGCCATGCCACGATGGGTCCCGGTGACAAGCACCGGGATGACACATATGGGTTGGGCAACTTCGAGAATTGGATCACCCCGCTGCCTATCCGAAGGACGCATTGCAGTCCCTCTCGAATGTGCTGCGGTTTGCCGGTAGAGTTGCAGCCAATCGTACAACGAGCGGGGGGAGACATCGCATGACGCCTGAGCATTTCGACAATCTGGAACTGCGCGATCCAGCTGTGCGCGAGACATCGCAGCTGGATCTGCTCCCCGATCTGATCCGCCTGGCTCAGGCGCGGGCACCGGGCATGACCGAGCATCTGAAGGGCATCGATGCGGGCGCCGTCACCTCCCGCGAGGCCCTGGCCAAGCTGCCGGTGCTGCGCAAGGGTGCCCTCAAGGATCTGCAGGCCAAGCGCCCGCCTTTCGGAGGCTTCGCCACCGCGGCGACCGGCCAACTTGGCCGCGTCTTCATGTCTCCGGGTCCGATCTTCGAGCCGCAAGGCCAGAGCGAGGATTGGTGGCGCGCCGCCCGCATGTTGTTTGCCGGTGGCGTCCGTCCCGGCGACATCGTGCACAACACCTTCGCGTATCACCTCACGCCCGGTGGCTGGATCATCGACACCGGCGCCCGCGCCCTCGGCTGTGCAGTCATTGCAGCTGGTCCCGGCAATACCGAGCAGCAGCTCGAGGCGATCCAACACGTGCGCCCGAACGTCTACACCGGCGTGCCCGACTATCTCAAAATCCTGCTCGACAAGGCCAAGGAGTCCAACCACGACACGTCCTCGATCAAGAAGGCGCTGGTGTCGGGCGGCGCGCTGTTTCCCTCGCTGCGCGCCGAGTACAAGGAGCGCGGCATCGCCTGCTCGCAGTGCTACGCCACCGCTGACGTCGGCATCATCGCCTATGAGTCGCCCGCACTCGAGGGCATGATCGTCGACGAGGGCGTCATCGTCGAGATTGTACGGCCGGGAACCGGCGATCCCGTCCCGGTCGGCGACGTCGGCGAGGTCGTCGTCACCGCCTTCAACCGCGACTACCCCATGATCCGCTTCGGCACGGGTGACATGTCAGCCGTGCTGCCGGGAAAAAGCCCGTGCGGGCGCACCAACATGCGCATCAAGGGCTGGATGGGCCGTGCCGACCAGACCACCAAGGTCAAAGGCATGTTCGTGCATCCCGAGCAGGTCGCGGAAGTGGCGAAGCGCCATCCAGGCCTCGGCCGCGTGCGCCTCGTGGTGGCGCGACACGGCGAACAGGACGCCATGCGCTTGAAGGTGGAGGCGGCCAGCAACGATGCCGGACTCGCACAACGCCTCGCCGAAACTGTGCAATCCATCACCAAGCTCAAGGCCGAAATCGAGATCGTCGCCCCGGGCTCGCTGCCCAACGACGGCAAGGTCATCGCCGACGAGCGCACGTACGGGTAAACGTCAACAGCTGGAACTCTGAAACGAGAAAAGGGCGGCTCACGTGCCGCCCTTTTCGCTATCGTGCATCACTCAGGACTTCGGTTTTTCGGCGCCGTCGCCAAGCGAGTAGAGCTTGGTCAGCAGCGCATCGAACCCGCCGCCGCCTGCGCCCGCGTGCAGGTCGATGCGGCCGACCTTCTCGACCAACCGCTCCAAAGCCTCCAGCTCCTTCAGCTTCAGCAGCAGTGGGTTGTCCTCCATCAGCCGTGCCGTATTGAGCAGCGAGCGCGTCGCCGCCGTCTCTTCCTGGCGCCGGATCAGGTTGGCCTTGGCGACACGCTCCGCCTCGACCACCTTATTCAGGAGATCGCGCACGTCACCCGGCAGGATGACATCCTTGACGCCGATTTCGCCGACTTCTGCGCCGAGCTCCGTCGACCGGGAAGCGACGAACGTGCGCACCTCCTTGTCGATGGTGTCTCGGGCGGCGAGAATGTCGTCGAGCGAGCGCGTCGCCACCGCCTCACGGATCGCGAACTGGATCAACTTGTACAGCATGCCCGGCACGTCACCGGAGGCGAGCAAAGCCTTCTCCGGGTCCGTGATGCGGTAGAATGCAGCCAGCGTCACGCGGATGCCGATGCGATCCTTGGTCAGGATCTCCTGCGCCGTCACCTCGAGCGGCTGCGGACGCAGATCCACCTTCGCAATGCGCACCGTGCGCGCCACGTTCCAGAACGCATGCCGACCTGGCGCCAGACGCTCCTTGAGCTGGCCGTCGATGAACAGCAGGCCCGCCTCGTGCGCTTCAACGGTCGCATGCGTGACCAGCGTCGAACGGGCGAGGTCCAGCTTGTCGAGATGCCGCTTCTGGATGCGCGGATCGGCGGCCGTGTCGATCATCTCCGACTCGACCAGCGTCACCGTCTTCCAGAACGCCCGCGTCGTCGACGGCGACACCACGACCTTCGGCTCGCCATCCAGCGATACGATGGCGATCTCCGTCGGCGACGCCTGCACGATCGTCAGATGCTCGGCTGCGAGCTCAGGACGCGTCTTCTCGATCAGCAATGCGCGGTCGGCCGGCAACTCGGCGCGCACGACCTTGATCACCTCGGCCTTGAGGTGCTGGCCCGGATCCCAGGTGCGGAATCGGCCCGGCGGCAACAGCCGCTCCAGGCGTCCGTCACGCGTGAGGAACGCGCGCTCGTCGTCCTTCACGACCACGTCGAACATGCGGAACAATGCCATGATACAGTCACTCCATAACGTTTCTAGTTCTTCAAATACTTGGTCAGCCAGGACCCGCCCGTTACTCACTCGCTTCGTGCCTCAGACGCGCACGGGCGTCCACGCCGTGATCACCCGTCGTCGCAAACACACGCCGGGTGCTTTGTCCGCACCCGAAGACGCAAGCACGCGCCTGGCACCGCTTGGGCACCTGAAGGCGCAACATGCGCCGGGTGCTTGGTGGGCACCCGAAGGCGCAGTCAAAATGAGCGACTGGTTGCCACTCACGTGCAGACCACGGTCCGGCGCTTGAGACGTTGCCCCATGGCTTTGCTCGGGAGTGCGTCCACGCCCGTCCGAAGACGGAACGTGCCGGTTTCCCTCGCGCCGCCACGGCAGCAGCGTCGATATCCGCGCCGGCGCAGAGCGCCCGTACGCTTGGTCTTCGCCGTTGGCCACCTTGGCTCGCGCCGCCGCAGCTTTCGGCTGGACCCGAGTGACAACCAGCCTCCCGTCATTCGGTTGCAAACCGGGGCTGATTGGCAGTCAGCTGGTTTCGACGCAGGATTCGAACCCGCTACCCTCAGAGTGTAAGTCTGATGCTCTACCCAATGAGCTAGTCGATGGAGCAGACAAAGGGAATCGAACCCTCGACCTCCGGAGGGAAATCCGGCGCTCTACCACTGAGCTAGGTCCGCAACGGGGGTGCACAACGATGCGGAACACACCACCGCAGAGCGGCGCGCGCCAGCCAGGATTCGGCGAACCCGGACACAAGGCTTCGTTAAGCCCGGTTTGAGTAGAACGAGAATTGGGCGGAAATATAGCGCAATGCAACGACGGCCGACTGTCGTCGTTTGCCCGAACGGCGAAGCCCGCAGTCACCGGCAGAGTTCGAAGGCAAGACAGAGGGCCATGTGTTACCCGAGCCGGCGCGATCCCGGAAAGCCGCGCGCTCTTTTCCCTGCGCCTTCAGGTGCCCACAAGCACCCGGCGCGGGCGCTTGGCTTCCGGGAAGACAAGTGGTTGGAGGCCTCCCAACCATCCCAAGACTCTGTCTTCCCGGCCGGAGCGGCGGCACGGCTTCGTGGCGCGGCGTAGAGCCGGGATCTCGTCGGTTCTGCTGGGCGTGGCGATGAGGTCGGACGTCTTCGGCCGCGATGGACGGCAAGATCGAGGGCCATGTGTTATGCACGCGCCGGCGAGATCCCGGATAGCCGCGCCGAATGGGCCCCGGGGGCACCTTCGAGCACGCGGGCGGCGCGGCTTCCGCCATGATTGCAGTGGGATGGATGGTTGGCGTGTAGGCCGCTCTCGGCTGTATCGCGCCGAGGAATGTGGAAGGGCATGCGGTGGTGGCGGCGCAATACGCTTCGCACTTGCGCGCCCTACGGGCCCGCATCCAGGCACGGCATTTTTACTCCGCCGTATCGGCCTTAATCGAGGCGACGGCGCGGGCGACGCCTTCCGGATCGGCGGCGATGGCTGCCAAGTAGGCCTGAGCCATCTGATGTTCCGTCATTCCCGCGAAGGCGGGAACCCACGAGCCGTTCAGCCGGCATTGACGTGAAGGTTGATGGGCGACTCAGTGCCGGCTTTTACGCGCGGCACATCCCTTGTCACGTCGTGGATGGCCGCCTTCGCGGCCATGACGTTGTGGGGGGGTGAAGGGGGAGGCCGTGCACACGAGCCTCGCTTCATCGCTGCGCAAGTGGTGAAGCGCTTGGGTCCCCGCCTTCGCGGGGATGACGATGTGAGGGATGGGGGAAATGGGGTCAGACTCATGGGACCCGAGGTAAGGCTTCAGGCCATGACGTTATGGGTTGGAGAGTCAGCAGCAGGGCGCAATAGGCCGCGCTCAAACGTATTGCGCCGAGGAATGTGGAAGGGCATGCGGTGGTGGCGGCGCAATACGCTTCGCACTTGCGCGCCCTACGGGCCCGCATCCAGTCACGGCATTTTTTCCCTCCGGGGTCTCCCCGGGCGGGCTGCGGGCGGCAGCCCGCTCGCGCAGCGACGACGACGGTTGCAGCGGACGCCAGCGGCAGCCGGGATCGCAAAACAACTGAGCCGTGGTGTCTACTCATTTCCTTTTCTTCACCCGCGTGCTTGCTTTCCCGGCCGAAGCGGGGACACATCGTGTCCCGGCGCAGAGCCGGGATCGCTTGAGTTCGGCAACGCACTTTACCGGCCACCGCTTTTTCAGCGACGCCGTTGGAAACTTCCAGAGAGACGGAGCGGCAGAGCCTTTCCGTGCAACTGGTAGTGCGGCTCTCGCCGCTCCGCGCCGCCCACTTTCTCCACCCACTGTACCGGTCGGACATCCCGGTTTGGCGCACGTGGCGATAAAATCACGAGCGGCAATGGCAGGCTGGTGAACGTAGAGCCCGACGCCGGATTTTATCCCGTCATCGTACCAAGGCACGTCAAAGGCGGATGCAAAACGAGCACCCTGACCCCGCACCAGGAGCGGCATTCACATCGCACGAACGGATCGCCTCGCGAGCGCGCCTCCCTGGGTGATGCGAACGCGGACAGAATAAGCCCGCGGGAGCAGACGGGGATAAGTTTCCCAAGTGGTTCTTGCGCGCTCAGTTAATGGCGCAGCGCCTTGCCAGAAGCGGTCAACCTCATGGCTGATTCGCCCCTTTAGATTCGCTCAGCCACCATCTCAGCCAGCGCCAATGACGCGGTGAGACCGGGGCTTTCGATGCCGTAGAGCAGCATCAAGCCAGGGAGTCCGTGCGTCTCTGGACCATGCAGGAAGAAGTCGGGCACCGGCTCGTTCTCACGATAAAGCTTCGGGCGAATGCCGGTGTAGTCGGCATGCAATCGGGAAACGTCGAGGCCCGGATAATAGGTACGAATGAAGCCTAGAAACTTCTCGAGCTTGGACTCGTTGAAGGAATAGTCGATCTCCGGGATCCATTCGATGTCCGGGCCGAATTTGCAGCGCCCGCCGATGTCCACCGTCACATGCAGGCCAAGCCAGGCGCCGTCAGGCATCGGATAAATATGCCGCGAGAACGGTGATTTGCCGGAATAGGCGTAGTACTGGCCGACAGCGTAGTAGGTCTCCGGCGGGCGATAGTTGCCTGTCCATGGCAATGTGCGCGCCACTTTCGAGGCATGCAGCCCGGCCGACACCACCAGCCGGCGCGTGGTGATTTTCGTCGCCCCCTCGCCACCGGTGTGCACCTCGTAAAGCCCATTTGGCGCGATCCCTAAGCGCGTCACCGGCGTGTTGAGAACCACCTGCCCGCCGCCGGCCTCGATGTGGCCTTCCAAGGCCAGCATGTAGCCGTGACTGTCGATGATGCCGGTCGAGGGCGACAGCATCGCCGCGGCGCAAGCAAGCTCAGGCTCCAGCTGGCGCGCCTCGGCGGCGGTGAGCGGCTGTAGATCGGTGACGCCGTTCTTGATCGCCGTCGCCTGGATCGCTTTCAGCTTCGGCAGCTGCGCCTCGCTGGTTGCCACCAGCAGCTTGGTGATGGGCTGATGCGCGACGCCATTCTCCTGGCAGAAGCGGTAGAGCATCGCTTTGCCATCAACGCACAATTTGGCGCGCAGCGAGCCCGGCGGATAATAGATGCCGGCGTGGATCACCTCGCTGTTTCGCGACGAGGTTTCCGAGCCGATGATGTCGTGCTGCTCGAGCACCATCACCTCCTGACCCCGATTGGCCAGCGCGCGGGCCACGGCCAGACCAACCGCGCCGGCTCCAATGACGATGCTTTCAACGTCGGGCGTCATGGCAAAATCCTCGAGGATCGGCGTGGGGCGACGGCCGGTCTGATGGCACGGATGCGCGGCGATTGCCAGTGCGTGGGCTGCCACAGGCGGCAGCCGCAACAGCACAAAGTGTGGAGGTCGACGGTCGAGCCCTTGTGCTGAACAAAGAGAGAACGTATATGCAAGGCGTACCGCTGAACCAAGGCTCGACGACCGACGGGAGATGCAACCTTGAGCTTCGCCTTTGTCCACACCGCCGACTGGCAGATCGGCAAGCCATTCGGTCGCTTTGAGGCCGGCAAGGCCGCCATCCTGCGCCGCGCGCGTGACGAAGCGATCGACCGCGTGGCACAGGCTGCCCGAGCCGCCGGGGCAGCGAACGTGCTGGTAGCCGGCGATGTGTTCGATGGCGAGGCCTTGCCGGATCAGCATGTGCGCCAGACGCTGCGCCGCTTCGCCACGGCAGCCGATCTCACGTGGCATCTGCTGCCCGGCAATCACGATCCAGCGCGCCCCGGTGGCATCTGGGAGCGGGTGCAGACGGCTGCTGCACCACCAGCCAACGTGCGGTTGCACCTGACGGCTGGCGTCACGGAAATTGCGGCGGGCGTACAACTCCTGGTGGCGCCGCTGCACGCCAAGTCAACCAGCAGCGACCCGACGGCTTGGATGGATCAGGCCGCGACGCCGGTCGGCCATCTGCGCATTGGCATGGCGCATGGCTCGGTGCAGGGCTTCGGTAGCCTCGGCGAAGCGGCGGTGCCGATCGATCCGGCGCGGGCCAGGAAGGCAGGTCTTGCCTATCTGGCACTTGGCGACTGGCATGGCGTCAAGGAGATCGGACCGGCCACCTGGTATTCCGGCACGCCGGAGCCGGACAGTTTCACCGACAATCATCCTGGCCACGTGCTCGCCGTACGGCTGGATGGACCGACCGCAGCGCCAATGGTGATGACGGTACGCACGGCAGCCTATCGCTGGCTCGGGCGTCAGATCGAGACCAGCCACACGGCCGATCTCGGTCGCCTGCAGCAGGAATTGGCGCGGGCCCCGGAGGCGGTCAATCACTGGCTGCTGGATCTCACGCTGAGCGGGCGATTGGCACCGGCCGAGATGGCCGAGATCGATCGGCGCCTCGTCACGCTGGCCGATGGACTGTTCGATCTGCGCGTTGACCGACAGCTCTTGCGGCTCAGTGCCGGGGCCGACGACATCGCAAGCCTTGGCGAAGGTGCGGCACGGATTGTGGCGACGCGGTTGGAGCAACAGTCGCGCAGCACGGATGCGACCGAAGCGCGGCGCGCGGCGCGGGCGCTCGAATTGCTGTTCGCGCTCGACGCCGAGATGGCGACAACGGCCGGAGAGACCTCATGAAGATCCGCGCCATTCGCCTGGCCGAATGCGGACGCTTCCGCGATCCAGTGGCCCTCGAGGGTTTGTCCGGCGGGCTCGACGTGCTGGCCGGTCGCAACGAACTCGGCAAGTCGACGATCCTGCGCGCCATGCGCTTTGCGCTGGCTGAAAAGCATACGACGAAATCAAAGGATGCCGAAAGCTTCCGGCCCTATTCCGGAGGCGCGCCAACGATCGAGATCGATCTCGAGATCGACGCCAAACTCTGGCGCGTGCGTAAGCGCTATCTGGCGCAACGAAGTGCCGAATTGCGCTGCCTCGATGACAATAACCTGCTGCGCGGCGAGGATGCCGAACAAAAGTTGGTGGCCCTGCTCGGTGGCGACGACGGCAAGAGCCGGTTCCCGTTGCTGTGGCTGTCGCAAGGGGAAGCGATTGCACCTGCGTCCGAACTGGCGACAGCCAACAAAGGCGCGCGCCCGTTGCTGGAAGCGGCCTTGGCCAGCGAGATCCAGGCCATCGCCGGTGGCGGCCGGACGCGGCTCCTCCTGGAGCGGATCAAGGCGCGCCGTGACACGCTGGTGACCGAGAAGCAACAGCGTCCGCGTGGGCCTTTCGAGGCGGCGTTCAAGCGCGTCAAGGACTTGACCGAGCGGCATGCTGCAGCTGCCGCACAGGCGCAGCACGCCAACGTGCAGCGCGAGCAGCTGGCACGGCTGCGCCAACGCCACGAGGTGCTGACGCAGCCGGAGCACCGAGCCAGCCTCGCGCAACGCCTGACCACCGCCCGCACGACACGAGAGCGCGCCAAAGAGGCAGCCAGCCATCTGGCCACCGCCCGGCAGGCCGCCTCGCTGGCCGAGGCCCGGCTTTCTGCGGCGCGCAACGAACTCACGGCCTTCGACCGCGCCTTGGCCGAGCATGCGACCATCGCCCAGGCGATCGGGCAACTCGCCAGCGAGCGCGCCCAGTTGGCGGGCAAGCTCGCGGCAGCTGAGGCGAAAGCCCGGGATCTGGCGCAAGCACGGGACGCGTTGCGAACGTCGCAGGCCCGTGATGAGGCGGTGCTGGCCGCGTCCCGCCAACAGGCGCGCCGGAGCGAGTTGGCCACGCGGATCGCTGTGCTCGATGCAAAGCTCGGCGAGGCCCAGACCATCGAGCAGCGCCTCAACGTCATGGCAAGGGAACTGGCCGGCATCGTCGCCACGCCACACACGCTTGCTGCAGCCCGCAGCGCCCGCAACGAGATCGGCTTGCTCGAAGCGCGGCTTTCGGCGGCGGCTGTCAGCGTCACGATGGCCTATGTGTCCGGTGGCGAGGGCCGCGTTCGCATCGGCGGGCGGGCGCTGGCCGAGGCTGAGCGGTTACATGCCGTCGAACCGATCGTGCTCGAGATCGCCGGTGTCGGCCGCATCACGATTGCGCCCGGCGGGACAGACACCATCGCCGACGTCCGAGAGGATCTGGCGGCGCAACGGGAGCAGTTCGCCGCGCTGCTGACGCGGGCGGGTAGTGATTCACTGGCGGCGCTGGAAGCAGCCGTGTCGCGCCGCTTGACGCTGGAAACACAATCGGGCGAGGACAAAGCACGACTTTCGGGCCTGGCTCCGGGCGGCAGCGCGCTGTTGTTGCGCGAGCGCGAGTTGCTCGTCCGCGACTTGGCGGGCCTGCCGCCGCCCCTCGACGCTGCATCGCCCATGCGGTCGCAAGGTGACATGGAAGCGGCCATCGCGAAGACGCGACTGCGCCTGCAATCCGCCGAAGCCGAGGCTGCCCGGGCCGAAGCCGAGGTCGCGCAGGCGCGCAGTGCCGATGCGAAACTCGACACCATCGCCGACGAGCGCCGACAGCGGCTCGAGGCGCTGGCGACAGCATTGCCCAGCGAGGCCAAGCGCGATCCGCATCGCGCGGCGCTCGCGGCCAAGGTCGCTGAGGGCGAGCGCGCGCTGAACGACGCCGTGCGACAGGTCACGGCATGGCAGGAAACTGCGCCGGATGCATCTCGTCTCGCGGCGTTGGATGCGGAAGTTGCGGCCGCAGAAACCAACGATATGGCCCGCGAACGCGAGCTTGGCGAGATTGCCACCGAGGTCGCGCACATCGAAGGCCAGCTGTTCACGCTGGGCAACGAGGATGCAGAAGCCGAAGCCATAGCGCTGGCGGAGGGCAAAGCAGAGGCGGCCATCGAACTCGCTCGCCTCGAGGACGAGGTGGCGGCCTTGCAACTGCTGGCGCGCGAGATCGATGCCGAGCAGGCCCTGGTGCAGGACCGCTATCTGGCGCCGGTCACGGCCCGCCTGCAACCGCTGCTGGAGCTGGTGTTTCCGGCCGCGTCGCTGGCGCTCGACGCCTCGTTCGCACCTGAAGCGCTGGTGCGCGGGGCCGCGTCCGAGCCCATCGACCGGCTGAGCGATGGCACGCGGGAGCAGATCGCCGTGCTCGGCCGCCTGGCCTTCGCCCGCCTGCTCGCAGACGGCAATCACAGCACGCCCTTGGTGCTCGACGACGCATTGGTCTACTCGGACGACGACCGTATCGAAGCCATGTTTCGTGCGTTGCAGGCCGCCAGCGCGCGCCACCAGGTGATCATGCTCACCTGCCGTACCCGCGCCTTCGAAGGGCTGGGCGGCGCTCGGGTCGACCTGGTGCCCTGGCAGATGACGTGAGCGCTCAGCGGCGCGCCGCCTCAGCCGACTTGCGGATGGCGGCGATGTTGGCTGCGTAGGTGCCGCCGGCAAACGCCGCATTGCCCGCCACCAGCACGTCGGCACCGGCCCTGGCGCATAAGGCTGCCGTTTCCGGATTGACACCACCGTCGACCTCGAGGTGGATCGGCCGCGCACCGATCATGGCTTTGATGCGCGCCATCTTCTCGGTCATCGCCGGAATGAAGGCTTGACCGCCGAACCCCGGATTGACCGTCATGACCAGGATCAGATCGAGGCGATCCAGCACGTAGCTCAAAACACTTTCGGGCGTCGAAGGATTGAGTGAGACGCCGGCTTTCTTGCCGAGACTCTTGATCAGTTGCAACGAGCGGTCGAGATGAGGGCCGGCCTCGGCGTGCACAGTGACGATGTCGGCGCCGGCCTTGGCGAAGGCCTCGATATAGGGATCGACGGGCGCGATCATCAGGTGCACGTCCATGATCTTCTTGGTGTGCGGCCGGATGGCCGCCAACACGGCCGGCCCGAACGAGATGTTGGGCACGAAATGACCATCCATGATGTCGACGTGGATCCAGTCGCCGCCGGCGGCATCGATGGCCCGCACCTCCTCGCCCAACCGCGCGAAATCGGCCGACAGGATCGAGGGAGCAATCTTGATGTCACGGGTGATCGCTTGGGGCATGGCACGACTCACATCTCGGCTGTTGGATCACGGCCCAGGGATACCGGCCTCGCGCTGGCGACGACTCGGTCCATGGCGCGCCTTTACTACCAGATCGCAGGGCGGCGGCACTTTTTTTCGCCGTGTGATCCCCCTCACAGCGACATCGGAGGGGCGGGGCTAATCTCCACTCATCGGCCGGACGGAAACAACAGACGGCCACATGCAACCGACCAACCCACCTGAACCCAACGGAGATCGAACATGAAGTCCCTCATCCTCAAGGCCACGACCCTCGCCCTCGGTGCAGCCTTGATCATCGGCACTGCCGGCGTCGGCACGGCAGAAGCCCGCGGCGGGCACGGCGGTGGTCATCGCGGCCACGGCTTCCACGGCGGCGGCCATCGCCACCACCACTTCCACCGTCATCACTTCCACCGCCCGGTCTTCTACTTCTCGGGCTGCTACTGGAAGCACGGCCGCAAGTTCTGCAATTGATCTGAAGTTCCCTTGACGCTCACCCGCCGCGTCGGCCGCCAGGCCGGCGCGGTTGGCGCGTTGCCCAGACAGGTCGCACAGCACACGTTTCAGCCCGTACCCTTGGTCTTGGTGTCGCCGGGCTTGGCCTTTGCCTCAAGGAACGCGATCATGGCGCCGGCCACATCGATGCCGCTGGCATGCTCGATGCCCTCGATGCCCGGCGACGCGTTGACCTCGAGCACGAGCGGTCCGCGGCTCGAACGCAGCATATCGACGCCGGCCACGTTGAGCCCGATCGCTTCGACAGCCTTGAGCGCGGTCGCCTGCTCCTCGGGCGTGAGATCGACGGGCTCCGCCTTGCCGCCCTGATGCAGGTTGGAGCGAAACTCACCCTTCTTGCTGGTGCGCTTCATGCCGGCGACGATCTTGCCGCCAATGACCAGCGCGCGGACATCGGCGCCGGCCGCCTCGCGCACGAATTCCTGCACCAGGATGTTCACGTTCGCGGTCGAAAAGGCTTCGATGATGGATTTGGCTGAGGCGTCCGTCTCCGCCAGAATCACGCCCATGCCCTGCGTGCCCTCGAGCAGCTTGATGACCACCGGCGCGCCACCCACCTCAGCGACCACGTCTTCGGCCTTGCGGGGACCATGCGCGAAGGCCGTCACCGGTAGCCCGACACCGGCCCGGGCCATCAACTGCAGCGCCCGCAGCTTGTCGCGTGAGCGGCCTATCGCCACGGATTCGTTGAGCGAATAGACTCCCTGCATCTCGAATTGCCGCACAACCGCAAGACCATAGTTGGTGATCGAGGCGCCGATGCGCGGGATCACCGCGTCATACAGGGGCAGCGTCTTGCCGCCATGACGCAGGAGCGGCCGGTTGGAGGTGATATTCATATGCACGTGCAACGTGTTGACGACGTCGATTTCGTGGCCACGAGACCGGGCCGCCTCGACGATGCGGCGGTGCGAATAGAGGCTCGGATTGCGCGCCAGCATGATGAGCTTCATCGGCAGGCCTCGTTGGTTCAGCGCCAGGACCTGTCCGGTGGCCCGTTTGGCAAGAAACGTCAAAGGTTTGGCTCGTCGCGACGGTCTTGGGTCGGCGCTTGCCACGAACCGGCAAAACTATGATATCCACGTGGGCAGTCGACGTCGCGCATTGATAGCGCCATCTTCGAGGGCTAGGCCAGTGCCAATCACGGGTGCCAGGTCACCAGAATCGAACCCGAGTCGGCGGCTCGGACCATGGAGCACGATGAACACGCGGCGCGCGACGACGGGATACCCCGGCTGGCACGTGGTAGGGGCATCAATTCGGGGGCGCCTTGCCGCGGCGCTGGTGCTGGGTATTGCTGTGCTGTCGACCCTGTTCACTGCCTTGGCGATCGCGCCAGGGCCAGCGGCCGCGCTGGAGATCGAGTTCTCAGGGCGCCCCGTGAAGCGCGACATTCTGGCGCTCTATGATTCGCGACGCGAGCGGCAGCCGCATGAGACGCGAATCCACAAGTTCGCCGAGATGCCGCTCAATTATCTGGGCTTGCGCGTGGTCTACTTCGACGTCAATCGGCCACTGCCAGATGCCGGCACCCTGTCGCGCTACCGCGGCGTGCTGACATGGTTCGTCGAGCCTTTGCGCCAGCCTGAACGGGTTCTCGACTGGCTGGATCAGGCAACGACCAAAGGCCTGAAGCATGTGGTGCTCGGCGAAGTAGCGCCGCCCGGCGGGGAATGGCTGTCGAGCCAGACCAACCGACTGCTGGCGCGCATCGGCCTCGAGAGCACCGGCGATTACGTGGAACTCACCTACCGCGCCAAAATCGCCGGCCAGGCCGCCGATGTCGTCGGCTTCGAACGGCCGGTCGACAGGGTATTGCCGGGTTTCCCGATCATGCGGCCGAAAGGCGGGGCCACGACCGCGCATCTGCTGCTCGAGACGCCGCTTGGCGGCAATCGCGTGCAATCGGCTGTGATTGCCACCGGGCCAGGCGGCGGCTACGCGGCGCACAACTATACCATTCATTACGAGCCCAACATCGACCGCGTGCGCTGGACGCTCAATCCGTTCGCCTTCTTCAAGCGCGCCCTCGGCGAGGAGCGGTTTCCCATTCCCGATGCCACCACGGTATCAGGCCGCCGCATCTACTTCTCGCACATCGATGGCGACGGCTGGAACAATCTCACGGAGATCGAGGGCTATCGCGATGGACAGCGGACCGCGGCCGAGGTGATCGCGCGCGAAGCCATCATCCCCTACCCGGACCTGCCCGTGACCGTGGGCATCATTGCCGGTGATGTCGACCGCGAACTCGGCGGCAATCCGGCGGGCCGGCTGATCGCGCGGCAACTTTTTGCCCTGCCGCAGGTCGAGGTCGGCTCGCACACCTACACGCACCCTTATGCCTGGCAGTTCTTCGAGGCCTACGATCGGGATGAGGAATTGCGCAAGGTCGAGCAGTACACGCCGCCCGACCTCACCATGCGCGAGCGCTTTTCGCGCGGCGTCGTCAAGCTCGCCAAGAAAGAGTTGCCGGCCGATCGCTACGACCCGTTCGTGGCCGGCACCGACGATCTGCCGCGCACCTTCCTGCGCAAGCCGTTCGATCTCGACATCGAGGTGAAGGGCGCGCTGCAGGTATCCGAGAGCCTCGCGCCTCCAGGCAAACCAGCGCGCGCCTATCTGTGGAGCGGGGATACGACACCATTTCCGGGCGCCATCAAGGCCGTGCGCATGGCCGGCGCGCGCAATATCAACGGTGGCGATTCCCGCCTCGATGGCGAATTTCCGTCGGTCACCTACGTGCCGCCGCTGTCGCGACCGGCCGGACAGGAACGGCAGATCTACGCTGGCAACAGCAACGAGAACACCTACACCAACGACTGGACGGGTCCGTTCTACGGCTTCTTCCTGCTCGAGAAGACGCTGGCCAACACCGAGCGGCCGCGCCGTCTGAAGCCGTTCAACCTCTACTATCACATGTACTCCGGCGAGAAGACCTCGTCGCTGGCAGCGGTGCGCCACTTCCTCGATATGGCGCGCAAGGGTCCAGTGACGCCGATCACGGCATCGCATTATGCCGCCATCGCCGACGACTTTTTTGCCACCGAGATCGAGCAGGTCGACCTCTTCTCGTGGGCGGTATCGGCGCGGGGCGCCATGCAGACCGTGCGCTTCGACGATGCCGAGCAGTTGTCCGTCGATCTCGCGCGCAGCACCGGCGTGCTCGGCTCGACGCGCCACGAAGGGGCGCTGTTGGTGGCCCTCGACAAAGCCGCCGAAAGAGCGGTGGTGACGCTGCGAGCGCGACAGATGGCGACACCGGCGGAACCGGCGATTGCGGAACCGGCGAGTCTCGTCGAGTCACGGTGGATCGTCAGCAATCTGGTGCGCGAGACGTGCAATTTCAGCATGGACGCCAGCGGCTTTGGACCGGGCGAGATGCTGTGGATGGTGCCGCGGCGGCAAGGCTACAAGGTGTCGGCGCTGCGTGGCGGCGCGCTTCTGTCGCAAGAGACGCGGTGGCCGGACGCCGACGGCAACTTCCGGATCCGCTTCGAGCAATCGGCCATCGAGCCACTGACGATCAGGTTCGACTGCCATGAATAGGCTGCTGCAAGTGCGATTGCCGGCGCGACTCGCCGGTCCCATCGAAGGTGGGCCGATGCCGTGGGCGGGCACCAGCCTCGCCCGGCCGCACACGTTGATCATGCTGAGCGTGTTCGTGGGGGCGCTGATCGCTGGCTATCTGCTGTTGCCCGGCGCCAACGAACGCATCGCCATGCTCGAGCAAGACGGGCATAACAGGCAGGCCAAAGGCCTGCTCGAACAGCGCTTTGCGGCCGGCGACCGATCGCAGCGCACCCTGTTCCAGCTACAGCGCCTCTATGAGCAAGCCGGCGACATCGAGCAAGCCGGCCAGATGATCGAGCGGCTCGCCGAGCAGCGGCCCAAGGATCCGCAGATCCAGCGCCAACTCGCGCAATTCTACAAGCAGACACAGAACGAGGCCGGCTATCTGCAGGCGCTCGAACGGCAGGTCGATGCACGCTATTCCGAGCCCGTCTGCAAGCAGTTGATCGGCCTCTATCGCGGCAGTGGCGATTTCGGCAACGAGCAGCGCCTGCTGGAGTCGTGCCGCGCCAAGGGCTATCGCCGATCAGACGATCTCATTCGCCTTGCCTATCTGATGGCGACCGACGGCAAACTCGCCGATGCATCGACCCTGCTGCGCTCGGTGGACGATCGCCGTCGCCTGCGCAACGATCGTGACCGGCGGTTGTTCTTTGCCTCGCTGATCGAGGCAGGCCAGTCGGAGGAGGCGCAGCGGCGCGCGCTCCGCTGGCTCAAGGGCAGCAAGGACGTGGCCTTCGCCCTCGAGTTGATCGACGGTCTGGTCGAGGACAAGAAGCACATGCTGGCCGTCAATCTGGCGCGGGAGGTTGGCGCACCGGGCGATGCCGTGTCGCTGACGGTGGCCGAACTGCTGCTCGACATGAACCAGGACGTCGCGGCGCGCACCTATCTGCGCGGCTGGTTTGACGCCGCCCGGCTCACCGAGCCGGATTTGGCGCATCGCTTCATTGCCGCCGCCCTCGACGCCGACGATCCGCAGCTTGCCTATCAGGGCGCCGAACGCTTCGGTCTCAAGCGCCTGAGCCAGAATCGCCTCGTCGCTCTCGCCGAAGCCTTGAGCGCGATCGACCAGTTGACTCTTTCACAGGCAGTGCGCACGGCCATCGATCCGCGCACGCTGGCGGAAAACCCACTGCTGGCGGCCGCCATCGAGGTTGAACGCGGCGCCACGGAACCGGCGCGCCAGCTGCTGTCCCGGGTGCAAGTCGATGGTCTCGACGAATGGCGGCTGCAATTGTGGGCGCGCCTGATGGAAACGACCAGCCGGCGCGCCGCAGCGCTGCCGCCGACTGCGCGGCCGGCCTCGGTCGAGCCACCGGTGGCTGCCGCGCAGCGCAACCTGAAGCGCATCAAGGAGGCTCGTGAGAAGCGTGCCCAACAGCGCCGACAGCAGCGTGTGCGACAACCGCAGCAGGGGCCCGGGACGCCGCTGCAGCAACCATCACCGGCGCTGAAGGCGCGCCCTGCGCCAGATTCCAGCGGCGGTTGATGTGACTTGCCGGCCACGTGCGGCCGTACAGCCATTGCTTCGAAAACGGACATTCCGATACACATGCAGAAAAGTACGAATCCGACGGATCTATTCGAGAGCGGGACCACCAGTCGCGTCGAACAGGCCGCGCCAGGCGGCGGAGGGGCAGGCGTGACAGCACAGATTCAGAGCCCGCCGACGCAGGACGCTGGTGGGCCGGCTACCGCCACGCGCCCTGACCGGGCCGTCGACGCTGCCTTGACGGCAGCCATCAATGCGCCGGCAGCCGATGCCGAGGCGGCGCGACCGGGTTTGCCGGTGAAGCCGCCACTGACGGCCGTGCTCGAAATTCTGGTTCTGATCGCGCTGCCGACGCTGCTCGACCATTTCGTGCCGGCCTTCCCGTCGCTATCCGACATGCAGCCGCATCCGTTCTGGCTACCCGTGCTGCTGGTCAGCATCCAATACGGGACCGTGAGCGGCTTGCTGGCGGCCGGCTCCGCCATTGCGGCCAACAGCTTTCTCGGCTGGCCAGAGCAGGAGATCGGCGAGAACCACTTCACCTACCTGCTCCGGGTCTGGTCACAACCCATGTTGTGGTTGGCGGCCTCGCTGATGCTGGGTCAGTTCCGCATGCGCCAGATCGAGCAGAAGCAGGAGTTGGCGCGACAGGTGGCCGAGCTCGGCACTCAGCGCAAAGCCATCGCTGACTATGCCACCAACCTGCGCGCACGCTGCGAGAGCCTGGAACGTGAGATGGTCGGCCGCCGTGCGCCGGACGACCGCGACCTGCTGGCACGGCTTGGCCGTCTCAGCACGGCTATGGCGCCTGAAGCCGCCAGGGCCGCGCTGCGCGATTGCCTCGCAGCCGCGTTCGGCAAATGCCAAGCCTCGGTGTTTGCCCGCGACGGGGACGGCTTCCGGCTTGTCGAGCAGCATGGCTGGCCGGCGAACGCACGCTGGCAAACAGCGCTGACTGCGGCCGACCCGCTTGCTGTCGCCATGCACGGGGGACGGCGGGCCGTGTCTGTTCTGACGCCCGGCGACGAAGTGTTGCTCGGCAGCGAGGCCCTGGCGGCTGTGCCGATCGCCTCGCATATCGATCGGCGGCTCAGCGGCCTGATCAAGATCGAGGCGATGGAGCCAACCGAGATCGACGCCGACGTGACATTGCGACTGGCAGCACTGGCCGCGCAGATCGCACCGTTGCTCGAAAGCGCCAGCGCGTGGTCGCAGATCGGTGGCAATGCCGCCGGCAATGGTGCCCCTCATACCGCGACGGCATCCACGCCCGTGGCTGTCGGCGCGCGTCCGTGGCGACAGGTGCGCTGGCAAAGGCGCGCCAACGCCGTCGAGGCGCAGCGGCCGACGCGGACGGGGTGAGGCATGCAGCGCACTTTGGCGAGTGATGCAACGGCGCCACCAGCAGCGGCTGCGGACGAGTCAGCGGCTATCGGCCAGCCAACGCCGTGGCGCAGCGCCGTGGTCTGGCTTGCCGCCGCGCTGATGTTCGAGATCGGCGCGATCAGTGCGGTGCTGCTGCTGGCCCGGGAAAGGCTGTGGCTGTTTCTGCCGCTGCATCTGCTCATCGTCGCAGCGCTATCGCTCAACGTCAGGCGCTTGTGCCGACGCGGCGAGGAGACGACATTTGCCATGCTGGCCACCCTGGCGGTCGCGGCCGCGGGGCCGCTCGGCGCCCTCGGGACACTCGCGCTGGCGTGGCTCGCCGGCCGCCGCCAGACCGCGACAGGCTTGCTGACCGCCTGGTACGAACGGATCGCGCTGTCCATTGCCGTCGATCCCGTGGCGCGCTTCTGCGATACCGTGAGCACGGGCCGCACCATCACGCTTGATGCGACGCCGCCGCGCTCCTACGCCACGGTCATTGCCACGGGAACGCTGGTCGAGCGGCAGAATGTCCTCGGCCTCATCGCCCGCCGCTTTCATCCCGACTATCTGCCCATTTTGAGCACGGCGCTGCGCAGTCCAGAGGCCGTGATCCGGGTGCAAGCGGCAGCTGTCGCAGCGCATGTGCGGCCAACCATTGCTCAGCACTTCCGCGAAGCCGTCGCCGACATCGGTGTCGCCGGCCGATCGGCCACCGCGGCGCTGACGCTGATGCGGACCTTCGAAAGCCTGGTCGACTCGGGCCTCCTCGACGAGAGCGACCGCCGCCAGGGGGCTGATATCATCGAACGTCTCGGCGATGTCGTAATCGCCCGCACGGCCAAAGGCGAAACAGCACTGCCGCCAAGCCTCACGATCGAGAGCCGGGTCGCGCTCGAGGCGGCGTTCGAACGCCTGCTGCTGCGCCGCCGCCGCTTCGCTGAATGGCGCAAAGACCGCAGCGTACGCCGCGTGCTCTCGAACCAACCCATCGCCCGGGTCCGCCGCATGTCCGTCTCCGAGCACCGCGCGAGGCCCGCACCATGAGTGACCTCGTCGGGCCGACGCAACCGGGACGCGCCACCGACGTGTGCATCCTGGTCGAGGGGTGCTACCCTTACGTGCCGGGAGGCGTCTCGGCATGGATCGACTGGCTGATCCGGACACAGACCGAGACCAGCTTCTCGATCGTTACGCTGTGGCCGCGCCCGACCAGTCAACCGCCACGCTATGCGTTGCCGCCAAACGTGGTGTCCTTGCAGCATCTCTACCTGCAGAGCTTCGGCGCCGATCCAGTCAAGAACCTGAGAATGCCGCGCGGCATCGAGGAACTCGGAGAATCCCTCGGCCATCTCGTCGCCGACGGCGGGTTGGCGCCACTGCAACGGGCTCTCTCCGCCATCCAGGCGACGCGCGCCGAAGTTGGATTGCCATTGCTGTTCAATTCACCGGTCGGCTGGGAGATCGCGCGGCGAGCCTATGAGCGCGAGATGCCGTTCGGCTCGTTCCTGCATTTCTTCTGGGCCTGGCGGGCCTTGCTCGGCGGACTTTTTGCGACGCTGGAGTTCCCGCTGCCCAAGGCCAAGGTCTATCACACGATCTCCACAGGCTATGCGGGCGTGCTCGCCGCCCGCGCCAGCCTGGAGACCGGCCGGCCGGCCTTACTCACGGAGCACGGCATCTACACCAACGAGCGCCGCGTCGAGTTGCTGATGGCCGATTGGGTCGCCGACACCGTCGACAAAGGCCACACGCTCGACGATCCGCGCTTCGACCTGCGCGACATGTGGATTCGTGCTTTCGAGGCCTACGCTCGCACCTGCTACGAGGGTTGTGCCGAGATCCTCACCTTGTACGAGGACAATCAGCGCGCCCAGCGCGCGCTCGGGGCGCCGTCTGACCGGCTGCAGGTGATCGCCAACGGCATCGACATGAAGCGCTTCCAGTCGCTGAGGCCAGCCGGTGCCGATTTGCGGCCCACGGTCGCCCTGATCGGGCGCGTGGTGCCGATCAAGGATGTGAAGACCTTCATCACCGCCGCGGCCGTGCTGCGCGAACGCATTCCAGACCTTTCGGCGCTGGTCCTCGGGCCCCTCGACGAGGAGCCGGATTATGCGGCGGAGTGTGTGGCGCTGGTCAAGGAACTCGGCCTCGAGGGCTGCGTCACGTTCACGGGCACCGTCAATATCATCGACTACCTGCCGCAGATCCACGTGCTGGCGCTGACTTCGCTCAGTGAATCGCAGCCATTGGTGGTGCTGGAGGCTGGCGCCGCGGGCATCCCGTTCGTCGCCACCAACGTCGGCTCGTGCCGCGAGATCCTCGAGGGCCGGCCGGACGAGACGCCGGCGCTTGGACCTGGTGGTATCGTTACCAATCTGGTGGCGCCGGTGGAGATCGCGGCAGCCATAGGCGACCTGCTCACCGACCACGACAAACGCCGGCGTTACGGCGAGACGCTGCGCGAACGCGTGCGCCGCCTCTATACGTCTGAGCGCGCGGCCGGTGGCTATCGCGAGCTCTATCGTCGACTGATCGAAGCCCCGAGCCGGCCCGACGGCCGCGCTGCTGCCTGAGGAGTGCGTTCGCGATGGCGGGCATTGGTTTCCAACTGCGCAAGCTCAGCCGTCAGGACACGCTGTCGTCGGTGGTGGCGGCCGCAGGCCATGCCGCCGTGATCGCAGCCGGTCCGTGGCTGTTCACGATCCTCAGCCTCGCCACCATCACACTGACGGCTGAACGCGTCACGGGCCTCGAGGTGCTGGCCACCTTCCGCATCGTCATCATCTACGCCTTTGCGGTGTCGCTGGTGCTCACCGCGCCGGTGACCATGGTGGCAACGCGCCTGGTCGCCGACGCCCTGTGGCTGAAGCAACCCGAGCGCGTGCCGGCGCTGCTGCTCGGTGCGTTCGCCCTTGCGCTCGCCGTGCTCAGTGTCGGCGTGGCAATCCTGATCGCCTTCTTCCAGCCGCCTGCCGAAACGGCTCTCGTGCTCGCGGCCGCGTCGATGCTGGTCGGTCTGATCTGGGTCGTGCTGTCGTTTTGCGGCGCCGTGCGCGATTATCGCGGTGTCACGCTGGCCTTCCTGTACGGCCTGATCGTGTCGGTGGCAGCCAGCATCACCGCCGCCGTGCTGGGCTACGGGGCCACAGCCATCACGTGGGGCTTCCTGTCCGGCCTCGGCGTCACCTTCTTCGGCTTGACCCGGCGCGTGCTCGCAACCTTTCCGCAACCCGTGCACGCGCCACTGGCGGGCCTGCGCGCCGTCATTGCCGGCCTCGACGCCTACTGGCGGCTGGCGCTCGGGGCGCTACTCGGTACACTCGCCGTGTGGATCGACAAGTGGATCTTCTGGTTCTCCCCGGAAGGCGAGCGGCTCGGCGTCGGTCTCTATCATGCGCCGCTCTACGACAGCGCCATGTTCATCGCCTCGCTCGGCATCATCCCAGCGCTGTCGGCTTTCGTGCTCCGGCTCGAGACCGATTTCTTCGAACGCTATCAGCAGTACTACGCCACCATCGCCTCGCACGGCACGTATACGCAGATCGAAGGCGCGCGCGAGCGCATGCACATCTACACGCTGGACAACCTGACGCTGATCAGCGTGCTTCAGATCGGCATCTGCGCCGTCATGATCCTCACGGCGCCGCTGGTCATCGAGACGCTCGGCCTGCAATTCCGCCAGATCTCGATCCTGCGCTATGGTGCGCTCGGTGCGGTGTTTCAGTTCGTGTTCATCGCCTGCTCGGCCATGTTGCTGTTCTTCGACCGGCGACGCATGTATCTGCTGACGCAGCTGTTCCTGTTCGGTCTCATGGCGGGTCTGACGATGGTATCGCTGCGGCTGGGACCGGAATTCTACGGCGTCGGCTATTTCCTTGCCTGCGTGATCGGCGGTTTCGTTGCCTACTTCCTGGCCGATCGCACCTTCACCAACCTGAATTTCCTGACCTTCGTCGGCAACAATCCCTCGATCGAGCCCGCGTCCCTCATTCCCGAGGCCGACCGCCGCCCCGGCATCTTCACGCGCATCGCCCGCTGGGGCGTGTAGGGTGCCATAGCCTCCTTGGCCCCAACTCAGCCCGTAAACTTGCCACTTGTTTTCCCCTCCTATCAAGGGACGAGCCAGGGGTGGGGTGTCGAGGGTATGAACACGGATAGCGTTGGAAACCTCCACATCGCAAGCGGTGCGGTCAGAGTCTTGAGGGTCTGACCGCGATCCCGCGCGAGCATTCTGCAACGCTTGTGGTAGTGTCGGCGCAATACGCTACTGCGCATTTCGGGGCGTTGGCCGATAGAATTATCCGACTTTTGCACGCGACCAGTCCCTCACCTCGGGGATGTCCGACGTGTCGATGTCTTCATCTTTCATTGCCCCCAAGCGCTTCAGCTCGGCGGCTCGCTGCTTATCCCGGCTCATCGTTGCGCCATCTCAAAACACCACGACGCTTCTGATGCTCTCGCCTTTGTGCATCAGGTCGAAGCCCTTGTTGATATCGGTGAGCGGCAGGGTGTGCGTGATCATCGGGTCGATCTGGATCTTGCCGTCCATGTACCAGTCGACGATCTTAGGCACGTCGGTGCGGCCGCGGGCGCCGCCGAACGCGGTGCCTTTCCAGGTGCGACCGGTGACCAGCTGGAACGGTCGGGTCTTGATCTCCTGACCGGCGCCGGCGACGCCGATGATGATCGATTCACCCCAGCCGCGATGACTGCATTCCAGCGCCGTGCGCATGACGTCGACGTTGCCGGTGCAGTCGAATGTGTAGTCGGCGCCGCCGATCTGGTCCGCCCCGCGCTTGGTCATGTTGACGAGATGGGCGACGAGATCCTTGCCGGCATCCTTCGGACTGACGAAGTGCGTCATGCCGAACTTCTTGCCCCAGGCTTCCTTCGACGGGTTGGTATCGACGCCGATGATCATGTCGGCGCCAACCAGGCGGAGGCCTTGGATCACGTTGAGACCGATGCCGCCGAGACCGAATACGATGCCGGTGCAGCCAGGACCCGCCTTCGCCGTATTGATGACCGCGCCGACGCCCGTCGTGACGCCGCAGCCGATGTAGCAGATCTTGTCGAAGGGTGCGTCCTCACGCACCTTGGCGACCGCGATCTCGGGCAGCACGGTGAAGTTCGAGAACGTCGAGCATCCCATGTAGTGATGGATCTTCTTGCCATCGAGGGAGAAGCGCGAGGAACCGTCGGGCATCACGCCCTGTCCCTGTGTGCCGCGGATCTGCGTGCAGAGATTGGTCTTGCGTGAGAGGCACGAGGGGCAGGTGCGGCACTCCGGCGTGTAGAGTGGGATGACGTGGTCGCCTTTCTTGACGCTGGTCACGCCCGGCCCGACGTCGACGACAATGCCGGCACCTTCATGCCCCATGATGGCGGGAAACAAACCCTCGGGGTCGGCGCCTGAGATGGTGAAATCGTCCGTGTGGCAGATGCCGGTTGCCTTGACCTCGACCAGCACCTCGCCGGCGCGCGGTCCCTCGAGATCAACCTCGGCGATAACCAGGGGCTTGGCCTTCTCGAAGGCTATGGCGGCTCGAGTCTTCATCAGGATCTCTCCTCCGGGGCGGCTGCAAATCAGTTGCCTCCGAAGTAGGCCAGCGACGACGCTGCCGTCAATCGAGGAGGTGACGGCGGATGGTCACTGTCGCTTCGCTGGCAGGGCTAGAGCGATATCCACATGTTCCGAATCGCCGCTGTACTCTCTCCCCTCCCCCTCGCGGGGAGGGGCTGGGGGTGGGGGGATCGAGCTTGGCGTGACACGCTAAAATTACGCTTTCCATCTCCACCCCACCCCTAACCCCTCCGTCGTGGCGAAGCCGCGCCTTCGGCACGAGATGGGAGGGGGACGCGAACATGATCCGCGTCTCGAGGAAACGGCACTCGTGCTGCACCCCATTGGGGGACCCATCGGCATTCGCCGAGGGCAGGCGTGTCCCCCAAACTCCTCCCTTTACTGACACCAAGAGAATTGAGGCTGTCGCTTATGAAGGCATCAATCAATTGCCGCTGAATGAATTCACCTTCTCGACCTCAGCCCGGCGGTCGCGACGTACGGCGACTGAGTCTGGTCGCGGTGTGCGGACCGTTTCGAGCGGCGGCTGGTTGATATAGCCGCACGAGCTGGCCACGCGGCTGCGCTGCGCCGCATTGAGCACATCGGGACCGCGCCAGTTCTGGCAGAGCTTGCCGATGCGGCCAGGATCGTTGGCGGCGCCGTCGGCACAGTAGAGGCCGGAACCGTCCGATTGCGCCGCGAAGCGCAGGCCGCGCGCGCCGGTAGCTCCGTCATCAAGCCCGCCGGCGAGATAGTTCAGCACCTGCACGCGCTCGGCAGATTGCGCCGTGCTCATGCGCGACACCTTGTGGTGCATGTCGGTGAGCGCGATCACTTCGACGGCGCGGATGCGCAGGTGGCCGGTGTCGTCGCTGGCCAGATGCAAGCGCGCGAACAGGCCATAGTCGCGGCAGAGGCCGAAGGAACCCATATTCTGCATGCCGGGATGCAGGAAGTTGCCGAGACCGTAGAAGATCAGCCGGCCATTGACGATCTCGACCCCCTGCACGACGTGGGCGTGATGGCCGATGACGAGATCGATGCCGCGACCGAGCACAGCTTCGTGGCGCAGCTTGCGCAAGGCCGTAGCGTCGGTCTGCACCTGTCGCTCGATGCCGTGATGCACCGAGAGAATGCGATAGGCCGCGGTTGCGTCAGCCAGGCGGCGTGTCACATCGGCGAAGTCCTCGGGGCTCTGATAGGCCATTTGGCCCGGACGATTGTCGGCGGCGCGATGATGCGGAAAGCCACCTGTGACGATACCGACGGCGGAGAATGCAACCTTGCTATCGGCCACCTCGACGACATGAGCGCGGCCGGCCTCCTCGCGATTGCGACCGAGGCCGGCGTGCGCCTTGAGGCGGCCGGTGGCCTGGATGCGATCGAGATGGTTGACCGTGTCGATGGCACCTACGGCACCGAAATCCATCGAATGGTTGTTGGCGGTCGAGAGCAGATTGAAGCCGATGCCGACGATGTGGCGCACGCCTTCGGGATGCGAGCGAAAATTGAAGGTCTTCGATTCTGCGCGCAGATCGTTGCGCTCCGTCACCGCGGTTTCGAGATTGGCGAAGTTGAGATCACCGTCGATCAGCGGCCGGATGCGATCGGTCCATTCGCGCCAGGGAATTGTGCTGCCTTGCCTGACGGCGCCCTCGCTGCGCACGGGTTGCATATGGCCGCCCATGCCGAGATCACCGGCGATGGTGAGCGTCACCGTGCGGCGCGGGGCCGGCACAGGTGGAGGCAATGGCAGCAGCGCGAGGGCCGGCAGGCGCAGCCTGGCGAAGGGACGCAGGCGTTGGCGTGGCGTGACCGGACGTTCGGCACTCGGCGGCGGCAGCAGCACGAGCTTGGCCAGCGGCCGCTTCACCAGCACGCGCGGCCGGAGCGGTGGCGACGCGACCACAGGCGGCGTCAGTGACGCGGACACCGCCACTTCCGGATCGGCGAGACCATCGCGGTCGGGGCGCACGGCTGCCGGCTGCAAGACCGTCGCGGGAGTGGAGATGGTGGCCGGTGCCGGTCCCGAGGCGATGACGAGATCCTTGGCAGGACTCTGGCTCATCTCTTGCGCCAGGCTCGCTGTGCTGGCGCCGAGCGTGGCCGTCAACGCCAAACCGATCGTGAACCGACGCACGAGACCCATGACCGAACTCCACGCACACACATCGCGCGGATGCGTGGTGGTGCGGCTATCATGCCGACCCCAACCCGCCCCGTGCACCAACAACATTATGAGAGAAATTCGTTGTCTGGAAGTCTTTCGCGCAAAGGCTGGTCAACGGCGTGGCATCCGCGCCACCCTGCTAACGGGCACTTACGACCACGAGACAGGCAGCAACCATTTGGAAAGCGTCTGGACAGCATTTCCACACGTCCAGCCGCCAAGATGTTATCAATATGACAACAGATCAGATCGCAGTTGCGGCTGCGGGTAAAGACAAGGGGACATGCTCAATGCTTAGTGGAACACAATTGGTCCTGCTGGCCATGTATTCGACGGTAAACGTGGTCGGGCCTGCGGGCGCGCACCTCGATCTCAGCCTGACGCCCGCCATGATGTGCCTGCTGATTGCGGCGGCCGTGATGACCTGCTGGCAAGCGTACGCCCTGTCCAGCCCGCCACAACGTCCGATGCAGAAGGGGCCGAAATTCAGGCGGCTCAATCGGGTCCATGCCGGACCGGCCCCACGCCGCGTGTGAGGTCTACGCCACCTTCATGGAGGGCGTCGCGGTGTTTCCGAACGACGTGATGTAGACTGAGTGCTTGCCCGGGCCACCAGCCACGACAACGTTAATGTCGGCGGGTGAATGGCCGAGATAATAGTGATCCCTAATGGGATTACGGCCCTGGCCGGCCCAGCTCGCCAGATTCTCTTTCGAAATGCGCGAAATGTGCACGCGTGAGCGCTCGAATAGTGCCTCCTGGATCGAAGCAATCGTCCACTTGTCGCGATGCAGGGTATCGGCGTGTTCGGGGCCAAGGACGACGAAGCTCGGGCCCTTCAGGTAAACGGTATTCGAGCCAGCCTCCGACATGGTGCCGGCGATGGTCATGATCAGGCCCTCGCCCGAGGTGCTGGCGTGATCGTTGATGTTGTGCGGGGCTTCAGCAGCCAATGTCGTCACGACGCTGTCGGAGGCCTTGAAGCCGCGTCGGACGTGATAGGGCTCGTAGGGGCTCGCCTCTTCGTTCTCGCCAAAGCAGTAGCTGTATTTTGCCGGGCTGCCGTGGGTGGCGCGATCCATTTCGCCGGGCTTGGCGCCTCCGACATTCAACAGAATGAGCTGCAGCGCGCGACCGATGGTGGCGTTGGCGCGGCGGCCTTGACCAAAGCAATTGGTGCCGCAGTTGATGTCCAAAGTTTTGCGCAGGGGACCGTTGACCAGCATCAGCTGGCCGCAAGGGTGCGTGGTGGCCAGCGTGCCATGCAGATTGTAGGCGGGCTCCAGAACCGCCTTCAGTCCGGCCAGCACGACCGGGAAATACTCAGGCTTGCAGCCGGCCATAACGGCGTTGGCGGCCAGACTACGCAAGGTCGGCACCAGCTGGCGCGGCGTGATCGGGGCGAAGGTTTGGTTGTCGGCACGGGCGGCCTGCACGAAGCGCTCGACGGCAGCTTCTGTCGGCATGACCAGCGGCAAGCCATCGCTCCAGCCCTGGGCAATGGCCAGCTCGTTCCAGGCGTCGGGCGTGAGATCGCCAACGTCGATCAGCTCAGCATCGGTATTGATGGTCATCTGGCGTGCCTTCTGCCCTCATCGTCGCAACACACTTCTGGCGTGGACGTGCCAGCCACAAACCGAACGGCCCGCCTGCAAATGAGACGGGCCGGTCACGTCGTCACGCCGTTAACCGGCAATCTTCGCCAAGGCGCCCCAGGCCGTGTCGATGCGTTCCGCCAACTCAGCCTCGTTGAGACCGCCGACGGGATGCTTCACGACCAGCAACTTCGGATCAATTTTGCGGGCCTTGGCTTGCGCCATGACCAGCGGACGGAAGGTTTCGGTGGCGATCACGTAGGCCGTGACGCCGCGTTTCTCGAGTTCGACGCTGTCGTGGAAACTCCACGATGAACAGCTGCCTCAATCCCCTAGGGCGAGCAACGCGGCGCGATACTTGTGCGCCACCTTGTCGATCATCTCGGGCGAGGCCGGCTGGCTCGCACTCGGCTTGAAAATGAAGTCGATCTGATCGACGGAGCGAATGCCGCCAAACTTTGCTTTCAAGCCCTCGAGCAATTCGCGGGCATTGGGCTTGGAGTTCGAGAAGAGCACGATCGGGTCGAGCCGCCAATCGACGGTGCCGCCTTTGACCTTCTCGCCCGTCGCCACGGCCTGGCCGAAGCTCGGATTGACGATGCGCATGCTGGATTTCCCCTTTGCCGCTGGTCGGCATGGCCGGCTGGGACGCAACTGATCTGCTGATCTGCGCACCGCACCGGCTTGACCTCACCCTTGCCATCATGCCTGCGCCGCGCATCGTCCGCAATTCGTCATAACCTCTGGAGATCTCTCAAATTTTGGGCGGCTGCCCTGCGCGCAACAACCGGAACGACCAGGAACAAACGAGAACATTGCTTGAACTTCGATGAGAATCGAGTCATGTTCCTTCTACGTTCTGCCGATCTGTAGCGCACACGGTGGACCCGCCCCTCCCCATCCCTCTCGACGCCCCCGAGATCCAGCCATGCGCACCCTCCTCGTCTCCTACGACCTCGCCAAGCCCGACCTGAATGGTCCCTACGTTGCCGATGCTCTGATGAGCCTGGGCGAGTCCTGGGCCCGCCCCCTCGCCAACGTCTGGTATCTCAAGACGCACGCCACGGAAGGCGAGATCGAAATGCGGCTCTCGCGCCTGCTCGATGACGGCGACGGCATGCTGGTGCAGGAGACCAAGGGCGAAGCCGCGCTGGTCAACACGGGTCTGCGCTGGTTCCGTCAGCGCCGCCGTGGTCTCGATGTGACCGATGACAACGTGGTGACGTTTCCGACGCTCGCCCCCGACAACGATCCCGTGCGACCCAACATCCGCATCGCCAGCTGAAGCGACTTAGCGCCTGGTTGTATGCTGGGCGCTCTGCTCTCTCCCTCTGCTTCCCGGACCAAGCACGCATACAGCGCATGCGTGCGCACTGAAGCGCCACAAGAAAGCGCGTGCCTCGCGCCGGGGTCATGTGTGGACGGACCCAAGGGTCCGGTGACAAAGCGCAGCTTCCAAGACATGGGGTGTATTGTGCGCTGGTGAAATACGCTTGTCCCCGCAGCGGTTTCGCTCGAGGTCACCCACTTTTCATTGCGCCTCCAGATATCCAGCGCCACCAAGCGTGGGCATGCGACTTCCTCGAGACCCAGGTCCAAGCCGGCGCGCACATTACCCATGCCACCAGTCCGGTTCCGATGTTGCGGGCAATCGGCTATTGCGCCAACCTCTGGCTTGGCGGACATTCGCATCGAGGTCGACAGAGAGCGGCCAACGCGAATTGCGCCACTCATAACAAGAGGCCAAGCAACGCCCGGTTTTGATCCGTCAAAAAATGGGAGGACTGCATGACCTACGCGACACGTGTGGCACTTGCTCTCTTTTCAGTCGGTCTGCTGGTGGGTGTCCCACCTGCCTTGGCGCAGAAAACCGGCGGTACGCTGCGAATTTACAATACCTCCAACCCACCGTCGGCCTCATTGCACGAGGAGACCACCATCGCTGTCGTCATGTCCTTCATGGCGATTTACAATAACCTCGTCCGCTTCGACTCGACCAAGATCAAGAACTCGCCGGAGTCGATTGTCCCGGAATTGGCGACAAGTTGGTCGCTGGATGCGACGCGGACGAAACTCACCTTCAAGCTGCGCGACGACGTCAAATGGCACGACGGAAAGCCGTTCACAGCCAAGGACGTGCAATGCACGTTCCATCGCCTCAATGGCAAAGAGAAGGACTACTTCCGACGCAATCCGCGCGGCATCTGGTACGAGAACGTCACCGAGGTGACGACCAACGGCGACTTCGAAGCGACGTTCATTCTGAAACAGCCGCAAACCTCGCTGCTCTCGATGCTGGCGTCGGGTTACACCGCGATCTTTCCCTGCCACGTCGCGGGGCGCGACATGCGCACCAAGCCTATTGGCACCGGCCCGTTCAAGTTCGCCGAGTTCAAGAGCAATGAGCTGATCCGGCTGGAGCGCAACAAGGACTACTGGAAGAAGGGCATGCCGTATCTCGATGCCGTCGAGTGGCGCATCGTGCCCAACCGCTCGACGCGGATGCTCGCTTTCTCGGCTGGCGAGTTCGACATGACGCAGATCGCCGACATCACGGTGCCGCTGATCAAGGATATCGAGCTCAAGTCACCGCAGGCCAAATGCAGCCTGCAGCCGACCAACGTGACGACGCACATGCTGGTGAACCGCGAGAAGCCGCCGTTCGACAATGCCGAGATCCGTCGCGCCATGATGCTGGCCATCGACCGACAATCGTTCATCGACATCATCTCGCAGGGGCGAAACTTCCTGGCGGTCAACATGATGGCGCCCCCGCAAGGGAGCTGGGGCATGCCGAAGGAGGAACTGGCCAAGTTGCCGGGCTATGGCGATCCGGCGGCGCAGCGCGCTGAGGCCATCAAGATCATGGAAAAGCACGGCTACACGGCAACGAATAAACTCAAGGTGAAAGTCTCAACGCGCGACTTCAACACGTTCCGCGATCCAGCCGTCATCCTGGTCGACCAACTCAACAAGATCAACTTCGAGGCCGAACTGGAAATCATCGAATCCTCGCTCTGGTACAATCGCCTGTTCGGCAACCAGTACGCCGTCGCGCTCAATCTCGCTGGCGCCGGCATCGACGATCCCGATGGCGTGTTGAAAATGGGGTTCTTCAGCACGTCGGACGCCAATTTCTCGCGCTACAAGAACCCGGAAATCGACAAACTGATCGACCTGCAATCGCAAGAGGCCGACCCCGTCAAGCGGAAGGCCATCGTCTGGCAGATCGAACGCCAGCTGGTCGAGGACGTGGCACGCCCCATCATCTATCATGGCAACAACGCCACCTGCTGGCACCCTTACGTCAGAGGCTACATCCAGCAGGAAAACTCGATCTACAATAATTCGCGCTACGAGGACGTGTGGCTGGACAAGTGAGCTGATGCATTCGACGTGAAGGTCCGGCCGGCTGGATCGCAATGATCCGGCCGACCGGTACCAATGCTCACGACTTCGTAGCAGCCTTCGCCATCAGCGCTTCAATGGCCTTGCCACACTCGCGCCGGAACTGGAAATCCAGATCGGTGCGATTGCCAATCGTCTTCAAATGATCGCGGACGACATCGTCGTAGTCGCTCGGCCGCTTCACCTTCAGCTGGGCTGCAGCCACGGGATCAGCCATGATCGCTGAGGCGCACACGGGAACCAGGGCCGTTGATGCGGCAGCGTCAGCGAGCTTGGCGGCGCCACTGGCACTGTACCAGCCGCCCCACGTGAAGCCGAGTACGGCCAATGCAAATGCACCGAGCAGCGCACCGATGGTGCCGTGCGTGTATTTCTCATTCATGACGTGGTTTCCATTCTTGTTTTTCTGGTGACGGACGCGCAGGTGTTGGGCCATCGTCGCAATCGCACGTGTCGATGGTCGACGATGCCGCTCAGGACTGTTGCAGGTTTTCCATCGCAGTTGGTGGATTCGCGAAGATATGCCAAATGCGCGCTGGCATTCACTGACACACGACGTGCCGCATCAAAGCTGGCGATGAAGCGCGCTCGAGGCTTGGTGTTGCGATGATGGGGAGGCTTCCGATGCCATCAAATCTGCCAAAACCGATAAAATGCAGCGTCGGAAAACTGCATTTTCAAAGGCAGTGAGTTTTAATTCATAAGCTCAATTCATTGTTTTGACCAGGGATAAAGCAACAAAATTACGTTTGCGCACGCTTAATTTCACGCCTTTTCGGCTAAACGTGCTGCGGAACGCCTGTGAGCGAGGCTGGTGCCTGGCAGTATTTCTCGGGCAACCCTGACCACCAGCCCCACCAGAAGCGCTTTGCAGTAATGCCCGCTTTTTGCCCAGTTGACGTTCGCTGCGGCGAGGTGTTGGTTCGGAGTTGAACCCCTTCCACCACCGATGCCCGAGGAGCCATGCCCATGTCCGATCTGCCGAAACACGTCGATATCCACGAGGAAGGCCCGCGCGAGGGCTTCCAGATCGAGCCGGGGCCGATTTCGACTGCCGACAAGATCAGACTCATCGAGGCCTTGGCCGAGACCGGCCTGACGCACATCCAAGCGTGCTCCTTCGTCAATACGCGCCTGGTGCCGGGCTGGGCCGATGCCGAGGCGGTGATCGCCGGCTTCAAGCCCAAGCCGGGCGTCGACTACACGGCGCTGTGGTTCAATTCGAACGGCCTCGACCGGGCGCTTGCGTTCAAGGACAAACTCAAGCTTTCGGGCTCGATCTCACTGACGGCCTCGGAAGGCTTCACGAAGAAGAATCTCAACCGCACGCACGCCGAAAACCTCGACGCCATGCGCAAGCAAACGGCGGCGCATATCGCCAAGGGCGTGCCAGTCGCGCGCATCGGCGTCATGGCGGCGTTCGGCTGCAACTATCAAGGCGATATCAAGCCGGCCGACGTGGTGAAAACTGTCGAGGACGGCATGGCCATCGCCAAGGACGCCGGCGTCGACATCAAGCTGATCTCGCTCGCCGACACGATGGGCTGGGCCATTCCACCACGCATCGAGAAGGTGATCGGCGAGGTGCGCTCGCGCTGGCCGTCGAAGCAGATCGCGCTGCATCTGCATGACACGCGCGGCATGGCCATCGCCAATGCACACGCCGCGATCAAAATGGGCGTGGCGCAATTCGACACCACCGTCGGCGGCTTGGGCGGTTGCCCGTTCGCGGGCCAGAAGGGCGCTGCCGGCAACATCTGCACGGAAGAGCTGGTTCTGCTCTGCCAGGAAATGGGCATCGAGACCGGCGTCGATCTCGACCAGTTGATCGAGGTTGGACGCATGGCTGAGGTGATCGTCGGGCATCAGTTGCCAAGCGAGCTGATCCACGCCGGCAGCCTGGATGCGTTCCGCAAAAAGGCTGCATGATTCGCGCCTTCAAAGCGGCATCAGCATCAAGTCCGTGTCCTCGGGCCTGGCGCCGGCTTGCGTCAGCATGGCGTGCACCTGCCCCCGATGATGCGTCTGGTGATTGAAGAAATGCGTCAACAGAAACCAGGCCGGCTTCTCAAGGTCGGCCTTGGCGATGCCTGAGTACCAACGGATGATCCCATAAGGCCACGCAGGGTCCATCTTGTCGGTCCAGGCAATGATGGCGTCGTCGTAGGCGGCCCGTCGGCGCTTGAGGTCGTCCCAATCGGGGTACAGCCCGGGGCTTTCCTTGCCGGAACCCTGTGGTTTTTCATGACCCGCGAATCGGCTCATCCATTGCTGATCGCCCCACATGAGGTGCGATAGCGTGCCGTGGATTGAGCCGAAGAAGGCGCCGCGGTCTTGTCGGCGTGCCACGTCGTCAAGCGCATCGGCGGCGGTATAGAGTGAGCGGTTCTGCCATTGATTGTAGCGCGCCATCGTGCGCACATGCTCAACGCTGATCATGAATAGTCTCCAGGCGACGGGTCGAGATCCACCGTCGCCGAGCTTACACCGCCAGCAGCTTGTTGCGCAGCGCGTCGTCGTCCTTCAAGGCCTTGCTCGGTCCGGTGAAGATGACCTCGCCCTTTTGCAGCACATAAACCCGATCAGCCAAAGCCAGCGAGAAATCGAGCCCTTGCTCGGCCAGCAGGATGGTCAAGCCGTCGCGCTTCAAGCTTTGCACCTGCTCCAGCATGTTCTCGACGATGACGGGAGCGAGGCCCTCGGACGGCTCATCGAGCAGCAACAACTCAGGATTGCCCATCAAGGTCCGGGCGATGGTCAGCATCTGCTGCTCGCCGCCCGAGAGCACGCCGCCCATGCGGTCGCGCAATTCGCGGAGCTTCGGAAACAGACCGTAGACCGCCTCGATGTTCCACCGGCCCTTGCGTGGCGTCGAGCGCTGCGCCACGTCCAAATTTTCCCACACCGTCAGTTCGGCAAAGATGCGCCTGTCCTCCGGCACATAGCCGATGCCCTCGCGCGCCATCTGGTATGGGGCCCGGCCCGTGACGTCGCGCCCCTTGAACGTGACCTTGCCGCTGGTCGGCGGCGTCAGCCCCATGATGGAGCGCATCGTCGTTGTTTTGCCGACGCCGTTGCGCCCGAGCAGGCAAACGCATTCACCTGGCTTGATATCGAGAGAAATGCCGAACAGCACGCGGCTGGTGCCGTAGGCGGTGTGGATATTTTCCACTTCGAGCAACGCGGTCAATGCTTGCCTCCTCCGAGGTAAACGCGGCGCACTTCCGCGTTCTCGCGCACCTCCTGCGGTGACCCGGTGGCGATGATGCGTCCCTGATGCAGCACAGCGATTTTGTGCGAGATGGAGAACACCACGTCCATGTCGTGCTCGGTGAACAGCAATGTCAGGTCGCGCTCTTTGGCGATGCGGGCGAGCAAGGCGATGGACTCGCGCGTTTCCTGCGCGCTCATGCCGGCTGTCGGCTCGTCGAGCAGCAGGATGCGCGGCTCACCGGCCAGCGCGATGCCGAGTTCGACCTGCTTCTGCGCGCCGTGGCTCATTTCACCGGCGATCGTCTGCGCCACATCCTTCAATGCCAGCGATTCCAGCATCTGCTCGGTCTTGTCCCGATACTGGCGGGCCGCGACTCCCCACATATCGAGGCCGCTGCCGCCATGGGCGATGAAGGCGGCCTGGATGTTCTCATAGACCGTCAGTTTCGGGAAGATGTTCGTGCGCTGGAACGAGCGCGCCATGCCCATGCCGCAGATCTTGTGCGGCGCGATGCCCGTGATGTTGCGGCCCTCGAGGATCACCTCACCGCGGTCGGGCACGATGTGACCGGTGATCAGGTTGAACAACGTCGACTTGCCGGCACCATTCGGACCAATGACGGCCGTGACGCGGTTCTTCTCAGCGGACAGGCTCACGTCGTTGGTGGCGACGAAGCCTGAGAAGCTCTTGCGCAGGCCCCTGACTTCAAGCATTGGAGCCACCCTTGAGGAAACCGAACAGGCGCTCGAGCAAGGCCATGATCTGATTGTGCAGCAGCCCTAGAACGGCGAAGGCTACCACGCCCGCTCCCATCAGGATTGGATTTCGCACCGTGCCAGTGAAGCCGATAATGGCAATCAGGGCGGCGTAGGCCGCAGCCGACCACCAGACCAGCTTGGCGAGGATCTCCGGCCGCTCACCGGGCTTCTTGATGAAGGTCTGCACGGTGCCGACGATGCCGTCCGGGAAAGCGAAAAGGATCACCAGCAGGATGATGCCGAGCACGAACGACCAGTACTCAGTGTAGGAGACGATCAGGCCATTGAGCAGGATCAGCAGCGCACTGCCGACGGTTGGCCCCCAGAAGCTGTGGATGCCGCCAAGAATGGTCATGATCAACACTTCGGCGCCCTTGGCCCAGTGGCCATAGTCCGGAAACACGCCGCGCTTGTAGATGCCGAACAGGCCACCCGCGAGACCAGCGAACCCACCGGCGATCGTGAATGCAATCAACTGATAGCGGCGCACGTTGATGCCGATGAACTGTGTGCGCTCAGGATTGTCGCGGATGGTGTTGAGGATGCGTCCGAACGGACTGTTGGTGATGCGCCGCATGGCGGCGATGCAGAGCGCGGAGAGCACCAGTGCAATGATGAAGAACTTGGCCGCCGCCAACGAGCGCGGTGCCACGGGCAGCCAATCGAGAAACGACATCTGCGGCATGGGCACGCGCGGATAACCCTGCTCGCCGCCGGTCACCTCGTTCCACTTGAAGGTGACGGCCCATACGATCTGCGCACAGGCGAGGGTCAACATCGAGAAGTAGGTTTGCGTCAGGCGTACGCAGAAATAGCCGAAGAAGGCCGCGAACAGCGCGCCGCCGAGACCTCCCAGCAACCACGCCAACAGGAATGGCACGCCGTAGTCGCCCATGAAGATGCCGCAGACATAAGCGCCGATGCCGAAATAGGCGGCATGACCGAAGGACACCAGGCCCGTGGTGCCGAGCAGCAGATTGAGGCTGGTGGCGAAAACCGCGAAGATGACGATGTAGGTTGCGAGGTCAATATGGTAGCGCGTGCCAAGCGCGACCTCGCCGATGAAGGGAAGCTTGATCGAGCCGAGCAGCCCGAAGAACGGCAGCAGCGCCAGGAGCAGCGTTGCCACGAGCGTCCACGGCACGCGGCGCTGCGACGTCTGTGTCGAACGGCTCATGCAGACCTCCCGCGGGCCGTCATGCTGCGCGTGACGTGCGGTGCTGCAATCAGGCCGGCGCAAATGAGGATCGTTGCAACGCCGCCGATGATGCCGATGGGTGTGCCGAGCATGAGAAACAAGAAGCCGAAGGTCACCGGCACACCATAGGCGAGTGCCGCATTCTGCGACCTGCACCATGGCCTGATCACCAGCACCACGGCCATCAGGATGAATGCCGCCACGATCGAGAAACGCGGCTGGATCAGAATGCCGAAGGCCAGCGTGATGCCATAGGCCAGCGAGCCGTAGAGGGTACCGAACACCGAGCCGAGACCGCCGATGACAACGACGATGAAGACTTCAATGATGATGTCGACGTCGAGGCCCGGCGCGATACCCTTGATCGGTGTCACGAGCGCGCCCGAGAGGCCGGCCAGGAACGAGGCCAGAATGAACATGCTGGTGTATAGCCACGACACATTGGTGCCGAGCGCGCCGAGCATCTCGCGATCGAGGGCGGCCGCGCGAATGATGCGACCGAACGCCGTGCGATTGAGCATCAGCCAGAAGCCGCCGGCGATCAGCAGGCCAATGATGATGATCAGCGAGTCGTAGTAGGGCAAGCGCACGTTGAACAATGTCATGTAGCCGGCCAGCAGCTCGGGACGCTGCACCGAAACGGGCTGCGTGCCCCAGATGTACTTGCAGGCATCGGCGAACACGAGCACCAGCGCATAGGTGAACAGCAACTGGTACAGCTCTTCGCGGTGGTACATGTGGCGCAGCAGCAGGCGTTCGATAAGTCCGCCGACGATGCCGACGATGGTGGCGGCCACCAGCACGGCGAAGGCGAAGCCGGCCAAACCATTGCCGACCATGTAGTGGACGATGTGCCACGCCGTGTAGGCGCCAATCATATAGAGCGAGCCGTGCGCAAAATTGATGATCTTCAACACGCCGAAGATCAGCGACAACCCGGATGCGATGAGAAACAGGAACATCGCCGTGGTCAGCCCGCTACGCAGCTGGCCGAGCATGAGCGTGAGATCTGGAAGCTCGAACACGTTACAGCGTTCCCCCGTTGAGCAGATGCCGAGCGCGGCTGCCGTCGCCCGCCGGTTCGTAGAGCGCGCCTCCCCCGAGACGCGCTCACCGCGAAGGCATGACGGCGGGGAGGCCCCCTCACGAGGCCCCCGCCGTCAGATTCTTCAATCCATGAATGGGTTCGGATCGATGTAGGTCGCATCCTTCATGATGGCGATGCCGGCTGGACCCTTGACCATCTCGCCGTAGAACTCGCCGCGGTCGGCCTGCTGGTCCTTGGCGCGCATGGTCTGCTTGCCGATCGGCGTGTCGATTGTCAGGCCCTTGAGCGCCGCCGACACCTTGTCGCTGTCGATCGAGTTGGCCTTCTTGATGGCCTCGACCAGGAACTGCATGCCGACATACATCATGATCGGCCAGCTGGAGGGAGGATCCTCCTTAGTGAAGGCCTTGATGCGGGCGATGTAGTCCTTGTGCGCCTGCGGCTCGTCCTTGTAGCTCGGCAGGTCGTAGGCATTGGCGATGATGCCGAACGGATACTCAGCGCCCAAGGCCCGGGTGGCCTCGACCGAGCCCGCTTCGCCGCCGTTGACGACGCGATTCTTGACCGCATCGAACATGCCGAGCGGCTTTGCTTGCTTGGCCCAAGTGACGAAGTGGCCGCCCCACATGGCCGAGAAGATGGCGTCGGGCTTTTTCGACATCTGCGCATTGATGAAGGGCGTGTAATCGGCCTCGCCGAGCTTGGGCCAGGCGGTGTCGACCACTTCGATATCGGGGCGCAGCTTCTTGATGTGGGCCACGAATTCCTTGGTGATGTCCTGCCCATAGGCGTAGTCATGGGCAATCGTTGCCACCTTCTTCACGTCCGCCCACTTGGCGATCAGCACGGCGCCGGTGCGGCCTTCGATCGTCGTGTTGGAAGCGCTGCGGAAGATGTAGGGATGCAGGTTCTTTGGCGCCACGAGCTGATCCGTCTTGGGGATCGGCGCAATGAGGACGATCTTTTCCTCCTTGGCAATTGTCGAGACCGCCGGGCCTTCCGCCGAGGTCAGCGTGCCGACGAGAAAGTTCACGTTCTCCTTCAGGATCATCTCGCGCGAGACACGGACCGCCTCATCGGGCGCCGCCTTGCTGTCGCGGACCACCAGCTCAATCTTGCGGCCAAGCACGCCGCCGGCCTTGTTCAGCTCCTCGACATACATCTGCGCGCCCTTGAGGGCGGGCTCACCGTAGAGGGCCGCTGGGCCGGACAACGGAATGGGTACGCCGACCTTGATGGCGGCGCCTTGCGCGAAGGCTGTCTTGGACATGCCGGCCAAGGCCAGCGGCAGCCCAAGGGCTGCGCGACGTGTGGTTTCCATGGATTTCTCCTCCCAGAGGGATGCTGCCGCAACTTCGAGGCTGCGGACCTTAGTGAAGCGGGCCGTACCTTGCCCCGACGGGCAAACGAAGTCAAAGAATGCTGATCTGCGTCGAATGCAGGGCAATCACACCGCCAACGCACATATCTCTCTTTTGGGTCCAAGCCATGTCCGAGACCGTTTCGCCCTGGTGGCACGTCGACCGACACCAGGATCGCCGGCCGTTCCTGCTGCAAAGGGGGCGCATCAAGGCAGCGATCCGGAAGCATCTGGAGGCGGAGGGCTTCATCGAGGTGGAGACGGCCTGCCTGCAGGTCTCGCCCGGCAACGAAGCACATCTACATGCTTTTCGAACCGAGTTCCGCAGCGAGGCTGGGGCCAGCCAGCCGCTTTATCTGCACACCAGTCCTGAGTTCGCCATGAAGAAGCTATTGGCCGCGGGGGAACGGCGCATCTTTTCGTTTGCGCCCGTCTTCCGCAATGCCGAACGCGGCGCCCTGCATTCGCCCGAGTTCACCATGCTCGAATGGTATCGGGTCGGCGAGCCCTATGAGACGCTGATGGCTGATTGCCACCGCTTCCTGCGCATCGCTGCTGAAATGACCGGTCGCTGGCACTGGAATTGGCGCGGCCGCACCTGCGACGTCGACCGGCCATCCCATGATTGGACGACGTTGCACCAGGCTTTCTTCCAGTTCGCCGGCATTCAGCTGGACGACGTGCTGGGACAAGGTGACGTCGATCTGGCGGCCATGCGCCGGGAGGCCGCCCGAATCGGCGTGCGCGTGGCCGATGACGATACCTGGTCCGATCTCTTCAGCCGGATTCTCGGCGAGCGCATCGAGCCCTATCTTGGCCTCTATCGTCCGGAGATGCTGTGCGAGTATCCGACTCATGAGGCGGCATTGGCACGATCTTGCGCGCACGATCCCCGCGTCGCCGAGCGCTTCGAGCTGTATGTCGCCGGCGTCGAACTGGCCAATGGATTTGGCGAGTTGACGGACGCGGCCGAACAACGCCGACGCTTCGAGGCCGAAATGGCCGAGAAGCAGCGCGTCTATGGCGAGCGTTATCCGCTGGACGAGGATTTCCTGGCAGCTCTCGCGCACATGCCGGCCGCTTGCGGCTGCGCCATGGGCTTTGATCGGCTCGTTATGCTGGCGACCGGTGCCAGTGAGATCGATCAGGTGCTGTGGACACCATTGGTGGCCGGGTGAGCGGCACCGATCATGGCGTCAATGGCGGACGGGAAGGTTTTGGCCGAACGCGGCAGTGAGGCGATCGAGCTGCGACTGCACCGGATTGTCCGTGCCGGCGACCACGGCCAATGCCGGCGCTTCAAGTGCACGGTCGATCTGCACGATGCGATCGTTCAGTGCGAAGCTCGCTTCGATGAGGCGGCGCAATTCGGCGGGCAACTCGGAGAAGCCCTTGACGTGAGAGGGGCGGCCGATGGTGGCAAGCTTGATGCGGCGGCGCTTGACGCGGGCCTCCTCAGGGCTGATCTCGCCCGCCTTCAGCGAGCGGCGGACCAGCAACCAGGAGGCGATCTCAAGCAACCGCGTGGTGAGGCGCATGCTTTCTGTCGCGTAGACGACGGCCAGGATCGGCCCGAGCGCCTTGGCTTCGCGGCGGCCGGCACCGTCGAGGTAGGCGGCCGTGGTCTCGACCAGCGACATGCCCTCGCGGAAAATGTGGTCGAACTGTTCGGACGCCGCAAAGCGCTCCGCGAACGAGATGGTGATGCCAGTCGTCGAATTGACGCTACCCACGGACTGCCTCGAGACTTCGCTACTAACGGACACTGTGCCACGAACGGACATGATCGAATACCGCCAAGCAACCTTCCTGCCAAGTGGATGATTGCAGACGCCGGTTAAGGAATTCGTCCCAGAATGAGCAGTTTTGATGGCGCACACCCAAAAAAAGAGCCGCTCAAAGGAGCGGCTCGGGAGTTAACAGGGAGGCGTCAAACAGAGTGGACAGGATCCACTCGAGATCCAGAGAACTGGATGGGCAGACCATAGCTGCGATTGGTAAACACGGCGTTAACGGCAAAGATTTCGTTGCGAAGTGTCCGTTAAGGCTGGCGACGCGCGGCCATCGCCCTCCGTGCCGGCTCGGGCGCTGGCGGCCGCTCCGAATCGAAACCGTTCGCCATCTGGCCGCAGGACTGTCGGCGGCCAACGTTCAGCGCTTGAACAATCCTTCGGCGGCGGCGTTGTGGGCCTTCTTGCGCGCCATCTCCGCATTGACGCGCTCGATCTCGGCGGTCAATGCCGCCACGCGCTCGGTCAATTCGGCGATCGAGTGTGTCTTCAGGTCCTCGCCAATCTCGATCGTCTTTTTCGGTTTGGGTTTCAGATCATCCCAGTCCATGCGGGCCTCCTCCTTCGCCGCTCACGTGACACTGACCAAAATGCCTCGCTCTGTCAGGCGCTGAATCTCCGCCTGCGACACGCCGGCGGCAAGCAGCACTTCGACATTGTGCTGGCCAACGGTCGGTGGCTGCCGGCGCAACGTCACGCGCTCACGCTCGGCCCCGAACTCAAGTGGCATGTTCGGCAGCTTGGCCGTCCGGCCGGCGCCGCCACCAGCACTGGCGATGGCGACGTCGAGCAACCCATTCGAGGCCAACAGATGCGCGTCGGCGAACAGGTCCATCGGGGTGCCGACCGGCGCCCAAGACACGTGCGCGCGCTCGCAGCGCTGTTCCACGTCGGCCTTGGACATCTTCGCCAGTACCTCGGCAATGGCCGAGATCAGCCAGCTGCGCTCGCCCACTCGCTTGACGTTGTCGGCCAACCGCGGGTCGGCAGCCAGGGCCTGCAAACCGAACTCGTCGGTGAAGCGCGCCCACTGCTGATCGCTGGTGACGCCGATGAAGAGACCGCCACCTTGCGTTTCGAACACATCATAGATGCCCCAGGCGCCACGCCGCGCCGGCATCGGCGGCATCGGCTGTCCCGTAATGGCGATGCCCGCCATCTGGGTCGACATGACGAACACCGCGCTCTCAAAGAGGGCGGACGAGACGCGCTGCCCCTGGCCCGTCTGGTCGCGCTCGCGCAGCGCCGCCTGAACGGCGATGACGCCGAACACGGCGCCGAGGATATCGATGATCGAGGCGCCGGCCCGCAGCGGACGTCCCGGCGGGCCGGTCATGTAGGCGAGACCGGCCTGGAACTGCACCACCTCGTCCAGGGCCGGGCGACGCTCGTAGGGGCCGTTGAGATAGCCCTTCAGCGCCAGATAAACGAGCCGCGGATTGATCTCGGCCAGCGCAGCGTAGCCACAGCCCAGCCGTTCCATGGTGCCGGGGCCGTAGTTCTCGAGCACGACATCGGCGGTGGCGGCAAGCTTGTGTAGCGCCGCCTGACCGTCCGGCTGCTTGAGGTCGATGGCGACGGACCGCTTGTTGCGGTTGAAGCCGGCAAAAAAACCGGCTGCGAAGCCGCCCAGGTAGCGCGTCACGTCACCACGCGGGCCCGGCTCGACCTTGATCACGTCGGCGCCGAGGTCGGCCAGCACCAACCCAGCTGTCGGCCCCATGACGGCGTGGCTGAACTCGAGAACCCTCAGTCCTTTGAGCGGCGTCGTCGACATCGGGATCGGCCTCTGGCGGTTGCGTGGATCAGGGCACCTACGTTGCCCGAAATCGGCGCCCAGATGAACCCCCTTTGGCGGCGGGACGGTCCTGTGCGGAATTGATGGGCTCCCCGACATCGAACATGCGCTAATAATGGGGTGACTCGCCGCAGAAGCGAGGCCACGAGGGCAGGACGCCGGATGAACGACAGTGCCACCCAACAGGGCGGGATCTTCAGTCTGACCGGCCGTCAGTGGCTCATTCTACTGATGGTGCAGCTGTCGAACATGCTGTTCGGCATGACCATCACGCTGGCCAACCTGGTGCTGCCGCAGGTGCGCGGCACGTTGTCTGCCACCCAGGACGAGATCTCCTGGGTGATCACGCTCAATCTCGTCGCCACCGCCGTTGCAACACCGATGACCGGCTGGCTGGCGAGCCGCCTCGGCTGGCGCACGATGATGTTTACGACGGTGGCCGGTTTCACTGTCTCGTCATTCCTGTGCGGCATCGCCAACAGCCTGGAAACGCTGATCCTGGCGCGCGTGCTGCAAGGCGCGTTCGGGGCGCCGATCATGCCGATGGGGCAAGCCATCCTGCTCGCCTCATTCCCGCGGCACCTGCAGCCCTTCGCCCTGGTCATGTGGGGCGTTGGTGCCGTTTTCGGCCCAGTGATCGGTCCGATTCTCGGCGCCATGGCGACCGATGCCTGGAACTGGCGTGCGGCTTTTTTCATGATCGTGCCGCCGGGCCTCGTCACGCTGCTGTGCATCTGGTTCGCCCTGCGCGATCACACCGCCCGCACTTCGGCAGCCGGACTCGATTGGATCGGGTTCCTGGCCTTGTCGACAGCCATCGTCGCCGCACAGCTCATTTTCGACCGCGGCCAACGGCTGGACTGGTTCGATTCGCGCGAGATCATCATCTGCGCTTTCGTCGGCGGGCTGGCCTTGTGGATCTTCATCGCCCATTGCTTGACCGCCAAGGCGCCATTCCTGGATCCGCGCCTGCTGCAGGACCGCAATTTCGCCGTCGGCACGCTGATCGCCTTCGTCATGGGAATGTTGAATTTCACCAGCCTGGTGCTGTTTCCGAGCCTGCTGCATGACCTGCGCGGCTATCCCGACAGCGTTATCGGCATGCTGATCGCGGCGCGCGGCATCGGCAACTGGACCGCCTTCTTCTTCATCGCGCAGTTGACGCGCATGGCGCCACGGCTCGCGATCGGAATGGGTCTCGCCATCCAAGCCCTGGGCGGATTCTGGATGGCGACCTTCGATATCAATGTGAACGAGTTCAGCGTGTTCTGGAGCCACTATCTGATGGGGCTCGGCCAGAGCGTATCGTTCACGCCGATGACCGTAATGGCGTTCGCGACGCTGCCGAAGCACAAGATTACCGAGGGCTCGGCCGTGTTCACGATGATGCGCAACTTCGGCTCGAGCCTGTTCATCTCGCTGTCGGTCATGGTGCTGGTGCGCTCGACCAGCGTCAACTATGCGCGCATGACGGAGTTCATCACGCCCTATCGCGAGGCCTTCCTTTTCCCGAGCCTGCCGGTGAGCTGGAGCCCGGAGACGCTCAGCGGACTGATGCGGCTCTCAGGCGAAATGCAGCGGCAAGCGGCGATGATCGGTTATGTCAATGCGTTCTATCTGATGGCCTTCACGGCTGCCGCCGCTGTACCCTTGGCCTGCCTGCTGCGGCGACAGGCCCCCGAGCCGACGTAGTGCCGTGCGTCCGGCTCCGGCTCAAGCCGCGAACTCGTCGAGCGCCCCGTCGCGCATGATGACGGACCCGGCGCACCACTTGTCGAGCAAGGCTTCCAGCTCCGAGCGATCGAAGGGCTTGGCGAGGAAGTCGTCGAGTCCGGCCTCGAGGCAACGCTTGCGGTCCTCGGCAAAGGCATTGGCGGTCAGCGCCACGATTGGCGGGGCGGACCGGCCGGCGGCGGCGAACAGGGCCCGGATGCGTCGTGCCGCCTCGAAGCCGTCCATCTCGGGCATGTGGATGTCCATCAGCACGATGTGCAGCGTTGCGCCGACCTGGCCAACAATGGTCTCGCAATACTCGATGGCTTTGGCACCGGAGCGGGCATGCGTCACCTGGCAGCCGGCGCGCTCGCTCATACGACGGGCGAGAAGCGCATTGATATCATTGTCCTCGACCAGAAGCAGATTACGCGAGCGGCTGCGTTGCGCGATCGCGGGCTGGGCCTCGGGGAGTCGGTCGCTGTCGGCGACAATGGGGCCACCACCAGGCGAGGCCAGATCGAGCTGGCTCACCAGCGAGAGGAGCCGCACCGGGCGCACCAGAAAAGCATCAAAGCCAGCCGCGCGGAATCGCGCCAGCTCGGACCGGCCGGACTGGTCGATGAGGACGATGCCTTTGATGCGTCGACCGGCGCGGCGACGGGCCTCGGCGAGCAGTTGACCAGCCCGTTCGGGGCCGGCTTCGGCACCGGCCAGAACGATGTCGCAAATCGGCTCGACGTCGGCCTTGCCGCCATGCGAGGCGAGGCCGTCGCGCAACGAGACCGTCGCGACCTGCATGCCGACAGCGTCCAGGCTCTCGGACAGAACGGCCTGCTCGAAGGTGCGTTCGGTGGCAAGCATAACGCGCAACCGCGGCGCCGATGCTTCGAGCGGAAACAACGCTTCGGCTTCGGCGGCCGCGGTCACCCGCAAGCGAGCCGTGAAGACAGAACCGGCGCCGACGCGACTATCGATCTCGATGTCACCACCCATGGCGCGCACCAGCTGGCGCGAGATGGCGAGACCTAGACCGGTGCCGCCGCGCTTGCGGCGGACGACGTCGTCGGCCTGCTCGAACTCGGCAAAGACGGCTGGAACCTGCGACTGGGCGACGCCGATACCGGTATCCTCGACGGCGATCGAGAGCATCAATTGGCGCATACCGCCGACGGCCTGCGTCGGTTCCATGATGCCGGTGATGCGCACCATGACGCCGCCCAGGTCCGTGAACTTGATAGCGTTGCCGACCAGATTGAGCAACACCTGACGGATACGGGTCTCGTCGCCGGTCACGGTGCGCGGCAGGCCCGGCGCGATGGCGCAAGCGAGATCGAGGCCCTTCTCCCGCGCCTTCGGCGCCATCAGCTCGACCACGTTCTGCACGCAGGTGTCGAGGCCGAAGGGCGCGGTGTGAATCTCGAGCTTGCCGGCCTCGATCTTCGACAGATCGAGGATCTCGTCGATAATGTTGAGGAGATTGCGCGCCGAGTGATCGATGGCGCTGGCATAGGACTGCTGCTCGGACGTGAGGCGCGTGTCGAGCAGCAATCCGGTCATGCCAAGGATGCCATTCATCGGCGTGCGAATCTCGTGGCTCATGGCGGCGAGAAAGCGCGACTTGGCGCGGTTGGCGGCCTCGGCCTCATCGCGAGCGCGCGTCAACTCGGCGGCGGAGCGGCGGCTCTCGGTGATGTCACGGCCGATGAGCTGCTGCTCCTGGATGGTGCCGTCGTCGCCTTTGATGGCGTGCTGTTCAAAGGCAAACCAGCGCTGGCCGGCGTGGGTGACGACAAGCTGCTCGAAGCGCTGGCGTTGGTTGGATTCGGTTGGTGGTCGCGGGACCGGCAGGCTGCCTGTGCCGCCATCCAGCCGCAGCACGGTCCCCAGCACGGCGCCGGCCTCGACGGCGAAGGTGCGGCAGTAGGCGCGGTTAACGAACGTCAATCGACCTAACGTGTCGAGACGCACGATGATATCGTTCTGGCTGTCGAGCAGATCGCGGTAGCGGGTCTCGTTGTCGCCGAGCTCCCACTGCAGATCCTTGAGACGCTCGATGCCGCGCTCGAGCCGCTCGCCGAGCACGGAAACGCGAGCGAGATCGCCGACGGGTGCCTTCTTCTCGACGCGGCGGGCAATGGCGAACGCGGCCGCCGAGCCCGTGAGGCCGACACCGACGACGAGCAGGATGTGAGCGAGGCCGAAGGGCGCTGTCAGCAGGACCAGACCAGCCAGGAGGACGACCGTGCCCAACGCCAGAATCGGGGTGGCAATCCCGGTTCCGGCCGCCGCTTCACTGGCACGCGCCTTGAAAGCACCCGCATGCGGGCTCGCGCGCCGACGCAGCGCATAGCCGATCTGCCCGGCACGCCGCAGGGCAGCGGCGACGATCCGGCGAACTTGCGGCACTATGGTGGACAGAGTGGGTGGCACGCGGCGCCTGAGACGTTTCTCGTTGCTCTTGAGCGGCATGAAACCACAACGGAGTTGAGAAAACTTTGCAGGCTTCAGTTAGGTTTAAGGTTCGCTTACAAGGTGTCCCAGACTGGCCGCAAAGGGCCTGCAGGGGCATGAACGACCGACGAGGGAGACAGCATGGGGCCGCTCAAAGGATATCGCATCATCGAGATGGCCGGCATCGGGCCGGCGCCGTTCTGCTGCATGATGCTTGCCGACATGGGCGCCGAGGTGATCCGCGTCGATCGCCGCGAGGCGGCTGACCTCGGTGTGCCGGGGCGGGAGCCGCGGTTCGATGTGACGCTACGCGGGCGCAAATCGATCGCCGTGGATGTCAAGGCCAAGGCGGGACAAAACGTCGTCAAGCGGTTGTGTCAGACCGCCGATGCGATCGTGGAAGGCTTCCGGCCGGGCGTTATGGAGCGGCTCGGGCTCGGCCCTGATGAACTGGCCAAGGTCAATCCGCGGCTGGTCTTTGGCCGCATGACCGGTTTCGGACAGGAGGGCCCGTATGCGAACCGAGCCGGGCACGACATCAACTATATCGCGCTGGCTGGCGTGCTCGATCACCTCGGGCGCAAGGGCACGCAACCGACGCACCCGCTCAATCTCATCGGCGACTACGGCGGCGGTGGCATGTATCTCGCCTTCGGCGTCGTCTGCGCCATTCTCGAAGCCCAGAAGTCGACCAAGGGCCAGGTTGTCGATGCCGCTATGGTCGACGGGTCCGCGAGCTTGATGGCCATGTTCCATGGCCTGCTTTCGGCCGGCATGTGGTCGGAGGCGCGCGGCACCAACATGCTCGACAGCGGTGCACCCTGGTACGACACGTACGAGACCAAGGACGGCCGCCACATCGCCATCGGTGCCATCGAGGGCCGGTTCTACCAGGAGTTACTCGAGCGATTCGGCATCGCCAAGGAAGCCCTACCCAAACAGCACGACCGCGCCGGCTGGCCGACACTCAGGGCGCGCTTCACCGAGATCGTCAAGGCCAAGACACGGGAAGAATGGGAGGCCGTCTTCGAAGGCAGCGATGCCTGCTTCGCGCCACTCCTGACAATGTCGGAAGCGGTGAAGCATCCGCACAACGCGATGCGCAAGACCTTTGTGGTGCAGGACGGCGTGCAGCAGCCGGCTCCCGCGCCACGCTTCTCGCGCACGACGCCCGAGTTGCCGCCTTCGGCGAAAGTGGCGGGCGCCGATACCGATGCCGTGCTCATGGCCGCGGGCTATTCGAGCACCGAGATTGCCCACTTGAAGGCCACCGGCACCGTCGGCAGCGCCACCTGATGACTACGGAGTATTGATCCATGGACTATTCGTTCACACCTGAGCAACTCGAGATTCGCAACGCCATCGAGAAGATCTGCGAGCGCTTTGGCGACGACTACTGGCTGAAGAAGGACAAAGAGGGTGGCTTCCCGACCGAGTTGCACCAGGCCTTGGCGGCCGACGGCTGGCTCGGCATCGCCATGCCGGAAGAATATGGCGGCGCTGGCCTGGGCATCACGGAAGCGGCGCTGATGATGCAGGCAATCGCTGAATCAGGCGCGGGCATGCAGGGCGCTTCGGCCGTGCACATGAACATTTTCGGGCTGCATCCGGTGGTCGTGCACGGCACGGCGGAACAGAAGAAGCGGTTCCTGCCGCCGCTCATCCAAGGCAAGGAGAAGTCCTGCTTCGCCGTGACGGAACCGAACGTCGGGCTCGATACGACGCGGCTCAAGACGAAGGCAACACGCGAGGGCAACCGCTATCGCGTCGATGGCCAGAAAATTTGGATTTCGACGGCGCAAGTGGCCGACAAGGTGCTGCTGCTGGCGCGCACAACGGACCTCGACAAGGTGTCGAAGCCGACGCAAGGGCTGTCGCTGTTCTATACCACGCTCGACCGCAAGTATGTCGAGGTGCGCGAGATCGAGAAGATGGGCCGCAAGGCTGTCGACTCAAACCAGGTGTTCATCGATGGACTTCCCGTGCCGATCGAAGATCGCATCGGCGAGGAGGGCGAGGGTTTCCGCTACATTCTCGACGGCATGAATCCAGAGCGCATCCTGATCGCCGCCGAAGCCATCGGCATCGGTCGCGTGGCGCTGAAGCGGGCGACGCAATACGCCAAGGACCGCGTCGTGTTCGGCCGTCCGATCGGCAAGAACCAAGGTATCCAGCACCCACTCGCCAGGGCGTGGTGCAATCTGGAGGCCGCCAACCTGATGGTGTTCAAAGCGGCCTCGCTCTACGACACCAAGCAGCCGTGCGGCGTCGAGTCCAACGCGGCCAAGTATCTCGCGGCCGAAGCCGGCTTCGAGGCCTGCGAGACGGCGATCCTCACACATGGCGGCATGGGCTACTCGAAGGAGTTCCACGTCGAGCGCTATCTGCGCGAGGTGATGCTCTGCCGCATCGCGCCGATCAGCCGCGAGCTGATCCTCTCCAACATCGCTGAGCGCCAATTGGGCTTGCCGAAGAGTTATTGAGGATGGGCAATCACTAAGCCTCGGAGATTCGATCCCACCCCGATTGCGATCTTCATCGACAGGTGGCTTGACAAGTGGATGGCTGCTTCGATTTGTTGCGACAGCCATCCAGCGCACGAAATCTGGCCGTCGTCTCACTGGTGTTGGAAAGCCAATCAGAGGTGGCTCCATCAGCGGCACGGGCAACACAATAAAACCCAGCTCCGTACGTTTTCTTGATTCGATCCCCGCGATCGGTATCTGTCCCTCCATCAGACTTTTGTTGTTTGGGCGGAAGTGGCACTCGCACCTCTTGCGGTGGTTTGGGTACAGCCTTGGCGGCTGCCTCGCGCTCCCGCTTTTCGGCTGCTGCCTTCTCCGCCGCCTCGCGCGCCCGCTTGTCGGCTGCAGCCTTTTCCGCTGCCTCGCGTTCCCGCTTGTCGGCTGCTGCCTTCTCCGCCGACTCGCGCGCCCGCTTGTCGGCTGCAGCCTTTTCCGCTGCCTCGCGTTCCCGCTTGTCGGCTGCAGCCTTTTCCGCTGCATCGCGTTCCCGTTTGTCGGCTGCAGCCTTTTCCGCTGCATCGTGTTCCCGTTTGTCGGCATCGGTTGCACCGGGCGACTTTGGTAACGCCAGCGGTGCAGGTCGGGACTCTGTTGGAGGCAGCTGCAGCCGAGCCTGCTTACATTCTTTGCCTTGCAAGCAGATCTCAGGCGGTTCTCCAACGTATGTAAAGGTCGGACGCTGACGCCTTGATGTCTCTTGCTGTACCTCGCGCGCCACGCGGGCCAAAACATCCCCGATGACGATGGTAGGATCGCGAGAAAGCTCACCGATCAAGGCCTTGGCATAGGGCGAATGCTTCAATCGATCGCCGTCATCAGCTTCTTCGCCGCGCGCCGTCGACGTCGCGATCAAGATCTCCTGATCACGGCTACCTGCCTTGTATGGGTCGCCCTGCAAATCTCCAAAACCCATGCCGGATCGGAATTGCTGCGGCCCTCGCTTGCGCGGACAGAACGGAAAGGGATCGTTGCGGCATGCGTCGAGGAACACTGCAACCTTATGGGCACCCGCTACGCGTCGATATATATCGCTAAGGTGTATCGAACGCGTCATAGCCTCGGATGCGCATTCAATGTCCGCATCCTTGGCTGCAAAGACATTGACGCCTCCGCGCTCAAAGCCATGTCCGGCGAGATAGACCCAGGCTTCCGACGCGTTTCTGGCGACCGCTTCAAACCTCACCAGGACATCGTTGATCTCGGCGAAACCTTTGTCGATTGCCTCATACACCACAATCCCATTCCTGCTCATGAGATTGACGATAGCACGAGCATCGATTGCGGGATTGTCGAGCTTCCGCAGCTTGTCATAATTGCCGACACCAATCACGAGACCGACGCGCTGTTGCGCTAACGCAGGCCTCGAAAAGGCAGGAAGCAACACGGCAAGTATGGCAATCACAATAGTACAATTGCGCATCGAACCATCCAACGCTCATCCCGCGCAGGACTCATCGGCCTACTGCGTGGTGAATAATTGGCTTAGATTGTCAACAGTGGCAAGACAGCAGAGGTCCTAAGTCACCTCCGCAACCGCTTGTGGTTGCCCCAAAGATACTGGAAGGACGTCCCCACCACATGACCAAGCCGCTGCTGTTCACGCCGATCAAGATCCGCGATCTCACGCTCAGGAACCGCGTCATCATCTCGCCGATGGCGACATACTCCGCCGTCGATGGCTTGGCCAGCGACTGGCATCTTGGCCACTATGCGCGGCTGGCACTCGGCGGCGCGTCGTCGGTGATGGTGGAGGCGACGGCCGTCACCAATCAGGGCCGGATCACCAACGGCGATTTGGGATTGTGGTCCAGCGCCCATATCGCACCGCTGAAGCGCGTCGTCGATTTCATGAAGTCGGTCGGTGTGTCACCGTCGATCCAACTCGCCCATGCGGGCCGCAAAGGCTCCATGCAACGGCCCTGGCACGGCAATGGGCCCATCACCGCCGAAGACAAGGCGCGTGGCGACAAGGTGTGGGACATCGTCGGGCCGACCGCATCGCCGATGGCGGAAGGCTACATCGCCCCCAAGGCGTTGTCGGTTGCCGACATGACGGCGCTGGCGGGCCATTGGGCGGATGCCGCCAAGCGCGCGGTGGACGCCGGCTTCGAGTTCATCGAGATCCACAATGCGCACGGCTATCTGATCCACCAGTTCCTCTCCCCGCTGTCGAATACGCGCAATGACGCCTATGGCGGCGACCGGCAAGGACGCATGCGCTTTCCGCTGCAGGTGGCCGAAGCAGTGCGAGGCGCGGTGCCGAGAGGTGTGCCGGTGTCATTGCGCGTGTCAGCCGTGGATGGCGTCGACGGTGGCTGGACGATCGAGGACACGGTCGCCTACGCAAAGGAACTGAAAGCGCGCGGCATCGATCTGGTCGATTGCTCGTCGGGCGGACTGCACGGCTCGGCTACCACGGCGCGCATCAAGCGTACGTGGGGGTTCCAGGTGCCGTTCGCGGCCAAGGTGAAGCGTGAGGCGGGAGTGATGTCGATTGCGGTCGGACTGATCCTCGATCCACATCACGCCGAGCAGGTGTTGCAAGACGGGGATGCCGATCTGATCGCCATCGGTCGCGAGGCGCTGGTCAATCCAAGCTGGCCACAACAGGCCGAGATCGCGCTCGGCCGCAAGGCCTTCGACGCCATGGACGACTGGGCCGTGCAATACGGCTGGTGGTTGAAACACCGCGAGCGGGCGCTCGAGCAGGTGCGCCGCGACCATGGTGACAATTGGCGCGGGTGAGACCCTGGCCTCAGGCGTGCTGCTGCGGCGGCTCGGCGGCAAGGGCCAGCATCTGATCGATGCGGCGGAGTTCAACCGCGACGCGTGTGAGGCGCGACGCGATGCGATCGACGAAGTGCTGCGCCAGATTGGGATCCGCAGCCATCATGCGGTGCAGGGTCTCGCGCGGAATGCGAATGGCGCGCACTGGCGTGCGTGCAACGACAGTAACGGCATAATCGTGCTCGATCAGCATCGCCATTTCGCCGACCAGGGAGCCTTCGGCGACGGGCTTTGCCGTGCTGCCGGAGCTCGTGTCATCGTCCAGAGCTACGGCTTCGCCGCCCATCAAAAGATAGGCTGCATCGCCGGCGCTATCGGCCGTGATGATGGGCTGGCCAGCACGGAAGACGATGCGCTCGGCGGCCCGCGCAATGGTCGACAGCGTTGCCGGGGCCAGGCCGCGAAAGATTTCCAGATCGCCCAATCGTGCGGCAAAGGCATCGAAGGCCATGCGTGCGCCCCAGCTTCATGTCGGTTTCATCGCGCTTCCGCTCCCCAGCCGACAACCCGAATGCAAGCTATCGGGCGTCGGCCGGGGTGCGGTTCCGCGAAACAGGGCCAGACTCGACTGATTCGGGGGCGACGACCAGCGGCGCGTCGGCCACTGTGGGCGGGCCGGGATATCCTGTGGGCGGGCGTTGACGTGGCGCCGCGCCGGCGCAGAGGTGGCGGTGGGTTCGTCGTCAGGTCGCGCCGTCGATGCGGAGCATCGCCAGAAAGCCCGCGGAGCATCGCCAGAAAGCCCGCGGAGCATCGCCACAAGACCGCAAAGGGCTTGACCCGACAGACGGAGCGAGCCTCGGCGCGATTGCGGTCGAGATGGGGGCAGACCCCGCCGCCCGACTCGCGGCCGTCGGGTCGCGCACGGAAGGGCTTGACCCGACCTACGAGGATGTCGGGCGTTACGGCACCAACTTGTAGCCGCCCAACTCGGTGATCAGCAATTCTGCGTTCGAGGGGTCCTTCTCGATTTTCTGGCGCAGCCGATAGATGTGCGTCTCGAGCGTGTGCGTGGTGACGCCGGCGTTGTAACCCCACACCTCGTGCAGCAGCACATCGCGGGTGACCACCTTCTCACCGGAGCGATAGAGATACTTGAGGATCGAGGTTTCCTTCTCCGTCAAGCGGATCTTGCTGCCCTTTTCGTCGAGCAGCAGCTTCGACGCCGGCTTGAACGTGTAGGGGCCGATGGTGAAGACAGCGTCCTCGCTCTGCTCGTGCTGGCGCAATTGCGCGCGGATGCGGGCCAGCAGCACGGCAAACTTGAACGGCTTGGTGACGTAGTCGTTGGCGCCAGCATCGAGCCCCAGAATGACATCGGAATCGGCGACGTTGCCGGTCAACATGATAATCGGGCTCTTGAAGCCGCTCTTGCGCAGGATCTTGCACGCTTCGCGGCCATCCATGTCGGGCAGACCGACATCGAGCACGACCAGATCGAGGCGTTCCTTCTTGGCGATCTCAACGCCCTGGGAGGCGGTGCCAGCGGTCAGGATCGTGAACTCATCGTGCAAGGCCAACTGATCGCGCAGGGATTCGCGCAGGTCCTGGTCGTCATCGACGAGCAATACGGTGCGGGCGGTGGTCATTGGAGCCATGCTCCCCTCTCAGAAATCACACCGTTTAATCTAGCACCCCGCGCGCGATTGCCATAGCCTCAATACATCTTTTCGATGACCACGGTCATGCGATGACAAACATGCTTCACGAACCCCGGGCCAAGCCCAAGCGACGACGCAGTGCCGCTCTTGTCATCGTGCGGGCGTTGTCGGCGCGGGCCACGACGGGGTGGCTCGAGGTTGGCGGCCGGGCCTATCGTTGTGCGCTCGGGCGCACAGGACGGCGGGCCATCAAGCGGGAAGGCGATGGGGCAACGCCGATCGGTCGCTTTCCATTGCGACTGGGTCTATGGCGCGCCGATCGGGGACGACCGCCGGTGACGGGGCTGGCGTTGCGGCCGATCCGGGCCCACGATGGGTGGTGTGATGCGACAGCCGACCGCAACTACAATCGGCCCGTCCGTCATCCTTATCCGGCCAGCGCCGAGCAGATGGCCCGCGCCGACGGGCTGTACGACCTGGTCGTCATCGTCGGGTACAATGATCGTCCGCGGCAACGGGGACGGGGCAGTGCCATCTTCATGCATCTGGCCCGGCCCGGCTATGAGCAGACCGCCGGCTGCGTGGCGCTGAACGAGCGCGATATGCGGCAGTTGCTGCGGCAGCTAAAGCCCGGCACCGAGTTGTGCGTGCCCGCCTGAGCGCGCCCTACAGCAGCTTGCGGATCGCCTCCTTGAGCGCGGGTGCCAAGTCATCGCGGGCGAGCGCATAGGCGACGTTGGCGGCCAGGAAGCCGATCTTGGAACCGCAATCGTAAATGGTGCCTTCGAAGCGAACGGCGCAGAAATTCTGACCCGGCTGGGCTGCCAGCTTGATCATGGCGTCAGTGAGCTGGATCTCGCCGCCGGAGCCGCGCTCCTGGGTGCCGAGCAGCTCGAAGATGCCGGGCTGGAGGATATAGCGGCCGGTGATGTGCAGGTTGGAGGGCGCCGTGCCGCGTGACGGCTTCTCGACCATGGTGCGGATCGACGAAACCTTGGCCTTGGTGTTCTCGACGCCGACGATGCCGTAAAGATGCGTCTGATCCTCGGGCACCGGCGACACTGCGACATGATTGCCGCCATGCTCATTGTAAGCGTCGATCATTTCGGCGAGGCACGGCTTCGAGGCGTGATGCAGCATGTCGGGGAGTAGCAGGGCGAACGGCTCATTGCCGACCAGCTCACGGGCGCACCAGACAGCGTGGCCGAGACCCAGCGGCGCCTGCTGACGGGTGAAGCTGGTCTGGCCGGGGCCGGGTAAATCGCGCGTCAGAAGATCCAGCTCGTTCTTTTTGCCGCGGGCCTCAAGCGTGTGCTCGAGCTCGTACTGACTGTCAAAATGGTCCTCGATGACGCCCTTGTTGCGGCCGGTCACAAAGATGAAATGCTCGATGCCGGCCGCGCGGGCCTCGTCAACCACATGCTGTATGACGGGGCGGTCGACCACGGTCAGCATTTCCTTGGGCATGGCCTTGGTGGCCGGCAGAAATCTCGTCCCGAGCCCGGCAACCGGAAACACGGCTTTGCGGATCTTGGCATAAGGGCGCTTCATGATTGGCTCCGGAAGGGGCGATGCGGGTCGGGCATGGGCGTGGCGGGGGCGATGGCGCGGCTTGGCGATCGCCTGTGGCCGGCATGCAAGCGGCGTGCGCGGATTAAGCTCTCGTCAGCGAATCGGGCGTTACAAGTCGGCTTCAAGCGGTCAGAAATCGCATTGACCGTGAACGAGTGATTAACGCGCGAGCGCAAAGAGGGCATGGCATGACTATCCTGGTCACAGGCGGCGCTGGCTACATCGGCAGCCACATGGTTCTCGAGCTGACCGACGCCGGCGAGGACGTCGTCGTGATCGACAACCTGAGCACCGGCTTCCGCTGGGCCATCGCCAACAAGGCCAAGCTGGTCGTGGGCGACGTTGGCGACGAATTCCTGCTCAGCCGCGTCCTGAAGGCGCATGCCATTGAGGCAATTATCCATTTCGCTGGATCCATCGTCGTCCCGGAGTCGGTCGCCGATCCGCTAGGTTACTATCATAACAATACTGTGAAATCGCGCACCCTGATGGCGGCGGCCGTGGCGCACGGGGTGAAGCAGTTCATCTTCTCCTCGACCGCGGCCGTCTACGGGGCGCCGAAGGAGAACCCAGTCACCGAAACGGCCGCGTTGGTGCCGATGTCGCCCTACGGCTCCTCCAAGCTGATGACCGAGATCATGCTGCGGGATACGGCCGCCGCCCATGATTTCCGCTACGTGGCGTTACGCTATTTCAACGTCGCCGGTGCCGATCCTGCCGGCCGATCCGGCCAATCGACGCCGAAGGCCACGCATCTGATCAAGGTCGCCTGTGAAACGGCACTCGGTAAACGGCGCGCCATGCAGGTGTTCGGCACCGACTATCCGACACCCGACGGCACCTGCGTCCGCGATTTCATCCACGTCAAGGATCTGGCGCGGGCGCATGTGGCGGCACTGCGGCACCTGCGGGCGGGCGGCAAATCCGATGTGTTCAACTGCGGCTACTCCAAGGGTTACTCGGTGCTGGCCGTGATCGAGGCCGTAAAGAAGGCTGCTGGCAAAAGCTTCGACGTCGAGCTGTCGCCGCGCCGTCCGGGCGATCCGCCGGCGATCGTGGCGTCCTCGGACAAGATCCGGTCGCAGCTCGGCTGGGTGCCCGAGCATGACAATCTCGACCGCATCGTGGCCCAGGCGCTGGCCTGGGAAGCCAAAGTGGATGCCCTGAAGGCGGCCGGGTGATGAGCTTGCTCCCCATAATGCTCGGGGGGCCGCAAATTGGCCGCGAAGCTTACGCACGAAGGCTGGCAGAGACTCATGCTGCCCGCTGTGCGCGAGGAGAGCGCTGACGTGCAACCCAAAGCCTTTTCTTCGAGGCGCCCGATCGTCGCGGTGCTGCGTGGCGTGCTGAGCAGTCTCGCCCTGCTGCTGATTGCGATCTCACCGGTGCAGGCCGACCAGGCGTTCCGGACCTTCATCGAGTCGCTATGGCCCGAAGCGCAGGCGGCGAAGGTGTCGCGGGCCACATTCGACAAAGCCTTCGAGGGCGTGACGCCGGATCTCTCGCTGCCGGATCTGGTGGTGCCGGGACGCGAGAAAGCGCCGGTGCGCGGCCAGGCAGAGTTCACGCGGACGCCGCAGGACTATCTCAGCAAATCGCACCTGATTAACCTCGCGGCGCAGGGCAAGACGCTGGCCGTCAAGCATGCCGCGATCTTGGATCTGATCGAGAAGAAGGTTGGTGTCGACCGTGCCGTGTTGCTGGCCGTTTGGGGCCGCGAGACGGCCTTTGGGGCGCACAAATCGCCCTATTACGCTGTGCGTGTGCTGGCGACCCGGGCGTGGCTCGACCGCCGCAAGGACATGTTCCGTGCCGAGCTGATCGCCACCCTGCGCCTGCTCGAAGACGGCACACTGACCCGGGAAACGGCACGCTCGTCGTGGGCCGGGGCCATGGGACTCACCCAGTTCATGCCGACGGAGTTCTATACATCGGGTCTGGATCTCGATGGCGATGGGCGGCTGGATCTGTTCAATTCCGTGCCCGATGCGCTTGGCTCGGCGGCGCAGCAACTGAAGCAGAAGGGCTGGACGTTGGCGCTGCCATGGGGCTTCGAAGTGAAGCCGGGGGCCAAGGTCGATTGTGCCAACGAAGGGCCGCTCAATGCCAAGCCGATAGCCGAGTGGATCAAACTCGGCGTGGCGCGCGTGGATGGCAGTGCGTTTCCGGCCGTGCATATGCAGCAGCCGGCCTACCTGATGTCGCCCGGTGGCGCCTATGGACCGCAGTTCCTGGTGACGGAAAACTTCAAGGTGATCCGGGCCTACAACACGTCGGATCTTTATGCGGTATTCGTCGGGCATCTGGCGGACCGCATTGGCGGTGGCGGCGACTTTCGCACCCCCTGGGCGGCCATTCAACAAATGCCGACTCGGGGGATCGAGGAGATCCAGGAGCGCCTGAAGGGGCTTGGCTTCGCCGTCGACAAGATCGACGGAAAAATCGGCTCCAATACGCGCTGGCAGATTGGGCTCTATCAGCGGGGCGCGAAAGTCGCTGTCGATTGCTGGCCGACCGACGCGGTGCTGAAGACGCTTCGCACCACAGCGCCACGGTAAAGGACTCGCCCGACATGCAACGCAAGACCCTCATGCTTGGCGGCGGGATCGTGGCGGCAGCCACGGCGGCGGGCGTGGTGGTGCTGCTATGGCCCAGCGAGCGACCAAGTCCGGCGCGTCCAGTGATGGCGATGGTCGAGCCGCAAGCGGCGCCTGCTCCTGCGCCTGCGGTCCCTGCACCCCGGTTTATCGTCGTCACGCCACCTGGCGAGGCCAAAGCCCGGTTGCCACAGGAACTGATAGATAAACTGCAGCCCTTTCTTGCTGGGCTGTGGCCAGATGCGGCGCAGCAGAACGTTTCGCGCGCCACCTTTGATCGAGCGTTTGCAGGCGTCGAGATGGACGCCGAGATCCTGGACCGGTTGACCAACCAGCCGGAGCTGACCTCGGCACCCTGGGACTATGTCGGCATTCGCGTTTCCGAAACTCGCATCGCCAACGGTCAGGCCAAGCTGGCCGAGCATGGCATCCTGCTGCTGGATCTCGAATCGCTGTACGGCGTCGACCGCCACATCATCCTGGCCATCTGGGGCATGGAGTCCAATTACGGCGCCATGCAGGGGACGCACGGCATCATCCGGTCGCTGGCGACGCTGTCGATCATCGATAGCCGCCGGCCGCAGTTCTGGCGGGCGGAGCTGCTCAAGGCCCTGGCCATCCTGGAGCGCGGCGACATTGCGCCCGAGAAAATGACGGGCTCGTGGGCCGGCGCCATGGGCCACATGCAGTTCATGCCATCAAGCTTCCTGGCGCAGGCGGTGGATCATGACGGCGACGGGCGGCGCGACATCTGGGGCTCCGTGCCGGATGCCCTGGCCTCGGCCGCCAACTACGTGCAGCGGGCCAAGTGGCGCCCTGGAGAGCCGTGGGGCTTCGAAGTGGCGCTGCCGGATGGCTTCGATTTCGGGCAGTCGGCGCCGGGCGTCGTGCGATCGCTGGCGGAATGGCAGAAGCTCGGCGTGACGCGGCCGGCTGGGATGCCCCCAGTCGATACCACCGCGCCGCTGTCGCTGCTGCTGCCGGCGGGGGCGCGCGGGCCTGCCTTTCTGGTAACGGGCAATTTCCGGGCGATCCTCGCCTACAACAACGCGGTGCCCTATGCGCTGGCGGTCGGGCATCTGGCGGACCGGATCGCCGGCAGGCCCGCCATTGCCGGGTACTGGCCGACGGACGACGCGCCGCTGGATAAGGCTGGACGCGAGGAGATGCAGCGGCGGCTGGCCAGGCTCGGCTACGAGATCAGCGGTATCGACGGCGTCATCGGCACCCAGACGCGGGCCGCCGTCAGGGCCTTCCAGAAGCGGGCCGGGCTGCCCGAGGACGGTTATGCCGGGACGAGCTTCCTGAAGCGGCTACGACAGGACACACCGAACTGAGGATGTGCGAACAGGCCCGTGGCGTGGCTTGAGGGGCGCCGCCGGCCGGAGTAGTTAATGTGAGGTGGGATTGGCCGATGGCGATTCGCGACGCGGGCGCCAAATGCCAATGGAATGGACACGCCATGCGACGACTGCGCACTGCCACCGCTCTGTTCGCTGCGGCTGCCCTGTTGGCGGCCGGCGTCATGACGCTTGCACAGCGTGCCGTTGCGCAATCGGTCGATGCCGGTGGCGGCAGCTTCCTGACGCCGTTTCCCGAGGCGGAGACCTATCGCGTGCAGGTCTATGGCGACAGTCTGGCCGAGGGACTGCTCGGCGGGTTGATCGAAGGCCTGACGGGAGAAGCGCGCGTGCTGGTGCAGAAGAAGCATCGCAAGCTCACCACCATGCTGCGGACGGACGGCGAAGATGAAGCCGCCGCCATCGACACCGAGCTTGGCCGCGAGCTGGCGCATATTGCCGTGGTCATGATCAATCCAGGCGATCGTTATCCCTGGCGGCAGCCGTTCCCGCGCGGCATGCGCGCCAACTCGGACGCCTGGAAAGACGAGTTCGACCGTCGCCGCGACGAGTGGAAGGCTGTGCATGGCGCCAAGCTCGACAAGCTGATGCGGACCCTGAAACGGCGGGGCGCGGCGGCCTACTTCGTTGGCTTGCCGATTCTGCGCCGGCAGGAGCCGACGGACGACGCGCAGATCGTCAACGAGCTGGTGCGTGAACGTGCCTACGTCAATGGCATGCGCTTCATCGACGTGCTCGCCACATTCGCCGACGAGGACGGGGCCTATACCCAGCAGGGCCCAGATCTGGCCGGTAAGATCCGCCAGCTGCGCGAAAACGACGGCGTGCATTTCACCTCGGCTGGTTACCGGAAACTCGCCTACTTCGTCGAGCGTGAGATCAAGCGCGACATTGCGCAGGCGCGCACGGAGCGCAGCATCCCGCTGGCCGGCACCGAAGCCGAGCAAAAGCGCATCCGGCCGGTCAAGACCGCGGCGGCAGATGCGCCGACAGCGCGCCCGGGCGTGCCGACGGTGCCGGGGACCAAGGCTGGGCCGGGCCCAGCGGCGCGGCCGGTTGCATCGGCGCTCGAAGCCGGGGGCGGCGACATCCGGGCCGACAATGCCCGCATCACCATCAAGTCGACCAACGCGCAGGGCCGCGACGACAGCCTGACCATCGATATCCTGCGGCCGTCGATTCCGGCCAATGTCGTGCAACTGGTGACGCGGCGGGAATCCGCTGATCGTGCCAGCCAGGTGGGTGACCCGCTGGTGACGGAGATGCCGGGTGGCCTGATGCTGGTAGCGTCCGTGACGCCGGCTTCGGAGGCTGGCGCACCGGGTGACGGACGGCGGACGACGGCAACGAACACGGTCTATTACCGGGCCCTGGTGAAGGGCGAGCGGATCGAACCAAAGCCCGGTCGCGCCGATGATTTTCCATGGCCGCGGCCAGAGTCGCAACCGTTGCCTAGGATCGAGCCGGCAGCCGCGCCAAAGGCTGCCCCGAAACCTGCACCGCCGGCCGCACAACCGGCAACTCCTGCGAAAAATCCACCGCCGAAGAAGGCGCCAGCCAAATAGCCTTCGGCGGAGACGGGGCGGCAGCGGCTTGACGTCACCACTGCCGGGTGATCGGGTTACAGGCTCTCGGACATGCTCATCTTGGCCGGCTTACGGCGGGCACGCTCGCGCCGGGCGGGCTTGTCCATGCGACCGACGAGATCATCGACCTGACGGATGGCCGCGGCGAAGGCGTCGCGCAGGGCCAGCATGGGATCGGTGTGAGCGTTGTTCGCCTCGGGCTCATGCTTCACCACGATCGGTGCGTGGCCGGGAACGCCGATCTCGATGCGGACATGGAAGAACTTCGGCAACGGCGCCCGGCGGGCCGGCGCGGCCATCACGACGCGACCGTGCGTGATGCGATCGAAATGTTGTTCGAGCTTGCTGAACCGCTCTCGGATGCGGGCTTCGACCGTATCGCTCCTCTCCAGACCGTGGAAGGAGATCTCTAGCGGGGTCAGCATGGAGGTAGTCCTTTTCTGCCAGGTTCAACAGGTCAGTTTCGGCGCCTCATGATCTAAGCTGGTTGGTGTTCGCGGCTGAATCAAGTCCTTTTCTGCGTTAAGCTCACTGAAACGTTTCCCGCCTGGGCCAATCCGGGGCAACAGTACTCATCAACCGACCGGTGCGCCCATGGCTACCAGGCCAGCCCGGGCCACCTCCATGTCGTCGCTGTAGTGGCCACCGGAAACGCCAATGGCGCCAATGATCTTGCCGCCCTCGATGATCGGATAGCCGCCACCAAAGACGATGACGCGGGGATAGGTGACAAGGCCGTGCAGGAGCGGCGGATCGTTCTTCACCGCATCCCACAGCGCATGCGTCGGGCGGCCGAGCGTGGCGGCGGTATAGGCCTTGTCCTGGGCGATGCGCAGCGTCATCTCGCTGCCGCCATCCATGCGCAGAAAGGCCTTCAGAATGCCCGCCTCGTCGCAGACCGCAAGGCACATGGCATGACCAAGCTGGCGCGCCTTGGCAGCAGCGCCTGTGATGGCAACCTGCGCGCTGTCGGCAGTGATGCTGCGCTTCTCGAAACTGCTCATGGATTGGTGATCTCCCCGGTTGCGGTGGGCTCGGTTGTGCCGACCAGCCATTTGACATGTTCACGGCTGCCGATGGCGCGGGCGGCGGCATGGGCCTCCGACACGGCGTGGGCCAGCCGGCGTGGTGATACGGCATCGCCGACAATGCGAATGCGATGGCCTTCGATGCCGACAGCCCGCAAGTCCTCGGCAAGTTCGGAGTTGGGCGTGGCGGGACCAACCCAGACCACGGCGGCGACATCCTCGATCACCTCCTCGCGGCCCGTGAGATAATTGGCGAGCACCACGCCGCCGTTGGACGCCCGGGCCACGAAGCAGTTCGGCTTGACGCTGCCGCCGCCTCTATCGAGGGCGCGCAGGAATGCGATGCGCGACACCATCGGCAATTCGCGGCAGATTTCGAACATGCGGGCGGCAATGACCGGCGCGCGGCCTTGCGCGATGACACTCTCGGCCACGGCGGCGGTCCAGGTGTAGCCGTCCTCGTCCATGATCACGACGCGGCGCCCGGGGCGACCTTCCAGCGGCACCGGACCATCGGCGGTCAGCACGGGAACCGAGCCATCACCCGCCAACGGAGGCGCATAGGGCGTGGCGCCCGCCGCGACGATGACCTCGTCGGGATGCAGGGCGGCAATCATCTCGGCGGTGGCGGCAACGCTGGTTCGAATGCTCACACCGGCCTTCTCGACCTCGGGAACGAGAAAGTCGAAGAGATGGCGGATTTCCTCGTGATTGGGCACCTCGTGCACGGTGCGCAGGCGGCCACCGAGTGTCGCCTCGCGCTCGAGCAGTGTGACGCGATGGCCGCGCAGCGCGGCAACGCGCGCCGCTTCGAGGCCGGCCGGGCCGCCACCGACGATCACGACATGCCGTGGCACCTCGGCCCGGTCACGCTCCAACTTTGGCCAGAGGTACTCCCGGCCGGTCATGGCGTTGGTGCTGCACGCGATCGGCTCTCCCGCGGCGATGGTGGCCCAACACTGGTTGCAGGCGATGCAACGGCGAATGCGCTCGGCGCGACCGCTTTTGGCTTTTGCGGGCCAGTCTGGATCAACGATCAGCGCGCGGCAGAGCCCGATCATGTCGGCGTCGCCAGCGGCCAGCACGCTCTCCGCCTGCGCGGGCGACTGAATGCGCGTCGAGAGCACAACGGGCACCCCATTGGCGACCGGCTTGAAGCGGGCGTGCAACGCGCGATAGGCCAGGATCGGCCAGTGGCGATCCGGAAGATGCGTCTCGATCGAATTGAAGTTGCCCTGCGCCAGCGACAGGTAATCGACCAAGCCCTCCGCGCACAGCTGTCGCGCCACCTCGACCGTGTCGTCGATGGTCAAGCCACCCTCGGTGAACTCCTCGACGCCGAGGCGATAGCCGACGATCGGGCGCGGGCCGACGCGGCGCCGCACACCCTCGAGGATTTCGCGCGGAAAGCGCAGCCGGTTTTCGAACGAGCCGCCATAGGCGTCGGTGCGGTGGTTGGAGAACGGCGACACGAACTGCTGGATCAGATGTCCTTGCGCACCGTGGATTTCGACGCCGTCCATGCCCGCTTCGATGCAATGCACGGCGCACATGATGTAGGTCTCGATGGTTTCCCGCACCTCGCGCGTTGAAAGAGCGTGCGGCACGCCACCGGAGCGCGGACAGGCAATGGCCGACGGCGCAATCATGAATGGCACGACGCGGGATGCCAAATGTTGCCGGCCGCCCATATTGAGCTGGCCAATGAGCAGCGCGCCCTCCGCGTGGCAGACGTCGACCAAACGGCGCAGACCGTCGATGCAACTGCGGTCGAATACCGCCAGCGCGCCTGGGCCGAACGGGTCCTGGGCCTGGGCCCGGAGTGCTTCGGTGACGATGGTGCCGACGCCGCCCTTGGCCAACGTTCGGTAGAATTCGAGCAGGCGCGGCCCGACCCGATTGCGATCGGCGAGGTTGGCGGTGGTGGCGACGCGCATGATGCGGTTCGGCGCCGTGCTCCGGCCGATGCGGATCGGCTGAAACAGATGCGGGAAGGGACCGGTCATGCGGGGCGACACCAGTGGTGGGCTTGCGGGCGGGAGCATCATCCTGCGCCATCGCCACGCCAGCGGCAATGCGGGCGCGCGGCGCGGTATCGACGGCCGGCAGCGTCCGAGCGCTCGAATCGAGCACATCGGCCGCGGCCATTGCGCAACACCCTGCCACATTCCTGCCTGATTTAGCGTTGGATAACCATCAAGTTCCGTTGACACCCATATGATCCCATGAGATCCCAGCGTTGCCCGTCCGCACCGGGCCCAAGGACGCGGGTTGCGGCGCCAGGATCCGGAGCACGGACCCATCGGCGACCTCCCGCGTCCGGGCGGTGCTGTCTTGTCCCTGGTCCAGGCGGGGTTCTTCGCCCCGAGTCCGGGCGGGTTGTCTGACTGAGCAAGCAAGCGTTCCAACGGAGGACGGCCCCGCTGCGCATGGGTAGCCGAAGGGCCAGCAAGCAAGGATGGATCGCTTTGTCTCGACATTCACGAACCGCATCGACGCCAAAGGGCGGATCTCGATCCCTGCCCCGTTCCGGGCCGTCCTGGAGCGCGATCGCTACGGCGGGGGGGCAGAACCGTGCATCTATTGCTACCCCTCGCTCGACGCTGAAGCGCTTGACGCAGGCGGGGAGCGACTGGCGCAGAAGATCGACGGGCTTCTCGGCGGCCTGCCGGACTATTCGGACGAGCGGGACGAACTGTCTGTCGCGCTCTATGGTGACGTCCAGATCCTCAGCATCGACCAGGACGGACGTATCGTGCTTCCTGAACGGCTCCGGTCCCATCTGGGTCTCGCGGCAGGCGCTGCCGAGATCGCTTTTGTCGGGCTTGGTGAAAAGTTCCAGCTCTGGGAGCCCGGGCGCTTCGCCAACCGGCGCGAGCGGGCGCGCGAAAAAGTAAACGCCCACCGGCGTTTGCTTGGCGGCGCGAGCGGTGGCTCAGGCGGCAGCTCAGGCGGTACCGCGGGATGAGCGGCGACCAGCCTGATAACGACAATGCCGCGGCACCCCATGTCCCCGTCATGCTGGCTGAGGTGCTGCAGGCACTGGCGCCGCAAGCCGGCGAGGTTTACGTCGATGGCACATTCGGTGCCGGTGGCTACTCGCGGGCCATGCTGGCGGCCGCCGACTGCCGCGTGCTGGCCATCGATCGCGATCCTGATGCCATTGCCGAGGGCCAAGCCTTGGTGGCGCAGAGCGGTGGCCGGCTAACGCTGGTCCACGATGTCTTCAGCGATCTCGAGCGCATTGTCCGTGAGGCCGGAATCGTGGCCGTGGATGGCGTCGTACTCGACATCGGCGTCTCCTCGATGCAGATCGACCGGGCAGACCGCGGCTTCTCGTTCCAAACCGATGGCCCCCTGGACATGCGCATGAGCCAAGAGGGCCGTTCCGCCGCCGATATCGTCAACGAAGGGGAGGACTGGTACCTGGCCGGCCTGCTCCGCATCTGGGGCGAAGAAAGCCAAGCCGGCCGCATTGCCCGCGCCATCGTAAAGGAGCGCGAGGCGGCGCCGATCACCACCACCCGCCAATTGGTGGCCATCATCGAGCGCGTGCTCGGCCCCCCGCGGGGCGACAAGAAGCACCCCGCTACTCGCACGTTCCAGGCGCTACGCATTGCCGTGAACAACGAGTTGCACCAGTTGATGCGCGGCCTGATCGCGGCCGAGCGGGTGCTCAAGCCCGGCGGACGGCTGGTGGTGGTCACCTTTCATTCCGAGGAAGACCGAATCGCCAAGCGCTTCCTGGTGCAGCGAACGGGCAAAACCGCGGGCTTTTCGCGGCATGCGCCACCCGTTGCCGAAGCTGCCGCCGCGCCAAGTTTCCGATTTGTTAACCAGCGCCCATTAACCCCTTCGCAAGAGGAGATCGACCGCAATCCGCGTGCGCGATCGGCCAAGCTTCGGGCCGCTGTGCGAACCGAGGCGCCGGCGCAAGCCGCTGATTGGGGCAACGCGCTCGATCCGCCGACGGCGCCGGGCTATCGCCGCCGCTAGCGGGCGATGCCGGTGACGATGGAGGTTTGGATGGCACGGGTCATCGACATGGCCGCTGGCGTCATGGTGCTCGTCGCAGCTGGCGCCCTCTACGCCGTCAAACACGATACGCGACAGCTCGAGCAGCAGGTGCAGGCCCGCGAGAGGGCCGCCGAGAAGGCGGAAGCCGACATCGCCGTGCTGAAGGCGGAAAAGGCCTATCTGGCACGGCCCGAGCGCATCGAGCAGCTGGCCCGCAAACAGGGGCTCGAGCCCATTCGCGAGCACCAATATTCGCGCATCGAGGAGCCGGCGGAAGACGCCATCGCGCGGCTGCTGGAGCGGCCCATCGCGGCGTCCGATCGCGACGCCGAACCGGAGCCGCCGACGGAAAGCCTCCCGACCGACCGCACGCCGGAGCAGCCATGAGGGCCGCGGCGATGCAGGGGCAACACATGCCAGAGCGGCCAAGCGAGATGGCCGCGCGGCCACGGCTGGCACTGCTGGCCCTCGGGCTGGTCGTCGTGCTCGGGGCCATTGCCGGACAGCTGACGCGGCTGGCGCTGATCGGCCGCCATGACACGCGGACGGCGATGGCCGAGCCGATCGCGCGCACCTTCGCGCGTCCCGATATCGTCGACCGGCATGGCCGGGTGCTGGCAACCGACGTAGCGGCGCCGTCGCTTTATGCCGATCCGGCGCTGATCCTCGATCTCGACGAAATGCTCGAGAAGCTCGTGCAGACGCTGCCGGAGCTGAACGAAAGCGAGTTGCGCCGCAGCCTCGGCGATCGCAGCCGGCGCTTTGCCTGGATCCAGCGTGGCCTGACGCCGATCGAAGCGCAGCGCGTGCACGAGTTGGGGCTACCGGGCCTCGGCTTCCGGCGCGAGCCCAAGCGCGTGCATCCGGCGGGAAGTCTCGCCGGGCACATCATCGGACACGTCAATATCGACAACAAGGGCCTCGACGGCGTGGAGCGCTACATCGACGAGCAGCAAGGGCTCGACGCGGTGGGCGGCGCGGTGGCGTCGCGGCTGCAGGCGGTGCGGTTGTCGATCGATCTCGGCGTGCAGCATGCGGTCTCGGACGAGTTGCAGGCGGCCATGGAGCGCTATCGAGCCAAGGGGGCGGGCGCCGTGGTGATGGATGCGGAGACGGGCGAAATCCTGACGGCTGTGTCGCTGCCCGGCATCGATCCGGCACGGGCGAGCGAGGCCCTGGATCCGGCGCGCATCGACCGGCTGCACGGCGGCGTCTATGAGCTCGGCTCGATCTTCAAGGCGCTCACCATTGCCATGGCGCTGGAGGACGGCCGCGCCAATCTGGATACAATGTACGATGTCACGCGGCCGCTGGAAATCGGCCGACACAAAATCACGGACCTGCACCCGCAACGACGGCCGCTCAGCGTGCGCGATGTGTTTCTGCATTCCTCGAACGTTGGCGCGGGGATGCTGGCGCTGGAAGCCGGCGCCGAGCCGCAGCGGGCCTTCCTCGCCCGGCTCGGCCTGATCGACGGCATGCGTACGGAGGTGGGGCCGGTGACGGCTCCGTTGAAGCCGCAGCGGTGGGACCGCATCGAGACGGTCACCATCAGCTATGGCCATGGACTGGCGGTGGCACCGGTGCAGTTCGTGGCCGCGGCGGCGACGCTGGTGAACGGCGGCTTCAAGGTGGTGCCGACATTCATCAAGGCCAAAGGCGAAACGGCCCGGGCCGAGGCGGCGTTGCGTACGCGCCTGCTGTCGGCGGAAACCAGCGCGGCGCTGCGCCAGATCATGCGGCTCAACGTGACGGCGGCGCATGGCACGGGACGACGCGCCGAGGTGGCGGGTTATCGTCCGGGCGGCAAGACGGGCACGGCGGAAATGCCCGGGATCGGTGGCTATCAGACGAAAGCGGTGATCGCCTCGTTCGTGGCGGCGATGCCGATGGACGCCCCACGCTATGTCATGCTGGTGTCGCTGTTCGAGCCGCAAGGCACGCCGGAAACGCGCGGACAAATCACCGCCGGAGTCAATGCAGCGCCGACGACGGGCCGCATCATCCAGCGTATCGGACCCATTCTCGGGCTGTTGCCGCGGCGCCTCGATGCGGTGGCAACGCCGGCATTTGACGATGGCGGCGACGCCAAATAAGACCGGTGGCGTGCGGCGTTCCAGACGTAGCGTGGGCTTGGCGCAGCGAGGGCGCCGCAACACAGCTAGAGGCGACGCCGATGACCGACACCCCGAAGCGCCTGGCTGATCTCATCGACGCGTCGATGGTGGTCGAGACGGCCGTTGCCGGCCTGAGCGTGACCGGCATCACGGCCGACAGCCGGGCCGTGCAGCCGGGGCAGCTGTTCGCGGCGCTGGCCGGTTCCAAGACCGATGGCCGCCGCTTCATTGCGGATGCGGTGGCGAAGGGCGCGGTCGCGGTGCTGGCGCATGCGGGAGCAGCGGTTTCCGTGCCGGACGGTGTGGCCGTGCTGCGCAGCGATGAGCCACGACGGGCGCTGGCGCGGATGGCCGCGCGCTTCTTCGGCCGCCAACCGCCGACCATCGTTGCCGTCACCGGCACCAACGGCAAGACGTCGATTGCCGAGTTCACGCGGCAGATTTTTGCCGCTTGCGGGCGACAAGCAGCGTCGCTCGGCACCATCGGTATCGTCAAGCCGGATGGCGCGGTGTACGGCTCGCTCACCACACCTGATCCGGTGACGTTGCATCGGACCTTGGCCGAACTGGCCGACGACGGCGTGACGCATCTGGTCATGGAGGCTTCATCGCATGGCCTTGATCAGTTCCGCCTCGATGGCGTCCAGCTGACCGCGGCGGCGTTCAACAATCTTGGTCGCGACCATCTCGATTATCACCCCACCATCGAGGCCTATCTCGAGGCCAAGCTGCGCTTGTTCCGGGAACTCATGCAGCCGGGTCAAACGGTGGTGGTCAACATGGATGGCCCGCGCGCCGAGGACGCCGTGGCGGCTGCACGGCAGCGTGGGCTGACGGTGATGTCGACAGGGCGGGTCGGTGACACACTTCGCCTGTTGGATGCGGCGCGCGATGGCTTCCAGCAGACGCTGCGCATTGCACATGGCAGCCAAACAACCACCGTTCGCCTGCCAGTGATCGGCGAGTATCAGGCCGCCAATGCGCTGGTAGCGGCAGCTCTCGCCATGGCGGCAGGCGAGTCGGCTGAGGCGGCGCTGAAGGCGTTGGCGGGATTGCAGGGCGTCAAGGGCCGGCTCGAGGTGGCGGGCGAAATTCACGGCGGTATCGCCGTCGTCGATTACGCGCACAAACCTGAAGCGCTGGCCGCCGCCCTCGAAGCATTACGGCCATTTGCGACGGGTCGGTTGATCTCGCTGTTCGGCTGCGGCGGTGATCGCGATCGTGGCAAGCGGCCTATCATGGGCGGCATCTCGGTCGCCAAGGCTGACGTGACCATCGTCACCGACGACAACCCCCGCACGGAAGTTGCCGCCGCCGTTCGCGCCGAGATCCTGGCCAATGCAAAGGGCGCCATCGAGATCGGCGACCGGGCAGCGGCCATCCGGGCTGGCGTAGAGATGCTGGGGCCGGGCGACGTGCTGCTGGTGGCCGGCAAGGGGCACGAGACCGGGCAAATCGTTGGCGACACGGTGCTGCCCTTCTCCGACCAGGAGGAGGTGGCCAAGGCGATCGCCGCCATCTCGCCGCGACCGTTGTGGACCTGGGCCGAGCTGGTTACCGCGGCGGGAGGCGTGGCCGATGGCGTGCCCGTAGCGGCGATCACGGGCTTTTCCATCGATACGCGGACGCTGCAATCCGGCGATGTGTTCGTGGCCCTGAAAGACCAGCGCGACGGCCATGACTTCGTGGCGGCGGCCCTGGCCAAGGGCGCGGCAGCAGCGCTGGTGCGGGACGATTACCAGCGACAAGGCGCCGGTGCGCTGATCCGGGTCGATGATCCCTTGCGGGCGCTGGAACGCATTGGCGTGGCGGCACGGGCGCGGCTGGCGCCAGTGGCACGCGTGGTGGCAATCACCGGCAGCGCGGGCAAGACCGGCACCACGGCGATGCTGAAAGCCTGTCTGGCGGCGACAGGTGGTGGCATTCATGCACCGGAGAAATCCTATAACAACCACTGGGGCGTACCTCTGACGCTGGCCCGCATGCCGGCCGACACGCACTATGCCGTCTTCGAGATCGGCATGAATCACGCGGGCGAAATCCGACCGCTGGTGAAAATGGTGCGCCCGCATATCGCCGTCATCACCAACGTGCTGCCTGTGCACGTCGGCAATTTCGCGGATGGCGAGCGTGGCGTGGCGCGTGCCAAAGCCGAGATCATTGAAGGTGTTGAGCCGCATGGCTCGCTGCTGCTGCCCGAGGACAACCCGCACTCAGCGCTGCTCTACGCGGTGGCGCGCGAGCACGGCATCCTGGCCTTCGGGTTCGGCGAGGGGGCGACGGCGAGCGTGCACGCGACCTCGTTCCAGCTGGACCCGGACGGGACCACGGTGATGGCCGCGTTCGAAATCGAGGAGAGCGAGATGACCAGCTGGCGGCTCGGCGCACCGGGGCTGCATCTGGCACAGAATTCGGTGGCGGTAGCGGGTGTGCTGGCACTCCTCGGCGTGCCGCTGTGGGAAGGACTGTTGCCGCTCAGAGAATTCCAGTCTGCGGCCGGGCGTGGCGCACGCCTTGAATTGCCCACGCCTGCGGGGCCAATGCTGCTGATCGACGAAAGCTACAACGCCAATCCGGCCTCCGTCGCGGCGGCACTTTCGGCGATGGCCACGGTCGGCCGCGATCGTTTCCCGCGCCGCATTGCCGTGCTTGGCGACATGCTGGAACTTGGTCCGCAAGCGGCCGACTTCCACACGGGGCTCAAACCCGCGGTCGATGCTTCGGGAGCGAATCTGGTGTTCTGCTGCGGGCCGAACATGAAACGGCTGTATGAGAGCCTGCCGCCGGAACGGCGTGGCCAGTGGGGGCCGGCATCGAATGACATCGTGGCACCGGTCGCCCAGGCCTTGCAGGCCGGCGATGTGGTGATGGTCAAGGGCTCACTGGGGAGCCGCATGGCGCCCATCGTGGCTGCGATCAAGAAGCGCTTTGCCCCCGAACACGGTTAACGCTAGAAGATTGCTGTGCCCGCCCCGGGAAATCTGCGGGCGGAGCAGTGCGCGCAGGGGCGGCGGACACGAGGGTTGAGGGATGCTCTACGAGCTTGTCTACTTCAGCGACCAGATCAACCCTCTCAACGTCTTCAGATATATCACATTTCGGACCGGCGGAGCGATCATGACGGCGCTGCTGTTCGTGTTCCTGTTCGGTCCTACCATCATCGACCGGCTGCGCGTGCGGCAGGGCAAAGGCCAGCCGATTCGCGAGGATGGGCCGAAGTCGCATCTCTCCAAGCGTGGCACGCCGACCATGGGCGGCCTCATGATCCTCTCCGGCGTGACCGTGTCGACGCTGCTGTGGGCGAACCTGTCCAATCTCTATGTGTGGATCGTGCTCGGTGTCACGCTGAGCTATGGCGCCATCGGCTTCTATGACGACTATCTCAAGGTGACCAAGCAGACCGCTTCGGGGTTCGGCGGCTGGGCACGGCTCGGCCTCGAATTCATCATCGCGGCAGCTGCCACCTACGGCATCATGCGCCTCGGCAAGCCCGGCTTTGCGGATGCGCTGACGTTTCCGTTCTTCAAGACGCTGATCCTGCAACTGGGCTACTTCTTCATCATCGTCGGCATGTTCGTGATTGCCGGCGCGGGCAATGCCGTGAACCTGACCGACGGCCTCGATGGGCTCGCCATCGTGCCCGTGATGATTGCCGCAGCGACTTTCGGCGTGTTTGCCTACGCGGTCGGAAACGTCAATATTTCCAGATACCTGCAGATTCACTACGTGGCTGGAACCGGCGAACTGGCGATCATCTGCGGGGCCATGATCGGTGCCGGCCTCGGCTTTCTGTGGTTCAATGCGCCGCCGGCCATGATCTTCATGGGCGACACAGGATCGCTGGCCTTGGGCGGGCTGCTGGGTACCGTTGCCGTCGCCACGAAGCATGAGTTCGTCCTGGCTATTGTCGGTGGTCTTTTCGTGCTGGAGGCACTGTCAGTCATCATCCAGGTAGCCTCGTTCAAGTTGACCGGCAAACGCGTGTTCAGAATGGCGCCGCTGCACCACCATTTCGAGCAAAAGGGGTGGGCCGAACCGACCGTCGTGGTGCGGTTCTGGATCATTTCCGTGGTGCTGGCCCTGGCCGGGTTGGCCACCCTCAAGCTGCGGTGATGGCGACTGATGCCGGCGACATGGTCGAGGGGACGGTGGACTGAGGCAAAACTGCGCTGATCTTGGGCCGCGCGAATCAGGTCGATTCGCGTTAGACTGTCGCCATGATCCCGGCAACCACATTCTCCGGCCAACGCGTTGCCGTGTTTGGCCTTGGTGCCTCCGGCACGGCGACGGTGCAGTCGCTGCTCGCGGGCGGGGCCGACGTGGCGGCGTGGGACGACGGCGAGAGGTCGCGCGATGCCGCGGTCAAAGCCGGCCTGCCGGTTATCGACCTGAAGACGGCAGACTGGGGGACGTTCGCGGCGCTGGTGCTTGCTCCCGGCGTGCCGCTGACGCATCCCGAGCCCCACTGGACCGTGAAACGCGCTGCAGCAGCCGGCGTCGAGGTGATCGGCGACATCGAGATCTTCTGTCGCGAACGGGCGCGACATTGGCCCCAAGCTCCGTTCGTCGCCATTACCGGCACCAACGGCAAATCCACGACAACGGCGCTGATCGCCCACATTCTTGGCCGGGCCGGCATCGACGCTCAAATGGGCGGCAATATCGGGCGGGCGATCTTGACTCTTGATGCGCCTTCAGATGCCCACAAGCATCCGGCGCGGTCTCCCCTGGCGCCTTCAGATGCCCACAAGCATCCGGAGCGGGTGTACGTCATCGAGATGTCGTCGTTCCAGATCGATCTGACGCCGTCCCTCAAGCCAACGGTCGGCGTGCTGCTGAACCTGTCGCCCGACCATCTCGACCGGCACGGCCCCGCCAACGATCCCGAGCAGTCGATGCACAACTACGCCGCGATCAAGGAGCGCCTGGTGGCTGCCGCCGACGCGGCGTGCTTCGGCGTCGAGGACACCTGGACACGCGCCATCGGCGAGCGGCTCGAAGATGCCGACAAGCCCTGCTACCCCTTCACGACAGGCAAGGGCGCCGCCGTGGTGCCGCGTCTCTATGCCATCGGGTCGACGCTGTTCGTACATGAGACGCAGGGCATTCACGCGTCGAGCACCGAGATCGCGACGCTGAATGCCAGCCGGACCTTGCGCGGGCGGCACAATACCCAGAATGCGCTGGCGGCGTTGTCGGCGCTGCGGGCCCTGAAAGATCGCCTGGACGCGCAAGGGTCCCCCGGCAGCGGCGCCATGGTCTGGGATCTCAGTCGTTTGTCTTCGGCACTTGCCAAGTATCCCGGGTTGCCGCATCGCATGGAAGAGGTGGGCCGCGCCGGCCGCGTCCTGTTCATCAATGACAGCAAGGCCACCAACGCCGACAGCACCGACAAAGCGCTGGCGACATGGAACCGCGACATCTTCTGGATCCTCGGCGGCAAACCGAAGGAGGGCGGCATTGCTGCGTTGGCCGCGTTCTTCCCGCGCATCGCCAAGGCGTATCTGATTGGCGAGGCGAGCGACGCCTTTGCAGCGACCCTTGATGGTCACGTCGCCTACGAACGCTGCGGGACGCTGGACGTGGCGACAGCACGGGCAGCGGTCGATGCCGGACATTCGCTCGGCGCCGAGCCGGTGGTGCTGCTGTCACCGGCTTGTGCCAGCTACGACCAGTTCCGCGGCTTCGATCATCGCGGCGATGTGTTCCGTGAACTGGTCAGAGCGCTGCCCGGAGTGCGCCCTTGAGCTTCTCGCGCACCGATACCAGCCGTGCTGCCGAGTGGTGGTTCACGATCGACCGCACGCTGGTCGGCGTGATCCTGGTGTTGATGGCGGTCGGTATCGTCATTTCGCTGGCGGCAAGCCCGGCGGTGGCGCTCCGCAAGGGCCTGCCGACGTTCCATTTCGCAGAGCGCCACGTACTGTTTGCCATCGTTGGCAGCGTGCTGATGCTTGCCGTCTCGATGCTGTCGCCGGGCGAGGTCCGGCGGTTGGCGTTGGGATTGCTGCTGGCGTCGCTGGCCTTGATGATCTGGGTGGCGCTGACGGGCCTCGAGGTGAATGGCGCCAAACGCTGGGTACGCCTCGGCGGACATTCGTTTCAGCCGTCGGAAATGGCCAAGCCGGCCTTCGTCGTCATGACCGCCTGGTTGCTGGCGAAGGCCCGACGGGAAAACGAACAGCCACCCTTGGCACCGCCGCTGGTCGTGGCGCTGGCGCTGTTTGCCGCGCTGGTCGGGCTGCTGGTGATCCAGCCGGATATCGGCCAGACGCTGCTGGTCAGCCTCGTGTGGGGCGCGATGTTCGTCCTGTCCGGGCAACCCCTGAAGTGGGCCGCCGGCCTCGGCTTGGTCGGCGTTGCCGGATTCGCCGCCGCCTGCGCCGCATTCGACCACGTGCGCTCGCGCGTGAAGCGGTTCATCGATCCTTCGAGCGGTGACACGTTCCAGACCGACCGCGCCATCCAGTCGTTCACGGAAGGTGGCTTTCTCGGACGCGGCCCGGGCGAAGGCACGATCAAATCGGTGCTGCCGGACGCGCATACGGATTTCATCTTCGCCGTCATTGGCGAGGAGTATGGCGTGCTGGCGTGCCTGGCGCTGCTCGGCCTGTTCGCCGTGGTGGCGGGGCGGGCCTTGCTGTTTGCCGCGTCCGAGCCCGATCCGTTCCTGCGGCTCGCGGTGACGGGCCTGGCGCTGCTGTTTGCGCTGCAGGCGGCCATTAACATGGGGGTCAACGTCGGCCTGCTGCCGGCCAAGGGCATGACGTTGCCCTTCATCTCGGCCGGCGGTTCGTCGAACCTCGCGATCTCGCTGACCATGGGGATGCTGTTGGCACTGATGCGCCGCAGGCCTGATGCATCGCGCGTGAAAAAGCCACAACTGCAGCCGACGCTTGGGCGAAATCCGAGCCGGGAAGAACTGGCCATCCGGGGAAAATAGACGCGTGGGACAGGTCGATCGGTTGCAGAACCGCAGCGTCATGCTGGCGGCGGGTGGAACGGGGGGGCATCTCTTTCCGGCGTTTGCGCTGGCCGAGGAGCTTGGCCGCCGCGGGTTTGCCGTCGATCTGGTGACCGACATGCGCGGCGATCGCTATGGTACCGGCTTTCCAGCGCGCAAGACCTATCAGATCCCATCGGCAACGCTCGGCGGTCGCAACCCAGTGGCTGCCGCCAAGACGGCCGTGACATTGGCCATGGGTGTCCGTGCGGCGATGAAGATTTTCGCGGAGGTCAAGCCCGGAGCCGTGGTGGGATTTGGCGGCTACCCGAGCTTTCCGCCGCTGATCGCCGCCAGTCTCAAGCGCATCCCGAGCGCGCTGCATGAGCAGAACGCCGTGCTCGGCCGCGCCAACCGCATGCTGGCCAAGCGCGTCACCGCCATCGCCACCTCGTTCCAAACCGTGAAGCTGCTGGAGGGCGCCGCGGCGGCGAAAGCCCGCTTCACCGGCAATCCCGTGCGCGGGGCGGTGATCGACTGGGCGGCGCGGCCCTACCGGCCAGCCGGCCCCGATGACCGTTTCAATCTGCTTGTTTTCGGCGGCAGCCAAGGCGCCCGCTTCTTCTCGGAGATCATGCCGAAAGCGCTTGCCTTGCTGCCCGTGCCGCTGCGCGCGCGCTTGCGGGTCACGCAGCAGTGCCGACCGGAGGATCTGGTCGCGGTGACGGCTGCCTTCGTGCCGCCCCTGGCGGGCCACCCCAGCGACAACGGCATCGAAGCGGTGGTCGCGCCGTTCTTCACGAACCTGCCCGAGATCATGGCGGCGTCGCAGCTCGTGATCGGACGGGCGGGCGCCTCCTCGGTGGCTGAACTCGCCGTGATGGGACGGCCGTCGATCCTGGTGCCGCTGCCACACGCCCTTGACAACGATCAGCTCAACAACGCACGGCAACTTGCCGAATCAGGCGCCTCCTGGTGTATCGAGCAGAAAGATCTGTCACCGGAACGGCTGGCGGCCGAGTTGCAGCGCCTGATGACTGATCCTGACGCCTTGCTTACAGCAGCGATCGCGGCCAAGGCACAGGGGCGTCCCGATGCTGCACTACGTCTGGCCGACCTTGTCGAAAGTCTGATCGCGGTGGGTTCGCATGCGTGATCAAGACGACTTCGGTCGTTGTTCGTGATGACAAACCTTACGTCCCCCCTCCCCCGCGGGGAGGGGTCGGAGGTGGGGAGACTGCACAGGCGTCGTCCTCTCGGGCAACGCACGGGATCCTCACCCCACCCCTAGCCCCTCCCCTGAGGGAGAGGGGGACAAGTGAAATGGGCCGTGTCTGGGAAATCGGCCGCCATCCACCCTGCCCATCGACCCGCGAAAAACGGGGAGAGGGAACAACGCGGAGCACGACCCCATGCAGATGCCCGGCGAGCTTGGCACGTTTCATATTCTCGGCATCGGCGGCATCGGCATGAGCGCCATCGCCGAGATCCTGCGCGCCAAGGGCTATACGGTGCAGGGCTCCGACCAGAAGGAGAGCGCCAACGTCAAGCGGCTGCGCACCAAGGGCATTCGCGTCTTCATCGGCCACGACCCGATCAATCTGGTCGGCGCCAGGTACGTGGTGATTTCGACGGCGGTGAAGCCCGGCAATCCCGAGTTCGATGCCGCCCGCGCCAAAGGCCTGCCAATCATTCGCCGCGCCGAGATCCTGGCCGAACTGATGCGCCTCTACTCGTCGATCTCGGTGACCGGAACGCATGGCAAGACCACCACCACGTCGCTGATCTCGCACATCCTCAAGGATACCGGCCTCGAGCCGACTGTCATCACCGGCGGCATCATCAACGACTGGGGCTCGAATGCGCGGCTTGGCGCTGGCCCCTGGATGGTGGTCGAGGCCGACGAGTCGGACGGCACCTTCATCAAGATCCCGACGCAGATCGGCGTCGTCACCAACATCGATCCCGAGCATCTCGACTACTTCGGCTCGGTCGAGAACATGCACCGCGAATACGAGACGTTCTTCCGCAACATCCCTTTCTATGGACTGGCCGTGGCCTGCACCGACCACCCGGTGACGCGTGAGATGGTGGAACGGCTGCAGCTGCGGCGCGACGGGCGCAAGCTGCTCACGTACGGCACGACGGCCGATTGCGACCTGCGTTTGGATGGCGTGAGCCTAGATGGCCGGCAGACCATCTTCAATGCCACACTGGGGCCACGTGTCATCGGCGGCGCGCGGCGGCTCGAGGGCTGGAGCGTGCCTGTGCCCGGTGCGCATAACGCGCTCAATGCGCTGGCGGCGATTGCGGTGTGCCTGGAAGCGGGCCTGACCGACGATGCGCTGAAGGATTCGCTGGCGCGGTTTGCCGGTGTAAAACGCCGCTTCCAGCCGACAGGCGAGTGGAACGGCGTCGCCATTTACGATGACTACGGCCACCATCCCGTTGAGATCGCCGCCGTGCTGAAAGCCGCACGCGGTGGCGCCAAGGGCCGCGTCATCGCCATGGTCGAGCCGCATCGCTACACGCGGGTGCGCGATCTGTTTGCCGATTTCAGCCAGTGCTTTGCCGACGCCGATGCCGTGATCGTGGCACCGCTCTACTCGGCGGGCGAAGCCCCCATCGAGGGCATCTCGAACCGGTCGCTGGCCGACGCCATCCGGCGCACCGGGCACAAGTCGGTGTTCGCCGTCGAGAGCGAGCGCGACCTGGCGCCGGCCATCCGTGCCATCGCCTTGCCGGGCGATATGGTGATGTGCTTCGGCGCCGGAAACTCGACGGATTGGGCGCATGCGCTGCCCGGCTGGCTGGCAGCGGAGCCTCTGCGGCGCGCAGGAGGGGCCGCGTGAGCTCGCTCGCCGATGACATCAAGGCCAGCATCCCCGGGCTGCGCGGCCGCCTGATCGCCAACGCCAGTCTGGCGGATATCACGTGGTTTCGGGTCGGTGGACCGGCGGAGGTGCTGTTCTCGCCGGCCGACGAGGCGGATCTGGCACTGCTGCTCAAGGGGTTGCCGGTCACGGTGCCGGTGTTCGTGATCGGACTTGGCTCGAACTTGCTGGTGCGCGATGGCGGCGTTGCCGGGGTGGTCATCCGGCTCGGCCGGGGCTTCGGCGAGGTGAAAGCGGAAGCGGACAATCGCGTGCGCACGGGAACGGCCGTGCCCGACGTCAAGGTGGCCCGCGCGGCGGCCGACGCTGGCGTGGCGGGGCTCGCCTTCTATCGCGGCATTCCAGGCTCGATCGGCGGCGCCTTGCGCATGAACGCGGGCGCGCATGGTAGCGAAACCAAAGACGTGCTGATCGCGGCACGCGCAGTCGATCGCAGCGGCACCATGCACACGCTGACGCTCGCCGATATGGCATTCACCTATCGCCATTGCGGCATCCCGCCGGACTGGATCTTCACGGAAGCGCTGTATCAAGGCACGCCGGGCGAGCCCAAGGACATCCTGAAGGCCATGGACGAAGTGGCCGAGTATCGCGAGAAGCATCAGCCGATCAAGGAGCGCACGGGCGGGTCGACGTTCAAGAATCCGCCGGGACACAGTGCCTGGAAGCTGGTCGATGCAGCAGGCATGCGCGGTTTTCGCGTCGGGGGCGCCAAGGTCTCCGAGATGCACTGCAACTTCCTCATCAATGACCTGAACGCGACCGGCGAGGACGTCGAGCGGCTTGGCGAAACGGTGCGCGCGCGCGTGCAAGCAACGTCCGGTGTCCAGCTCGAATGGGAGATCATCCGGCTGGGTCGCGCGAAGGACGGGCACGTCACCGGTGAAGCGTTGGTGTAAGTGGCGGTGGCCTGAATGGCCACGCCTGTCGCTTGCGGCGCTAGAGTTCTTCGGTCACGGCGAGGACGACGATGCCGGAGACGATGAGCAGGCAGCCGACGCCTTGCATGAGTGTGATGCGCTCGCCGAGAAAGAGCAGTGAGACCAACAGCACCGTCACGATGTGCCCATGCACGGCGGCGTAGGCGGGCCCGACAGGGGCCACCTTCAACAGCCACATGTAGACGAAGAAGGCCGCCAGATAACAGGCGCCAACGACGTAGACGAGCGGCTCGGTGCCGACACGCTGCAGCCATTCCGACCCGCAACAGGCACCGATGCGATTGCCCGCGAGCTTCGTCATCACCTGCTGGAAGGTGTCGATGGCGAGCAGCAGCAGAAAACCCAAGATGACTGTGCGCTTCATGCCGCGAAGACTCCGACCATGAGGACGCCGAGAGAAATCAGGCCGACGGCGAGCAGGCGCGCGGGCGTCAAGCGCTCACCGAAGGCCAACCGACCGCCGATCATGACGCCGACGATGGTGATGCTGCCGGCCATGACGCCCTGTGAGAGCGGGACCAGCGATATGAAGCCGACCCACGAAACCAGCAGGGCGACGAAGCTGGCGACGGCAACCCAGAAGATCGGCTGGCCAGCCAGCGCACGTAGGAAGTCCACCTGCGAGTCGCCCTCAGCGCGCAGCGAGGCCGATTTCAAGAGCAGATGGGAGACCGTGTCGAGCACGAGCACGGCGGCCAACAGAAGCCAGGCGGTGATGGTCATGCCGCCTGCTATAGCCTCAGCGGATGCTTTCGGCGAGCCCCTTTGCGTGCAGTTCCTTAAGTCCCGGGTCGTTGCGCTCGAAGTCGAAGTAGGGGTGAGCCGGCCGCACCAAACGATTGGCGATACCATTGCGGAAGCGGAAATAGAGCCAGCGGCGCTCCAGATGGCCGCCGAACATCAGCTTGGCCGCGTAGGTGGTGGCGCCCATCTCGATCTCGGGAATGCCACGCTCGATGGCGAACTCGATCATCTTGAGCCAGTTGACGAAGTAGAGGTTGTGGTCCCGGGCTTCGGGATACTGCATGCCAATCTTGTTGGCGATGATGCGTTTGTCGCCGACGATGAAGACCTGGAAGCTCAGGAGCTGCTCGCCCTTCCAGCACAGCATAAGCTGCGCGCGGTCACCAAGACGGGAGAGCAACTCGGTGAAGTAGCCGGGGTGCAGATCGTCGAGATCGCCGTAGTCGACGCTGCTTTGCGCCAGAGTGGAACGATAGAGCTGCATCAGGCGGCCCTCGATGCCGGCCGTTGAGCGGCGGTACTCGATGCGGATGTCCTTGGCACCGCGCAGCTTGCGCTTGAGATACGACGAGGTTTTGTCGGGCAGGCTGGCCAGGTAGGCGTCGAGCGAGGCGAACGGCAACGGCAACATGACGACGGGCACGCTGGTGACGCGGCCAAAACCGGCGCGCGTGGCGGTCGCATGCAGCTGGGTTGCTTCCGGGCCGAGGCTCTTCAGGGCGATGACGGTGCTGCGGCGGCGTTTGGCTTCGGTGGCGAGATGATCGAGCATGGTGGCAAGCGCGCCGGCGCGGGCGGCCGGGTCGAGATCCCGAGCAAAGCCGATGCTGCAGTTGTCGGACATGGGCGAGCCGAGCCCCAACACCGAGACGCTGGTGAGACGCGGCAGGTGAGCGTGAATGCGGTCGGTGATGGCGCGCAGTTTGCCCTGGAACGGCGTATCGAGGCGGTACACCATTTCGAACATCGGCGCGGCGGCGACGAGGCGGCCGAATTGGTGAACGGTCAGGCAGCCGAGCGTGAAACCGGGTTGCGGCACGGCTTCAAGAGCGCGGTAAAGATCGTAACCCTCGGCGGCGCCGGCCATGAGCGAATCCCATTCGGCGGCCGAGATGCGATCCAGGCTCGGGTGGACCTGCGGGTCGAATGTTGCTGATGCAGCGTGCCGTTCGACCTCACGTTCGTGACGATCCAATCCAAGATCGAGATGAGTTGAGGCAAACGATAACTTCGACATGGACAGACCACTCAAAAAGACGGCTCGACGCGTGGTGGCCAAATCATGCCGCGACGGAGCTACGTCCGACAAGCCCCTGGCCGCCGTAACCCTTAATTGCAGCCACTGGTGTTGCGCTTTAACACGTCCCACTGGCGCTTAACGCCGGGACAGCAAGTCCTGTGCTAGACTACTTACTGGCGTTCAAAACCTACAGAGCAGCAGTCGAGCCAACCGTGAGCCCAAAGCGCATCGTTCTCATCATCGGCGGTGGCATTGCCGCCTACAAATGCCTGGAGCTGATCCGGCGGGCGCGGGACCGCGGCATTGCCGTGCGGCCCGTGATGACGCGGGCGGCGGGTGAGTTCGTGACGCCCCTGTCGGTGTCGGCGCTGGCGGGCGACCAGGTGTTCAGCAATCTGTTCGACCTCGATGACGAGCGCGAGATCGGGCACATCCGGCTGTCGCGCGAGGCGGATCTGATCGTGGTGGCGCCGGCAACGGCGGATCTGATGGCGAAGATGGCTGGCGGACACGCCGACGATCTGGCCACCGCGGTGTTGCTGGCCACCGGCAAACCCGTGCTCATCGCGCCGGCCATGAACCCGCGCATGTGGAGCCATGCGGCGACACGACGGAATCTGGCGACGCTGGTCGGCGATGGCGTGCAGGTGGTCGGCCCCGGTGTCGGCGAGATGGCCGAGCGGGGCGAAGCGGGCGCGGGCCGGATGGCCGAGCCGCAAGAGATCCTGGCGCGCATCGAAGGCATGCTGGGGCAAGCGGGGACAAGCAATGGGCCTTCGCTGGCGGGACGGCATGTGCTGGTGACATCGGGGCCAACGCATGAGCCGATCGATCCCGTGCGCTATATCGCCAATCGCTCCTCCGGCAAGCAGGGACATGCCATCGCAGCGGCGGCGGCGCGGCTTGGCGCGCGCGTGACGCTGGTCTCTGGTCCAACGAGCCTGGCGACACCTGCCGGCGTCACGCTGGTGGCGATCGAGACGGCGGCGCAAATGCTGGCGGCAGTAAAAGCGGCGCTCCCGGCCGACTGTGCGATTTTCGCGGCCGCCGTTGCCGACTGGCGCGTTGCCAATGCGCACGGCGAAAAGATCAAGAAGGACGGCAAGAAGAAGACGCCGCAACTCGATCTCGTGGAAAATCCCGACATACTGAAAACGGTATCCGGGCTGCCTGCCGGCGCGCGGCCGAAGCTGGTGATCGGGTTTGCAGCGGAAACGGAGACGGTGCTCGAGCACGCGCAGAAGAAGCGTGAGCGCAAGGGTTGCGACTGGATCGTCGCTAACGACGTGAGCCCGGAGACGGGCATCATGGGCGGCGATCGCAACACGGTGCATGTGGTGAGCGCGGACGGCGTCGAGAGCTGGCCCGAGATGGGCAAGGACGAGGTGGCGCAGCGCCTGGTGGCGCTGGCCGCGACGGCGTTGGCGGGTGGGTGAGGTAGCGTTGGGGATGGTGTCTGCCCCATGGATCCGACAGCATCCGCGCAATCTTTGTGCAACTCGCCTGACGCTTGCGCTTTCCCCTCCCCAGCGGGGAGGGGTTAGGGGTGGGGCGATAATTTACGACGGATGTTGGAATTCGGACTGCAGACTTTCGGCTTGCACTACCATTGTTACTCCAAGCTCAACACCCCACCCCTGGCCCCTCCCCTGAGAGGAGGGGGAAACAAGCGGCGAGCTCACGGTTCAAAAATTTGCGCCAATGAGGCCTGACATCTTGCGAAGCGGCTACTTCGCCCGGATCTGGCCAGTGCCGCGGACGATGTACTTGAAGCTGGTCAGTTGCTCGACGCCGACGGGGCCGCGGGCGTGCATGCGACCTGTGGCGATGCCGATCTCGGCGCCCATGCCGAACTCGCCACCGTCGGCGAATTGGGTCGAGGCGTTGACCAGGACAATCGCTGAATCGACGCGCTTGATGAAGCGTTCGGCCGTGCCATTGCATTCCGTGACGATGCAGTCGGTGTGCTGCGAGCCGTACTGCTGAATATGCGCAATAGCCTCGTCGACGCCATCGACGGTTTTGACGGCGATGATGCTGTCCAGGAATTCCTTGCCGTAGTCGTCGGCTGCAGCGGCTTTGACGCGGGCGTCGACCTTCTGCGTGGCGGCGTCGCCGCGCACCTCGCAGCCGGCGTCGAGCAGGGCTTTGACCAGTGGCGTCAGGTAGTCCTCGTGCGCGCCTTGGTCGACGAGGAGGCATTCAGCTGCGCCACAGATCGAGGTGCGCCGCAGCTTGGCGTTGATGACCAGCGGGATGGCCACGTCGAGATCGGCGCCGCGATCGACGTAAACGTGGCAGATGCCTTCGAGATGCGCGAAGACGGGCACGCGCGCTTCATCCTGTACGCGCCCGACGAGGCTCTTGCCGCCGCGGGGCACGATGACGTCGATGGCGCCGTCGAGACCGGCGAGCATGAGGCCGACAGCGTCGCGGTCCGTGGTCGGCACGATCTGGATGGCAGCTTCGGGTAGCTCGGCGGCTTTGAGACCTGCGACAAGGCAGGCGTGAATGGCGCGGCTGGAATGGAAACTTTCCGAGCCACCGCGCAGAATCGCCGCGTTGCCCGCCTTGAGGCAAAGGCCACCGGCGTCGGCGGTCACATTCGGGCGGCTCTCATAGATGATACCGATGACACCGAGCGGCGTGCGCACGCGCTCGATGTGCAGGCCATTGGGGCGATCCCACTGCGTGATGGTGGTGCCGACGGGATCATCAAGGGCGGCGATCTCCTCGAGGCCGCGGGCGATTGCCGCGATGCGCGTTTCGTCAAGGGCGAGGCGATCGAGGAAGGCGCCGGCCGTGCCGCGCTCACGGGCGGCGGCCAGATCACGCGCATTGGCGGCCAGGATTTCAGATGTGCGGGAGCGGAGGGCTTGGGCGGCCTCGGTGAGCGCCAGGTTCTTGGCGTCCGTCGGCGCGATAGCAAGCTCACGCTGGGCCGCGCGCGCAGCCCGGCCGATGGCCTGCATGGCGGCGGCGGTGTCGGATTGGATGCGCTCGGGGCGGTTCATGGGATGGTCTCAAGTTGCTGTCGGTGGCTCGATACCGAGGTCCTTGCAGATTTTTCGCACGAGTTGATCAACAATCTCAGTGTGGCGCGGTACGGCGGATCTGCGGCTTGCATCAGCGTTTTGCCACCAGGAATGCCGTCCGCCTTCTCTCACCAGCAGGCAGCCCTTGTCACGCAAATGGCGAATCAGCGCGCGCCGCTTCATAGCGCAATCTTGACCTCGGCGAAGTTACTACCCGCGGAACGCCTGGCGTCTTCACGGTTGAAGGCTATGGCTTCGTGCAAAGCCTCGCGCAGACTTTCGATCAAGGTTTCCCGCGAAGCTTCCTGGCAATTCACGCCGGGAACCTCCTCGATCCACCCGATCCACCACGTGCCGTCCTGTTTGATGATGGCGGTGAATTCGGCGCCAGGAATGGTTTGGTGCTCGGTCATGACAACGGCCTCTCAATGCCTGCGTTCACGTCCCGTCCATGGCGGCGGCGGTATCGGATTGGATGCGCTTGGGGCGGTTCATGGGGCGGGCTCGGATGGCGGCTCTCGGCCGCAAGGCTTAACCGATTTGGGCTGCCGTGCCTACACGCGCCTGATGGGCGGCGGGCGCGGACCGCTCGTCCGCGGCCCACTGAAAACGGCGCGCCAACGGGCACTACGAATGGACCTTGTCACACACGGCAGCTGGCGCAAGTTTTTCTCGCGCAGCCCTGATTTTCATGACAGGGTGATGACAATAAAATGTCGTCCTGGTTGTAGGGGAATATTGAGATGCGGCTCCTCTGGCTGGCGCCTACAAGACATCTGGCATGGTGGTGGACGCTGCTGACCGTTGCCGGCTGCAGCAACATCGTGCTGTGGTTTGCAATCTATCATCATGCGCAGCCGGCGGACGGCGTAATCAGTGCCTTCGATGTCAAGCTGATGCTGTTTCTGTGCGCGGCGTACGTGTTCGGCTGCGCCTTCAGATCGTTCCTGCCACGCGCCGATGTGCAGCGCTTCTGCCTGTTCGATACATGGCTTTCGAGCGTCGTCGTCGGCCGGTCCGTGGCGACGGTGGCGGAAGTTTGCTTTTCGGCGCAATGGGCCCTGATGCTGACCCGCCTCGGCGAGATTGCGGGCGCGGATGCCATAGCCAGCCTGGCCTGGATCATCGTACCGATGATCGTCGTCGCCCAATGCTGCTCCTGGTACGGGGTGTTGACCACGAACTATCTGGCCAATGCCATCGAGAACTCGATCTGGGCGGTGGCCTTTTTCCTGGTTGAGTTGGCATTGCTGCGGTTGCTCCCGGAGTTCGACGGCGTGGTTCAACTGGCAATCATCGTGGCCATGGTGGGCATCGCGGGCTATCTCATCTTCCTGGTTGCGATCGACGTGCCCATGTACGTGAACCGCTGGCGACATGGTGACGCCGAGGGCGGCAAGGCGCTCAATCTTGGCGAGGGCCTGCGGGACGCCGCAACGCGTTGGATCGTGACGCACGATGTGGCGCACTGGAAGGGTGAGATGGCCTGGATGTCACTCTACTTTACGGCGGCGGTCTGGGCGAGCCTCGCGCTTTGCCTGGGTTTTTCGCTCGGTGAGCATTTGCCGAAGTATCGTACCGAAACGAGCGCTGAAATGCGGAGCTTCGACGGCCAGAAACAGCAGGCTCGGGAAGCGCGCCCAAACGTCACCGTTCAGTTCAGCAAGTAGTTGGTGGAGGTGGCGGCTGGTGACTTCCGCTGACGCTGAGCCTTGGTGTCACCCCCGGCTCAAGGCCATGTCGTCGCGGTGGACGAGTTCGGTGCGGCCTTCGTGGCCGAGCAGCTTGGCGATTGCGGCGCTTTTCTTACCGATGATGCGAACCGCGTCGGCGTGCGAATAGGCGACGAGGCCGCGGCCAAGCTCGCGACCATCGGGCCCACGAATGACAACGGCGTCGCCACGCTCGAACGCGCCCTCGACCTTGGTGACGCCGGCCGGCAGCAAGCTTTTGCCCGAAAGCAGCGCCTTCTCGGCGCCGGCATCGATGTGGATGTGACCGGTCGGCTCGAGCTGCCCGGCGATCCAGCGCTTTTTCGACGATACCGGATCAGATGGCGCCAGAAACCAGGTGCAACGGGCGCCGTGTGCAATGGCGCGCAAGGGGTGCATGACCTCGCCAGTGGTGATGATCATGCTGGTACCGGCGCCGAGTGCGATCTTGGCCGCCTCGACCTTGGTGCGCATGCCGCCTTTCGACAGCTCCGAGCCCGGATCGCCGGCCATGGCCTCGATCTCGGGCGTGATGGCCGTGACCTCCGGGATATGCCGCGCGTCGGGATGCTTCGCGGGCGGCGCGGTGTAGAGACCGTCGATATCGGAAAGCAACACCAGCACGTCGGCGCTCATCATGGAGGCGACGCGGGCCGAGAGACGGTCGTTATCGCCGTAGCGGATTTCAGCGGTGGCGACGGTGTCGTTCTCGTTGACCACGGGCACGATTTTGTGGGCGAGCAGGGTGTCCATGGTGCGGCGGGCGTTGAGATAGCGGCGGCGCTCCTCGGTGTCGCCAAGCGTCAGCAGGACCTGCGCCACGGAGAGGCCGCGGACGCGGAACACGTCCTGGTAGGCGCTGGCGAGCGAGATCTGGCCGACGGCGGCGGCAGCCTGGCTTTGCTCGAGCTCGAGGGGACCTTTGGGCAATCCCATGACGTGGCGGCCCAGCGCGATGGCGCCCGAGGAGACCAGGATCACCTCTTTGCCGGCGGCGACAAGCTCGGCGACGTCGTCGGCGATGGAGTTGAGCCAGGTGGCGCGCAAACGACCGGTCTTGCGATCGACCAGCAGGGCCGAGCCGATCTTGACGACGATGCGGCGGGCCGCAGCCCATTCGGGGCGGGTGGTGGCTGGAGTTGCGGCTGTCTTCATTGCTGGTCCGGCTTAGGTGCGACGGCGGAGCGCCAAATCGAGGCGCTTTTCCCCCTCCCATCAGGGGAGGGGCTAGCGAGGGGGTGTCGATCCAGAGTGCTGGCAGGACGGACGACGCACCTGTTGTTCTCCCCACCCCCAACCCCTCCCTGCTGGGGATGGAAGACGTGGAGCAAGTAGCGACTCAGGCGAACGGGCGACCGAATTCAGTCTAGCATATGGATCGAGTTCAGACCCAATGCGGGCGATACTACCCAATATATCGCATAGCAGCGTGACGGTGATAACTTTGGCGGCGGCTTGATTTGAGCCTTAGGGCGTCCATGGGCGCTTGGGCTGGTCCTCGGCGTCGGCTTCCGCTTGCTTGTCGTCGGAGCGGGCGATCTCGCGGGAGAGGGCGAAGAGCGCGTCCTGCATGCCTTCGCCCGAGATGGCCGAGAGGACCAACGGCTTCTTGCGGGCGGCCTTCTGCAAGCGGGCCACCGCATCGGCAATAGTTTCCGGCGTCAGGGCATCGCACTTGGTCAAGGCCACGATCTCCTTCTTCTTGGAGAGGACTTCTGAATAGGCCTTCAGCTCGGCGCGCACCGTCTTGTAGGCGGTAGCGACGTCGCTAGAGATTTCCGTACCGTCGACCAGGTGGATGAGCACCTTGCAGCGCTCGACGTGGCCAAGGAAGCGGACGCCGAGGCCGGCGCCCTCGCTGGCGCCTTCGATCAGGCCCGGAATGTCGGCGAGCACGAACTCCTTGTCGCCAGCGAGAACAACGCCGAGGTTGGGGTGCAGCGTGGTAAACGGATAGTCGGCGATCTTCGGCTTGGCGCGCGAGACGGCGGCGAGGAACGTCGATTTGCCAGCGTTGGGCAGGCCGACGAGGCCGGCGTCGGCGATCAGCTTCAGATGCAGCCAGATGGTCATCTCGGTGCCGGGCTGGCCGGGATTGGCGTGACGCGGCGCCTGATTGGAGGGGCCCTTGAAGTGGGCGTTGCCAAAGCCGCCGTTGCCGCCCTTGGCGATCAGCACACGCTGGCCCGGCTCCAGCAACTCGGCCAGCATGGTTTCCTGGTCTTCGGCCAGAATCTCGGTGCCGGGCGGCACCTTGATGGTGATGTCGTCGCCGTCAGCACCGGTGCGGTTGCGACCCATGCCTGGCGTACCGTTCTTGGCCTTGAAGTGCTGCTGATAGCGATAGTCGATCAGCGTATTGAGGTTGTCCACGCACTCGGCCCACACGTCGCCGCCGCGGCCGCCGTGGCCACCGTCGGGACCGCCGAACTCGATGTATTTCTCGCGGCGAAACGAGACGGCGCCATTACCGCCGTCGCCGGAGCGAATGTAGATCTTGGCTTGATCGAGGAAACGCATGCTGGGTTGTCTTTCGGACGAGGCCGGCGGCAGGACAGAAAAAGGGTCAGCCGAACCGCGGCAGCCGGTCGAGTATGGCCCCCCACCGCCGTTGCGGGAGGGCAGGTGCTTGCGGATGTGGCGTCAGATGCAGCTCGGTGGCGCGTTCGAGGGACATCCACACCCACTGGGCGCCGACGGTTGCACGCCGCGCCTCACTCCATATGGTGCCGGTACCGGCTGGCGCAAAGCCAAGCTTTTCCAAAACACGGCGTGAGGCGGGATTATCATCGAAGTAGGACGATGAATACCCCGTGTAAGCGCTGGTTTCGAGGCCGTGGGTGAGCACCGCGCGGGCGGCTTCGGTGGCAAAGCCTTGCCCCCACCAGGCGTGGCCGAGCCAGAAGCCCAACTCGCCAAGTCCGGACTCGCGGCGAAAGGTGCCGACGCCGCCGATCAGAACACCCTTGCGGCAGATGGCGAAGCGCTGCTCGCCGGTGGCCGGCTGCAGCCAATGGCGGGCGCGGACGGCGTCCAGGGGATGGGGGATGTCGCTGGTCATGCGCGCGACGTCCCAATCGCCAGCGAGCATCTGGAAGGCTGGCGCATCGCCATAGGTGAAGGGTCGCAGGGTCAGGCGGGCGGTGGTCAACATCGGTTCAGCGCCTCCTGTGCTTGTGGCCGCTGGGCTTGGAGCGGTCCTTGGTCGGCAGCTCCTTGTCCTTCTCGGCCTTGCGTTGCGCCTTGGCAATCATCCATGGCTTGTCATAGTCACCAGCCATCAGCGAGCCCTTCGGCTGGATGAGACCGACCACCTCGGCCAAGCCGAAGCGCTCGATCTGAGCGCGGACCTGATCGGCATTCTTGTAGGCGACCGGGCTCTCCGACACGTCGGGCTGATCATAGAAGAAGCGCACGTCGATGCCCTCGGTCTGACGATCGACCACCACCCGCGACTGTGCGAGATAATCCTCGCGCTCGAGACCGCCGAGTCCCAGCTCCCGGATCAGTGCCGAGCGGCTCTTGTTGCGACCTGCGCCATGCGGGGAGAACGAGCCGTATTCCGCCTTATCGCGGCCGAGTGTCAGCAATATGGGCGCAGCCATGTTCAGCGGAATGAGGCCGAGCAGGGGATGGCCGGCCTGGTCCTTCCAGGCCGGTGTGGCGCCCTTGCCGTGGGCATAGAGATCGCCACGCTTCCAGACGTAATTGTGCTCATTGCCGAAGGCCGCCAGCGGCGAGATGCCGAGGCGGGCCAGCGTCCGCTCGTGAATGAGCTGGTGGTTGCGGCGCGTCCAGCGCGCGACGTACTGCAGCGCTTCCCAATAGGCCGCTCCCTGCTCGCTCTCCGGATCAATCCAAGCCTGGTGTGCGGGGATATCGGGTGACACCGCCTGCGTGTGCCCCAACGCGGCCAGCAGGCCTCGCTTGTAGACCTCGGCGCCGAGCCCGCGGCTGCCGTGGTGCGTGACCAGCATGTCAACGCTCGAGCGCGTGCCGATGGCGTCGACCAGGGCCGATTGACCACTGGCGCGCAGGGTCGTGAGCATGGCGGGCGTCACCGCCAGCGCGCCCAAAAAGACAAAGTGGTTGCCATCGCCCTGATCGCACAGCTGCGACTTGGCGGGGCCATCGAGACCGCGCAGGAACGGGTTGCGCGTCGCCTCGATTTCGTCGGTGATTGGGTCTTCGACGCGGTCCTTGGGCTTGCGGCCGCCGGGGCCGAAGCGGGTGACCGCCTGCACCGCGTCCATGATCTCGGCGGTGGCGCGGCCCGCGGGGAAAACGGTCGCATACATCGAGCAGCAGATGTCAGCGGAATGGAACGCGGGATGGATGCCGCGCGAGAGCACGGCGCCGCCAACGGGGATGGTGCCCATGGCCGAGCCGGACGGGCAGGCGTCGGGCATGACGACGCCATGCTCGAGCACGGGGCAGCGCATCAGGTCCGCCATGTGGGCGCGGACGGCGGCGATGTTGGCCTCGTCCTCCGGCGTCTCGGCGGCGATGGCCTCGGCGAAAGTGCCAGAGGCGCGACGCGAGATGATGGCCGGAGCCGCAGGCTGCATGGCGACGATGCGGTCGCGGATGGCGTCGAGGGTGAGCCCTTCGGCCTGCAACCGGCGCGCCTCGGCCAGCGCCTCCTTGAACCGCTTGCCGGGCTTGATGCCCCACTCCAGCAACAGGTGTCCGCCGATCTGGCTCATGACACGATCAAATCCAGGCTTACAGTATGAGACGCAACGCAAAATGGGGAGACGGTGCACCGTCTCCCCATCACATCTTTGCCAGGGCTGGCTTCGCGCCGGACCCTGGTGCGGCAGGTCCAGCCGTTATTCGGCGGCTTCGAGCTTTTTTGGCATCACCGAGACGTAGGTGCGGCCGTTCTTCTTGGTGGCGAATTCAACCACGCCATCGACGACGGCGAAGATGGTGTGGTCGGTGCCGAGGCCGACGTTCTTGCCCGGATGCCACTGGGTGCCGCGCTGACGGACCAGGATATTGCCGGAGACGACATTCTCGCCGCCGAACTTCTTGACGCCGAGGCGCCGGCCGGCGGTGTCGCGGCCGTTGCGGGACGAGCCGCCTGCTTTTTTATGTGCCATGAGAGGATACTCCTCGTTCTCAATCAGTGTGTTACGTGGCGGGCTTGATCGACCAGACCTGGGATCAGCCGCCGATGATGTCGCGGATCTTGACCGTCGTCAGGTCCTGACGATGGCCGCGCTTGCGGCGCGAATTCTTACGGCGGCGCTTCTTGAAGGCGATGACCTTGTCGCCGCGGGCCTGCTCGACCAGTTCGGCCGTGACCTTGGCGCCGGCGATCATTGGCTTGCCGAACGTGGGCGTGCCCTCGCCACCGATCATGAGCACTTCGGTGAATTCGATCGTGGCCCCAGCTTCACCCGGCAGGCGCTCGATCGTCAGCGTGTCGTTGGCGGCAACGCGGTATTGCTTTCCGCCCGTCTTGATGACAGCGTACATGATTGAATTCTCTCTTCTTTTCTACCCTTATGCCGCGTCCTTTGGCGTCGCCGGCGAATTTGCCGGTGAACTTCTGGGCTCCGCATCGCTTGGGTCGAATCGTGGCCCAGCGCCGGAACAAGCCTCGAACAGCGTGTTGCTCGCGGAAGCCTTGCGAGCACCGCGCGATGGCCGGTTTATCGGTGAGGAGGGGGTAGAAGTCAATGGGAATTGGGGGCAGTGGCCTGGGTCGAGTCAGCTTCACGCCGGAGGCCTGAGTTGGAGGATATCTGCGGGCAGGCGCGGCGATGCGGTTGCACGTCTCCCCTCTCCCCGTTCCTGCGGTAACGGGTAGAGCCGTGAGGACGAACAATGTCCGCAGTGCCTTCAGTTTCGAGCGTCAGGGGAACGAACCGGGACTGCGTCGAGATGGGCCA
>JBJXDZ010000011.1:0-7910 GCA_046154645.1 Hyphomicrobiaceae bacterium
GAGGGGGCGCGTGGAGCACCATCGTCCCGCGAACCCCCTCGACGCGCCCCCTTCCCAACCCGGCTCGCCTTCGGCGAGGCTCAATCACCTCCCAAGCCCAGCACCAACGAAGGCGGGGTCCAGGGGATTTCAGTTCCCTGGCGGGGGTAAGGAGGTTGGTCTTTCTTATACCGGCATCCTCCATGAGGTGCTCGCACGTTCAAATCGGGGACAGGGTTCGGCTTATGGCGAACATGGCCGAGTTCCGGCCACGTGCCGTCGTCGTCGATCGGATCCGGCCTGATTCCGCCGGCGCTGTTCATCGCCCCAGCGCGAAGGCTACCATCCATCGTGGCCAGAAATCCTCCGTTCCTCAACCACGCCGTTCTGTCTCAAGGGTGCTGACGCCGGACACTGACTGAGTTCTCGATCTGGTCGCGGGACAGCAGGTCAAAGGCGAGGCCAAATTTCTCCGACATCTCCTCCTGCCACTGCTCGACCAGGCTGCCTGGTGCGACGATCAGGCAGCGTTCGAGATCGCCGCGGATCAGCAACTCCTTGATGAGCAGCCCAGCCATGACCGTTTTGCCCGCGCCGGGGTCGTCGGCGAGCAGGAATCGGAGCGGCTGCCGGGGCAGCATTTCGCCATAGACGGCGGTGATCTGGTGGGGGAGCGCCTCGATCTGGGAGGCGCTGACCGCGAGATAGGGGTCGAAGAGATGGGCAAGTCGGAGCCGGTAGGCCTCCGAGGCGAGGCGCATAAGGCTGCCGTCGGCGTCGAACGCATAGGTCCGACCGGCCTCGAGGAACTCGAAGCCGGTCTCCTCACCGCGATAGACCAGTCGTTCCCCCACACGCCCGTTCACACGGAAGACGAGGTTCAGGGCGTCCGGCCCGAACCGCGTGACCTGGACGATCTCGGCCACGCCGGCGGCGTCCAGGCCGCGAAGCCGCGCCCCGGCTTTGATATCTTCGAAGGTTTCCATCTCGTTCAGATTATCGCGCGCTGTTTGACGGAAAGCCAATATGGCCTGCGGCCGGCGTCAGCGTTTATCCACTAGGAGTCAGCTATTGTCTCTCCGCGCCCGCTTAAGGAGCCTCCGCCATTCCTGGTCTGCGACTTCGCACGCGGACTGATCGTAGCTCTGCAGGAAGGTCGTAACGCCCCGGTGAGACAGCCCGGACGCAGCAGTATAGACTTCGCGCGGCGCATACAGCTGCATGGTGGTCGCGTAAGTGTGGCGAACCAAGTGTGGAGTGATGTGCCGGCCGAGAAAGCGCTGACCGGCCTGACTGAAAAATCGACCAACCTGCTTTCGGTTGATGGGTCGCCCATCGCTCCGCAGCCAAAGATCACCTTCGTCTGGACGATCAGCCAGCAGCGCGGGCCTGGCATATGAGACATATGCCCGTAAGGCCGCTTCCGCTCGTCCGCCTACCTTCGTTTCGATCGCCATGCCAGTCTTGGTGGCGTTCTCGGGGATGCGAAGGCGAATGCAGCGCTCGTCGATCAAAAGGCTCTCCCCCAACCGTAGGCCGAGCACGTTTCGTAGTCGCATCTTGGTATAGAAGGCGAGCACGATGAGGGTCAGTTGCGTCGCCTCCGCTGCGCCTTCGGCAGTCATCATGCCCGCGCCGAGTTCTGCAAGGCGCGCCAGGGCAGGTCCAATAATCTGCTCCGGCTGTATCCGGATTTTCGGAACACGGCTGGCCATCGCCTCTCTCGCGGTGGGCATTAGCGGCATCTTGCGAACCCATCGCCAATCGATCTGCGGCGCCACAGCGGCCAAGAAGAACGACAGGTCGAGCATCACCTGCCGAACCGAATTTGCGCTTCGCGCGGCACAAAGTCGATCGAGATGCTTAGTGATGCGCGACCGCGATACCCGATTGGGCAGAGTTTCAGCCGGATCAAGGTCGTTCTCCAGGATCAAAGACTGCAAAAACGTCCCAAACGCACGCGTCCGGTTTCTGAGCGTTGCCTTGCTCCAGTGCGCCGCGCGACCCGACTCATCGAGCGGCCCGCCGGCCGTGCACGCACGGTTGAGCGCCTCACGATCATCAGGCGGCCAGGCTTCAACGGGGATGGACCGCACCCGCATAGGGGCGTCGTAGTCCAGTTCACGAAGCCCTGTGTGCCTGTTTCTGCGAGACCCCATCACTTCGCTCCATGGTCGGGCGTCGTGGCTGTCGTTGTCGTGTTGCCGGCTTTGAGCTGCTTTCTCTCGGCACGGGACAGGCGTCGTTCCAGGACCTCCTCGTATCGCTCCTGCGCCTTCCGTGTTCGAAGGTAGCCATACAGCTTCATCGTGGTCTTGGTGCTCGCGTGGTGCAGAAGCCGCGACGCCAGATGGCCGCCCTCCGGATCGTCGTCAAAAAACATCCCCGCGACCAAGTGCCTCACCAGGTGGACGTGAAAATGCACGCCTAATGCCTTCCGCACCGCTTTGGCGATGCGGTCAGCAACGGTGTCAGGGCCGCATGGCCGCGTGACGCTGCGAGAGGGGAACAGCCAAGGGGACGGCATTGGTAGACCGCTCAGCGGGCGGAAGGCGGTCATATGGCGATGAAACAGCGCCGCCGTTGAAGCTGAGATGGCATTGTCGATGTTCGTTGAGGTCTTGGTGATCTCGGCCGGAATCCGGAACGCGATAACCCGCCCTTTGGCATCGCGGCGGAAGTGTTCCTCCACCTTTAGAAGGTGCAGGGTCCGGCGTCGTAGGGGGCATCCCTGCAGCAGTGCAAGGCTCAGGGCCGTTTCGTGAAGCAACACGGCTCGCTTCGGTTGGTGGCCCGCCTTCAGGTCTGCCTCGGCCTGCGCCGCGAGAGTTTTGGGCAGGCGAAAGAAAGCTCCAAGCAAGGCATCATCGTCGAGAAAGCACGCCACTTCCTCGCGGACGCGGGGCGAAAGTACAGCAGGGGGTGGACGCACCTTATTGCGCAGACGCGCGATCTCGTTCAGGTCATCAGGCGCCAGTTTCAGCTTCCTGCAGGCGAGATCGTAGAAGGTGACCGCCATGTCGTGGGCACCCGATGGAAATCGCTTCCTGTCGGGGCAGTATCTGGCCTGGAGCGCGGCCTTGAGATGATTTGGCGTTACTAAGTCAGCAAGAGTTTTGATATCGTGCAGAGGCGAAATGGCATGGCCGACCAGCGTGGCAGCAACCACGAGCGCCTCTGTTCTTCCCCTGACGGTGTACGGCGACAACGGCCTGCGTCGGCCGTCGGCCAACGGATCCGGATTAAGCAGCTCTTGGCCGTAGGCCTTGATGTCCGCCAAGAGCGACGGGGCAAACTGGTCGTCTGGCGCTCGAAGAACGCGAGTGTTCACGGCGCAGATCATCTGCACCTGCGGCCAACCGTTCTCCGCTTTAACCTTGCGATTCCAGTACCGGCGAATGTGGCTGATGGTCGTCGGCGGACACGGATCATAAGTATGGGCGAAGCGCGAGACCTGGTAGGCTAGCAGCGTGTCGGGCTGAAGGTCCGCAGGAAGGATCCTTTGGGCGTCGCAGAAACGCATGAAGCCGCGCGTGTTGGTTGCTGCTGGCGTCGAATCCAACTGATCCGAGAGACTGCGCCACGCCGGGCACGTCAGGGGACCGGCACGAGAGCCGTAGAATAACACCCAGCCCATGCGCTGGGCCGTGCGGTTCACCGACGACCGAATATTGCTCCACCGCTTCGGGCTGATACCGCGTTGCGTGGCCGGCATGACCTTGGCCAGAAGCGGCCGCATGACCAGCGGGTCGAACGCAATCTCGTCGAGCCCCATCCGCTGGATCTTGGCGAAGCGCCGAAGGTTGCTGTCCCATTCCTTGCGGGTCGAGAGGGGCAGGTCGGTCAGCGCTGGCAGCACAGCCAACGCATCAGCGAAGGTAACAATGTGCTGGCGGAGTTGCGCCGGGGATGGGGGCGCAGAGTCAATCGTGACGGCGGCGAGGTCGAGGGTGTCGCCGTGCCCGATTTCCGGCGTGGACGACAGGGCAAACAGATCGCTCATCATGGGCGTTTCCACACGATGATCGTCCATTCGCATCCGTTGCTGAACGCCGTCGTCGCGATTTGTCCGAGGCCGTCTAATCGGGATACCGTCAGCCATGCGTTGTAGTGCTTTTGATGCCTGCCCTTTTCCCGACCCGGGCGCTTCCTGGCTTTTCGCCTGGACTTCGAGGTGATGAGCGGAAGTGCTCGTGCGACCGAACAAATCGACTTGGTCGGCGACGCTGCCTGGCGCCGCGGCAGAGTGCCGCGGGACCAGACTGACGATCGCGCCGTTCATCACGTCGTCCTTTCTGGGCAGAGAGAATGCAGACCTTCATCGATAAGCAGCGCGACGATGACATGGCGAAGCATATGAAACCGTACGGTCACACCGGTCGCCTCCTGCACCCTCTGGGAGACGCAGTGGTCGAGGTGGGTCAGGCTGCGCGGTGCATCGTACCGAGGCGAAGGGAACAGCCAGCGTGAGGCCGTTCCGTATCGCGTGCCCGGGCGGAATGCCTGGACGTGGCGCGTGATCAACTGGCTGGCTTCCCTGTCTAGCGCCATCATCGTCGTCCAGCCGGTCCCGCCCTGGAGCGACAGGGCAGTGACCTGCCCACTGTGATCACGCACCAGATGCTCGTCGGTGCGCAGGGTGATGAGCGAGGACCCGCGCATCGGAAAGCGAATCATCAGCGCCAAAGCCACCGCTTCCTGATGGATGAGCCGAGCATATGAGCTGCGACCCATTGCCAGTTCCGCTTCCGCCTGGGCTGCGAGGTCACGCGGCAAGGTGAAGAGCGACCGCAAGCGTGCGACGTCGAGGGGATTGCCGCAAATCGGATTGCCGCCCCGAAAGGGGTTGTACAGGCCGCCGCTCATGACCGCTTTCCCGCTTGGCGGGGCAGGGGCTGAAACGCCGCGGCTGGCAGTTTGGCAATGAAGGAGTCGAGCCCCCCAACGGGGATGAGGGTGCGGCTGCCGAGCTTCAGTGCCGGGATGCTGCCGTCGCGAAGCAATTCATAGAGACGGCTGCGGCTGACGCCGAGATAGCAGGCCGCGGCCTTGATACCGCAATGCGGAGGCCGTGCGGCCTGCGGGCCGCTCGATCTGTCCAGGCTCATGGGAAGGTGTCCTATGTTGGTGGGACCCCTCAAGAGCACTGCCTGCAGGCCTGAAGCGATGAAGTTAAGTCGACGACTTTTTCGCACGCTTGTGAGCGGCGACGACAGCGCGGCGTGTCTCTTCCACTTTCAAGGCAAGATCAGGGTCGAGCAGAAGGCGTTTGGTGCCGCGTAATACCAAATCCCACTGATCAGAACCGGTGCGCCCAATCCCTTATGCCGATCGACATGATGCGCCACGGCTGCTCGATCAGCCGGTTCCAGTGATAGCAGCAGTGGTCGACGATGTTGTCGTGGTCGGTGAAGACCCGGTTCGACAGCCAGTTGTCGCGCATGAACTGCCAGACGTTCTCCATGACGTTCAACTCGGGGCATTTGGCTGGCAGCGGCAACAGCGTGATGTTCGCCGGCACCTCGACCGCGGCCGACAGGTGCCACCCGGCCTGATCCAGCAGCAGCACCGCATGCCGTCCCGACTCAACCATGCGCGCGATCTCGGCCAGGTGCAGGCTCATGCCCGCGGTGTTGCAGAACGGCAGGACCAAGGCGGCCCCCTTGCCCATCCGCGGGCAGACGGCGCCAAAGATGTAGGTCGACGCCGTGCGCTGGTCCTGTGGCGCTGACGGCCTGGTGCCACGCCGGGCCCAGCGGCGGGTGATCTTGTTCTTCTGGCCGATGCGAGCCTCGTCCTGGAACCAGAGTTCTATCGCATCGAGGCCGATGCCTTGGTCGGCCGCGATGCCTGCCAGCGTCGCGGGGAAGTTTTTTTGAATGTCTCGATGGCATCGGGCGCCTGGGCATGGTGCTTCGGGCGGGCCGAGAGCTTGCGCAGACCCATGCCGCGCAGTTCGCGGCTCAAGGTCTGCTTTGAGACGGAGATGCGGAATTCTTCCCACAGCCACTGGCCCAGATCGCACAGCCGCCATCGCACCACGCCGTGGATGGCCGGCATCGGGCCGCTCTCGATCATGGCCATCAGCGCCTGGCGGTGAACCTCGGTGAGCAATCGGGGCTGGCCTGGCGGCTTGCGGTCGATAAGGCCGGCCGGGCCTTCAGCGTTGAAACGCAGCACCCAGTCGCGGACGATCTGCAGGGTCACGTCGCCGAGACGTGCCGCCTCGTGGCGCGCGCCGCCATCGTAGATCACCGCAAGCGCCAGAAGCCGCCTGGCCTGCGCGGCGTCTTTGGACTGACGGGCCAGGGCGCGCAGTTGAGCGCCGGTGAAATCGGATCGGAGGGCGATCGCTTTGGCCATGGTGAGGCTCCAATGCTCACCAGACTGAATCACATGACCGCCGCGTCGGGGAATCCCCTTTCTGAGTCATGGTTTCAGAGACTTGGTATAACGCCGCTCTGAGGCCCGGGCTGCCCTTGGGCGTCGGCACTGTCACCACGGCCGGTGCCGGGCCCTGCGAAGCGGCGAGTTGCTTGCCTCGGCGCGCCGCGTCGGCGGCCACCTTGTCCAGGTTTGTGAGGCGGTCGAAAAGCTGGTCGCGCTGTATCGTGAACTTTTTGGCGAGCCGGAGGATTGCGCTTTCAGGGCTGTGGACGGCGACCGAAGGCGAAGAGGTAACGGCCTGTTTCAGGACAAGTTTGGCCAGAATATTTGGCTGTATCTCCCCGGTAGACCGGCTGAGGCGGGCCATTTTTAGCAAAGCCGCGTCATCGTCGTGGGCCGACCGGCCTTTGGGACCTGATGCCGCTGCCCGGACCACCATCACAGCTGTCCTGGTCTCTGGGGCGAAAGTCTCGATAAGGCCGAGGTGTGGGGCGATTTCCGCCAAAGCCAATGCCAGTTTTTTGGGAATCGCCATGTTCATGCCGTCCTATGGGCTGCTATCCTTTGCCGATACGGCAAATCGGCTCACTGCCCCGCTTATGCGCGACCGGAGTGACAAAGAACCGCAGGGTGCAACCGCGAGCGCCGCTTCGATGATGGCCGCGTCGCACGCTCTTACTGCAGATACTCCAGGCGGGGGCAGCGGCGCGAGCCGAGCGGCCAGGATCGCGGCATCGCGGGATCGTGCCTTTGGGCCTCTCGTGCGAAGCCGACTACTCGTCAGGTGACGGCACAAACACGCTGTTGGGACGAATATTGGGACGGGCCAGCCCGAAGTCGCTATTTATTCTTGTAAATCAGAACGATAGAGCAACTTAGTGGCGGATGAGGTGGGATTCGAACCCACGATACGCTTTCACGTATACACACTTTCCAGGCGTGCGCCTTCGACCGCTCGGCCACCCATCCCGCGAAGGCGCGCCTATAAAGAACCCCACCCACCACGGCAACCGCCCGGCCGCAGGAAAGCGGCGGGCTTGCGCTACTTGCGATTGCCGCGTCCTTGGCCTGCGCCGTCATTCGGGTCGCTGTCGGTCACGCCCGTGCGCCGCCCGCGACCATTGCCAGGTCCATCATTCGGATCGCTATCGGTGATGCCCGTCCCGCGCCGCCCACGACCATTGCCCGGCCCATCATTCGGGTCACTGTCGGTGACGCCCGTCCCGCGCCGGCCACGCCCGTTTCCCGGCCCGTCGTTCGGGTCGCTGTCAGTGACCCCCGTCCCGCGCCGGCCACGCCCGTTTCCCGGCCCGTCATTCGGGTCGCTATCCGTCACGCCCGTCCCACGACCGCCGCGGCCCTGGCCCGGTCCGTCGTTGGGATCGCTGTCCGTGACACCGGTGCCACGCCCACTCTTGCTGCCCTGCGCCAGGACCGGCAGGGCCGGCACGACCGCGGCGCCAGCCGTGGCCAGACGCAGCATCAGCAGGCGTCGTTTCAGGCGGGAGGCATCGGCGGGATCGGACATGGCGTTCCTCAACGGG
>JBJXDZ010000012.1:0-3035 GCA_046154645.1 Hyphomicrobiaceae bacterium
GGAAGGCGCGGCGGGCGAACTCGCCGGGCTCGGCCAACCGGCATCCCGGTATAGATCCCAGCGCCTCGTACATGGCGGCGATAATGGCGCGGCCACCATGGAACTGGAACTCGACGATATCCTCGCCGGTCTCGGTTGCTGGTGCCTTGAAGTAGATAACCAATGCCTGGTCGATCGGCGCCTTGGTCAATGGGTGCCGAAGAATACGCAGCGCTGTTTCACGGGGAACGGGCGTGCGCCCGCCGATCGCGTTCAGTGCCGGCAGCGCCTGCGGCCCGGACACCCGGATCACGGCCAGAGCCGAACGCCCTGGCGGCGTAGCGAGAGCGAAGATCGTATCGCTTACTGGCTGTGTTGATTGACCGGACACGTGACGCTTACCGTTTGGATCGAAGCTGTCGGGTCTCGCTAGGTCGCTCTACCCGACCTACATGATCGCGATCACCGAACGTACAAAGGCCCGTGTCTGTAGGTCGGGTCAAGCCCACTCGCGCGACCCGACGGCCAAGAACGCCGCACCGCCATTTCGGGTCTACCCCTTGTGCGATGTCGCAATCAAATCAGCCAGCTTTGCCTTCTGGTTACTCTCGGCGTCGAAGTTCGCAGGTGCCAGCCACTGCTGATAGGCGCGCTTGATCGCCGGCCATTCCTTGTCGGTGATCGAGAACCACGCGGTGTCGCGGTTGCGGCCTTTGTAGACTACGGCCTGCCGGAACACGCCCTCGAACGTGAAACCGTATCGCTCGGCAGCGGCGCGTGAGGGCATGTTGCAGTTGTCGCACTTCCACTCGTAGCGGCGATAGCCGAGTTCATCGAATACTCTGCTCATGAGCAGGAACATCGCCTCGGTGGCGTGCGGCTTCCTCTGCAGCAACGGTGAGTAGTTGATGTGGCCGACTTCGATCACGCCGCCGGCAGGATCGATCCGCATCAGGCTAGCGATGCCGACCGCCTGACCCGAAGCCAGATCGACAATGGTGTGGAACAGCGGGTCTTCCGTCTTTGCGACGGTATCGAGCCACGCGCGGTAGTCCTCCAACTTTTCGAATGGGTCATAGGCCAGATAGGTCCAGTTGCGACCCTCAGTATCGAGCTTGTTGCCGGCGAACAGGTCGGCCGCATGCTTGGCCGGGTCGAGCATCTCGACGCGGCAGCTACGCCCGGTCATCGGCGTGCGCGGCGGCTTCGGCCGGCTGGTCCAATTGGGCAACGGCTCACCGACCGGCTGGCCGAGGGCGTTCAAAGTCTGCGTCATGTGGGATCAGCCTGTTTCGAAGATTTCAGAGAGATCGACGTCGAGCCCCGGCGGGTCGAGACGGAGCGACGGTGAGGAAACAATCCGGGTCAGAAGAGCGTCACCGGCGCCGCGGCTGTGGTGAATTACCATTGGCCCTTTGGAATCGATGATCAGATAATGGTGCACCGAATCCAGCTTGAAATACTCTTGAAGCTTGAGGCCGTGATCAAAGCTTGCCGTGCTCGGTGACAGCACCTCGACGACAACGATCGGGTTAGGCACAAACAGATCGTCGGGCGACACGCGCTGGCCGCAATAGACCATTGCATCAGGCTCTACCACCCTGCTGTTGCTCAACTTCAGGCCTGCGCCTTCCGGCACCGCGTAGCATGGCAAGCCCGATTTCTTAACGGCTGCTTTCAGCGCAGCGGCGATCGAGAATTTTGCCTCCCAGTGACGCGACCGCTCTGATTGCTGCTGGCCCGTGGGCGCGCGTTTGACGATGACCTCCCCGTCCCACAACTCAAATCGCCCCGCTTCCTTCGGCTGGGTTTCGGCCCAGACCAGAAATTCGTCGGCGGTCATGCGATGTTGCGGGACAGCGGTCATTCAAGGAGAATATCACGGCGGCCGATCCTTGCACACTCGGCTAATTTGCGCTTCAATTCTGTATTGCTGCTGACTATTGCTGTCGAAATGCGGGAGGGAATTTCCATGACCTCTACGAAGCTCACATCGACCGGGCATGCACTCGCCGATGCATCCTGGCTCGACACGCACTTTCAATCGGCACGGCCTGAATATGAAGAAGCTTTGCGATATGTCGGCGTCAAGCCCGGTTGGAAGGTGCTCGACGCGGGTTGTGGCGGCGGCGGCTTTCTGCCGCTAATGAGCGAGTTGGTCGGACCGAGCGGGTCGGTCACCGCAATGGACTTGGCGCCCGAGAACGTCGCCCATGTCGAAGCTCTCGTGCGGGACGGAAAACTGCCCGCTACTGTGCAAGCGCGCGTAGGCAGTTTGCTGAAGCTGCCGTTCGAGGATTCGACCTTCGATTGCGTCTGGTCGGCGAACGTAGTGCAGTATCTGAAGGAAGACGAATTCCTGGTCGCGATGCAGGAATTCAAGCGGGTCCTGAAGCCTCGTGGATTGCTCGCGCTCAAGGACTTCGACAACTCGATGGTCCAGTTCGTCCCCATGGACCCTGGCGTCACCGCTCGCTTCTTTGTCGAACGGCGGGCGGATTTTGCCAGAACCGGTCAACTCGGCGCAGCCTGCGGGACTTCTCTGGCTTCGCGACTGCGGCGCGCCGGCCTGACCGAAATCCGCCGCCGTGGGTGGTTGATCGAACGCTGGGCACCAGTGGAGCCAGCGACACGAACTCTTGTCGAGGCTTGCCTCAAACTTTGGTCGGGACAGGCGGCGGGCTACGGCGTCTCCGCCTCGGACTTGCGCATTTGGCAGGAAGCCGTGGCGAACCCAACCGGCCTGATCGACAATCCCGACTTCTGCTGGCGGGAGTTCTTCGTATTGGCCGTGGGTCGCGTCACAAAGCCGTAGGGCGCAATAGGCCACTTGGGCCGTATTGCGCCGCGCCTCATGATCGGTGCTCGTGGCTGGCGCAATACGCGAAATCGCTATTGCGCCCTACGGGACCCGCGAGCCGTCCCTATCAGGTATTCATGCTCTGGAAGAATTCGCCGTTGGTCTTGGTGGAGCGCAGTTTGTCGACCAGGAACTCGACGGCGTCCATCGGGCCCATCGGGTTGAGGATGCGGCGCAGCACGTACATCTTCTTGAG
>JBJXDZ010000013.1:0-3952 GCA_046154645.1 Hyphomicrobiaceae bacterium
TGGGTCATGTGCACGCGAGCGGTGCCCCTGGACCCCACTCATCCTCCACACCGCATAGCTGCCAGTCAAGGAACGCTTGACGAACGCCGACGCGATAGGTTCGATAGCCGACTGTCAGGCGCGGCGACGCCACTCATCATGTGGGCCAAGTGCTGTCGTTGGTCGCACGCCGACACAAGGCCTTGGCTCGTCCGGTTTCTGGTTGGTTGCAGAAGGACTGACGAGCCAGACGAAATCAATAGAGCCGCGTGGCTCCGTCGTTGTCGATCCTGGCCTGCACATCGGCCACTGACTCGCCAAGTGCAGAATGTGTAACCAGCGCTTCACCAAGAGTCGGAACATTGGAGCGGTTTGGCCACAGGTCCTGCTTCCAAAGTGCCGCGCGAACCATACATTTCGGGCAATGCAAGAATGCCTCTTCGACATTGACGATAAGAACGACATTTGGCGCTTTGCCATTGACCGCCATCTGGCTTTGCAGGCGACTATCGCGGACAATCTGGCCTTTACCGCTCACGCGCAACGTATCTCCGTTGCCTGGTATCAGGAAAAAGAGCCCGACCTCCGGGTTCACCAACAAGTTCTCGAAAGTATCGAGGCGATTATTGCCCAGTCGATCTGGAATCGCGAGGGTATGCTCGTCCAGCACCCTGACGAAGCCTGCGGGATCACCCTTTGGCGACAGATCCAGTCGACCGTCCGCGCCGCGCGATCCCACCATGACGAACGGCGACGCCGCAATGAACCGACGACAGATGTCATCAATATGATCGATCGCCTTGAGGGCCGACGCGGGTTTCGCCGTCCCATGCAACTCCCGCAACCGCTCACGCGTCCTGATCGTTTCCTCAAACCGCTCTTGCATCAGAGTCTCCTACTCATTCGGTGAAAGTGCGCTAACCCGTGGCCAAGCATAGCCGTTCTGCTTGGCCCAAGAGCATAGAACAGCTCGGACGAGGTCCTCGCCGAGCCGTCATCACATCGGCTTTCGACCAACTGCAGCAATCATCATGCACGGGCCTTCGAAGCGACCCATGGTCTCGAATGCTGACAGTTTTTCGCCGACCTCCGCCCAGGCCCGAGCCTTGGCCGCCTCGTCAAGTTTCCCGAGCATCTGGTGGAGAGCACCGAACGACTCCTGCTCGAAGCGTAGGCAGTCCGCAGCACTCGGCAGGATGACAGGCGCGTTGATCTTGCGCGCCTGCACCTCCACGAGGCCTGCCGCATCGAACAAGGCCTCGATCCGTCCCGGCGCGCCAAGGCTGAACGGACCGGGCTGTCCCGGTGCAGGTGGCGGCAGCGCTGCATGCCGCCGGATCACACCGACGGGATCGGAGAAGAACCGGCACTCTTCGGCAGTGGCATAGACGATTGCTCCGACATACCCGCCGGGCCGAAGGGCGGCAACTTGATGCTCGACGGCACCCAATTGGTCTGGAAAATAGATGAGCCCGACCCGCGACAGGACAGCATCAAATGTCTCACCCGCTAGCGAGAGCTGCTCTCCATCCATGACCCGCGCTTGCGCATGCTTGTGTCCCGCCGCTTGGAGATTGGCCGCGGCGAGGGACGTCAAGTCCTCAGAAATGTCAGTCGTGAGAACAAAGCCTTTTGGTCCGACGCGCCGAGCGGATTGCAGCACCTCCTGACCGGAGCCTCCGGCCACATGCAGTACCCGGTTGCCGGTCGTGACTTTGGCCATGTCCAGAAGAGCCTCGCTCACCGGACCAAGCCAGCTGTCTAGCAGCGGACCCCAGGCATTCCAGCGGTCGGCGACCGCGTTCCACTGCCCATGGGTCGTCTTCTTGTAGGCCATTGCATCGAAGCCGGTCATAGCGGTCACCATTGGTTGCGTGGTTTGATCGTTCCCCTTCGTGGGGTGACCAGCCAAGACTAGGTGCCTTATTCGCGTACTGCTTGAGGCTTGCCTTCAGACCACCTTCAGATAGTCTTTGCGTTCATGCAGAGACGCGTTTTTCTCGTTCTGGGGTACTCTGACTGGTGCAATATTGGCGAGACTCGATGAATGCAGGAAAGCCGCCACAACCATCTGTTGAGATTCGATAATTTCGAGATCGATCTCGACGCGGCCACCTTGCGCTCCGGCGGTGCGGCCGTAATCGTCGAACCTCAGGTCTTCGAATTGATTGCGTTCCTTGTCGCTAACCGGGGACGCCTGGTGAGTTACGACGAAATCGTCGACAACGTCTGGAAGGGCCGTATCGTCTCAGACGCCGCTATCGCAACGCGTGTCAACGCGGCGCGCAAGGCACTTGGCGATGATGGCGCAGCCCAGCGTGTCATCAAGACGGTACGCGGCCGGGGCCTGCGCTTCGACCTGAAGCCCCTCGACATGGCCTCGGAGACTGATCTCGGCAGCCAGGGTGTCGCCGGCTCTGTTGGCAAACCCCACGAGATTGCGGCCGACATGCCGTCGATTGCCGTGCTCCCATTCGACAACATGTCCAACGACCCGGAGCAGTCCTACTTCGCCGATGGGATCGTCGAAGACATCATCACCGGCCTGTCACGCGTGAGACAGTTCTTTGTCATCGCACGCAACTCGACGTTCACCTACAAGGGTAAGTCCGCGGACGTTCGTCAGGTTGGTCGAGAGCTGGGCGTGCGATATGTGCTGGAAGGCAGCGTTCGCAAAGCCGGCAACAAGCTGCGCATTACCGGACAGTTGATCGAGGCCGGCACCGGACACCATATCTGGGCGGATCGCTTCGATGGAGAATTGTCCGATGTCTTTGAGCTGCAGGACCGGATTACCAGCAGTGTAATTGGAGCAATTCAACCATCAATCAGATCCGCGGAGGTCGCCAGGTCACGGCGCAAACGGCCTGAAAGTCTCGACGCCTACGATCTCTACATGCAGGCCTTACCGCTCGTAGCGATGCTCGATCGCAAATCCAACGCAGCAGGTCTGGCCTTGCTCGCCCTGGCCTTACAGCGCGACCCCGGATATGCGTCCGCATTGGCCATGTTGGCATGGTGCCATGCACAGCGCTGCGTCTATAACTGGACCGATGATTTTGCGTCTGACAGCAGCAAGGCATTGGATCTTGCGAGACGCGCGGTGCATCAGGCGGCGGACGATTCATTTGCCCTGTCGATGCTGGGCGCCGCCCACACGCTCGTGCGCGATTTCGCGCGGGCCGAGGATATGCTCGCGCGCGCAGTGACTTACGATCCAAACTGCAGTTGGGGCTGGAACAGGCTTGGCTGGCTACATGGCTATCGGGACCGGGCTCAGGAGAGCATCGGCTGCTTCGAGAAGGCACTCCGCCTGAGCCCGCTCGATCCGATGAATTTCAATTGCCACTTCGGTATCGGGGCAGCGCACTACATCGAAGCGAGGTACGACGAGGCCGTAGAATGGATGGAGAGGGCACTCGCAGGCAATCCAAACGCCCGTTGGATTTATCGCCAGCTGATTCCCGCCTACGCGGATTCGGGGAGGGAGGATGCCGCCGCTGAGGGTCTACGTCTTCTACTTCAGGACTATCCGGGTATGACTTGCGCGTCGGTTCGCGCAGCAATGCTCTATTCCGATACTGTAATGGATCGCATTTGCGCGAGGCTCGCAAAAGTCGGACTTCCTGTCAGTTAGGCGAATAGATGTCGGCAAGCGGGTGAGGTCCGGACGCGATCTGAACAAAAACAGAATAGTCAGCAACGGGTCAAGTGCACGGATAATGTTGCCATGGCCGCCACGGACGGTCTAGCCTCAGCTTCCGACGGTCGGAGAACGGAACGAGACTGATGTCCGGACCTCATCCGATCGCGTCGGCGTTGGCTCGGCCGTCGTTTTTCGGCCATGGGCCAATATCGACCGTTGCCGACATCGTGAGACGCAAATTGCGGTTCGGCAGCTGGTCGGTGGGATAGCGGACAAGTTCTCGAAGGCCCGAGGACGCCCCTGGGGATCGGAAAATAGCGGAGAGTG
>JBJXDZ010000014.1:0-16072 GCA_046154645.1 Hyphomicrobiaceae bacterium
TGGAAGGAGCGCGACCGCGACAAGGGGTGGGAGCGGGACCAGTAACGGACACCCTGGGCAGGCCAAGCCAGGGCGTCCTCGAAAACCGGACGGCCGCCCCGCGTACTGCAGTTGATGTCCGCCGCGACAATCAGGATATCCGTTTCCGCACCCGCCGTGCCCTCATGGCCATCGGGACATCCGAACAACAGCTACTCGCAGCCAGCCAACGGGCCGCACGGCAATCCGCGCTGGAGGCGATCGATGCGGGGTTGTCGGTGCGTCATGCCGGTGCCATCGCTGCCGTGGTGGCGCGATTCGCAGATCGCAAAGCCGCACTCACAGATCAGGAACCGTCCGCCCGCGCCGATGCAATGCGCGCGCTCGCTGCCGAGGAGGTTCACGAGTTGGCACGCCTCGCGCTGGAGCATGCCGCAGAGAAGCGCGCGCTACGCAAATCGGTAGTGCTGTCCTTGGCAGCCGTGCATCGGATCGAGCGCCGGAGTATGCGCACCCGAAACCGGCGCCAGCGGATCATGGCGGCAGTGGTGATGCAGCCGAGGGAGCGGCCAAGAGCCGACGGTGCGACGAGGACAACCGCACGCCGCGCGACCAGGTTGGCCAAGATACATGAGCAACGTCGGCGCTAACCGGAGCAAGTTCTTTTGGCGCTCGCCACCGACCGAGAGCGCACCCGATCAATCAAATCCCCGGGCTGAGTCCGCTTATCCCTCGACCGCGTCGTTGACCGCCAGCCATGCTTGCTCGATGATCCACTCAATCTATGGGCCAACAAGAGACGTCAGGATCGGAGACGTCGAGATCTTGCGCAGATGCCTAACCGAGGTGCAACGGACATATCTATCTCATCGTATTGTTGCCGCTCATACCGGAGGCGAGAGGTTTAAAGCTCCGCTGCGCTTCGGCTCCGGTCGATCAAACCGAGGAGGCTTCATTGCAATCAACGTTTGGACCGGTCACCCCCGTCCTGAGGATCTTCGACGTGCACAAGGCTCGGGAGTTCTACCTCGATTTCCTTGGCTTCAAGATCGAGTTTGAGCATCGCTTTGGCGAGAACTTTCCGCTTTATCTCGGCCTCTCGCTGGCCAACTGCCGTCTTCACCTCTCAGAGCATCACGGCGACGGCTGTCCCGGCGCGAGCGTGAGGATCGAGACCAACAACATCGACTCGCTTGCCGACGCTTTGGCTCAAAAGGCATATCGTTACGCCAAGCCGGGTAGGCCGGAAAAGATGCCTTGGGGCTCGCGGGAGCTGTGCGTCACAGACCCGTTCGGCAACAGACTAACGTTTTTCCAGCAGGGGTGATCGTTGTCCGCTGCAGGATTGGCTGCAGCCGAACATGTAACAGACCCTGCCCGGTCGCTCAGGGTCACTTGCGTCGGCTGTGCAACAGATTTCCGGGCACTGAAGGTGCGGTCGATCTAGGCTCGGAACCTACCGGGATCTTTGCTCCTCGCAGCGATGCAGTGCGGTCGGGACTTCCGTGACTACGCGCGACGCCACCGGCACCGTGGCAGCGCCGACGGATGGCCGACATTTAACATAACGCTGCCGAGTGTCGGGAGCGGCCGAGACCACGTGTGGTCGGTGCTAACAGCACGAACGCTTATCATAATGGATGTTATACGACTTGGTCGTCTAAGTCGTCAGTACCGTCCAAGTCGTCCATTGGTCGCCGTGAATTCGGCGAACACGCCTCAGACACCTCAGCAACCGGCTCGCGAGTCCGTGACAACGATCACCGTAGTCCGAGCTCCTGATCACACTCGGAAAGCTCGTCGAGAGCTGCGCGGCGGCTCCTGCGCGTGTCGCGCCTGCGGGCGAGAACGTGCTTCATCTGCAACCGCCACTCGTCGTTGACCATGCGGGCCGGCAAAGTGCCGTTGGCGATCAAGTTGACCAAATACGGCGGTGACACATGAAGCAAAGCTGTCGCTTGTGGCATTGAGATTTCGGGTCCAGTCGTGCCAACGGCGACCGCCTTGCCTGCGCCAATGGCCTCGAGGAGTGCCACCAGTGGCCCCGTCGCGGCCTGGGGCAAATCCCACGATACCACCGCTCCGCCTATCGCCGAAATCTGCAGCCGCAGGCTTTGGCCAACGGTCGGGTCGCTAGTGAGAACGCGGGACGCCTCACGCGCCAACTGGGCATCCGCGTCGCTCGGACTTATCAGTTCGAGTCCTCCGTTGGGCACGCGGTGTCTCCTAACGTATTGACCAGCAAGCATAACATAGGAAGGCCGCGTGTCAGAAGCACGTGACGCGCGGCACTCGTTCGGATTGGTCTGGACTGCCGATCTTGCAGAAAATGCTACACTATTTTGGCGAAACATGCTAAGTATTGTCAGCATGTACACTAGAGAGCAGACAAATCATAACATGACGACCCAACGTGATCGCGCCGTCGCCCTGCTTGGCAAGCGAGGGATCATGCGGCTCTCCGACCTCACCGGCGCTGGCGTTCATGCCGGCAGCCTGGCGCGACTGGTCGGGGATGGCACGGTTCTGCGCTCCGGACGCGGGCTCTACGAACTCGCCGATGCCGAAGTGTCCCTCAGCCACGGCCTTGCCGAAATGGCTGTCCGCGTCCCGAAAGGCATCATCTGCCTCATCTCCGCGCTCGCCTATCACGAGATCACGCTGCAGAATCCGCGCAGTGTCTGGATGGCCATTGGATTGAAAGACCGCACGCCAAAGATCGAGCATCGTGCCGCGCGCTTCGTCCATTTCGGCGAGGCGGCGATGGAAGCTGGCGTCGAAACGGTGATCATCGATAACGTACCCGTCCGCGTATTCTCGCCGGCGAAGACCATTGTCGATTGCTTCCGCTATCGGCGCATCGTCGGACTCGATCTCGCACTGGAAGCGCTGCGCATGGGGGTGCGCTCCGGCAAGGCCAAGCCTGCAACCATCGCCAAGATCGCCAAGCAGCTGCGCATCTGGACCGTGCTCCGGCCCTATCTCGAAAGCATTGCCGCCGATGACACGTAAGCCCGTCAACCTGACCGCATCCATCGCCACGCGATTGCGCAATGTCGCCGCTGCCAAACACATCGATCTCGCCTTTGTGCACCGCCGCTATGCCATCGAACGGTTGCTCTACCGCTTGAGCGCATCGCCCGAACGTCAGCACTTCGTGTTGAAGGGCGCCATGCTGTTCACGGCTTGGCTGCCCGATCCGTTTCGCCCCACGCAGGATCTCGATCTGCTCGGTTTCGGCGACGCGGCAGTGGCAGCGGTTGCCGCACGCATTGCAGCCGTGTGTCGTGTCGATGTGGTAGGCGACGGCCTCGTGTTCGATGTGAACACGCTGAAGGCTGAGCCCATCCGTGGCAATCTGGCGTATGGCGGTGTGCGCGTGAAGCTCACCGCCTTGCTCGGCCGCATGCAGATCCCCGTGCAGATCGATATTGGCTTTGGCGATGCCGTCACGCCTGGCATTGTCGATCTGGAATTTCCCGCCCTGCTCGATGCACCGGCTCCGAACATTCGCGCCTATCCCAAAGAGACCGTATTGGCCGAAAAGTTGCAGGCCATCGTCGTCCTCGGTGCCGTCAATACGCGGATCAAGGACTACTACGATCTCCTCGCCCTCGCCCGACTGTTTGACTTCGACGGCGCCGTCGTTCGCGATGCCATCGTTGCAACGTTCGAGCGGCGCGGCACACCGCTGCTGTCGGACACACCCATCGGTCTAACGACTGAGTTCGCCAGCGATCCACAAAAGATTCGGTTGTGGGACGCATTCAAAGGCCGCGAAGCGCTGCTGCTCGAACCGGGCGACCTTGGCGGTGCGGTCGAGGACATCGCCGCATTCGTACGGCCGCCGTTGGTAGCGGCATATGCGGGCAAGAAATTCACAGGCAGTTGGAAGGCAGGCGGTCCCTGGACGTCGCTGCAGCGCCGTCGAGGCAAACCGTGATGCCTGCAGATGTCTTCATCAGAGAAAAGTCTCCCCTGCAGACACGGAGGCCCATCTAACCATGGCCAAACACCTCCCCGGCAAGACGGCCCGCATCATTTCAGACTTCCTGACGATCGGTCGGCTGGTCGACCTCATCGAGCATGAGTTGGAAAAGCGCATCGTTGCGCGGCACGGGTTGGTCAAGTTGGACGCGCTCTTGACTATCGTGGCCCGTCTCAAAAACGAGGTTCTGGGTTGCCTGCCGCAGACATCGCGACGTGACATCAGGCCGCTCGAGACATATGTCGATCGCCTACGCAAGGATTTGGCCGACAGCGACATGGAAACAGGTCGCGATGCTATGGCCGCCCATGCACTGCACTTGGACCTGCGTCGGATCGTGGATACCTGGACATGCATGAACGCCACGACCTACGGCGTGCTAGCGAGTGATCTCCGGGACATCGACGGCGAACTCCTCAGGCTATCGCGGCTGCATCCGACCTGCCTCGCCTATCCCGGCGCGACGACTTGGACGATTGAGCCTGACTGGCAAGCGTTTTGGCGCCATGAGCAGAACCTCGGCGATCCAACGCGTCCCAGACTGGCCACTGTCTACCCGGGTCTCGCTACAGCCGGTATTGTCGCCCCACTTCCTGGTGGCCACCCAGCCCAAGACGTCACGATCAGAGCCGTTGGACTTGCAACCTTCCTCCGCCAAGAGATGATCCTTCTTCAAGCCGTCAGCCTCGGTAGCGAGATCGAACGATTGTTCTCTGAGATGATCGTGAACGACTACTTCGCGCTCTGGGAGCTGCTGTTCACGTCTGGCGTCCAAAACGATCACGGCACCGAAGACCTCTGCGTTGCGGAGCATTGGCGCCTGAGCAAGTTCAAGGGCGCTTCTTGTCTTGCCACCTTGCAGACCCAGCGTCATCCAGCGTTCGAGAGTTGGCACAACGACGTGCGCAACAAGGCGACGGCCCACGTCGATGCCGATACCGACATCTGGACCGCCGACCTGAACAGGTGGCCTATGACGGTCGATGATCTCGTTCATGAGGCGCTTCGCGTCATCGACGCCGTAAGACGATGCGCCGCAGCAGATGCTCGCTCGACGTTTTTGTTTCATCCGCCTCAAGTTTTGCCTCCTGATGTTATCGGCCTTGCGGCTCAGGAAGGTCGGCATTGGCAGGATTGATCCTTTCGCCGCACCGAGTCCGACAGGCCAGCGTTCAATCAACCTCTTCGACGGCATGGCCGGAGACATCGGCCCTTTCGGCAAAGTTTGCGCACGGGCATCTCCTGTTTGACTTTCAACCGCACCTTGAGCCAGCCACAATCGATGGCTCCCGCATGTGAGGCCTCTTTGACCGCTCCGCCCCCGAAACCCGGCCCCGCTCCCGCCTCGCCCTACACCGCGCTGCACGGTCCCCATGCCACTGGGCCGTCCGACGGTGTCGCCGCGCGTGCGCCGGGTAGTGGTGATGCCGAGAGCGCACATCTGGCTGCTGAAACCGAGCGGCTGGGTGCCTTGAAGGGAGCACTCTGGGCCTCGTTTCAGGCCGCGCCCATGAGCCCCGTGCGGGCGCCGATCGTCGATCTGACCATGGCCTATACCGATGCGCTGCGGTTGGAGCTGAAACTACGGGCCGCCGGCAAGGAACAGCGCTCGGCCGCTGCCAAAGCGCTGGCGAAATCAGGCGTCCGGGTGCTGTGACCGACCAAAAGACCGCTCTGTCCGGCTATCGGCGGTCATGAAAGTAATTCGGCCCGCGTTTATGGTTGCTTCGTTCCGTCTCAGAAACCTATTCTAAGGCCATGATAGACAACAGACAAATACGTGCCGCCCGTGCCCTGCTCGAATGGAGCCAGGCCGATCTTGCCCGCGCCACCGGCATGGCCGTCTCCTCCATCAAGGCCATCGAAAGCTGTACGTCGACGCCGCGCCGGGAAACCTTGGAAGCCATCGCCGCTGCCTTCGAGGCCGGCGGCATCGATTTCTGTCCGCCGTCCGGCGTGCGCATGAAGAGCGACGTCGTCACCGTCCATCAGGGTCGTGATGCAGCGATCGAACTGGTCAATTCGATTCTGCGCCATGCACCCGGCGATCCCTCGCAAGAGCTGTGCATCATCGGTCTCGATGAGAAGTTGGCACGTGAAGTCGACGGACCGGACATGCATCTCTCGTTGAGCGCGCGGCTTGGACAAGTCGGCGTGCGTGAGCGCATCCTGATCGCCGAAGGTGTCAAAGAGTTTCAGCGCGATGAACGCTGCTATCGCTGGATGCCGCGCGACGGCTTCTGCCGCCAGGCCCCTATCTATATCTATGGCGATAAGGTCGCCGTGCAGTCCGGCACCTTGAAGCGCCAGACCATCATCATCGATGCCAAGCCACTGGCGCAGCATCTGCGCGCACTGTTCGGTGTGTTGTGGACCAGCGCCGATACACCCTGGGAGAAGCCGGCGTTTGCCGCTCGGCGAACGCGTGAGGCGGATGAACCCGCAGTGGCGTGATCTCCGCTTGCACTGCTCTACGCATGCTAGCGAAGCGCCCGCTGGCGATGACATCGGCTATAGCGTGGATTCTGCCTGAAATCTCTGCTGAGATGGCAGCCCGTCAACCGCGAATCGGATACCCATGGTTGTTACGGCTGTCGTATCAGCCAGATCAAATCACTCGACCGCAAAGATGATTAGGGTGTAGACTGCATATGAACCATGAGCCGCAATTCCATGCCCACTGCTGACCAGCTGAAAGCCCTGCTCGCCTCCCACGCGGAAGGCGATGAGGCGCAGTTCTTCGCGGTCGCGATGCAGATTGCGGCGTCGGAAGCGCGCGCCGGCCACGGCAAGCTCGCCGAGGAATTGCGCAGTCTCATCGACAAGGCCAAGTCGCGTCCCGCGTTCGACAGCAAGGGCCCGATACCGCTGGCCCGCCCGCGCGGTGAGCTCGCCGATGTCCTCACCGCATCCTACCCGGCCATCAAACTGCCCGACATGGTCCTCGGGCAAACGCTCGAGAAGCGACTGGGCCGCGTCGTCCGCGAGCACAAGGCCGTCCGCAATATCCGTGCCCGCGGGCTGTCGCCCCGCCGCAAGCTGCTCCTCGTCGGTCCGCCCGGCACCGGCAAGACGATGACAGCGTCGGCGCTGGCCGGTGAACTCGGCCTTCCTTTGTTCGTCGTTCGCCTCGACGGCCTCATCACCAAGTTCATGGGCGAGACGTCGGCCAAGCTGAGGCTGGTGTTCGACGCCATGAACCAGACCCGCGGCATCTATCTGTTCGACGAGTTCGACAGCATCGGCTCTGAACGCGGCCTCGGCAATGACGTCGGTGAGATCCGGCGGATCGTCAACAGCTTCCTGCAGATGGTCGAGCAGGACATCTCCGACAGCTTGATCGTCGCCGCCACCAATCACGTCGCCTTGCTCGATCGCGCATTGTTTCGTCGCTTCGACGATATCATCGAGTTCGAGCTTCCCGACCTTGAGCGCATCAAGCTGGTCCTGCGCGTTAAGCTCGGCTCTGCCGCCAAAACCCGACTGAAATGGGCAGAAGCCGGCAAGGCCGCAGTCGGTTTGAGCTTTGCCGACGTCGCGCGCGCCGCCGAGGACGCTATCAAGGCCTCCGTCGTCGATGACAGGGATACGGTGACGCAAGCCGATCTCATGGCCGCGATCCGCGAGCGCCGCGCTGCCGCGGCAGGCCGTGAGGACCGCAGCTGATGGCCCGTCCACCGCTGCGGCGCCACCCGCATCTCTTCGATCCGAAGGCCGCTGCCTCTCAACCCTTTCGCAGCCCCCAGGCCGTACCGCGCGAGTTTCGCCTCGCGCCGGTCAACCGCGCCCAGCATGCCGCCCACCTCAAGCAGCAGCTTGAACAAGTTGCCGACAAGGCCAAGGACAAAGCCGACGCGCAGGAAGCCGCCGGCATCGACGGCGGTCACGGCATCGTCGTCGAGTTCGAAGGCAGCCCGAACTTCGAGCTGAAGTTCGAGAGCCTCGATGTCTCCCGCAGCGGCATCGAATTGCTCAACGTGCGTTCGACACCTGCCGGTACCGTGCTTGCCGCCGTCTTCGTCCCCGACGGCAAGCTCAAGACCTTCCTGAAGAAGGTCGAGGACTACGCGACAGGGCAGACCAAGCCGCGCACGGCGGCCGGCATGTCGCGACCCAAGAACCAGGATTTGATCGCCAATCTCGCTGAGATCCGCGTCGCCGCACTGCGGGCGCTGTGGACCGACAGCTTGCCGCTCCCCGGACCCGACGCCGACACCACCTGGGAAGTCTGGCTGCGCAGGTCCGATGATCTCGATCACCTAGCCCGATTGCGGGCGGCCGCCCGAGAGCATCACCTCACCGTCGGCGACGAAGTGATCACCTTCATCGACCGCCAGATTGTGCTGGTGCATGGCACGCGCCGCAACCTGGCGCGCTCGAACGATCTCGTCGGTGCCATTGCTGAGCTGCGACTGGCCAAGAGCACAGCGGATTTTTTCACCGGCATGACCTCGACACAGCAGACCGCCTGGGTCGATAGCCTCGCCCGGCAGCTGCGCGCGCCGCCTGCCGATGCGCCCGCCGTCTGCCTGCTCGACACCGGCATCAATCGCAGCCACCCTCTGCTCGCGCTGGCGACCGACAAGGCCGACCTGCACAGCTACAAGCCGGCCTGGGGTGTGGATGACCGTAAAGGCCATGGCACGCCCATGGCGGGTCTCGCGCTCTATGGCGATCTCGCCGATGTCATGGGCCAGGCCGGCCCAGTGCGTCTCTCGCATCGACTGGAATCGGTTAAGCTGATCAATCCGGCCGACCCGCATCAGAAGCATCTCTATGGCGCCGTCACGGTCGAGAGCGTCAACCGGGTCGAGATCAAGCCCGACCGTCGCCGCGCCATCTGCATGGCCGTCACGGCCACCGATGATCGCGATCGCGGACGACCCTCGTCGTGGTCGGCCGCCGTTGACGACCTGACATCCGGCCGCACCGACGACGTACGCCGCCTGATGCTGATCTCGGCCGGAAATACCGACCCGGGCGAGCGCCGCCATTATCCCGATGCAAACATGACCGACGGCGTCCATGACCCGGCTCAGGCCTGGAACGCCCTGACCGTCGGCGGATACACCGAGAAGGCTCTCGTCGATCAAAAGACGTATCCGGGATGGCAGGCCCTCGCTGCAGCCGGCGATCTGGCCCCCGCCAGTTGCACATCGATGACCTGGAAGCGCACGCGCTGGCCCGTCAAGCCCGATATCGTCATGGAGGCCGGCAATCTTGCCAAGCATCCGCAGTACCAAGACCCCGACTATATCGACGACCGCCTGCAGCTGTTGAGCACGGCGCACGACTTCACGGCCGGCAAGCCACTGCGCTCCTTCGGCGACACCAGCGGCGCCACGGCCCTCGCTGCACGACTGGCCGCAATGCTCTGGGCCAAGTACCCCAAGCTCACGCCGGAAGCCGTTCGTGCGTTGATGGTTCATTCCGCCGCTTGGACGCCTCAGATGATGGCCCGCTTCACCAACGGCAACGGCTTCGTCGATCACGAAGGCTTGATTCGTTGCTTTGGCTACGGCGTGCCAAATGAACGCTCCTTGCTCTCGAGCGCCGACAATGCGCTCACGCTTATTGCCCAAGGCGCCATTACGCCGTTTCATAAGGACGGCACCGCCGTCAAACCGCGGGAGATGAAGCTTCACACGCTGCCCTGGCCGCGCGCCGAGCTTGCTCAGCTGCTCAATACCCCCGTCACGATGCGCGTCACGCTCTCCTATTTCGTCGAACCCAATCCCGGCGCACGCGGTTGGCAGACCAAGTTCGGCTACCAATCGCACGGCCTGCGGTTTTTTGTGAAACGCGCCCCGGAAACCGCGCAGGCGTTCGTCAAGCGCATCAACAAAGCCGCGCGCGAAGAGGACTACGATGCCGATCCGATCGGTGAGACCGGCGAATGGTTGTTCCGGAACAACTCCTCGCTCGTATCGCTTGGCTCGGTCCGGACCAACACCTGGACGGGAACCGCCGCCGATCTCGCAGCACGTGACCGGATCGCCGTTGTGCCGACCTACGGGTGGTGGAACAAGCGCCCGAACCTCGAAGGCTACGTCAAAGCCTCTCACTACGCCTTGATCATTACAGTTCGCACGCCCGAGACGGACATCTATACGCCCGTGGCGACGCAGGTCGGCGTGCCGATCGTCATTGAAACATGACCTCGGGAATGGGCGCCCCGCAGCAGCAAACCTCATGTCTGCGCCGCCGGCAGCGATCCATCCGTCGGCAAGGCACTGGCGCGACTTGGCTCGAAAACGGCATCAAGGTGAGGACGGTCCTTCCCAGACGGCATCTCCATGACAGGTCATAACCCGAAACCAGCAAGCATCACACCGCTTGGTACCCCGACAGGCCATCGGCACGCGAAGTGTTTCGCGTCGGCCGACGAAAATTGCTCGACGACCATTTCGCGCGAACACTTCATATCGGAGACACTGCTTCGCCAGATCGAGCTCAACAAGACGGCCAAGATCGCCGGCCTCAGTTGGCAACAGCCCAAGACCTTCGACATCATCCCGCTCAAGGGTCTGGCGTCAAAGATACTGTGCGACCGGCACAACAGCGCACTTAGTCCCCTCGATGCCGCCATGGGCGCCTTCTCACAGGCCATCGCCGATATCGACCGCGATCTCCATCCGAACGCCGACGCGGCGCGCTTTCAGCGCTACCAGTTCTGCGGCGAGGATCTAGAGCGCTGGATGCTCAAGTGCCTGATCGGCATGTCGGTCTCAGGCAACATCGGCGGCGCGCTCAACCCCAAGTGCCTCGACCTTCTTTACAATCGCATCGCTTGGCCAACCGGGTGGGGACTGTATTGGCTCGTCGATCGCGGGCCTGTCGCCCATCACGCGTCGGGCTTCCTCATCGAGACCAACGTACATCCTCAAACCAATGTTATCATGTTTGTCCGCTTCACCATGCGGGGGTTGCCGCTCGGTCTCTGTCTCGGCAAGCCCGACCAGCCGTCGGCCTTCGGCATACTAAGGCCATCGGCACTCTCGTTCCGTTCGGGCATTCGCCGGCGACCGATTGTTCTCAGCTGGTCGCGCGATCGCGCGGGTGGGCCCATCCAGTTGAACAGGGCTGGCACGTATGACGGACCGTCGCCCGATTGGTTGCCGTGGGAACGAAACGGATAACGTAATTCGCGTCTCGCCCTCACTGGGCGTATCTCCTTCCGTAGGTGAGTCATGATCATCGCACAACATGGGCGTGCCCCCGCGCGAAGAACGCGGGGTCGGGCTGTAGTCGGTCGTGAAGAACGTCCGACCGGAGCCCCGCGGCTCGAAGTGAAGATGCAAGCGCGGGTCTCCGCCCATGCGGGTGACCATCCCTCACGCGGGCCGAGGCCGTCGCGTGTGTCTGATCAGCCTGCACTTCAGGAATGTCCAGGTTTCGAACCATGACGAGCGATTCGCTCGATTGTTTGACTTTGATCAGTGGCGCGAACATCATTCGGCCATGACCAAAGATCGAGCCCACAACGACAACATCACCAAACTCCAGGCACGCATTCGCGAAACGGTGTAGGTGGCGAAGATCGACCTCAACAGATGGATCCAGGCCGACCCGCACCGCGCGGCGGAGATCCGCATCGCCTGTCTGGAGCTCGCAGCCGAGGGCCTCGTTGCCGACCATGGTCGCGATGGCGCGGCGGAAATCGTGATGCTTGCCCTGGAGCGCGCCGCGCCCCGCTCGTGACGCCATCGCCAAGTCATGTCTCGTGACCGTGCCGAGCTTCACATGTGCAGCGCTTCGTGCTGTTTGCGTGCGCCTAACACGGTCGATGCGATGACGCGCAGACGCGGCGGCCAGAACACGGCATAGGCATCGAGGCCGTACCACTTGCACATGAGTCGGAGCTCTGCACTCGTCGGCAGCAGGTGCTCGTTTTCCCACGCTTCGATCACAGCCACCGGAGACCTGAAGGCGGCGGCAATCCGCTCGGCGGAATGCCCACGCGTCTGTCGGCTAAACCGCAGATGACGCGCCATGTTTTGCCGGTTGGGCTTCGGAATGTGCGGCATGGCCCTCTCTCCGCGTGTTCCCTCGTTCAGGCACGATCGACCCGACGCTATGATCTTGCCATCGTGCTCAGGTCCGTCAAGGCACGACCACATCCAAACCGGCCTTGACCGACCTTGCGCGCGACGGCCGCGGCGATCCGCGGTCGGGGCGAAGGAAAGCCTTCGGCAAGGTCGAACCAAGGAAATGACCAGACAGGTTGACGGTACAGACCAGCGCTGTGCCGCTGGCCGCTCGGTTCGGCCGATTTCGAAGTTTGACAGGAGCTGCGGTGTGATTGTGGGATCGATTGGCGGCGCGGGTTGCGGCGCGATCAGAGACCCCAAACCCACCAGGTGAAACGGCCGAGGACGTGGGCGGCGATGCTGGCGGCAGCGGCGATCAGGATCGAGGCAAGAACGGTTGCCCAGAAGGCCACGACAGCGCCGGCGGCCTTGGCGCGTGGATAGAGCGGGCCGTATTTGGGCAGGCTCGACATCAGCAGGCCCGCCATCGTCGCCGGAATGATGATTGTCCCCGAGACGCCGAAACCCGCGCACATCGCCGCGACCAGCAGCAGCCAGAATTCGGCGGACTTCAGTGCGGCCAGAAAAGACGGATCAGACATGCACTTCTCCCTGCTGTGAGCATGCGGTCCCATCTGCCGCTCACGCTGAGTGGCTCGGTTGCCGGCCCACTACGATCTATCAACGTGATATCGCGTACTTTGCGGGTCGCCCGTGCGACCGGAAACGCTTCACGTGCCGCTGCATGCCATAACAAGCCGATATCAGCTTGATGGCTTTTGCCGCTGAGGCCTGCGGCGCCAGCTTCGCTCTCCACGTCGAACCAGGAGAGCCCGCATGCCCACATGTTCAGTTGATCCTCGCAACGTTATCGTCGCCCCCGCCGTCATCGCCGCGGCCCTCGATTGCCTCGTCGCCTTCGACCATGATCCCATCTCCCCCGGCCACATGCATCTCATCGCTCAGGCGCTCGGATGCCGCGAGCCGGAAGCGACCGCGCTGACGCTGCGGCTGCTGGCAACCGCCGCCGTGCTCAACGATCCGCGTTGGGTGCCGTGGTCGCAGCTCACCAGGACAATGTCGCGCGACGACCGGCAGCAGTTCGATCGCATGTTCCTGCTCACCGTCTCCAGCCTGCCGCTCGATGACCGCGGACGCTTCGACGCCGATGCGTTCTTCGGCGATCTCCTGTTCTTCGCAGCCCTACCCGACTGTGTCGCTGCCGCCGACGTGGCAGATCACAAGTCTCAATGACGCTAAACACGCCGCCGCTCGAATGTCCGGCGCAACGCGCCCATCGGGCCTGGAAACCTGCAACTCCCCGCTGTTTCCAGCCTTACCGTCTGCCGGCGTCATCCGTACGCTGACCGCGAATTCTCGATCCCACCAGCCCCAAAGGAGACCACCACCATGACCGATCCCACCACCTCTCCCGCCGAGACCACAGACCAGAGCGGCTTCTTCATCAATGCCGGCACCCACGCCGGCTGGTTCACCACCCCCGACGGCGACATCTACGACATCCGCAAGCTCGAGCCGCGCGAAGTCACCGATCCGCGCAACGGCGAGATCACCACCATCTGGGGCGGTTATGCGACCGCACGTGACCGCGAGCTCGCGGCCAAGGACGCCATGCTGCAGGCCGAGTTCAAGAAGAGCGGCCAGCGCCCCGCCGAACTGTTCGCGCCCGAAGCGCGCGACATCCCGCTCTACATCACGCTGAGACATCGCCCCGGCAAGGGCTACACCGACATCGGTTCGTTCTGGAATGCCCGCGGCCGCTACACCATCTTCGCCCGCGATCTCGAAGGCAAACGCGGCCTGCGATTCGGCGGCAATGTGCTCGCCTGGAAATCAGCCGCCGATCTCGAAGCCGACCGCGCCGCCAAAGCCGAAACGGCAACACCAGCGACGGCATCGCCAACCGAGCCCGATGGCCAGGTAGCCCGTGACGGCGCCGCCAAACGCGCTCGCAAAGGTCGCGATGCCACTCCCCGCGCCGATGCCTGAGCAATTCTGACTGATGTTGGGAGACGTGAGGTCGCACGGCGCGGATGCAGAGCCCGTCCCGGACTTGATCCGGGATGGGCATCCGAAGCGCCAAGCAAGAACTCTCGCGTCTCCTTTCGCTGCCGGGGCCCCATCGGGCGAACCCCAGCAGCGAAAGGAGCCCCAATTCATGACCAGAAAGCCCAGAACCTACAGCGCCATCACGCCATCGGACGGCAAGCCGTCACGACAGCGTGACGGCAGCAGTCAACCGACGGATCATTCCGAGCCACGCCAGAAGATCGACGTCCACGAGGCCATCACGCAGAAGATCATCGCGGCCATTGAAGCCGGTGCCGGCACCTTCGAAATGCCCTGGCACCGGCCCGGCGTCGCCTTCACCCTTCCGAGGAACGCATCGACCGACAAACCCTATCGCGGCTCTAACATCCTCTCGCTCTGGATCGATGCCGACGCCAAGAAATTCGAGCATCAGGTCTGGGCCACCTACAAGCAGTACGCGGAACTCGGCGCCCAGGTGCGCAGGGGCGAGAAAGGCTCCCTCATCGTCAAGTACGGCGAATGGGTGCCCAAGGAAAATGCCAGCGGCCAGGCAAAGGGCAAGCAACCCGACGCGACCTCTGACGACGACGGCAAGCGCCTGTTCGCCAAGGCCGCCTGGGTGTTCAATATCGACCAGGTCGACGCGCCGGCCGAACTGCGCCAGCGCCTGCTTCCTGCCGCCGTGCAACGTCCGGATCTGACGACACGACTTGCGCATGTCGAGGCGTTCATCGCCGCCACCGGCGCGGAGTTTCGTGAAGGCGGTCAACGCGCCTTCTACCGGCAGCGCGACAGTCGTGGTGACGGTGACTTCATCCAGATGCCGCCGCGCGACTTGTTCGCCGGCACCGCCACGTCGACGCCGACGGAAAGCTACGAAAGTACCCGACTGCACGAGCTGACCCATTGGGTCGGCGCGGAGCACAGGCTCAATAGAAAATTCGGCGAAAGGTTTGGCGACAAGGCCTATGCCTTCGAGGAACTCGTTGCCGAGTTGTCGTCGGCGTTCCTCTGCGCCGAGCTGCAGATCACCAACTCACCCCGTCTCGACCACGCGCAGTATTGCGCCTCGTGGCTCGAGGTCTTGAAAGGCGACACCAAGGCCATATTCACCGCCGCTTCGCTGGCCACCCGAGCCGTCGAATATCTCAATGGCCTGCAGCCCAAGACGGTTGATGCTGCGCCCGACTGTGCTGAGCAGCCAGAAGCTGGTGCGCCGGAACGTCCAGCATCGAACGACGGTACAGCGCGGACCGCACCGTCCAAGGCGCCACGATGACCGGTGTCCGCAAGACCAAAACCGCTGCCGATGAAGGCGCTTCGAGCAAGCTCTCGCTGCAGCGCGTCCGCGTGAAGGCCGACGGCTACGACCAGACCGGCGCCTACTGGGGCGCAGGGCCTGACGTCTACATCGCCACCACGTCAGACGGCGCGACCGAGATCACCGTGCGTGCGAAGAATGTCGCCGAGGCGCGCGAGAAAGCCGCCGCAGAGTTGGCACGGCCGCCGGGGGAGCCACGCGTCGGGGCACGCAACCGCATTGGCGGCGCTGCCCCGACCAAGAGCCGCTATGCAATCGACTGGCGCGATCCGGTGATGGCGAAGACTGTGCGGATCAAGATCACCCATTCGCGCGATTATCTCGGTCAGGGACAGGATCACATCGAGGTCGAGAGCATCGCGCCCGCCAAGGCGCCGCTGCCGGTTACTGAGACGGGATACCGGTCACACTTCATCTCGCCGCTCGAACTTATCAATGACGGCGGACCCGTCACGTTTGTCATCGCCTGGCTCGATAGGGAGGCGAAGGGCAAGGACTGGCAGAAGAAGATCGCCGCGCGCCAGCAAGGCGATCTCTTCCAGTGGGCCGAGGCACAGGGCGAGGTCGGCAAGCGCAAAACCGCGACACCGGCAGTGCCGACCGCAGAGATGCGCACCAGGCCGCGCCAGAAATCGGCACCGCGATGATGCGGTCACAGGCTGAACGCAAGGCGCAGGGACAGGCCGCCGAGGACCGCTTCCG
>JBJXDZ010000015.1:0-26531 GCA_046154645.1 Hyphomicrobiaceae bacterium
GTCCACGTCGAACATCCCCCGCCCTCGGCCGAACGCGGCACAGGGCTTCCAGTTGACGGAGTTTTACTCCGGCGCAACCGACCGACTCGGTTGCTTCACTGAGGGATTATTGCTCCGGCGCTTACACTCGCCGGCGACACAAGCGCATGGGGCTGCCTGCGAGGCCAGCTCGGCAAGGTGCGACAGCACGATAACGCGCGCGCCGCGATCGACGACGCTTCGAGCGAGGGCGGCCAGCGTGACGCTCTTGCCGTTGCCGGTCGGCGCCACGATAAAGTCTGGCACGGCCGCCACCCAGCAGAAGACACTCTCGACGGTGTAGACGGTTCCAGTCTGGTCGGGGCGGAGGCCAAGCGAAAGCTGCTCCACCTCCACCGAAAACGCGTCAGCCGCCATCGCTGGCTCCTTCGCACACGAGCCTGTAGGTCGCGCTCTGCCAATTGTACTGCATCGTCACTATGCCGGGCCGCCCCATCCGCAGATGGTCTTTCGACTTCGCGATTTTCACGTGCGCGACAGTGCCGTCTGGATTCGGGCGATGGACGATGATGCCGTGGTCCGCTTTATTGTACCAGGTGGCGCCGCCCGCGATGTCGTAAAGCGACGCCTCGGTGATGTCTCGGAGCGCAGCCTCCTTCGTCGGATGCGCCACGATCATCAGCAACAGGCCGTAGCGGCGCGAGATCATCTTCAAGGAGCGGAGCGCCTCGTTGAGGTACATTGCCTCGGTCTTGCTGCGATCCCAGAGGTGCTCGATCTCGTTCCAGGGATCGACGATCGCCCACCTGCAGCCATGGCGTTTGGCTGCGAACTCGAGCTTGGTCTCAATCCATTTGAGATCCAGGATGTCGTCATCCTGAGGCCCGACGCCGAGAACGTGCTTGCGGATCCATTCGTCGGGATCGCCGTGGATGCCCTTCTTCTCCTGCTGGCTCCAAATCTTGGCGTACCTCTGTATGTCGCCTTGAAGGCGGCCTATGCTGTCCTCGAACTGCAAGATTGCGCCGGGTATCCCATGGAGCCGCGCAAGGTTTAGGCCTAACGCGAGCGACCATTGCGATTTTCCAGAGCCGGGAGGCCCCGTAACGATCATCAGCTCGGGGCAGCCCGGGCGCAGGAATTTCTCCATCCCAACCCATCCAGTGTCCAATGGCGTCCACTCCGGCGCTGGAATATCGATTATCGGACGAATGTCGTCAGGCACCAGCGGTGTTGCGGTATCCAGCACTTCCCTCAGGCGCTTGCTTCCGTGCTTTACGAGGACGTCGTTCGCATCCTTGCAGCCGGCTGGTAAGTTCACGACCCAGCACCGTTTGCGACCGAGGCGGACAGCAAGCTCGTCACGCAGTATCCGGCCCTTCTCGTCGTTGTCCACGGAGAGCACGATGCGTTCAAACTTGTCGATGTCCGGATGCAGATTGCCGTCGCGCCAGAGCCAACTAAACGCCCCATCATTGCTGGGGTAGATCTTGCCCTCCCCAGGCTTCGCCTTTTGTGCGCCGTCAGGCGTCGAAACGACCCACCCTTCGCCGATCGCCAGCCACGACAACGCGTCGATCTCGCCCTCGGTGATGATCAACGTTTCTCCCTTGCTGATCGCCTCGCACAGCGCATCGATCCTCCACAACATGGTCGAGGCGCCTGCCTTGTCTCGTCCGAACGACTTCTCTCGCGTCGTGCGGAACTTCGCGTACTTCAACTCGCCGTTCTCGCTGAATGGGAAGTGGAGCTTGTCGCCGATCGAATAGAGACCTTCCCGGATCGCGATCTCGACCGGGATCTTGCGCGTCTCCTCCAGCCATTGCGCGTGCTTCTCGCTGAGGTGACCGCCGGTGTTGACTATGGCGTTCATGGCTTGCTTGCTCCTTGATGTTGCGCGTCCAACTCTCGTTACAGTGATGGCAGTAGAAATTGACGCCCCAGTCGTAGATCCAGACCGCAAGGCATGGATCCTTCCTCTTCCCGCGAGAGTGGGAGCAGAGCGGGCATGTGGTCCGGTAGGGTCCTCCGAATGCATAGGCCTTGAGCCTCACACCCTCGTCGCTGCAAATCTCGTAGGCGTCCTTAGGCATGCCTAAACCCGCTAGCTGCGAGGAGTTCGGCGCCCAGGTCCGTCTCCGCGCGCTGGGCCGAGGCTTGTGTGAGGCGATTCGCGTGCAGATCGATTAACCCGGCCAGGACGTCCCCCATGTTGCCGTCGGTCTGCAGCAAGCGATCGAAGCTCAGACGGAACGGTTTCTGGCGGCCGTCGCGAGGCGGAAGCTTGCCCGAGAGGAACCGATTGTGTGGGATGGCATCGAGCGCGTTTTGGAATGCCTCGAGACCTCGATGGAGATCGGCGCCAATATCGAGGAGGCGTCGCTCGAGTTTCTTGCGTCGCTGCGGAGTGAATGCGGAGACCCTCTCGAAGCCCCACTTGGACGCCGCGATGTTGTAGGCCTCGAAGGCAAGGTCAACAGGATTGTCGCTGCTTGCCTGCATCTGTGTCGAAGGCAAGACGAGTCGGAGATTCGGCTGACGTAGCATACGTCTCTGCAACTCGGTCGGCTCGGGCGCGCGTGCCGGTTCCAGTGACGGTTCTAGTGATGGTTCTTCCTTAGGTAGACCGCACAGTTGCGGCTTTGCCCCCTCCAGATTGCGGCTTTGCCCCCCGCGATTTGCGGCTTTGCTCAACACCGCAGTTTGCGGCTTTGCGACCTGCTCAAGTGCCTCCACGGTAGCTTCGTCACCGGCAGAAATCTCGACTCCGAGATTGAGCACAATGACGTCGAAGTTGCGGCCTTCGCCGCTCCCGCCGCGACGTCGGACCGAGATCAGCCCCAGAGCCATAAGCTGCTTTTTACCCCGCTGCACAGTGTCGACGCTCACCGAGCATCTGGACGCGATGTCGGTGTCACCAGAGAACGTCGTGTGGTCGTCCTTGTTGGCGCGCTCCGCGAGAGCAGTGAGGATCTGCTTCTCCCGGCGTAAGATCTTCTGGCGATAGGCCCATTCGCTGGCGACGTGGCTCATGACAGACCTCCCCCGCTTGGGAGTGCCAGTCGATACAAATTGCGGGTCGTGCCGCCGTGTAGATCCTCGCGATGGGTTCGCTCGACAAGCCCAGCAGCCGTGAGAGACCGTAAGTCTCCACGGACGGCTGTTCGCCTCCGACCAGTCCGGTGCTCGAGCTTCGACCGCGACAGGATCGCGATGCCGCTCAAGCCAGCTTCGGCGAGTTGCGCATTGCCGACTTCGCGCGCTGCGATGCCCACGCGGGCGATGTCGAGCGTGTTCGCCCAGTGCCAAGGCGAGACTGCGAGTACTTCAGTGCTGCGTTTTCTTAGGATGCTCATGCCACCTGCTCCGGTCGCGGAATACGGTGGCCCGGCCATCGACAAATCGGCCGTGACGCGCTACAAAGTGCGCACCGTTGATGTTGGAAGTTGACGCGTTCGTTTCTGACCGCCGCCGGGAGCCCTCCCGAGCGGCGGTTTTGTTTTCTGGCGGGCCGCACATCAAGCGGCTCCTCGGAAGCCTTCGAGAAACTCCTGGAGGTCTCGGCGCAGAATCAAGCGACGGCCGCCGACACGTATGGCCTTCAGGCGGCCACGCGCGATATGCTCGTAGAGCGTCGACCTCGAGAGCCCGGACGCCTTGACCGCTGCATCAATCCGGAGCGCGATGGCCGGCTGGAAATCCTGCGGCTTTTCGATATTGAGCAGTCTGCTGGTCTGCATTCTCTCCTCCTCGGTCGGCCGGTCGAAGTGGACCAGCGCTGATAGCCGAGGAGAATCACAGCCTGTGCGGGAGTTAAAATCCGGGGGTTATTTCCCGACCGCCGGCAGGCGTTGCCATCGATTCATGGCCCCGTCGACGGCGCGCTTCGAGATTTCGCGTACGGCGGTCTCTCGGTGCGGGGACGGCATCGCCGTGGCTATGTCGATGGCTTCCATATATGTGGCCCATGCGATCGACAGCAATGGGATGCGCGACTTCACACCTCCGGCCTGCTTGGCGAAATCCTTGTGCAGGGCGATCAGCTGCTGCGTCGGCGACGCAGCGCCTTCGTGAAGAATCGCCTCGATCACCCTCCTATAACTGGCGAGGATTTCTCGCACAGCCTCTGCTCTCGTCTTGTCGAGTCTGGCCAGTGCCTCGATCGACGCGGCTAGGTCGCACTTGACGAGCCAAGTCTCGGTCGAGCGCGAGGGGCGCCCCTCCGTCGTAGGCTCAAAAATCGGCGCAACCGTCCCGCGATCCAGGTCATCCAGCGCTGCACTGAGGGCATGAAATGGCCTAGCTTCCGCCTCCGACTCCGTCATATCCATGATGAACTCGGCAACCGTCAAGAGCGCCAGCCTTGCACTTACTCTTCGTTGTTCTGGCGTCGCGCTTGCCGGAGGGTTCAGCAGAGCCCGGTTCTCTCGAAGGGCCCCAACAAGATCTTCGACACCGTGGACGACCGCCGCGACTTCCTCGTCGGAAAGTTGACGTCGCGAGTCGCGCTCGCGTTTGCCTTGAGACATCGACAACTCCGCTGTTGGATCTCAACCGGCCTGCGCCAGACTTTGGAAGGGGACGACATCGCCACCGGGATGTTCCAGAAACTGGGCCCACGCCTCCATCATCGGCCGGCGCCGCTCGAGCGCATCCTCACGGCGATAGGCTTGCTCGGCAGCGTCGCCGATGCGGTGCGCGAGCGCGTGTTCGGCCAGCTCCCGCGGGTAGCTGGTTCGATTTCCGACGAAGTCCCGAAACGAGCTACGCATGCCGTGTGGCGTCGCGTTCGTGACCTTCATCCTCCGCAGCACCATCTCGAGCGCCATGCCTGACAGAGGCTTGCCGCGTCGTTGACCTGGGAATACGTGGCCGCTGTCGCCCTTGAGCGGCTCCATCTCGCGGAGGATCGCCTTCGCGCGTTCGGACAGTGGCACTCGATGCGGCTTACCGGCCTTCATGCGTGCCGCCGGCAGCGACCAGATGCCCTTCTCGAGATCGACCTCGTCCCAGCAGGCGCCAAGCGCCTCACCCGTGCGAGCGGCCGTCAGGATCGTGAACTCGAGGCAGCGCGCGGCGACGGCATCGGCTGCCCTGAGGCGGGCCATGAAGGCTGGAAGGTCGTCGATCGGCATCGCAGCATGGTGGCCGCGCGTCAGCTTTGGACGGGGTGGCAGAAGATCCTGCAGGCGTCCCCGCCACGCTGCCGGATTATCGTCCTTTCGAAGCTCTTTGGCGATCGCGTAGTTCAGGACGCGCTCGATCCGTCCTCGGAGCCGGACGGCGGTCTCGGGCCGCCGCTCCCAGTGGGGCTTGAGGACGGCGAGCACGTCCTCGACGCCAATCTCGTTGACCGGCCTATTGCGCAGGGGCTTGGCGTAATCGCGCAGCGTCATCTCCCATGCGGCCCGACTCTTGGGGTTCCGCCAGCTCGGAGCCATTGTGGCGATCAGCGCGTCCGCGACTTCGCCGAAGGTCGGCACTTGCTTATTGGGCGCGCGGGCGTCTTTAGGATTCCGCCCTTCGGCCAGCAGAGATCGGCACTGCGCAGCCGTTAGGCGCGCCTTTGCGAGCGTCACTGCCTTCGATGAGCCGAGGCCGATCTCGGTGCGCTTGGACTTCTCGGTGCCGGCAGCCTTGCGCCGGTAGATGAACAGCCAGCTGGCGGCCCCCGAGGCGAGCACCTGGAGGTATAGGCCACCGCCGTCGGCCAGCAGTGCCGGCCCCTTGGCCGCTCGAACGGCTGCTGCTGTGAGCCGATTGAGCTCTTGCGCCATGTGCTGAGACCTTGACCGGCGCGACGCTCACCCCAACCGCTACCCCAACGCCGACGTCGGCTAATAGTGGATTCGCGTGGACGCAGGCAACCAGTCAATGCGGTCAACTCCATGGCATCGCTGCATGAAAAAAGTAAGCCGTGGATCGCCATGGACGGCAGCTTGGCGGCTGCCTCCTCCGCCATTCTTCGTTGATTACGTTGATGAATTTAGCGATCTGCCGCCGCGCTGCGTTGAAGGGGATAGGTGGTCGGGCCGCGGCTTCGCCCTGATGGCAGAGTGCGGCCTGGCCGCCGTGGTTGCGCCTGTTCGGTTGCCCCGCTATCACGGGCGAAATGCCGTTCAACCTCCAAGCGAGGATCCCATGCAAATCGACGAAGCCACGGTCAAGCGGGTGGCAAGGCTCGCCCGCATCAAGATCACGCTCGAGGAAGCCAAGGGCCTGGAGAAAGAGCTGTCCGGCATCCTCGATTGGGTGAAGCTTCTCGATGAAGTCGACACCGCCAATGTCGAGCCGATGACGCGCGTCGTACCCATCAAGCTCAAGATGCGCCGCGACGAGGTCACCGACGGCGAGATCGCCGAGCAGGTGACGCTGAACGCGCCGGAAACGACCGACAGCTTCTACGTCGTACCGAAGGTGGTGGAGTGACTTTTCGCAATGTGGCGCTTCTCATTTGTACCGCGATCCTAGGATTATCGTTGCATAGCTGCAGTATCCTTCATGGGCTTTCATTAGCGGATGGATTCCGCAAGGTTTATTCACCTGAGGGTCACACACCAATCCCGCCCGCAGTTCTCCGGCGCATCGATGAAGCCACTACGTACCAGCTCTGTATCGCAGCCTTGGTGATGGGCCTCGGAATCTGGATCTACATCCGCCACAAACGCTGAAAATATCGAGCAATCATAAATGACCGACCTCACCAAACTCACGCTCGCCGACGCCCGCGATGGCCTCAAAGCGAAAAGATTCTCGGCCACCGAGCTGACGCAGGCATTCCTGACGGCCATCGAGAAAGCCAATCCCGCACTCAACGCTTTCGTGTTGCCAACGCCCGAGCACGCCCTTACCCAGGCCGCAGCAAGCGACGCCCGCCTCGCTGCGGGCACAGCCCGCCCCCTCGAAGGCCTGCCGCTCGGCAACAAGGACCTGTTCTGCACGAAAGGTATCCGCACCACCGCCTGCTCGAACATTCTGGCCGAGTTCACCCCGACCTATGAATCGACCGTCGGCCAGAACCTCTGGGACGCCGGTGCCGTCATGCTGGGCAAGCTCAACAACGACGAGTTCGCCATGGGCTCGTCGAACGAGACCAGCCGTTTCGGCAGCGTCGTCAATCCTTGGCGCCGTAAGCGCCATGGCCGATTGGACAATGCCAAGCTGGTCCCCGGCGGCTCTTCTGGTGGATCCTCGGCCGCCGTCGCCGCCAACCTTTGCCTTGCTGCCACCGCCACCGATACGGGTGGCTCTATCCGCCAGCCCGCCGCCATCACCGGCACCGTCGGCATCAAGCCCACCTATGGCCGCTGCTCGCGTTGGGGCATCGTCGCCTTCGCCTCCTCCCTGGATCAGGCCGGCCCCATCGCCAGAACTGTCCGCGACGCGGCCATCATGCTGCGCCACATGGCCAGCCACGACCCCAAGGACTCGACCAGCGTCGACGTGCCCGTACCCGACTACGAGGCCGCCCTCACGAAAGGCATCAAGGGACTCCGGGTCGGCATCCCCAAGGAGTACCGCGTCGACGGCATGTCCAAGGATGCCGAGCGGCTCTGGCAGGAGGGCATCGCCTGGCTGAAGGCGGCCGGCGCCACCATGCACGACATTTCGCTCCCGCACACGAAGTATGCACTTCCTGCATACTACATTGTCGCACCTGCGGAGTGCTCGTCGAACCTGGCCCGCTATGACGGCGTCCGTTACGGCCTGCGCGTGCCCGGCAAAGACCTGATCGAGACCTATGAGAACACGCGCGCCGTCGGTTTCGGCAAGGAGGTTCGCCGCCGCGTGCTGATCGGCACCTACGTGCTCTCGGCCGGCTACTACGATGCCTACTATCTGAAGGCGCAGAAGGTGCGCACGCTCATCAAGCGCGACTTCGATGACGCCTGGAACACCGTCGATGTCGTCCTCACGCCAACGACACCGAGCCCCGCATTCGCGCAGGGCGAAAAGTCCGGCGACCCGATCGCCATGTATCTCGAGGACATCTTCACGGTCACCGTCAATATGGCCGGTTTACCTGGGATTTCGGTGCCCGCCGGCCTCTCCGCCGAAGGCACGCCCATGGGGCTGCAGCTGATCGGCAAGCCGTTCGATGAAGCCACCCTGTTCGGCGCCGCCCAGGTGATCGAGAACGCCGCCGGCCACTTCCCGGTCCCAGAACGCTGGTGGGCTTGAGCTTCCTGAAAACTGGCCGCGCAGCGGACAGAAAAAAACCGGACGCGAGACTGTCTCGGGTCCGGCTCAGGTCGTCACCGCGTCCCGTAGAAGGCGGCTGAAGGCGTCAAAGGGAGGGTACGGCCTTCATCAGCTGTCCGTCACAGCTGACGCCAATAAATCGGATTGACATTCTTTGAGCAATCAGGGGGCACGCATGTGAGTTATGCGTCCAGCGCACACCATTTCCGCCGCAGCGCACCATTCAGCCACGCCTAGTACTTCCACTGCCGCCCTTTGGCCACCAGGAAGTCCCTGAAGACCTGGACTTTTTTCGCGGTCTTCAGCTCTTCCGGATAAACGAAGAATACCGGCAGCTTAGGCAACTCCAGGTTTGGCAACACCGGCACGAAGTCTTTTTCCTCTTCCGTCAGGTAATCCGGAATGAGGCCGACGCCCAGGCCCGCCCGAATGGCGAATTTGAGCGCCAGGATGGTGTTGGCTCGGAACGTCGGCACGCGCGGTTCGCGACCCTCTCGTCCCCGTGTCTCCAAGGCGTTGATCGCAGCCAGATGCGGCGGCGGATTGCCGTTGAAGGACACCAGCCGATGCCGGTCCAGCTCCTGCACCGTCTGTGGCGCGCCAAACTTGCGTATGTAATTCGCCGAGGCATAGGCGTGGACTTGCATCGTGAACAACGGCCGCCGGATGAGATCGCCTTGCGATGGCTCCCGCGCCCAGATGGCGCAGTCCGCCACCCGCATGGACAAGTCCACGGGCTCGTCGTTCAGCACCAGCTCGATGCGGATGTCCGGATAGGTCTCGATGAACTCGCGAATGCGCTGTGTCACCCACACCGAGCCAAGGCTGACGGTCGCCGTGATGCGCAACTCTCCGGCCGGTTTCGTCGTGGAATCGCCGAGCAGCGTTTCCGCTGTCTGCAGCCGGTTCATGACGTCGCTGGCGGTACGGAACAGCAGGTCGCCCTGCTCGGTCAGCACCAATCCTCGCGCATGGCGATGAAACAACGACAGCCCGAGGTCGCGTTCCAGCGCTGAGACCTGCCGGCTCACCGCCGACTGGCTCATGCGCAGCACTTCGCCGGCATGCGTGAAACTGCCCGCCTCGGCCGCGGCATGAAAGATGCGTAGCTTGTCCCAGTCCATGGTGATGTTTGATCGCGCTATGAGGGGTTATTCGGCGGCTTCGGACTTATTAGCGTGTCCAGCCAGATACTTTTCGGCTTCGAGTGCTGCCATGCACCCCATACCAGCCGCCGTCACGGCCTGCCGGAATACGTCGTCTTTCACGTCGCCGGCCGCATACACGCCAGGGATCGAGGTCGCCGTCGAATCGGGCTTGGTAATCAGGTAGCCCGAGGACTTCATCTCCAGCTGGCCCTTGAAGAGTTCCGTCGCCGGCGCATGTCCGATGGCAATGAACACGCCGTCCGCCGCCTGCTCGGTGACCACACCGGTCTTCACGTTGCGCAGCTTCACAGCGGTCACACTCTTCGGATCCTTGGTGCCCACCACCTCGTCCAGCGCGGTGTCCCAGATCACCTCGATTTTCGGGTTCTTGAACAGCCGTTCCTGCATGATCTTTTCCGCCCGGAAACTGTCGCGGCGATGCACCACCGTGACCCGCTTGGCGAAATTGGTCAGGAAGATCGCCTCTTCGACGGCCGTATTGCCGCCGCCGACCAGAACCACCTCTTTGCCCTTGTAGAAGAACCCGTCACAGGTGGCGCAGGCCGAGACGCCGTGCCCCTTGTAGGCCTCCTCGGAGGCAAGGCCCAGCCACCGCGCCTGGGCCCCCGTGCAGATGATCAGCGTGTCGCAGCTGTAGACATCGCCGCTATCGCCCTCGAGCCGGAACGGTCGCTGCTTCAGGTCCACCTTGACGATGTGGTCCATCACGATCTCGGTCCCGACATGCTCGGCTTGGCCGCGCATCTCGTCCATCAGCCAAGGCCCCTGGATCGCTTTCGCAAAGCCGGGATAGTTCTCCACGTCGGTCGTGATCGTCAGCTGGCCGCCAGGTTGAATACCCTGGATCAGCAAGGGCTTGAGCATCGCACGGGCAGCATAGATGGCCGCTGTATATCCAGCCGGTCCGGAACCGAGAATGAGAACATGCGCATGTTTCGTCGCTGACATGGACCGCCTTCCTCTGGCTTCACCGATTGCATTGCACCGCCCGCAGCTATGCGGCAACTGCATATGGACCGACTTTGTCCGGACTGCAAGCGGGCAAACATTCGATTTGTTGTGTGAATTGTGTCCAGTTCAGCTGACCCGAATATCCTCGTCGATTTGCCGAGACCGGCCCTCAAATCAGCCGCAACGTGCGAAAGCTCGCATGGCCCTGTCGGCCGACGATGATGTGATCGTGGATCGTGATGCCAAGTGGCCTGGCGGCTTCGATGATGAGCTTGGTCATGTCGATGTCCGCCTTCGACGGTGACGGATCACCCGAGGGGTGGTTGTGCACCAGGATCAGCGCCGTGGCCGACAACTCGAGGGCGCGCTTGACCACTTCCCGCACATAGACCGGCGTGTGGTCGACGGTACCGCGCTGCTGCACCTCGTCGGCCATCAGCTGGTTGCGCTTGTCGAGGAACAGGATGCGGAAGGCTTCCTTGGTGTCAAAGCCCTGGGCGGCACGGCAGTAGTCGATGACGGCGGTCCAGGAGCCGAGCACCTGCCGCTTCATGATGCCGCCCTTCATCAGGCGCAGTGCTGCGGCTTGCACGAGCTTGATCTCGTCCACCCCACGTTCACCGATACCCTTGATCTCGAGCAGGCGTTCCGGCGCCGCATTCACCACTTCGGCAAACGAGCCGAATGTCGCTATCAATTTCTTGGCCAATGGCTTGGTGTCACCCCGCGGAATGGCCTTGAACAGCACCAATTCGAGCAGCTCGTAATCGGGGATGGCATCAGCGCCGCCGCTGCGAAACCGTTCCCGCAGCCGCTTCCGGTGTCCGGCGCGATCGTCGACCTCGGCATCGGTATCGCTCGTAGCCGGGTTCGAGCCCTGCTGCTCGAAAAAGCTCCCCTGGCCGTCCTGCGGCAGGCTGGCGTCGTCGCCCTGGCTTTGCCGACCCCGGCCCATCCGCGGCCTCATCCTGTGCTGAGCGCTTCAGACGTCGTAAGGCGGGCAATGGAAGCCCTTCGGCGAGTAGGTGAAGACTTCGCAGCCATCCGCCGTCACCCCGACGGTATGCTCGAACTGGGCCGATAGCTCCCGGTCCCGCGTCACGGCTGTCCAGCCGTCGGGCAGGATCTTCACGGTGGCCCGCCCGACATTGATCATGGGCTCGATGGTGAACAGCATGCCAGGCTGCAGCACCGGACCGTCCCCGGCCTCGCCATAGTGCAGGATATTGGGCCGGTCGTGGAACACGCGCCCGAGCCCATGGCCGCAGAAGTCACGCACCACGCTGCAGCGCTCGCTTTCCGCATAGGCCTGGATGGCGGCGCCGATGTGTCCCGTCGTGTGACCGGGCTTCACCGCCGCCACTCCCCGCTGCAAGGCCTCGAACGTCACTTCGATCAGGCGTTCGGCTCGGCGCGGAATCTGGCCGACGGCATACATCCGGCTGGTATCGCCGTGCCAGCCGTCGACAATCAGCGTGACGTCGATATTGACGATATCGCCTTCGCGCAGCGGCTTCGGATTGGGAATGCCGTGACAGACAACGTGATTGACCGAGGTACAGATGGAGTGCGTATAGCCGCGGTAGTTCAGCGTTGCCGGTACCGCCTTCTGGTCCATGGCGAATTGGAACACCAGATCATCGAGGCGTTCCGTCGTCACCCCTGGCACAACAAAGGGCGCCAGCATGTCGAGCGCCGAGGCCGCCATCTGTCCAGCCTTGCGCATGGCCGCGAACGCTTCCGCACCGTGAATCGGGATCTTTCCCTCACGCTGTTGGTTCCGCGCACTTTCGACATTGGACATGGGGTCAAGCACTCTCGGAGCTTGGGCGTTGCCGAGCAAATCTAGACGAAAGCACAATTCGCGCAATGCGTGGTTCGTCAGCGAAGCGCATCACAAACGAAGACACCTGGCAAGTGAGCCAGGTGTCCAAGCAAACTGGCACGCGTAAGGTGTCGTTCAGGCTTTCTCAGCCGGAACTTCGCTGGCCGTCGCTTCCGCGATCAGCCGCTGCGCTTGGCCAACCCAGTCACCCTTCTCGATTGCACCGTCGAGGTTGAGCGTCTCGTCGACATTGGCGATGTCGTCATCGGAGAAATTGGCGATCTGGTCGAGCTTGATGCAGCCGAGTTGGATCAGGCGCCCGGCGAGATCAGGTGTCACGCCCGTGATTTTCGTCAGGTCATCCGGATCGCCCTTCGGCTTCTTGAAGCCTTTCCAGGCAGCGGCCAGCTTGCGGGCCCGCGCGTCCGTGCGCTCGAAGATGCGCGCGGCTTTGCCACGACGACCACGCAGATAGTAGAGTTTCGCCCGGCGCACCTTGCCGCGGCGTACGACCTCGATCTCGGCGATCAGCGGCGAATAGATCGGGAACACGCGTTCCACACCTTCGCCGTAGGAAATCTTGCGCACCGTGAAGCTCTCGTTCACGCCATGGCCGGAGCGGGCAATGCAGACGCCCTCGTAGGCCTGGATACGAACGGCGGCTTCCTTGCCGTCATCTTTCTTGTTGCTCTTGGCGGCGGGCTTCTTGGCCTTGAGATCCGTCACTTCGGCTTCCAGCACCTTCACCATCACCTTGACGGTGTCGCCAGGACCGAATTCCGGCACGCCGCGCTTGGCGAGAACGGCCTTCATCTGCTCGTTTTCGAGCTCTTGAATGATGTTCATTAGCTGTTGTTCCTTCATTGCACATCATGGCAGAGGAGCGGCGACCGAAGCCTGTCCAGAGATGCTGGAAACGGATTGTCTGCCGCTCGTGCGACCCCGAAGGGCAGCCCGAGACGTGGGCATTTACCCACAGCGTGGGAATGGGCGGGGTGATACCTGAACTGCCATCGCTTGTCGATTACGAAGTGCAACCGTTCGACACCCGGGCAGCATCGTTGGCCACGTCTATTCGGCAGCCAGCCGCCGGGCCGGCGTCGCAGGCCAGCCCTCGGCCTGGACATCGAACATCTGCCGCGGCCAGGTAATGCGCACGATCGCACCTTGCTCCGGCGCCGTGGCGTTGGCGAGCGCCAGCCGTGCGCCGGACCGCTCCAACAGGGTCTTGGCGATAAAGAAGCCGAGGCCGAGACCGCCGGCTTCTGGATCAGCGCCTTCACCGGTCTGTCCGGCGCCGCGCGTCGTCACATAGGGCTCACCGATCGTGTCCATGACGTCGGGCGAGAAACCTGGCCCGTCGTCCTGGATGGCGATTTCGATCTCTTTTTCGTCCCAGCGCGCCTGGATCTGCACCTTGCTCTGCGCAAAATCGACCGCGTTCTCGATGATGTTGCCGAGCCCATAGATGACGCCCGGACGGCGCTCGGCAACCGGCTCGGCCAACGCCCGATTGAGCCCCGTCTCCGAAGCCTTGGCGTCAATTGTCACCTTGGCCCGCCCCATGCGATAGGGCCCCGAGGCCTCCTGCAGCAGTTGCGTCACCGGCAGGCTCACGTGGTGCGGATCATTGCCCTCCGGGCGCCGCGTGAGTTTCTGCAGGATCTCCCGGCATCGCTCGGCCTGGGTTCGAAGCAAGGTGACGTCATCCTGGATGTGTTTCGCGAGCCCCAGTTCCTTCTCCAGCTCCCGCGTCACCACGGCGATGGTCGCCAGTGGCGTGCCAAGCTCGTGGGCGGCCGCAGCAGCCAGCCCATCCAACGCATGCAGCCGCTGCTCACGCGCCAACACATGCTCGGTTGCCGCCAGCGCCGCCGTCATCTGCCGTGCCTCTTTTGAAAGCCGCGCGGCATAGAGCGCCAGAAAGATCATGCCGGCCCCGACCGATGCCAGGACACCGAATTTGTACAGCCGCGGCATCGAAAAGCCGGCTGGCGGCAACCACGGCAGGGGCAGATGGAACTCGACCAGCAGGGCCGCCGTCGCAGCCGCTAAAAGACCCAGAAAGATCGTATTCCTGGCCGGCAACGTGGCCGCCGAAACCGTCACCGGCGCCACGATCAGAAAGGTGAACGGGTTCTCGATGCCCCCCGTGAGGTACAGCAGCGCCGCCAGTTCCAGCGTGTCATAGGCCAGCAGCGTCGTCGCAAACGTCGGGGACAATCGATAGCGGGACGGATAGCGCATGCGCAGGAACACGTTGACCCACGCCGAGACCGCAATCAGGGCCAGGCAGAGCCCAACTGGAAAATCGAACCCGAGCCCCCAGCGCACGCCGACAACCGTGACTACCTGCCCGCCGACCCCGAACCACCGCAGCCGGATGATGGTCTGCATGCGCAGGCGGCTTTCATGCAGGCCGGGTCCGAAACGGTCCGCGGCCCCCGAAGGCGCCTGTAAGGTACGAGTTGCTGTCATGGGCCTCGACCGATCATGGTGCCGTGATGCTTGCGCGGCGGCAATCTGCCAACCTTGTGTCCAGATCTGTTCTATCCCAAATACGACATGTGGTGAACGCCGCACCGCCGGTCGACTGGCCAGCCGCGGTTCCCAATGTCAGCCTCCGCCCCGTGCTGGCCACCACGTGCTGCCCAAGAATGCGAAAGTCCGGACCCATCGATCCTCTCATGCAGCTCCGATCCGAAACCTCCAATGGAACCGCACCGCCCGCGGCGGTCGTGAACCTGCGCAAGGTCTATGGCAGCGTCGTTGCCGTGGACGACATCTCGTTCACGCTGGCACCGGGCAACATCACGGCCCTGCTCGGCGGTAATGGGGCGGGCAAAACGACCACCATTTCGATGCTGATGGGACTGGTCGTGCCAACGTCTGGGACGGCTCGCGTCTTCGGCGCCGACATGGCGCGCGACCGCTATCAGGTGCTCCATCGCATGAACTTCGAGAGCCCGTACGTCGACATCCCCATGCGCATGACCGTGCAGCAGAACCTCGAAGTGTTCGCCCGCCTCTATGGCGTGCCCGACCGCGCTGCCCGCATTCGCGCCATCGCCGCCGACTTGCGGCTGACCGAATTGATCGACCGCCCCTACGGCAAGCTCTCTGCGGGCCAGAAGACGCGTGTCTCCTTGGCCAAGGCGCTGCTCAACCGCCCGGAACTGCTCCTCCTCGATGAGCCGACCGCATCTCTCGATCCCGACACCGCCGACTGGGTACGCACCAGGCTCGAGACCTACTGCCGCGAGGAACAGGCAACGATCGTCCTCGCCTCACACAACATGGCCGAGGTGGAGCGTCTCGCAGCCCGCGTCATCATGCTGGAAAAGGGCCGCGTCGTTGCTGACGAGACCCCCAAGGCCTTGATCGCCCGCTTCGGTCGCCAGACCCTCGAGCAGGTCTTCCTCGACATCGCCCGGCGCCAGAGCGATGCCGACCCGGCGCCGGAGACCAGCCATGCTTGAGCCGCCACATCCCGACTCGCGCCGGCTGCTCGAGCAAACCGGACCCAGGGCCTCCGGCCGCCGCATCATCGGCCTGGTGCTGCGCTACTGGTACGTCATCCGCTCATCCTGGCCACGCACGGCCGAGTTGATCTACTGGCCACTGGTGCAAATGCTGATGTGGGGTTTCCTACAATCCCACCTCGCCAAGACGACCAGTCTCGCCGGGCAGGCAGCGGGCCTGTTCATCGGCGGCGTCCTGCTGTGGGATATCCTGGTGCGCAGCCAACTGGGCTTCTCGGTGGCCTTTCTCGAGGAATACTGGTCGCGCAATCTCGGCCACCTGATGATGAGCCCGCTGCGGCCCTGGGAGCTGATCGCCGCGCTGATGATCGTGAGCCTGCTCAAGCTCTCCGTGGCCATGGTTCCGGTGGCGATTCTGGCCAATCTCTTCTTCGGCTTCAACGTCATGAGCCTGGGCTTCGCCTTCGCCGCCTTCTTTGCCAACCTCATCCTGACCAGTTGGACGCTGGGCCTGGTGTCGACCGGTGTCGTGCTGCGCTGGGGCCTGGGCGCGGAGACGTTCTCCTGGCTTATCGTCTTCGTGTTGCTGCCGGTTGTGTGCGTCTATTATCCCCTCTCGACGCTGCCGGGCTGGCTCCAGCCGGTCGCACTGGCGCTGCCGCCGACCTATGTCTTCGAAGGCTTACGGTCGCTGGTCTCGGAGGGAACGTTTCGCGGTAGCGACATGTTGAAGGCACTCGGCCTCAATATGCTTTACTTTGCCGCTGGCTACGCCGCCTTCCGCTGGTTTCTCGACGAGGCGCGCCGCTCGGGATCGCTGGTCCAGATGGGCGAGTGACAACAAGGAGAACGCAATCACGTGAGCAAACGGCCCGCCGCCTTCCATCTCCTGCTCCTCGCAGCCGTAGGCCTTGCCATCGGCGCGATGTCGGCCGTTCTGATCTTTCCCGACCTCGTCCAACGCAAGCTCCCCTCGCCGACCTCAGTCGGCCGCGCCCTGGTCGGCGGGCCGTTCTCGCTCATTGACCACACGGGCAAGCGCGTCACCGAAAAGGATTTCAAGGGCCGCCACATGCTGGTCATGTTCGGCTTCACGTTCTGCCCGGATATCTGCCCCTCCGGTCTGCAGGTCATGAGCGCCGCCCTCGACAAGCTCGGAGCCAAGGCCGACACGGTGACGCCGGTCTTCATAACGCTCGACCCGGAACGAGATACGCCAACGGCGCTGGCAGCCTACGTGCCAAGCTTCCACAGCCGGCTGATCGGACTGACGGGTACGCCGGACGAGATTGCCGCCGCCGCCAAGCAATATCGCGTTTACTATAAAAAGGTTCGCGACGAGAAAAGCACAGCCGTCTACACCATAGATCATAGTGCGTTGATTTACCTCATGGGTCCCGATGGCTCCTACGTCGCACACTTCACCCATTCGACGGGCGTCGATACGCTTGCCGAGCGGCTTGCTAAACTGTTGTAGCGCGTTGGACCTTTCGCAACGCAGCGAATCAGGCCAGACTCACAGGACTGGCAGCGAGTCAATGCGCGCTGCACCCGGCATAGGCCGCAAAGTGAGATCGACGACAGGCAACGTCCTGCCACCAGAAGCAGGATCGACCTCCAACGTCGGCATATCAGGACAACATAGGTCGGGGGACCAACCGTAATGCTGTACCATTGGTACGAGCTCGGACATGCGGCCGTCAGTCCTGTCCGGGCAGCCGCCGATTCCTATCGGATGCTTTTAAGCAGCCCGTTCAATCCCATGCGCAACACCGAGATGGGGCGTCAGACCGCGGCCGCCCTCGAAGTGTTCGAGCGCACCACGCGCCGTTACTCCAAGCCTGTTTTTGGCCATACCGAGACCGAGGTCGATGGCCGCAACGTCGGCGTCTCCGAGGAAGTCGTCTGGCAGCATCCGTTCTGCAAGGTCGTGCATTTCCGCCGCGACCTGCCGGAGGTGCGCCGCGCCCGCGATCCCCGCCTGCTGATCGTGGCCCCGATGTCAGGCCATTACGCGACCTTGCTGCGCGGCACCGTCGAGGCTTTCCTGCCCGATCACGAAGTCTACATCACCGACTGGCAGGACGCCCACAAAGTGCCGCTCGCCGCCGGCACCTTCGACCTCGATGACTATATCGACGTCATGCGCGACATCTTCCGCCACTTCGGCGGCGACGTGCATGTCTTCGCCGTATGCCAGCCTTCGGTTCCCGTGCTGGCCGCAACCGCGCTGATGGAAGCCGACGCGGAGCCAAGCGTGCCGCTGTCGCTGACACTCGCCGGCGGTCCGATCGACACGCGCATCAGTCCGACCGTGGTCAATACGCTGGCCGTCTCCCGCGGCATCGATTGGTTCCGCCGCAATGTCATCACGACGGTGCCGTGGCCGAACTCCGGTTTCGGCCGCAAAGTCTATCCAGGCTTCCTGCAGCTGTCGGGCTTCATGACGATGAATCTCGATCGCCATCTCAACGCCCACAAGGACCTGTTCCTGCACCTCGTGCGAGGCGACGGCGATAGCGCCGAGAAGCATCGCGAATTCTATGACGAGTATCTGGCCGTCATGGATCTCACCGCCGAGTTTTTCCTGCAGACGGTCGACAGCGTGTTCGTCAAGCACGCGATGCCGAAAGGCGAGATGCTGCATCGCGGCCGCCTGATCGACCTGAAGGCTATTCACCGCGTCGCCTTGATGACCATCGAAGGCGAGAAGGACGACATCACCGGCATCGGCCAATGCCGCGCGGCCTTGGATCTGTGCTCGTCGATCCCCCTCGCGCGCAAGCAGCACTTCGAATGCCCGAAGGTTGGCCATTACGGCATCTTCAACGGCTCCCGCTTCCGCCGCGAGATCGCAACCCGCATCAGCGCCTTCACGCGCGCCCATGATCCCTGCACCGAGACGGGTTTCGGCACGCCGCACTCCGGCCGCCCCTATCCGCTTCTGCGTGGACGCGTCAAGGGCAGTGGTCCCGACTCGGCAGCATTCACATTTCGTCCGGCGAACGACGAGGCGAGCTATGCTCGGCCCGTGTCGGAGCGAACGACCGCGACCTCCAGCGATGGTGACACGCCGTCGCAGACCGCATCGTCGCTGGGTCTCGCCTTCAGCGCCAGCATGACCCCGTTTCGGGTCTGGCAGGCGGCCGGTCACGCCGTCATCGATGGCTTCACGCGCTGGGCCGGACGCGATCGCTGAGGTTGTTTCAGCTGGTTTTTGTCCATTGGCGCTGGGCTGCGCTTGGGCGTGTCATGGTGTGACATCGTACGCAGTGGCCGCACCGCAACGCTGCCGGATGCGGTTTTTCTGCGACCGGACTCTCCGCTCGCCACGCGCTTCGTTGAGGTGCTAAGTCCGACTCGTCAATCGTGTCGCCGCACCGTTGCCGCAAACGGTTGGGCAAGTATCCAGCAAGTCGCCATCGCACGCACCAGGATTGTTCCGGTCGTCAGATCGAGCGTCGTTTGCTTATTCGTTCCATCAGGCCAGAGGTTCCCCATGTCACGGCAATCCGCCAAGACATCGCCCTCCGTTCAGTTGCTGAAGGTCGAAGGCCTTCCGGCTCCTGTCGAAGTGCGCCGCCATCCAACGGCTCGACGGCTGACATTGCGGGTGAGCCGCACCAGCCGTGCTGTCTATCTCACGCTGCCCCGCAACACCTGCCTGCGCGAGGCTGATCGCTTCGTCGCGCGCAGCCTTGAGTGGGTGCGTGAACGCCTCGACGGCGTGCCGGAACCGGTGCCGTTCCGGCCGGGCACCGTGCTGCCTCTGCGTGATGTCGCACACGAAATTGCCTTCATTGGCTCACGGCCGGGATCACCCGTCGTGTCGACGCATGGCGGAGCTGAGACACGCCCGCACCGCATCGAAGTCACGGGCGCCGCCGAGCATGCGCCGCGCCGGCTCAAGGATTGGCTGGTGGAGCAAGCAACCCGCGATCTCGATGCCCGCGTTGGTTATCATGCGGCGCGACTTGGAGTGCGTGCCCGCCGCCTGACGTTGCGCGACCAGAAAAGCCGCTGGGGGTCCTGCTCGAGCAGTGGCGAGCTGTCCTTTTCCTGGCGGCTCATTCTGGCGCCACCCTTGGTGCTTGACTATGTCGCCGCTCACGAGGTCGCCCATCTGGCTGAAATGAATCATGGGCCGCGGTTCTGGCGCCTGGTCGAGAAGACCATGCCGAACTTCGAGGAAGCGCGCGTCTGGCTGCGCTTGCGTGGCATGGATCTTTATCGCTACGGCGTCGAGAACTGACCACGTCGGCCGGATAGCGATCACGCTGTCACGGCCGCACGCCAAGCCCCATGCGCCGGTCCGGCACGTAGCCGCCGAGAGCGCGCTGCAAACCATCCTTGTCGAACTCCGAGCCGGCCTGCTGCTCTTGCGGCCGTGCCTGCGGTGTCAATTTCTGTGGTGCGATCGCTTTGGCAATCAGATCCGCATCGATCGGCTCGCGCGGCTGCAGCGGCGCTGGTTGTGGATTGCGGCCGGCCTTGGCGGGCGCCACGCGCTCATTGGAGCGGCGCTCCCGTCCAGTCTTCGGCCGCGCGACATCGGCCTTGGTGAGGCCCGGTGCCGGATCCGACGGACTTGGCGGCACCGCACTCCCCGATCTGGCCATCAGATGTCCCGCTGCCACCGGCTGCGGCGGCTCGGGCCGCATCTGGTCTGTGCCGGGCAACGGCGTCGGCAACAGGCGTTGATGCGCCTCCATCATGACCTCACGCCAGATCGTCGCCGACAGACTGCCACCGGTGACGCGGTTCATCGGCTCGCCGCCATCGTTGCCAACCCACACACCGGCAACCAAGTGCGCCGTATAGCCGACAAACCAGGCGTCGCGGAAATCCTGGGTCGTGCCGGTCTTGCCGGCCGCCGGGAAGCGCGGCAATGCGGCTCGCCGGCCCGTCCCTGAGATCATCACCGTATTGAGCATGCTACTCATGCTGCCGACATGGTCCGGCGCCACGATCAGGCGCGGCCTTGTCGCCGGTCGCGCATAAAGCACGTCGTTGCCGCCGGTCTTGACCTTGCGCAGCGCGTGCGGCTCGACACCAAGACCACCGCTAGCCAGCACGCCATAGGCCCCGGTCAATTCGATCAACGTCACTTCCGACGCGCCGAGCGCCAGCGACGGCCCCGCCCGCAACTCCGACTTGATGCCGAGCCGTCGCGCCGTCGCGATCACCCGGTTGGTGCCCGCATCCTGCTGCAGCCGCGCCGCCACGGTGTTGACCGAGTGGGCCAGTGCCTGCCGGAGCGAGATCGAGCCGCGGTGCTGTCCGCCTTCATTGCGCGGGCTCCAGCCGCCGATGTTGAGTGGCATATCCAGCACCATCGTATCCGGCGTCGCGCCCTGTTCGACCGCAGTCAGATAGACGACCGGCTTGAAGGCGGAGCCGGGTTGGCGCTGCGCTTTCACGGCGCGGTTGAACTGGCTCTGCTGGAACGAGCGCCCGCCCACCATGGCGCGAATGCCGCCGTCCGTGTCGAGGATGATCACGGCGGCCTGCGAGGCGCCGGCCTCGATGCCTTCCGTCGCCAGCGTCCGCTCGACCACGGCCTGGGCATGCCGTTGCAGGGCGGCATCAAACGTGGTCTCGACGATGATTTCCCGATGCCCCGTTCCAGCCAGCGGCGGCAAGCGCTCGAGCACGAACTCGATCGCATACTCGAGACCGTTGGCCTCGCGACCTGCAGAAGGATCCGCGAACCGCACCGACATCTGCGCGGCCTGCTGCTCGGCTGCTTCGTCGATGAGACCGGCGTCGCGCATCTTGCGCAGCACGGATCGCGCACGCGAGCGGGCGAGCCCGGGACTGGCCGCCGGCGAATACTTCGACGGTGCCTTCAGCAGCCCCGCCAGGACCGCCGACTCGGTCAGATTGAGCTTGCGCGCCCCCTTGTCGAAATAACGCCGCGACGCCGCCTCGACGCCATAGGCACCACCGCCGAAGTAAACGCGATTGAGATAAAGCTCGAGAATATCCTGCTTCGAGAGTCGCACCTCCAGCCACAAGGCCAGCACCAGTTCCTCGACCTTGCGGCCCAAGGTCCGGTCGGAGGTCAGGAACAGGTTCTTGGCCAGCTGCTGCGTCAGCGTCGAGCCGCCCTGTGCATAGCGTCCGGCCCTGAGGTTGGCGAACATGGCCCGCACGAGCCCGATCGGATCGAGGCCGACATGGTCGAAGAAGCGGCGGTCCTCGGTGGCGACCACGGCATCGATGAGTTGGCGCGGCATCAGGTCCAGGGGAATGAAGCCGCCGCCTTGGCCCCGCTCGGTCAGTACCGTGCCGTCACGGGCCAGCACCTTCACGATCGGCGCACCGTCGCGTTTGCGCAGCGCCATCGGATCGGGGAAACGGATCGTATAGTGGATCAGGGCCGCCGCCACGACGATGGTGGCAACCAGCATGACGAACAGCGGAATACCGACCAGCAGCCGGACCTTCAGCGAAAATTGGGGCGCGCGTTTCGGCGTCACGGAGGCCGGGTGCAAGGGGTCGGCCGGCGCCCCCTCCTCCGATTGCGCAGTCTTTGAGATCCAGGCGCCCATACGCTTGCCGCCACACCACAGAACTGCCATACGCCACGGAGACGTTGCTCCGCGCACTCACGCAATTTATGGCAGGTCAGCGCTTAACGCCGGGTTAAGCATGTGGGCGTTGATGGCCGGAGCATCACTCAGCCGGCTGCACTTTCAATTGTGGTAGCAGCATCGTCTCGTGCCCAGGCGCAGGATGCCGCGGCACCAGGAACGACAGGCCGAGCGATGTGGTCGCGATGCCCGCGCCGAGCCAGAAGATGATCGCCGGATCGACCAGCCCGCCGATGAGCCCGAACGACACCGGGATGGCCACCGCCGCAATATGATTGATCGTGAACGCCACCGACACGGTCGAGGCCACATCGGCCGGGTCGGCGATCTTCTGGAAGTAGGTGCCCTGCGCCAGGATGAGCGTGAAGAACAGCCCGTCGATGACGAACAGGCCCGCCGCCACGCGCCAGTCCGAGGTCAAGGCATACCCGATGAACACCGCGATCAACACCGCGTTTTCGAACATGATCGAGCGGCGCTCACCGAAGATCGTGACCAACCGGCCAAGCCGCGACGCCAGCATGAAGTTCAGCGCTGTCGTCACCAGCATGAGCTTGGCTGTGTCGAACACGGAGAAGCCGAACTTCTTGACCAGCAGGAAGCCGCCGAAAGCAAAGAACAGCTGTCGCCGGGCCCCCGACATGAATGTCATCAGGTAATAGAGCCAGTAGCGTTTGCGCAGGATCAGTTCTTTGCGTTGCGGCACCGGCCCCTGGAAGCGCCCGAAGAACATGAAGGCGCCGGCCGTCAACACGATGCACAAGGCCCCGATCAACAAGAACAGGCCGTCATAGCTGGTCTTTGACACCTGCCAACCGAGTGTCCCCGCCAGTGCCAGCGCACCATAAGTCGTGAATTGAGCCGCCGCGCCCGCACTGACGATGCGCCCGATCAAGGCCGGTGCCTGGGCCTTGGGTAGCAATTGCAGCTGCAGCGACTTGTTGATGGTCTCGAAGTAATGGAAGCCGACCGACATGATGAAGGTGGCGATCAGCATGCCCGTGGTCGACGAGATCTGACCCGAGAGCGCCACGCCGAGGCCGAGCACGATCAAGCTCACATAGGCCACGGTCTGCTCGCGGAACCACATCAGCCAGAAGATGGCGGTGAAGGCGAGGAAGCCAGGAATCTCGCGCACGGTTTGCGTCAGTCCCGCCTCGAACCAGCCGAACGCCAGCTTTTCGATGGTGTAGTTGTGCAGCATCGCGTTCCAGCCCGCGAAGCCGATCCAGTTGATGAAATGCAGCGCCATCAGGAAGTGCACAGCCCCACCCCAGCCCAGCAGATTGACGGGCACGGCGGCGGGCCGGTTGACAGTATCCTGCATGGTCGATTCCCACCCTCTGGCTTTTCCGGCACGCTGCGGGAGGCCGCCACGACCGTCAACTCGCATTTCCGCGCAGGATAACCCTCCCTCGTGCATGGCTCCGGAAGCCCTGGCGCCACCCACCCGGTGCACCTATTCTGACCGCCACATTCGCCATGGCCGGAGACCATCATGCCGTCGATCTCGCAACAGCCCACCGTGCCGCAGCTCCGCGCCAAACTGCCAAATGGTGAGGTGACAAGCCGCCAACTGGTGGAGGCCTGCCTCGAACGCAGTGCCGATCCCGCTGGCGAAGGCGCGCGTGCGTTCGTTTTCGTCGATGCCGCAGCGTCCCGCCAAGCCGCCGATGCCATGGATCTGCTGCGCAAGTCGGGTTCCGCGCCGTCAGACTTTGCCGGCATTCCCATCGCCATCAAGGATCTGGCTGATATTCGTGGCCAGCAGACCCGCGCCGGCTCCACGGTGCTCGCCGACAAACAAGCGGCAGCAGCCGACGCGCCCGTCGTCGCCCGCTTGCGCGCGGCCGGCTTCATCCTGATCGGCCGCACCAACATGACCGAGTTCGCCTACTCGGGCCTCGGCATCAATCCGCACTATGGCACGCCGCTGTCGATGTGGGATCGCGCCGCGGCGCGCGTGCCGGGCGGCTCGTCGTCAGGCTCAGCGGTGGCTGTGGCCGACGGCATGGCGCATGGCGCGCTCGGCACGGACACGGGCGGCTCCTGTCGCATCCCGGCAGCGTTCAATGGCCTCGCCGGTTACAAGCCGACTGCGCGGCGTGTGCCGACGGATGGTGTGGTCCCATTGTCGACCAGCCTGGATTCGATCGGCCCCATCGCTCGCACGGTCGACTGTTGCCGCATCCTCGATGCCGTGATGGCTGGAAGCGATCCATCACTTGCCACCGGCTTCAATCTCGACGGCGCGCGCCTGCTGGTGCCTGAGAACATCGTCCTCGAGGGGCTCGACACGCACGTTGCCAAGGATTTCGACGCCGCTCTGGCACGTCTCTCCAAGGCCGGCGCCCGCATCACGCGCGCCAAATTCTCTCCCTTCAGCGAGCTCAATATCAATCTTTCGGCGCCTGAAAGCTGGCACTGGCACCGCGGCCTGATAGAGACCAAGCGCGCCGACTACGACCCGCGGGTGCTGGCCCGCATCCTGCGCGGACAGAACCAGTCGGCGGCCGACTATATCGAGTTGCTCGCGGCCCGCCGCCGCGCCATCGCAGCCTTCGAGCGGCAGATGGAGGCATACGACGCCATTCTCTCGCCGACCGTGCCGGTCATCGCACCGCGCATCGCCGAGTGCGAATTGGACGCCGACTACAACCGCATCAACATGCTGGTGCTGCGCAACACCATGATGCTCAACATCCTCGACGGCTGCTCGATTGCCATCCCGATGCATCAGCCGGGCAGCGCACCCACGAGCCTGATGATCTCTGCGTCCGCCATGGCCGACGCGCGGCTTTTCGGCACTGCCATGGCCATTGAGACAGCGCTGGCGCGCGCCACGGCTTGAGTGGGCCCGCTGGTGCCGATGCGTCAGCGCATCATGAACACGGCCACCATCGAGCCGATGGCGGCGACCCAAATTCCGGCAGCCAGCGCGCGGCTGGTGGTCGTCGGGATTGACCCGATCTGCCGCCCGTCGCCCTTGTCCATGGCATGGGCTGCTGCCTGCTTGGCTTTCTTGGCTTGGATGGCCTTTTCCGCCACCACGTGATCGACAGGGTTCATAGCGACACTCCTTACGCTCGGCACCTGCACCCGGCACCGAGCCAAAACTAGGCTTGGCCCGACGCCGGCGCAAGATCACCGCGGCAGGTCGGTACGCCCCATCAGGAAACGGTCGATCGAGGCGGCGGCTTGCCGACCTTCGCGAATGGCCCACACGACAAGGCTTTGGCCGCGCCGGATGTCACCAGCTGCGAACACCTTCGGCCGGCCCTTGAGCTTATAGTCGCGCTCCGTCGCATCGAGGCCCTTGAAGCGGCCGCGCGATACCGGCGCCAGCTCCAGCTGTGTCACCACATCACTTTCGATCGGACCCGAAAACCCCATCGCAAACAGCACCAGGTCGGCCTCGAGCGCGCCTTCACTGCCCGGAACCGGCTTCATGTCGGGTCCAACGCGCGTATAGAGCAGTTGCTCGACCTTGCCGTTCTTGCCGGCAAACCCCGTGGTCGAGATCGAGTACTCGGTTTTCGCGCCTTCCGCCTGGCTCGACGAGATGCGCAGCTTCAATGGCCAGTGCGGCCACGACAGCGCCTTGTGCTCCTTGACCGGCGGTTGCGGCATGATTTCGAGCTGCGTCACCGACTTGGCACCCTGCCGGAAGCTGGTGCCGATGCAGTCCGAGCCCGTATCGCCGCCGCCGATGACAATGACGTGCTTGTCCTTGGCCGAGATTTCCCTGACGCCCTTGGCGATCTTTTCCTGGGACACGCGCCGGTTCTGCTGCGGCAAAAAATCCATGGCGAAATGCAGGCCGTCGAGGTCGCGTCCCGGCGCCTTCTCGAAGAAGTCGAACGGCCGCTCGGAGCCGCCTGTCAGCAGCACCGCGTCATGGCCATCCTCTATGTCGTAGGCGGTAACGTCCTGGCCGACGTGCGTGTTGCAATGGAAGGTGATGCCCTCGGCCTTCAACTGTTCGACGCGGCGGGCGACGACCGACTTGTCCAGCTTGAAATCCGGGATGCCGTAACGGAGCAGGCCACCGGGCTCGGCGTTTTTCTCGTAGACATGCACGTCATGGCCGGCGCGCGCCAATTGTTGCGCGGCGGCAAGCCCTGCGGGACCGGCGCCGATGATCGCAACTTTCTTGCCCGACTTCTTCTCGGGCAGCTCCGGCTTGACCCAGCCTTCGGCGAAGCCTTTGTCGATGATCGCGCATTCGATCGACTTGATCGTCACCGGCTTATCGTCGAGGTTCAGCGTACACGACGCCTCACAGGGCGCCGGACAGACGCGGCCGGTGAATTCCGGAAAGTTGTTG
>JBJXDZ010000016.1:0-7233 GCA_046154645.1 Hyphomicrobiaceae bacterium
GCCCCCGCAACCACCTTGATTTGCAGCGCGCTTTTCTGAGCAATTTCAGCTCCTTGAGTGCTGGCGGCGCCGATCTTGAGTATCTCGGCGAGATCGCCCCGCAGCTCGATGGCAAGCTGCCCTTCGACTGGCGTCAGCCGGACCTCCTCAATTACTGATCGGAGCCGCTCGAACGCTTGGCGGCCCTCCTTCTCGTCGTAGAGGGCCGTAGCCAGCGCTGCAACGCGGTCGCGATAGGCGATGGCCAGCGCCGGGTGCAGCAGCGGTTTCTCGTCGGGCGCGGCCTCCAACTCGACCACCAAGCGGCTCTTATCGGCATCCAGATCCTTGAGCTTGGCGTTCAGCGGCATGGCGTCCGCGCCGTCTACAATGGCGTCAACCAGCCGCTTGATCTGGCGCTCGACCCGCGTGAGGGCGGCTTGCTTGCCGGCCTTGTCGGCAGTCACCGCCATGCGCTGCCGATTGGTCTCCGCGACGAACGTTTTGGCGAACTGCTCGAACCGGGCTGGTTCCATCAGGCGCAACTGGAGTCCCGCCAGAATAGACGCCTCCAGCTCTTCACCGCGGATTGTCAGCTTGTTCGTGCAGGTGCCGCGGTCGCGGGCGCCGGCACAGCCGAAGCGGCTCGCGCCGTACTTTGTGTAGTTCGCGCCGCAGCAGCCGCACTTCATCAGGCCGGACAGCAGGTAGCGTGGGCGCTGCTGCTCCCAGAACGCCGGCCGCGCCGTGTCGCCGGACTTCGCCTTGTCGGGCCGTGTGTCCTTCGCCGTCGCCAGCTGACGCGCCTTGACCTTGTCCCACAGCTCCTGCTGCACGATCCGCATGTCCGGCACGTCCTTGATGATCCACTCCTCGGGCGGGTTGAGGCGGGACTGTCGTTTGCCGGTCGTCGGGTGCTTCATGTAGCGCAGCCGGTTCCAGACCAACTTGCCGACATACAGCTCGTTGTTGAGGATGCCGGTGCCGCGCTCGGCGTTGCCGTTGATCGCGCTCGGGCACCACGTGCCGCCGGATGGCCCCAGCACCGCCCGCGCGTTGAGCGCCTTCGCAATCGCGCGCGGCGACTTGCCGGCAGCGTAGTCGGTCATGATCTCGATTACGATCGCCGCTTGCTGCTCGTTCTTGCGGCGCAGGCCATGCTCGGGCTCGCCGTCGGCACCTGCCTTGTGCACGACGTCATAGCCGAACGAGTTGCCGCCGCCTGACCGGCCAGCCTCGACGCGACCGCGCAGGCCGCGACGGGTCTTCTCGGCAAGCTGCTTGAGGAAAATGGCGCCCATCGTGCCAGATAAGCCGACGTGCAGCTCGCTGATCCAGCCCTCGCTCAGCGTGAATATGCGCACACCGACGAAGGTGAGCTGCTTGAAGAGGTGTGGCAGGTCCTCCTGGTCTCGGCTCAACCGATCGAGCGACTCGGCAACCACGACATCGAACTGACCGCGGCGGGCGTCCTCGATCATCTGCTGGTAGTCGGGCCTCCACCGCGAAGCGCTACTCATGGCGTGGTCCTGGTAGGTCCGGACGTGCACCCAACCCTCGCGCCGCATCCGTTCCTGGCAAATACGCGCCTGATCCGCGATGCTGGTATCGCTTTGCAGATCGGTGCTGAAACGCGCATAGTCGGCAGCGCGGAGTTTCGACTTGTCTGCGGGTGGCATGTTGATCTCCGCGCCTGTTGGATGGATCTCGCTTGCAGACTATCTCAATCGCGCCACACGCTCCAGAAAGACGGCAGGGAGAGTCGAAGTCCGGGCTAGGTTTGCCATGCACATCGGCGACCACCCAACCCGCGATGGACCGATTGGTCGCCAAGTCAGTCGCCATCAATGTTGCAGTCTTCCAATTTGATGCCCGTCCGTGAACCGCCCTGCGGGCGCCGAGGGGAAGCCTTCGCGATTGCAGCAGCCGTCGTTGATCACCCTCTGTCTGGAGATCGGCAACTCACTACTTTCCCCGCCGCCGCGACTGCCTGCGACGCTCCTTGGCGATGAGTTCCCGTACGGCCTTCTGGAACAACTTGAATGAGCGGAGCCTCTGACCACGGACATAATACCTGAGTGTCGTGCGCAGCCGCCGGTGATGCAGAACGCCGGCGGCCATGCGCATCTGCTCCGGCCTCCTCTCCGCGATAAAGGTCGCGGCCGAGTGCCGGAACAGATGGAAATTGAAGTGCCGGCCGGTCTCGCGACGGATGGTGGCCTTCACCGCCCTCCCGAGCGTGTTGCGATGGCACATGCCGCCACTACGCGACGGCCAAAGATAACCCTCGTCCGCAGCCTCCGGATCGAGCAGGAGAGGGCGATAGACTGTCACATAGATTCGCAACAAAACGAGAATATCTGCAGGCAGCATCGCCCCGAAAGGGGCCTTCCGCTTCATCTCCGCAGCCGTGAAGGTTACGCGTCCCGTTTCAAGATCGATGTGACGTCCGATGATCATCATATGCCAATTGCCGTGCCTCAGTGGAAAGGTAGCTGCGACCTTGATAAGAACGCCGTAGCGGAACCTATTGGCGTCCCAGTAAGCAGGTGCCTCACTCTCAACGACTTTCAACATCACACTACTTCCGATTTCGCGGAGATTGATTGGATCGATAATCCTCGCCTCGACAGGGCGCACCGGCGTTGCCACCGCTGCCTTTCGGACAGCGATCTTGTTGAGATAGTGCAGGTCAGCGTCCGGGAACATAAGCCGGAGAGCACCCGTCAACTGTGTTAGGATAGCGAGCCGACTGTAAGGCGCGAGCCCCGCCAAGGTGAGTTCGGCGTCGAATGCGCGCAGGTTGCCGACGTCGGGAAGGAGTCCATCGTCGCAAAGAACACGGCGTGCCAGGAACTCTCGATAGCGCCCGTAAGCGCACTCGTTGTTCCAAATGGTACGGGACTTGAGCTCATTGGCCGGACCGCCTGTCCGAAAGACGTCGCCCGGCTCGATTGCGATTTTCCAGGCCGAGCGATAGGGTTCTACCCAGTTATTATGGGTCCACTTATTGTGACGATTTGCGCGAGGCATTCAGAAGCTCCGTTTCACTGTATGCGATATCGACTGGCTTTGCTGACTTCCGTGCACGTGTACCGTTTTGTACCTCCTCGATCAGTTTGTGATACGCATTCATAGAGAGCTCGACATCGAAGTGAGAATAATTTTGAACCGCAGTCTGCAATGAGCGATGAATCAGAACTCTACTGACCATTGCGTATGCGCCGGGGAAGCGACGCAGAATCACGATGTGGACCAGATGTCGATAGAGATGTGGATTAACCTCCATTCCGAGCCGGGACCTGACTAGTTTGCTGAGTTGAGTGGACAAGAGTCCGGGTGATTTGCTTGTTTTTGACTTCTCACTCGGAAAAAGGAATTCCGTCTCGCGGTTGAAGAGCGCCGGGCGATATGCGTCGCAGAAGAGCTTAATGAGCTGAGCGCATTCCCGCGGTACTGGCACTGTCGCCGGCTCGCCATTCTTGAGCATCTCGCCCTCAAGCTCGAGTGTGAGGTCGCCACGGCGGCCGGGCTTTGACCATCGGAGGTGGCGATCACTGAGGCGCGACAGTGTGGATATCCGCAGAGCGCAGAACGTGAGAAGCATCAGCGCCATAGCCCACTGCGCAAGCAGTGCCAGCTTACGCCGCTTCCATTTCGACCTTGCGATTTGGCGCGCCAGGCCGAATGGAAAGAGTATCAGCTTGGACAGATTCGCCTCGTCCTTGAATGGTGAAACCCGACTGCGAGCCTTTTGGGACAGTCCTTTTGATGTGTTCAGTCGGCTCGCAAGCTGCAACAGTTCATTGGCGATAGAGCCATTGGCGGCCTTTTGATCCGGCGCGAGTTTCTCCTTGCCGTCTAGAGTGTTCGCCAACTGCGCCAGCAACACCGCTATGTTCGCAGCCATCACTTGGCCGCGCTTTCCATCATTCCTCGCGATAAGCCATTTCAGAATTGGCTCGGCGAACGCGAAATTCGCGACATCGCGCCACTCTCGCGGACGATCGAGATCGTCGTACACCTGCTGTGCAATGCTGAAATAGCGTCGGAGCAACGTCTCATAGGTCTTGATCGTCGCCGGTCGCCACGCTTTCATCGGGCGACTGAGATCGAAAGGGTCGGCCGTCGTGCTGCGGTCGAGAAACGCAGCCGTGATTTCTTTGCACCAGCGGGGAAGTTTCTCCCACTTCTCGATGTAGTGTCTTCCGTAGCGCGGTGGCGTAAGATGAGGCACAGACCAACCCAGAACATGCGTGCGCAGCCAGTTCGAGCATCTCACCGCGTTCTGATGAATGGTGGGCGGGTTGCCGTTCAATCGCTCGTTGACCAGCGCGACGAGCAGGCTTGCACTCGCCTCGTCATCGAACTGCTCCGGAGATGTATTCTGCGCCGAGCCGTAGCGCATCATGCATTGCACCGAGGCGAGACGATACTCATCGGTTACGAGGGCTGCAATGGTTGCCCACGGCGGCGTGAGCTCGCTCTTGAAGCTGCGCGTCTTCTGGGGCAAACACCACAATAGAGTCTTGATCGAGTTTGTGATGTTTGAGCGACGCTTTGGCCCGATCTCGGTCAACCGGCGGATCCGCGGGTTCAGGTTCGCAGGATGCGCGATCAACTCCGCCGGCCGGACGCCAAGTCGCTTGCATAGGTTCAAAGCATCTTGGCGTACACGGCGCTTCGTTTTCACATCGACGTCCTGCTGCTCCCAGACCTCCAATGCGTCCTTGATGGTCGGAACGCCTGGGGCGGCGAAGGCGCTGACGCTGTCTAGCAGCTCTTTTTTGGTTATTAGTTGCGTCATTTTACATACTCACCGACATTGGTTGATTTCGTTGAAGTCGGGAAAACATCGTCCGAAAGAACGGTTTTATCTTTCTGCCGATGTTTTCCCGACGCGTTATCCCCGCGAGAGCTGCTCGATGACGTACTCGGTCACCGCATCCGGGTAGGCCCGCCACTGCCCGCCGGCCTTGAACCCGCGGATTTTTCTCTTCCGCAGGAGATAACGCGCGATATCGTCACTCGTATTGAGAGTATTGGCGATCTGCCGCAATGTGAGAGGGGGTGCCGTTTCCGCGTCGAGCGCTGCGTCGGGTGCGACGGCATTCTTGCTAGGCGCGATAGGAATCCGGGCTTTGCGCGACCCCTTGCGCTTCGCGTATGGGGTCGATTGTTGTGGCGGGTCTTCTGGGTTGGCGTAGAGGTCGACGTCAGGCGGCGCGACCCGTGAATCCCGGGCGGCAGCTCGCGCCAGCGCGTGAACGATCTCGCCGAGCACGGCTTCCGACTTGTCACCGCGAGATTGCGGGCCTTTGGGATTGTCTCTCGGAGCGCCGCCGATCATTGGCGTCGCGGTGCCGCGCCGCCTCATGACTGCCTCCCATATGGAGAACGCCAGAGGCAAGCCCGAGTTGAAGCTTCACAAATAACGATGCCGCGAGTTAACCCGCAGGGATTCGCATCATCGGACCGGTTGTGGCTGGGGTAGTATGGTTTCACGGTGGGTGACCTCGTCTGCACCGAAAGCAGACTAGGTCGCACGCCGTGCAGGTTTCCAGGCCGCTATCCGTACAGGCTTCAGGCCTTTTAGGTGAGGTCGCCGCGCTGTATCGCTTTCTTGATATGATTGACGATCGCCTGGACCCCGAGGGGCCCGCGATTGCCTTTGATGGGTCGAGTTCGGTTCGAATTGTCGGCCGAAATTGACTCGGCTAACTTGTATGGGCGCTTTAGTAATTCTGGACTCTTAGCGCAAATCTTCTGAGCCATGCGCAATATTCTGAGATAGTTTTCTTCACCTTTCTGTCTCTGCGATTCAGTTCCTCTCGGTGAAATCCGCTTCAACTTCTTGGCCTGTGCATGACCAGCTAGTGCTGGCACTTCATGTTGAAGTTTCCACCGCCGCCGCTCTAGGAGGCGACCTAGCTCATAAGAGTGATGAGCAGCGGACTTCGCCCCGACATCAATCTGATTAAATGCTGCGGCTAAGTCGTCAATCATTCGTAGAAGTTGCGCGGCATACCATTCCGGGCTGTCCTCGACTCCCATCGCTAATTCTAGGCCCCGTTCCCAGACGACTTTGGGCTCGCCTTTCTTTCGGGGTTTTGGCGTCTCGTCCGGTGCCGGCCGGGTCCAGCGGCCATCTGGTGTGACCTTGACCCAATCATCCGTCCAAGGCAGGCCACGCACCTTAAGGAGTTTCTCCGCGTCAATCTTGGCCTTGTCGAGAGTGTCCAACAGTGTCGGCCAACCCGTAGCGAACGCGTGGCGGACCAGTGCCTCGGAGGACGGATCGCGCGCCACCAGTTGAATGAGGCTGTTGGGATCGACGGCGACCACTTTGGATTGTGTAAGGCCAGTGCCTACTCGGCGACGCCTACCAATCTTGACGCCGCGCGCCTTCAACTTGTTCACTAATCCGGTTCGCGGAGGAGCATCTGGCATTTGAAGCATTCCTGGGAGCAGCCCGGGGCCGCAGCAGCGGGCCATCCGCGGTTTCGGCGTTCCGTATTCGTACCGTTCATTGCGAGCGCGGTCGATTTCGTGGCTTGCCCAGACGACATGCTGCCCAAATTTGTCAATATCCGGTCGACATTCTTCGATCTGTTGGCTCGGCCTACATCGCCAAGCTGCCTTGAACTGGATTCTACTCCAGCAGTTGAGGATGGCGACGACCGCGATGCGTTACGCCACGACCCGGCACTAAAGATCGCCTGCGACCGGGCGCCGGAGGACGGCCTGCCCATTCCGAGCCAGCCAACCATCTCGCGGCTCGAGAATGGCGCAGACACGCGTGCGCTCTACAAGATCGGCATCGGCTTCATCGATCTTTTCTGCCGCGGTTATGCGAAGCGCCGGACTCGACCGCCGCCCTTATCACAATCCACTCCATCCCGATCACCGCGCAAGCCGCCGGCACGATCCGTATTCGAGGTCGACGCCATCGACATCGCCCGCAAAATCGGCACTCGCGACGAACTCCGCCAAGCCGTCGCCGATGCGCGGGCTGTTCGCAAGGCGCGGAACGCGCGTAAGCCGCTTATCGTCCAACTGCTGGCTGAACTTCAAGAGAGGTGGCGCGCTACCACTGGCCTCAAGCCGCCAAAGCCACGGCCTCGTCGCCAACCGCCACCGGCCCGTGACAAGCGCCCCCGCGCCGGCTATCGTGACCGATAGGTTCACGGACGCTGTACCCCCAATCACCGGACGGTATGCTGCACTGCGGGAGATATCGGCCATGGGCCAGAA
>JBJXDZ010000017.1:0-39566 GCA_046154645.1 Hyphomicrobiaceae bacterium
CGAACCTGAACGAGGAGCTGCCGTTCTGCAATTGGCCGCGTCGTATCGTGTTCAAGCAGCGAGAGCCCGGTACTGATGAGGTCGCCGGCGCGATCATCGGGCTGACCTTGCCTGAACTAACAACCCATGTCGCCCTCTCCGATGTGCTCAGAGACAAGAGCAACAGGGCAAGAATGACGCATGAAAGGGGCATTCACATCGGGGTGTCGCTCGCCGACCAACTCCATCGCCTGCACACCCATCCCTGGAGGTTCGTGGTTGGCGACCTGTCGCCCAACAATCTGCTAGTGGACTACACGTTCTCCAGCATCCATTTCATCGACATGGACGCGGTCCGGTTTTCGCCGGGACCCGGCTACCCAACGTTTGATACGCCGGGTACCACTGCCAACTATCGCTCACCGGAATACTTCCATGCTTCCAATCAGGGTCAGCTGAGTTCGGCCCATGATGACTTCGTGCTTGCCATTCTGCTCTTCCAGATCCTGATGGCGATATCCGGTCTGGACGGCGTCCATCCCTTTCTCGATGTGGACGCATCCGAGGACGACAACATCCAACGAGGCCGCTTTCCCTATGTCGATGCCTTGCGGCCAACCCAGGTCGCCGATGCGCCGGCAGCGGTCTACGTCGCGTGGCATTCCGATCTGCGAGGCGCATTCGAAGCCGTATTTACTGGCAAGCAGGCCATGACCGCCAAGCAGTGGGCGGAGTTGTTGGCCAAGTATCGGAGGTCACTTCGATGAACCGGATCGCGACGATGATTGCTTTTCTGGGCGTCCAGGCGCGCCTGGATTGCTGCCTCCCCGTGCCGTCGGCCGGCAACCTGTCGCCGTGCCGGCTTTCTTTGCCGGGCTTGCCTCTGCTGTCGCGGTTCTGTGGCTGCCAATCGAGGATTGGGTGCGTCCAGCCGACGCTGCTGCCGGGACACCAGCCGTTGCGGTCGCGCGGTCTTTGCCCTTTTTGCAGCCCACTCCCTACCGGATCACCGTCACTGTCCCGGATCGTAAAACGACATCCCATGCTCCGGTCGCGCAGGAGCCGTTTCTGGTGCGGCAATTTGCATCGTCTGACACGGCCCGTGCCCGCGCACGTCGCAGGTTCGATGGCGGTACGAGCAGCCCCTTTGACCAGGCTTTCGCCAAAGCTGTTGCCGGCTCTAAAGCACCGCATGTGGCCTCGCCGCTGACGGCGTCGCAGTGACGCCGGGCCATTTCTCTTCGTGCAGTTGCGTTGCGTCGTTTCTCTGTGTCGCTCGTGGTCCCCCAGTAGATGCCGCCTGCGACGTTGCCCCCAACCTAAGGAGATCGAAGATGAGTAAAGTTGCAAAAGCTGTCATCGGCCAAATTGGCAATATGGCAGCAGGCAAGGTGCCCGTCGCCGATGCCCACCTGAAACGCTTCCTGTTCGTCGTGCTGGTGGATGTGTCCGGCTCGACGGCGGAAGCATTCAAAGGCAATCCACCTGATATCCATGCAATCAACGATGCGCTTCCCTTGATCTGCAAAGCGCTTCGGGAGCCACGCGCCGGCACGCCGCTCGCTAGGGTTCACAAACAGCTTGACCTCGCGATCGTGGCCTACAGCCACCGCATCCAAGAAATCCTGCCGTGGACGCTGGCGACCAAGTTGCAGGCCAGTTTTGCGCCGTTGACGCCGGAGGGCGGAACTGCAACCGGCGCGGCACTGGAACACGTTCAGCAGATGATCCATGCCCGCCAGACGGAGCTTCGCGCCAGCAAAACGCCGCTCGGTATGCCGCACATCATCCATGTAACTGACGGCGGGCCGACCGACATGCAACCGGGTGATGCCAAGTGGAACGCTGTCCAGGCGCGGTTGGCGAAAGTTGGTGGCATGCAGGGCCTGGAAAGCATCAAGACGGCGGCGATCATGCACTTCGTGACGCCGAATGGCTGCGATCCTGACTTCATCGGCAACCAGATTTTTGCTGCCAGTGCAGGTCAAACGGGAATGGAGCGGCTCGGACAGCTCTCCGGCGCCGCGTCCGTCCACCCGGTGGAAGAGGGGGGCAAGCTGACCGAGACGCTAGTCGAACTGGTGACCGCCACCATCATCAACGTCTCGTCCCTGAATATGCCGGCCAATGAGGCGGCCAAGGCCGCGACCAAAAAGGCGAAGGAGGGCAAAAATGACTCGACCATTATCGATTGATTGGCGCTCGCCGCCGCCACTCATGTCGATCAACACCGCCTGGCAGTCCCCGTGGCTACTGGCGGCCGTGGCCGAGCATGGCGAGCATCATTACGACGAAGGGGCGCCCGTTCAGGACGCCCACCGCCTCTCGCTGGTGGGTCGGCACACCATCCTGGCGCTGGCCGATGGGGTAAGCACCCAGCCGCGTTCCGCCGTAGGGGCGCGGCTGGCGGTGGCAACGGCCGAAGCCTATTTGGCGAGTGTGTTGACGGATGAAGTTCCAGATTCTTCCACCCTGCATGCCGCAATGGCTGCTGCTCATCGCGCGATTTCCGAATTGGCTGAGCGGGAAAGTCTGCCGACCCGGGCCTTCGCGTCGACGCTGGCGGTGGCTGTCCTGACCGGAAACCACGTTGCCGCTGCTGGCGTGGGGGACAGCAGCATTCTGGCCTACACCGAGAAGGGCGCCGCCCATCGGCGGCGGATCGCGCCATTCCTGTGCATCCCGCAAGGGCCGGGCAGGGGGGTCTACAGCATCTCGGAACCCAGTTGGCTCGATCGCGTGACAACCCGGGCCGAGACCTTGCCCGATCTCAAAGGCCTGTTGCTCACCAGTGACGGTGCCAACAACCTGTTCACGGTCGAGAACGGCGGAGCAGGAGTCGCCGGCTTCGATTGTGAGCAACTGGATAGCATCGACGAGGTGCTCGCCGAATACGGTCCACGTCGGTTTGCGTTCTTCTGGGCCGGGTATCTGGCCGGCACACCCGCCAACGATCTCGACGACCGCACCATCCTGATGGCCTACCGGCCAGCCAATCCACCGACTTTCAAGGGTGTATGATGCTCAATCTATCGGCCTACACCACGCAAACGTTTCCCAGGGCCGTTGATTCGGCCCTGGCTGATCCGACCTTCGTGCTGTCCGTGCCGCTCCCGGCCGTTCTCGGTCTGGCGACTGATGGACAGATGAAGACCTACTACGACGGCAAATACGACGATGCGCCATCCACCGGAAAGTACTTGGTGGACGCCCTCCTGGCGTTCGGTTCACCGGCTGCTGCGATGGCCTCGGCCGCCGTTGCGTTCAACGTGAAACGCTGGAAGCATGTAAAGAAGCGGTACGTTGAGCAGCTGTTCCCCCGGCTCGTGGTCGAGAGGCCATTTCTGACCCTGAAGGAGCGCGACAAGGCGGTCTTTCGGGCTGTGGCTCAGTTGCTGGCGATGGGCGCCTACACCCATGACCAGTGGGTGCGCTTCGTCTGCCTGTTCGTCTGGGGCAACGGTCAAGGGGTGGTAAAGCCCGTCCCAGTGTTGGCCGATCATCCTCGTGCCGTGGAAGCGGTTCGGGAAGCCCAAGAGCTCGTGAAACATCTTTTGCCCTCGGGCGAGGCCTTCATGGCCGATGCCGCACGTGACGTGGCGGTTCATCTGGCCGGTGTCGGCGTGGTTTCGGGCGTGCCGGTGGGCGGGCAGGGGCTCCATGATGGCGCCCGCTGGATGACCGCCGAAGATCTGGCGCAAAGCCGCACCTATGCGTCGAAGCGAACGCCGCCGGCTCTGTTTATCGGTTCCTTGCCGGGCACCAACACGCACGTGTTCTATCCCGGACATGAAAGTCTGATCACCATCGCCGGCCCCGGCGCCGGCAAGAGCTCGGCGCTGGTCATACCCAACCTGCTGACCTATCCTGGCAGCGTGGTAGTGCTCGATGTGAAGGGAGATCTCTGGCAGAAAACCGCCGGTCATCGGAAATCGGCATTCGGGCCGGTCTACCGGTTCGCGCCCACCGATCCGACCGGCAATAGCCACTGCTTCAACCCCTTCGACTTCATCTCGTCCGATGCGGCAGTGGCGGCCAATGATTGCGAGGTGTTCAGCCAGCAGGTCATTCTGGACCGGGCCCAGGACAAGGACCCCTACTGGGAAGGCAAGGGGCGGGATTTCCTATGGGCGTTCGCCATGCTTCTGGCGTTGGCCGCCCCCAAGGGAGAACGCACCATGGAGGGATTGGGCGAGATGCTGTCGCTGTCGACGGCACTCCGTGATCCCGATGATCGCAGTAGCGGCCATCCGGATACCATGGGCATCATCAAAGCACTGGAATCCTTGGCCGATCAGTACGCCATCCCCGATTTGCAGCAGGCCGCAACAACGTTTCGGGATGGGTTGGACAGCAATCGCCTGGACAGTGTGTTCGATGCAGCCCGCCGGCATCTATCGGTGTTCGGACGCAGCAGCCTGGTGCGGCGGGCGTTGGCGACCAGTGATTGGCATCCGCTGGATTTGCGGCTTCGGCCGGGAACCAGTCTCTACATCTGTGTCGACGAGCCGAAGGCCTACGGTGCCATCATTCGCTTGATGGTTTATCAACACTTCCGTCTCTTGAAGGACCATGCGGCGCGTGCCGATGAACCGCCGGTGACGTTCTTTCTTGATGAGATGCCGCGTCTTGGGAATTTCACCTCCTTGCTCGATATGCAGGACGTTGGGCGTAGTGCCGGATTGCGGTTGTGGATGTTTGCCCAGTCCTACGGCCAGCTGGTGCAACACTACGGTGCGGCACGGGCGCCGGGCATCGTTGATGCCTGCCGGGTGAGGACGTTCCTTCAGCCTCAGGCGGATGAGGTAAAGTTCATTCTGCCGGCTTTGGGTGAGGTCAGGAACGTATTCACTGGTGAGAAGACACCGTTGGCGACCAAGGATCAGCTGATGGGCCACGTCTTCGGCGACAAGATGGTGGTGACCACGCGAGGCGATCGGCCGCTGGTGCTGGCGCCGAAATTTGCGCATCAGTCGAGGTCGTTGTCGGAGGCAGTGAAGGCTCCGCCGAATGTAAAATGAACACGAATCCAACTTGTTGCAAACCATCGCAAGAATGCACTACAGATCAGTCGCTGTCGCAGTCAGCGCGCCCGTTGCACCCACCGCCTAATTAGCGTTAATGTTGCTCCGTAAGCGATCAAGTTGAAGGTATTGTATGCGTCTGCATCGGCTTCTACCAAAACACATCGACTCAGCAGCGTGCCGAATGCACGTCATCTTCGTCCACGGGCTATACTTCAAAAAGCTTCCGAAACATCACGAAGCGGTATGGCGCCCTCGTCAGCATGCGGACGCAAGCGAAGAATGGTGGGGTAGTTGGCTAGCTGAACAAACGCCCGGGCTAGCAATCCATGCATTGGAATATGGAGCAGAGGCTGTAGGGCGGCCATTGTCTCGTCAGGAGTTCGCCCAAGCCGCACTCGATCTTGTTGGCTCGAGCTTGCCAAATGATGGCTCGCCGATTGTCTTTATCTGTCACAGTCATGGCGGGCTGTTGGTAAAGCAGATGGTCATTACTGCTTTGGAACAGCAAAATCAACGGCTTGAGCGTCTCGTTCAGCGTATTCGCGGCGTACTTTTTGCCGGGACGCCACATCGCGCTAACGGTATCGCATGGGTCGCAAGCAAAGTCATTGGGGCATTCGCAGGCCAGCTTTATCTCCCAAATCCGCTATCTATATTGGTCAAAGAGATTGGCGATGAAAATATAGCTGATGTACTTCAAAAAAAATATCGGATATGGGCTGAAGACAAGTGCGTGCTTCATAGAGTTTTTTATGAAAAAGAAGGGATATTCCTGGGGTACAAGGTAGTCAGAAAAGCAAGCGCAGATCCGCAGATAAAGGGCGAAGAGCCTATAGCGTGCGAAGGAACTGATCACTTTAGTATTATTCAACCCGAATCATCTGAATCTCAAATAGTATTATCAAGCCAGAGACTTGTTGAGGATTGTTTGCGCGAAACAGCGCTGACTTCGAACGGTAGCTTCAAGCTTGGTGGCGTGGCCTTGCCAAGCGATCATACTCAACTGTACGGTCGCCAAAATGATTTGACACTCATATGGTCTGCTTGGGGAGACCCTTCGAAACGGGTTGTCGCGATATACGGTCCAGCGGTTCAAGGCAAAACGAGCCTACTTGAAGAGTTTATACGGGACCACGAGCGGTTATCTTGGCGTGGGGTTGGCAGGGCGTTCCGATGGTCGTTCCGAGGTCAGGGTCTGACCCGAGAAAATACAGCAGGAGACGATTTTTGGCGCGAATTAGCACAGACGTTCGACTGCGACCCGCAGAGCATTCATCAAGCTGGCGGCGTTAGTCGCATCGTAAGTCAAGCCCGCCGACTTTACTTGGCCCACGGTTTTAGATCACTTATTGTGCTTGATGGCTTGGAAGTACTGCAGAGCGAGCCAGATAAGCTTTTTCATGCGGAACTAAAAGACAAGAAAATTAGTCAGCTCATAGACGAATTGCGTGGTGATAGTTCTTGCCTTTTGCTTCTTTCCTCCCAAAGGCGAGTCTACAATCTGCGTGCTCAGCAGTCGACCATAATCGAGCATGAACTCGAAAAACTTTCTCCAAGTGCGGCGGCTCAACTTCTGATCAATGAAGGGATAGTAGATCCCGACGCCCAGAACTGGCTGTATGTGGCAGCCGAAGGCAGACCGGGTGCCCTGATCATCGGGGCTCACCGGCCTCCGGGCGCCGTCGTGGGCTCCGTTGATACAGTCAAAGCACAACGTGCGGAAGCGCAACTATCAGAGTGCGTCAATTCGTGGGTTGCTGAGTTCACGTTGCTGAGCCAGCAACCACCCAAAGCAGGACGGCCGTTTGCTTCAGGTGTGCTTGAGCTTTTGATACTTCGTTCCCTGACACTATTTGACGGACCTGCGTCCCGCAGTGAAGTTTTGGTGGCAATGGGCCCTGCCAGCGACACCGCTCTAAAAACATTTGGAGTCACTGATTACGGCAATTACTTTATCAATGCAGTAAAGAGCCTTGAGGGCGCTCGGATACTTGAAGCCGGTGCGGCAAGAGCCCTTGCTGAAAATAAGGATGAGCGCCTACTAACAGTGCTCCCGCATGTGCGATGGTTGCTCTGCAAGTCGTTTTCAAACGAACTAGCCTTTAAACGAAATGGGCACGTGAGACTTTCAGATCATTATCTTCAAGGTCATGCGCAACTTGAGCTGCGCGAAAAAGATACGATTAATGGCATCGGTTTGTTGTTCGCCTCCGCTGGTCACCTGGTTGGAGCGAGCGATTCCGCGCAAGCCTTTCATAATATTTACCTAGAAAAAATCCAAGGCAAGACCAGGAGATTACGAGGCGCAATCAATGCCTTGAGCACCGAGGTCGCGTTTCTGAGAAAGTATTTCGGTGAAAGTTGGAGTGCCATGCCGCTGATGGAGAATGCGCGGCCGGATTCGAGATTGCAAGTATGTTACTACTCCCATTATTGTCTCAGAGCGCTAGGCCGAACGCAAGAAATGCTGGAGTTGAGTAAATTCTGGCAAAGTCTTCCAGAGTTCGAGAGTGCACCGTTGCGCGTCGAATATCTGACAGATCTATGTGAAAGTGCTTTGATAATTGGAGATTTCGAAGGGGCAGTTGCTTTCGGCAAGCAAGCGGTGGATGCGGAAACAACTGACATCTTACACAAGGTGCGCGCGCACCTTTATTATGGCCTAAGTTTGATGCGGCGAGGGAATTCCGGGGAGTTTGTTGTCGTTGAGAGTCAAATGAAAAGCGCCGTAGAGCGACAAAAGGATGACAAGAAATGGCAAACCCTAACTGGTGTTCAGGCATATATTTACGGACAATACTTGGTTGAAAGAGGTGATCTGAAAGTAGCTGGGGTCCACGCACTGGAGGCTCGCCAGCAGGCTCATGGAAGACCGCTATCTTTGCTGTCAAGGTCCATTGCTGACGCTCAAATGGCTCGCGTCCAACATCTACAGATCGCTAATGGCATGCAGGCCAAGCCCTTGACTTACAATGGTAGTGAGGACATCGAGCCTCTTGAAGAGGCTCGCTCTCTCGCAGATGCGGCCGTCGAGGGGCTACAACAATGCCAGCAACCACATTTTTTGGTCGAAGCACTCCTGGTTCGGGCAGGACTTCATCGGTCGCTGGGTGACTTCGAACTCGCCCTGAAAGATATTGCGCATGCTAGGACGTGCATAGATTATGCCGGTTTGCTTCCATATCAAATAGATGAGTGTTTCGAGGCATGTTATTTAGCAATCGCTCGGGGGGATCGGCAGCACTATCAGGATTGGATCGCGTGGTTAAGGCATCCGGGTCAGGCTCCCAGGCGTCGAAATCGAAGTGCGCAGCGAAGTATCCAATACATTCGCGCGATCATATCAAGCGAAAATCCATGCTTTGCTGCGCGAATTATCGCGCGGTAGATCACCTATTGTCGAAATCATTAGTCGATGCGACTTCATCGTACATCTCATCGAGTATAATTTGTATTTCATCGTCTAGCGATAATCCGCGTGACTTTGAAGTTTCTACGAGGCCGCTGCCGCTACCTCCTGCACACGCCAGTCGCGCCATTCGTTGCGCGGGACTCTCCATTTTATTCCAGGAGTTAAGCTGGTAGCCCATATTATGATGCAATGCGACTTGCAAGGGCGGACGTAATTTAGAAGAATCTTGTTGATGCATATCATCAGGCTTAATATAAAAATCAGGATGTCTGCCCGCTGATATGGCAGCTCTCCGAAGATTTCTATTTCTCTGCTCCTTTCGAGCCTCGTCAATGCTGAGCGCGTGTGACGTTTGTGGGGTCTGATGAAAGTCACGAGAAAAAGAAACACCATTGATCTTATCTCTAGTATTGCGCTCGCGATCTAGCTCGTTTTCCAATGCGTAGATCATGAATCGCTCTTTCCTTGTGGTTCACCTCGGTTACTGACAATCGGATAAGCTTATATTATCACGATTTCTCTGATTCGCCCACGACCAATCAAATTGAGGTGGCTGCGCATCTTCCAAATTATACCAGACCGTGCGAAATTGACTGACGTCGGTCCTGACACCCTGTGTTTGGGTGTTGTGTTAACCCTGGGAAATGTCGATGCAACCACGCTCTGCCACGGCCAATGACGTCAACGATCTGCTTGCCGGCCACTGTCCAAGCTCAGCATTGCACCTTCAATGCAACAGCCGTGGTTCTGTGGAGCTGCTCATCCGGCCGTGCGACCGCGAGGGTAGCCCCATAACGCCGTATTCATTCGTCAAACTGGCCGAAGCCATTGGTGCTGGCTGCGAAGTAGATTTATGGGTGGCGGATCGTGCGAAGCCCATTGTTTCTGCACTTCGATCTGATGGGTTTGCTGGATCGGTTGCCATTAATCTATCGCAATCCACCCTATTGGCTCCTCAACGACTCCTCGATGTGCTCCGTGAGCCAATGCAGCTAGAAATCACCGAAGATACTCGTGTTGACGGGAGCAACGCTGAGCTTAGGCTCAAGCAATTTGCGATTGAGGCACTCCAGGCCGGTCATACGCTCAGTCTCGACGACCTTATTGGCGCGCACCAAGGTGTGGAGCGTTGGGAGTTGCTGCGGGATGCCGTTGTCGAGATTAAGATCGACCTCGGCAGTTCTCGCGATCTCGAAGGAAAGCCGGAAGCGCAGGGCGAAACGTGGCTTAAGAGCCTTTCTGCCGCAGAGCTTGATGCTGTGAGCCAGGCTATAGCAGGCTCATTGAATATTGTAATTGAACGCGGCGGAACGCCACTGTCCGATCGTATTGCCGCCATCCTGGTGGCTCGCGGCGCTCATGCAGAGCGCATCGCTCGACAGGACTTCGATATTCATAGGCCTGAACCACTTCATGCCTTCGTTGATCGCGTCAGACGAGATGGGATGCCAAGTTGTGCATCTCGGTGATGGCTTCAAGGTGCTTCCTCATTGTGGAGGCGCATTGTTACAGAGATCAGTCCGTGGCGAGTTTACAATTTGATCTTGCTGTTGCGGCCAGTTATTCAACCCATCATCGGTTTGGCTCGCCTTCTTCGACAAGACATCCAAGAGATCAATCCCGGGAAATACAACAATTTCCGCTATGCAGGCCGGAACCATCGCTGGCTTGCACTGCGCGAAAGAGCGAGCCCTGTCGAACATGCGTAGGACTGTCATTGTGCGTGTCCATGTGTCAGTTGCTTTCCTCTTTTCCGGTGCTATGATTCTGCTTAACGATAGATTAAGATCCAAGTCATCAGGCCGATATCTTCCACTTTGGCTGGCCACTCTTGTGGTCAGTGATTGGTCGGTTGACCGAAAGTCTCTCTTACGGGTGGTTATGTATGCGGCTCGCGTTCAATCGTCACGGCGACTTGGCTGGGAAGTTGTTGCTGCTCAACCCTTGGCTGAATGGATTGTTGGCAGACGACTGTAAGATCCTGAGCGAACGAGAACTGGCTCTTAGGCAAACCGAGGCGGCACTGAGGAGGCTGAAAGCCGGACGCAGTAGCTGGAATGCATGGTCGGAGGCAATGCTTGAACTCGGGCTCCAAGCAAAGGGGGCCCCGGCTTTCGAGAGGCTAATCAAGCATACATCTGAGATCGTGTTCGGTCGGGAAGAATTTTCCAAGGCATTCGATGTTGCAGGGTTTGTGTTTCCTGGATCCGTCGATTTTAGTCATGTGGCGTTCGAAGGAGAGGCTTGGTTGAACGCATGTCGTTTCTGTGGGCCGGCAAACTTCTCGCATGCGACGTTCGCGAGGTCGGGAGCATGGTTCGAGCAAAGTACATTCGAGCGGCAGGTATCGTTTGTTGGCAGTCGATGGGAAGGTGTAGCAGAGGCCAGACAACTTACGTGCAAAGACAGTGTTTTTTTTAATGACGCCGTCTTTGATGCCGATGTATGGTTCGCAAACGGGCAGTTTGATGGTGCGTTAGACTGGTCAGCCAGCATTTTCAATCGAGAAGCGGGGTTCGGTTCCAGCGCATTCAATGGAGTTGCCAGCTTCGAAGGCTGCCAATTCAAGGGCGGCGTATCGTTCGACGATTCTGCGTTTGCGCGTAGCGTCTCGTTTTCGGCAGCACGTTTTTCCGGCGCTGCTTGGATGCGAGATGTGAAGTTTGCGTCAAGCCCCAGCTTTGATAAATGCAAATTCCAAGATATTCGGAAGCTGCACCTTGACAACACCCAACAGACGCCAAATCGCGGTGCCTCAGAGCTGATCGCTGACCTCAAGCGTCGTTTCTCGGCTTAATATTATTTTGGGGTTTGTACAGCATGCGAGACCTGAATAGCTCGGCATTATAGTGTTTTGTCCAAGGGGCGCGACTGATGCGGCTGGCTCGTACCAATCTCGATTAGGTCAGTAGCGAAGCGAACCATAAACAGGGTGATATTCCCACCAGACTGCTTGATCGGCATCTCCACTTCGGGTGCGAACTTGCCGATCTCGTTTATGAAATCACTCTCATTGATTGGCACCAGACGGTGGTCGGCGCACCAGCGGCGGTAGCAGGTGAACAGCTCGGTGCCGGTGATACTGCCGCTCTCTGCCGGTTCCAGCACATCATTGAGAAACGTGACCAGGCACCAGCCGAGGCGAGTGTTGCTGTCATCTGGGATGGTTGGCATTGTGGCGCTCGTGTCGTGAGGGGTGGCTTGAGCCGCTGAGAGGCGGCGGGTGAACCAATTCGCCATGTCGTTGATCCTCACCGGTCCTTGTCACGCTTCTTGGACTTCCGTGGCTGCTTCTTGGGGGCGGCGCTCTCAGGTGTGGCAAGGTCTTTGGCTTGATCCCGGAGTTGGCCGACTGAGCGTTGCATCGAATAGCTCATCAGGCCGCGCAGGACTTGGTCGTCGATGGTGCCGACCAGTTCGGCCAGCGGTTCCCAGTGTTTCGGGTCCATAGCGTCGGTGAGGCGGTCGAGTTCGGCCTTGGCGGCGGTGGTGTCGACGTTGTTTTCGTCGGTCATGCCCTGCCAGCGAGCATAGGCAAGGATTGCCTTTTCAACGGGTTGCAGACGGGCACGTTGCGCCAATCGCTGCTTGGCGAGCTGTTGCAATCGATCGCGGTTCCAAAGGCCGTTCGCCATTATTCAGCTCCCGTTATGTCCTTGTGGTGCCACAGTGATGTGGAATCTTAAGGGCAGTGTAGTGCGTAGTTTCCGAATTCCAAGCCTTTTGGACGCGCAGGCACCCCCATGAATCCCATTCTCCGCTCGTATGCCCACACCGCCTGGACGCCGCTCGATCCCCTCCAGGGGCTCGATGTGCAGCAGAAGCGGGCCATTCTGTTGATGCCGTCGACCTTTCGGGAACGCTTGCGTTTGGCGCCCTGGACCAACCGGGACCAAAGGCGTGTGGCCGTGGGTGAAATCCTGGCCGAGCGGCGGCTCATGTACGATTTGATGGCGAAGGAAGCCGAGCGAGGGCAGCCGTCGCCGGTGTCTGCGGTATCGGTCCCCACGATGGCGGCCGATGGGGCGGTAGGGCCCTACTATCAGTATCGGCTCGGGCTGCACCGGCAGGCCTTAAGCGCCATGCAGACCGTGCGGCACGATCAGGATCACGTCGATCGGGCACACAATCCCGAGGCCGAGCGGGATTATCTGCGGCGGGCTGAACTGCGGCAGCGGTTGTTGAAGATTGAGCAAGAGCGGGCCAGGCTCGATATCCGGGAGGCGCGGGTGTTGGCCGGGGACGATGACCGTGACGAGGCGCCGTTGGTGGTAGCGCCAGCGACCCGTCGGTCACGCCGAAGGGCGCGTGAGCGCTGACTGATTTTGCTGATACATCCGTAGGCAGTGAAATTGACTGGGGATGGACAGCAGCGCGAACATTGTCTGGCCCAAGGAAAGGAACAGGCAATGGACCAAGCGAAAGGCAACTTCAAAACCAACATCAACCGCGACAAGCGGCCCGGGGACCGCAAGCCGGTCTACAACGGACGCTTCGTGAAGCCCGGTACCGACGAGGAGTACGCCTTTGCGTTGTTCCTCGGCCGGGGCAAGGACGGCAAGCGCTTCCTGTCAGGTCCCATCAGCCGGCAGCCAGTGAACGGTAGTTTTGATGCCCAGATGGACGCGCTCCTGGCGGGGCCGGCCGATCTGGTTGAGCCGGTGGAAGGCCAGCCGAGCGAATACCGCCTGTTTCTGCTCGACAACGAATTCAAGGACGTAGCCGTGAAGGATGGTGTCGGTGAGCGACCTAACCTGTGGGGGCGTGCCCAGCTGGGGGCCGGGGAGGCGGAAATCCATCTGGCAGTTTGGGAAAAGGAGAGCCGCTATCAGGTCAATCCTCACATCACCAAGTATCTGACTGGGTCGACCCAGTATCCGTTGGAGAAGGCAGCGCCGGTGGCAGCGCCCGCTGCCAAGCCGAGGAAGAAGTCGGGCGAGCGGGACGGGCGATAGGGCAGGGGGCGTCTCCCGCGCAGCGCGCGGGACCGCGCTCTAGTCGGGCGGACGGCCCGACCGGAGCCACCTCGGTGTCTCCGCCCGGTGGGTGACGATCGCTGACGCACGCCTAAGTTAGTCGAGCGCACATAGTGCATTGTCAGCGTGGTCCCGCTACGTCGATTGCGGTTGAGCTTGCTCAGGGTTAATGTGGCTCCCAGCGTTTCTTTGAGCTGCCGAGGGAGCAGTCGATATGCGCCGCTTCGAGTTAATCTGGATTGAGCAGTGTGAAGCAGCCCGGCGGATCATGCGTGACCATGACGACGTGTCGGCGCTTGATTACCTGATTGGCGAGAAGTTGATGGTATTCGTTGCAACGGCCGAAGATCGCGTTGAATTCGCGCGTGAGCTGCCGGCATTCGTGGCGGCCATTCGCGACATCTTTGGTGCGGACGTCCTGCACGCCTATGTCGACCATCTGCATCGCATCTACCGTGAAGGCGAGAAGGAGGCGCGGGAGCACACCGAGCTTTTCGAGGATGGCGACGTGGTGAGCAATCCGGACGAATGGTCCAAAGAAGGCGCGAGGCTTGACCGCCTCAAAGAGTTACTCACGGCTCGGCAGCTGGGAACGAGCTGATCCATCATCGGCCGCCAGTGGCTCAATGGTAGACTTGAACTTGACGCTCCAAATAGTCTTCGCCGCTATTCGTTAGCGTCCAACGACCGCGCTCGTAAGAAATTAGCTCCAGGTCCAGCAGCGTCGACAGAATATCGGCCAGCTCCTGCGGTACATCATCGGTGCCGTCAGCGGATAGGAACGTCAGCATTGCAACAAGGTCATTCATCGAGCGCCTGTTGGTGTTGGTCTTGCGCTTTCACAACTATGGGCGTGCGTAGGTCGCAACGATAGCATATCGGCCAAAGCGGCGAAAATGCCCGCTGCTCAAGGCAAGTGTGCAGCGGGTCAAGTTGGGAGCGAGAAAGGACGCATATGTGAGGAGAACACTTTCTCGGTAGCACGATGCCCGCGCCCGCTTGTGTGAGGCTGCCCGGCTGACCGCCGGATCATGCGCGACCACTTGATTTTGATTAGCGTGCATTTAGTTCGCATAATGAATCTTATGTTAAATAGTTCAATGACTTAAGAGGTGAGAGGTGTCAGGCTAACTTCGATTGCAGCCTGAAATTCGTCAGATATTCCATGCCAGTCGATTATATCGATTTTGAACGGAAGATCGCTGTCCTCAAAGGCGGCTCTCAGTAAACGAAGCGTCGCCTCGGGAACCGGCTCCACGCCTCGGAGGCACAGGTCAAGATCCGAAAATGGCTTGAGGCATCGCCCATGAACCCGTGATCCAAATGCCAGAACGGCCACGTCCTTCGGCACGATGGTTTTTACAATCTGGCGGACCGTCGCCCGGTGTCGGTCATCCAGGTGCATTCACAGGTGCTTTCAGCGCTGTGAGCAGTAGGTAGGCCGATTGCAGGAATTCCGGCAGAACGCTTACGACGTCCATGGCCTTCGTCTCATCATAGGTGTGTGACGTGATGTTGCGCTTTTCACGATAGAGGAACCACGCCACAGGGTCGTCAACGAGGCCCTTCTCCGCCGCCGTGCGCATCAGCGGCTTGAAATCCATTCCTTCGATCTCTTGGGCGGTTGAAGCAGATGACTCAAGTCGGCGCCGGATTAGTCGGATACTGAGTTCATAGGCGTACTCGAACGACTTGATTGATGCCGTCCGGAAGGCAGCCTTCACCTTCGGCTGGTCGCGCGCAACGTCAGATCCAATGAGATCATAGTTTGTTTTGAGCTGTGCGAGCGCGCTCTCCAAGGGATTAACAATGTTCATGTGGATCGGAGTATATCCAAGTAATCATCAGTTGGCAAATGATCGAGCGCCATCTGCGGATGAGAGCGGCATTGCCCCGATAGGCAGATGCAGCGTTCGACCAGCGGCTAGTCGATTTCGGCGAGCAGCTTCCTGATAACCTCCTGCAATGGCTTAAGCTGGACGGTTGCCACATCCCAAACGACTTCCGGATCGGTCAGGTAATACTCGCGTAGCAGTCGCTGACCGATCGATTGTATGTTGGACCAAGGGGTGTTGGGATACCGATTGCGCAGTTCGCTGGGCAGATGATGGACGGCCTCAGCGATGATCAAGATGGCATGGTGCAGCGCATAGCGCATCGTGCGGTCATGGCTGAGGTTTTTGAGGGTGCGTCTATGCACGAGATCGAGGGCAACGGCGATGTTCTCATCGATGTCTAGGAGGCGCGGGCGGGCAGGACGGATCACAAGATGCGACAGGCTGGTTCGATCAACTCAGTGCGGGAATTGGCGACGTCGCGGTTCACACTCCACCTAATATATTCGTTGGTAACCAGCGGCGTCGAGCGCGCCAGCTGCCAGTCGGGGTGTTGCTGTTGGTACTGACGCGGGCGTAGCCAATGAGTATCGATCACATCAGTCGCTCGTGCGTGGAACAATACGGATCTGACGGCTGGTGACGTGTGCACGAAAGCGGCGACGAAGCTCAACCACCAGTTCGGCCGGTAGAATGCCGAAGGCGACGCTTTCCTGCCGGTCGGGGTATCGGGGGCGCAAATCTGGGCCAGGCCACGTGAACATGTTGGCTTCGGTGGTGATAATCCATGAGGGCTGGTCATCTAAGCCCAGGCGACGACGGGCGAGCTGAGAAAGCTCCAACCCATGGTGTGCGTCCGGTGGTTTGGTGTGCGTAATGCCGAGCACGACCACTTGCGGCTGAGGGGCATCGGCGATCACCAGAACGACGGCACATGGTCGGTCTTTCGCGCCTTCGACTCGGCCCTTCCGATGCTCGTAACCCCAGAGGTAGCTGTAGTTGATGACCAGTCCGGGGACTGGAATCGGCAAGCTCACGCGATCCAGTCTTTCATTTCTCCATTGAGGGCGATGGCCTCGGCGGGGAGGTCGTCGGTGCGGTCAAGGGCCTCGATCAACCACGACGGCGCATTATCGGCTGTGACGACCTCGCGGTCGCGGAGCTTCAACCGTTCGTATTCCTCGACGGACAGCACGACGAGGCGATTGCGTCCATTCTTGGTGATGGTGACCGGCTCGGAGAGAGCCTTGTCGGACAACTGGCCAAAGTTCTTGATGAAATCGGCGGTCGAAACCTTCATGTCGTGCACAATACATACTTTCGTTATAAGGATCATTATAAGTACCTTACGCATAGTTGGCAAGAGGCGAAATCCACTTATTTTACGCCGCTTGCAGCCGGGCATACCAGCATTTGAGAGGCGCCAGGCCCCTGACCTGCAAGTACTCTGAAATTCAACGGAATTCTGAATCTAAAAGCTTGTTACCTAAAAACACAGCATGCTGAGTTGAATACAGTTGATATTTTCTGATCGTGTTGTTTGGAGTTGTGTGATGCGGCCGCGCCGCCGTACCGGTCACGGAGTTCGTTCGGCAGATGGTGGACGGCTTCAGCGATGATCAGAATGGCGTGCTGCATCGCGTAGCGCATCGTGCGGTCATGGATGAGGTGCTTGAGGATTCGGCGATGCCCGAGATCGAGGGCAACTGTAACGTTCTCATCGATGTCCAGGAGGCGCGGGCGGGCAGGACGGATCACACGATGCGGATTGCGGTGTTTTCAATGTCATCGCGCAAGGCCGGGTGCAGCGAGGAGCGTGTCACGCGATCTACATCGACGCCAAGAGCTTCTTCAAGCAGGTATTCTAGTCCCGTTAGCTCCATCATCCCAATCGGTAGCTGAGGGTCGCGATCAATGAAAATATCCACGTCGGATGTTGGCTTCGCTTCGTTGCGGGCGGTCGACCCGAACAAGTAGGCGCGCCCGCGCGCCATGAAATGCCCACTAGGTAACCGATTTCATTGCCTATGCGGCGGGTATCAACTGCCGAAATCCGCTTTCCAATGGTCAACTAGGAAGAATGCTCATCAAACATCATCTGTATGACCTGGAATGGTAATGTTTGCCAACTTGCTCCAAGTGATTTGAATGTCGTTCTTCAGCAGAGGCGACTGCGTGGTATAATACGTGCGCTAGGGTCCCACAATGAACCCATTGCAGCAATACGCAGGACAACGTTTGCGGGAGCGCCGACGCGAACGAGAATTGACGATCGAACAGCTCGCCGAAGCAAGTGACCTCTCGTTCAAGACCATCGTCAACCTTGAAGCAGGTCTTCTGACGATGAACATCCATCATGTATGCAAGCTGGCGCGAGCGCTAAATATTGATACGCATTATCTCGTTGAGGGATTCGATGCAGAGGCCGAGCTTGCGAAAAGTCTCGCAAACGGGTCGCTTGCAGATTGGCTTCAATCACAGCTTTCACGCGGCCTAAGAGACCAATAGGAATGCATGTTAGGGCTGCATTTTGAGTTAGGCGGGCTCCGACCCGAAGCACGCTCTTGTCCTCGGATAACTCTCCATACCGCGCCGCTTGGCTCGACTTGTTGCCCCGTTCGCGCCCTTCGCAACGCGGCGGTGGAAATTGTCTCCACGAATGGGGTACATTATCCAGAGGAACGAGCCTGCGGGGGGGGCATACGCCAATGGATTTCTTCTACTTTGATCATCACGGTCAACTCCACACGGCGATGGACGGTTTGCTCGTTCATGACCTCCATTCCGTGCTGCCCAAATCTGCTTGGGCAGACTATCTGGCGACCAATATGGGCGTCGTCATTGCCTCAACCACTCCCAGGGCTGTTCACATTAAGTTTCGGCCGTCTCGTGTCGGGGAGTTGCCGTTCTTTTCGATGTTGATGTGGCTATCTGAGCAACGAGCCGATCGCGTTGTTGTTCATACTCACGATGAAGCCTGGCGTACTAAGATTATCGGTGGCGGCGAGGAGAGAACCCGCCTTGCCTTGCTTGCCATATACAATTCAAGTGGTTCTCGGCCCGAACGGAAAGTGCTGCACTCGCCACGGGCAACGGAAACGCTCCCGTTTGATTCTCCATTACGCGCCGCCTTGCGCTATTGGGTCGACGTAATAGGCCGCTACGACGCTACGTCCCTAAGAAGAGTGGCCACAGAAGTACTTGGTAACCGATACGCTTTGATTAAACAAACTGCTGGAACAACCGACCTGCGCGTGAAGGCCTGCGGCGAGCACATGCCGTCGTGCGCCAAAGAGTGGCTATCGGCAGCACTGGGGCGACGCCTCGACGAGCAACCGGATATTGAATACGCCAGATACTGCTCGCAGGTGTATCTGCGCGCCGCAAGCCACGGCGCGCCTCTCCTCGACGATGTCGATGCCATCGTCGCGTGGCCAGGTTACAACAGTGACAGGCGGCGCTATCGCAGGATTATCCTGCCATTCGACGATGCGAGTGGTGACGTCTACCTACTGAGCGCGTCGTTTGTCGATAACAGCATCGATTTGCGCCGCCGCGCGATCTAGGTAGGCTTCCAGATCAGCCACGAGATGCGCCATGTCCATCCAAACGATGGCCAACCGCAACTTGCGTGCGAGAAGCGAGTTTTCCCAGTGTACCGCCCATGCCACATGGTCATACCCAAACCGTGGCGCAAAGCCCTGCCTGTGCACCGTTTCGGTCATGAGGCTGGCAATAAAATCAGGCCGCCAACGGCTTAAAGCGTAGGCCTTGGCGATTCTGGGTAGGACGGACGATAAATCACGTCGCCGATAGTCCGGGTGCACCCACGCCGCGCCCGAATAGACGACCAGTCCTCTGAGCGCGCGCGCATCTTCTGCCGCTTCAACATGGCATCGTTCGCCGGGCTGCTGCTGTTTCAGGGGGTCTTGGTAGAACAGGCGCAAGCTCAAGAGTTCGTCGATAAAATCGGTCTCAGGCCATTGAAGAACGCGGGCGGCGTGAGCCGCCACTACATCACCCGAGCTGTTCCGACCAAGAACACAGAAGAAATTGGCGTGGTTTAGCTCGTTGTAATCTGCACTCAACGTCGGCACGAGCGGCAACCAGTTCACATGATTTGCCTTATTCGCCCGAACGAGATCGCCCGCATTTCCAAACGAAAGTTCGATCCCGTGTTCCGCCGCTGAGGCGACTGCCCGCAAAAAGAACCGGCCCAGGATATCGATCGGCCCATGATCAAGTACCAGTTCGCGCAATAACGGCGACGCTCGCGTCATGCCGAACGGCGCCCTGACTGAAGTTAGTCCATAGCTTCCTTGAGACATACGTTTTCCTCTCCGGTGAGACTCAGCACCGTGAGGAGGGTTGTCCACCTAAGGTGGAAATTCAACGCTGTAAGTGGAGAAATCAACCAGTTACTTCACAAAGCGGCCTATGTGGGAAACGCTGATAGATTAAGTACTGCTGTCGGCTGCCAATGTTGCAATGATTGCGATCGCCTTCCGTCGATCGCGCGCATTCCTGATCTTTGCGAATTCCTGCAAGAGTTCGATCACCTCGGATGCCTGAATCAACCCGTGCACAAGGCCTCCGTCGTCGGTTTGGCTGGGTGTCGTGCCAGAATCAGCGTCAAAAAACTCCGCCATCGACAAGCCAAATACTTGGCTTAAGAGCTGTAATCGCCCGGTTGGAATCCGGTTTGCTCCGAGCTCATATTTGCCCATCTGCGTCTTGCCGACGCCAATTTGCGCCGCAGTCCACTCCAATGTCTTTCCTGCTGCTTCCCGCGACTGCCGGATGCGGCGCCCAATCATGAGGTCTACTGCACCCGCAGAGCGAATTCCTCTGACTGCGGGCGAGACCTTTGCTGCATCGTTCGACATTCATTCAACCTCATAGGCACGCACAACTACGCTTTGATCGACGCGACCGGCTAGGACTTCTTCTAGGCAGGCTATGCTGGAGCCGCCAGAGCGTCAGCCGCGTCGTTGTTTGACGGCAGTCGCCGGTTCGATGGCCCAAAAATACTGCATATATCCCTGCAAATAGATAGCATCAGCACGCTACTGACGTCATGCGGATCACTATCCATTCTGTCCAGCAGCACCCGAGATTTGGCCAGCAGCGCTGTTGGCGAGCCGGCCTGCAATAGTGCAATCGCCCAAGCCAACTGCTGACAGCGGTCATAGTGCGGGGCAAGGGCCTCCTCGGTCGCTGCTTCTTCCGCAACACCGTCACTTTGCTCGTGCGTTGAAAGCGTAGAAAAATTCCGCTCCAACACTATCTCTCTCACGATGGCGCTGAATTCAGCTTCCATCTGAAGGATGCGTAGATCTGTTGCTTGGGTCTCGGAAGATGACAATGGCAGCGTCCGACGCGGCAACTCTACAGACATGAAGGCCTCGTGACCGAGATGATCAAATTTCCACTTAAGGTGGATTTTTTGATATTCGCGGTGGAGCGGATTCAATGCAAGTAAAATTTACCATGTCTCCGCACATCGAAGCCGTAGTGCATATCAGCCGCTCTTGACCGGGCGACTTGCCCAGTGTGAGCCCACGACCACGAGCACGATACCGACGATCCCTGCAATTGGCAGCGTCTCGCCCCATCCCAGGTATCCGGCAAGTGCGGCGAAAGCCACTGCCATGTAGCCCCACGAGAGGATTTTGTCCGCCGGAGCAGCAGCTAGCCCACTGGCCAGAAATGCCTGAGCCAGAGTGGTGAACACTGCAATCCATAGTAATTCCGGCAGTAGCGCCATACCTGGTAGCTGCCAGAACCAGGGCATCGGCAGGACGGACACAACTACGCTCAACACGGAAAAGTACGCCATCTGGGTAGCAGGGCTATCGCGCCCGGAGAGAGACCAAATTGAAACTGCAGCGGCCCCTCCGAGAGCACCTGCTGCGATGCCAGCCAGCTCGCCTGTCGACAAACTCCAACCGTTTAGATCAGGACCGACAACGCAGACGACACCCGCAAAGCCAAGTGCAACCCCGAACCAGACGTTTCGATCGGATTGTCGGCCATAGATCAGCAAACTCAACAAGGGCACGAAGAGCGGATTGGCCGACCTCAGCAAGACCGCGTTCGCGAGGGGAACCGCTGCAATTGCTGCAAAGAAGCAAAGGAGACCACCAAATGTGAAAATCGCCCGCAAGGCGTGGTTGAGTGGGTGCGCTGTCGCAAGCGACGGGAAACCACGCCATGAGAACCAAAATAGGATCAGCCATGCCGAGAGCAGGTTCCGCCAGAAAACCAGTGCGACAGGGTTCAAATCCCGGGACAACACCTTGATGGCGTACCCGCCCAGTGTGAAGCATGCGGCTGAGAGAACGATAAGCGCTGCGCCAATGACAACATTGCCGTCCGACTTTAGCTTGAGCCGGCCATCTGTCATGCACGCGTCCTTCTCACATCCTCACCAAATCAAACTACTTGGCTGCCCGGATAATTCGTACTTAGGCCAATACAATTCTGGTACTGACGTGAAACGAGGCCATCGGAGCCGCCGGTCACGTGCTCTATAGCAACCTCAAATGATCTGACATCATGCCGACGTTGCGATGTTCGGGCTGAAAAGATGTGCGGTGATCGTAGCAACAAGCCCTTCGACTAGCAATATATTCGATGGCTTCCGCCCGTTCCTTAGCTCGGCGTCTGCTTCAACCGCTCCAGGAACGCCTTGCCGATCTCGGTGACAACCCAACCATCGCCTTCGCGCGCCACGAGTCCAGCTTCAACGAGCTTCTTGAGAACTCGCTGTTGCTCTGATGCTGCGTCGACCGAACCGGTGCGTGTCAGCAAGCGAAGCAGTTCCTGCTCTGTCACGGTGCTTGCTCACATTTCGCGGGCCACGACCAGTCCAGACCGTATCAGGTCAATCGTCTGGGGTAATCAGATCATCGCGCAATTACACGCGCCTAAGGCTCACGACAAGCGCCACAGCCAGTAGCGGTTCGACCGGACGCATCCTTTACATCAATTCCACGGCTTATCCGTCCATGCTGGCGGCGCCATCGTCCGCCAAGCAATCAATTCCATCGTCTTCATCGGTCCGTGCGGCTCACGTTCGGCGCCTAAACCGGTGCTGCCACCCCGCAAGGGGCAAACTCTCCTGCATCTGGGAGACCAGCCTCGGACGCACGCTTGCCAACAAGCACAATCGGTCGGTGACGCAGATCCTCAATCGGCATCTCTATCGCGTCGGTCGGGATAAGGTGCTCCGATACGAGGAGAGCGGTCGTGGAAAGTACGTGAATCCGCCATTCGGCTCTCTGCCCTCACGGATCTCCGCTTAGGAGCGGTGCCGTCGACAAGGGGTTGGAGTGGCTCGAATGTTACCCCGGTGTTACCCCGCCGGTTCGCATCGACCTAAGGACAACCAACGCAGGTTGGTTAAATCTTTGATTTGATTGGTGCCCCTGGCCCGACTCGAACGGGCACGTCATTACTGACAACAGATTTTGAGTCTGCCGCGTCTACCGGTTCCGCCACAGAGGCAACTGGCGCGGAGCCGGTAAATGTCCCGCGCGGGAGAACGACATAGCCCAGAGGCGCTGCCGGTTCAACCGGTGATCTTCACTTCACCGGGCATGGATCTTGAAATGCAGACCGCCCTTTGGCGTCAACGTCACAGTGGCGTTGATGCCCGGCGGCTCGGTGCCGACGTACTCGGGCCGAAACTTGCGCAGGAGGATCGACAGGGCAAGGGTATTTTCGACCTGACTCATGGCGCCGCCGATGCAGGAGCGCTTGCCGCCCCCGAATGGGATGTAGGTGTAGGGCACCCGCTTCTGGTTGCCCATGAAGCGCTCGGGACGAAACTCTTCCGGTGCATCCCAGTATTTCGGGCTGTGGTGCACGCCATAGCTGAACAGCACGACCTTGTCGCCGACCTTGATTTCCTTGCCGCCGATTTCGTCGGGCTTGGAGGCGGTGCGGATCAGACCCCAGACCGGCGGATAGAGTCGCATGGTCTCCTGGATGACGCCGCGGGTATAAGCCAGCGCCGAGTAGTCGGCGGCGGTTGGCGCCCGGTCGCCGTAGACGGCCTCGCCCTCGGCACGGATGCGGTCGGCGGCCTCGGGGTGCTTCGAGGTCAGGTACATCGCCCAGGCCAGCGTCAGCGCCGTGGTCTCGGTGCCGGCCCACAGGTACTGCTTGATCTCGTCGATCGCCTGTTGCTGGTCGAACTCGGGCAGGCTATCGTCGGCGGCACAAGCCTGGATCATCTTGAGCAACGTGCGTTCGCGCTCCTCGCGCGGATCGGCGTTGATGACCGCCGGCGGCACGCTCCACCAGGCTTCGACCGCCTTGGCCGGGTCTTCTTCCGTGATCTCGAACTCTTCGCCGGCCGTCTTTTTCAATCGGATGGCCTTGTGGTTCATCACGTCGGTGTAGGCCTTCACGCACTTGAACACGAAGTGCGGATTGAATGGCATGTCGCGGTCGAACAGCGCCTTGCAGATCATATCGGCGGCGAGCGTCCAGGTCTGCTCGACCATCTCGAACTCTTCGCCGGTCTTGGCGAGGCTGTCCCACAGCTTCATCTTGGCGTCGATGGCGGCCAGGAAGTAGGGGATGTACTCGGCGAACATGTCGGGGTGGAAAGCGCCCTGCTGCGGCATGCGAATCTTCTGCCAGAGTACGCCGTCGTGGGTGATCATCGCCTTGCCGAAGATCGGCGTCAGTCCGTCGAAATACTTGATGTAATCGTCGGCCTTGGTGACGAGCACGCGTTTGATGTGCTCCGGCGCCGTCAACAGCACCACGCGATGGCCGCCAAGATTGACCGGCACCACGCCGCCGTAACGGTCGCCCATCATCATCAACGTCAGCATCGGGTTGCCGGCCGCCTTCATCAGCGGTGACAACTGGAACCAGATCGAATTTTCCTCGCCCAGGTTCTGGGCGTGGGAGCGGGTTTCGGCGGCAGCGGTCATGGCGTTCACGGGGACCTCGGCAAATTTGGCCTACTCTATACCACGAGTAGAGGCGCAATTGGCCGGACGTGATCGCCGGCCACAGCGGATAAAGTCAAACTTTCATTAACAGCGCCGGCGAAATCATCGCTTGCGGTATGTCAAGCGGGGCAGAGATTATAGCCCGCTCGCGCTCGATGCGCACGTGCCCGCCGGCGACGAGGCGCAGTGCGTGCGGGTAGATGATGTGTTCCTGCACCAGTACACGGGTGCCGAGCGCTTCGGCAGTGTCGTTCGGCAAGACCGGCACGGCAGCTTGGGCGACGATCGGGCCGGTATCCATTTCGAGACGAACGAAATGAACGGTACAACCGTGGATCATCAAGCCCTGGTCGATCGCCCGGGCGTGGGTATCCAAGCCCGGCAAGGCCGGCAGCAGCGAAGGGTGGACGTTGAGCTGGCGGTCGCGCCAGCGATCAACGAAGCCGCCGGTCAGCAACCGCATGAAGCCGGCGTTGCATATGAGATCGACGCCATGGTCCATCAGCGCGCCATGCAGCTTCATCTCGAACGGCACCCGCGAGGCGAATAGCTTGTGGTCGATAACCATTGTTTTTATGCCCGCCGCCGCTGCCTTTTCGAGGCCGGGCGCTTCCGGCCGGTTCGAAACCACGACGGCGATCTCGGCCGGAAAATCGGGCTGCTGGCAGGCCGCGATCAACGACATCATGTTCGAGCCGCGGCCCGAGATCAGGATTCCAACGCGCTTTTTGATCATGGCGGTCGCTTACCATATTCACGAGGTGGTCACCAAGGCCTTGGCAATGCCAGGATGTTGGCCACATATGAGGGGAGACTGCCCGCATTGTCGAATTGCAATGCCGACGATGAAGAAGGCAGATTGTCTTTCCGCCAAAACGAGTTGGATGAAATTCATGAGCTACCACGCGAAGATCAACCGCGCCGCCGCCGCGGTGGCGGGCGCAATTCTCCTGTCGATGGTGGGCTTGGCCGGTGCCCGCGCCCAAACCTGCGGCAGCGATGCATCCGGCTTCGAAGCGTGGGTGCCGCAGTTCCAGGCCAAGGCACAAACCCAGGGAATTTCGGCCGGCACGGCGCGCGCCGCGATGTCTAGCCTGTCGTACGACAGCAACACGATCAGGCTCGACCGCTCGCAGCGCTCGTTCAAGCTGTCGTTCGACGAGTTCTATGCAAAGCGCGTGTCGAAATCGCTGATCGCGAAGGGCCAGCGTCAGTTGCAGAGCAACGCCCAGTTGTTCGAGCGCATCGAGAAGCGGTTCGGCGTGCCGGGCTCGATCCTGGTGGCGATCTGGGGCCTCGAAACCAACTACGGCGCCGACGGCAACGGCGGCAAGTCGATCGTCAACTCGCTGGCGACGCTGGCCTACGACTGCCGCCGCAGCGACTTCTTCCAGATTGAACTCATCAATGCGATGCGCATTATCGAGCGTGGCGACATGCCGGCGTCGCAGTTGCGAGGCGGCTGGGCCGGCGAGATCGGACCAATGCAGTTCCTGCCGTCGTCCTATGTGAAATACGCGGTGGATTTCGACGGCGACGGTCGAAAGGACCTGATCCACTCGGTGCCGGACATGCTTGCCTCGACCGCAAACTACTTCAAGCAGAAGGGCTGGGCGACGGGCCAGCCATGGCAACCGGGCTCGGCCAATTATGCGGTGATCCAGGAGTGGAACAAAGCCGAGGTCTACGCCAAGACAATCGCCGCCATGGCGCTGAAGATCGAGGGGCGATAGGCCTTCAGAAAATCGGCACGTGCCGGCCCATGGTGCGCGGCAATTCACCGATGACGCGCGGGTCGTCGGCGATCTCGATCTGCTGGGCGTAGGCGCGAAAGCCCAAATGGCGATAGAATTGCAGTGCTGCCGGGTGATCGAGGGTGCAGGTGTGTACCCACATCCGCCTAATCGGCGCCGCCCAGGCGCGCGTGATCGCCTCGCGCATCAGGTAGCCGCCGACGCCCTTGCCGATAAGGGACGGGATCACGCCGAAGAATGCGATCTCGCATTCTTCGGGCACGCGGAAGTCGAGTTCCAGCAGGCCGGCTTCGCTGCCGTCGACGGACAGGGCATGCACCGCCACCGCCGGATCATGGATGATCGCAGCCAACGCTTCGTCGGCGAGTCGCAGGCGCGAGAACCACAGCCATTCCTCGCCGACCTTGCGGAATAGACGACGATACCAGTCGAGATCGGGACGCTCGCATCGGGCAAGGCTTGCGCCGACCGGAGCCGACACCACCGGCGCCGGATTGGGAGCCAGCATCATTTCCAGTGACGTGACGATGGTTGCGACCTTGCCGGGCGGCACGGTCATGAAGCCATCGGGCGCGATCGGCTGCATCGGGCGGTCTCCGTCAGTTGAGCCGACGTCGATAGCACGCGCGGACTATTTGCGCCGCATTACCGCATAGGTGGCGTAACCGCGCAGTGGATGAGCGATCGACAGATCTAGGTCGTCCTTCAGGGCCACGCGGCGCAATTCGCTCTCGAGTTCATTGCTCGGATGCACCGAGAACTTGGCCAGCCAGGCATAAAGTACCGACTTGAACGCGCGAGGCAGACCTTGCGACTGGCCAAAATCGACGACATGAAGCGATCCCGACGGTGCCAGCTGCGTCGCCGACCGCGCGAGGACGTCGCGCCAGGGCGGGATCATCGACAGCGCGTAGGAGATGAAGATCCGGTCGGCGCCGCGCAGTCCGAACAGCTGCTGCAGATCGAAGTTGGTGGCGTCGCCCTCGATCACCGAAATCCGGTCGCCGAGCCCGGCGGCGGCGATATTCTTGCGCGCCGTTTCCAGCATCACGGCCGAGATGTCGAAACCGTAGAAGCGGGCCTTAGGATAGGCTTTTGCCGCCTGGATCAGATTGCGCGCGGTGCCGCACCCGACCTCCACCACGCTGCCGCCGTCGGGCGGCGGCAACAGGCCGGCGATCAGGGTGTCGCGACCGAGCAGGAAGTTGTGGCGGGTCGCATCATAGAAATGCCGCTGGTAGCGGTAGATGCGATCCATATGGGCGGCAGCAGGCGCCGTCGCATTGCTCATCAGGCTTCAGCTCGCTTCACATAAAGGTGGAAGCCGCCATAAATCGCGGAACGATCGCGCTCCGTCCAGATCTTCGAGCGGTCTTCCTCATAATGCCATTTGCCGAGAATGGCGTCCGGCACGCGGCCGGGCAACAGCGACGGCGCGGCGGCGGTGCGGAAGATCACCCGGGCGCCGGGGCGAGCCGTGCGCGTGATCTCGCTCCACAGATCGGTCAGGTCGGCATCGGTCATCCAGTCCTGGGCGTCGAGCAGCACGTAGCGATCGAGGCTGGCGTCAGGTTGCCGGCGAAGGTGCTCGGTGTAGGAAATGTTGAGCACGTCGACGCGGCTGGCGTTGGCGCGGACGAGATCGAAATTGCGCAGTTCGAGATAGGGCGGCACGCTGCCGCCGGGGGCGCGGTCGTAGCCACGCGAAAACGCCTGGCGTGCAAAATAGTTGTGCTCGATGTCGAAGCCGCAGGCCAGTCGCTCAAGCCGATGGCGCAGCACTTCGGCGATACCACCGGGATGGTCACCGGCCAGTGCCTTGTACTGTTCCGGCGGGATGCCGAGGCCGAACAGGGCGGCCGGTCGGTCGATCAGCCAGCGTACCATGCGGCGGTCGAGCAATGGCGCGATTTCGGTGTCGAAGATCTGGCGCTGCTCGGCGCGGGTCCGGGCACGGCCGAGGCGACTCGGGTCGCTGCCGTGCAGGCGGGCCAACATGTGCGCCGCCGAGATGAACCTGCCGAGCAGTCCGTAGCGGTAGATATTCCGGCTGAAGCGGCCGATGCGCCGCCGCCCGGTCAAACCGCGGCCGTCCCAGTAGGCGCGGGTTTCGGCGTCGACGCGATGTCGCAGATAGAGGCGGTAGTTTTCAACGTTGGCGGGATCGTCGGCCTGGCCGAAAAAGCGATGGAATGCGGCATGCGAAGGCAGATGCATTGCCGCCGCGAGCTTGAGGCGGTTGAGCGCGACATGGGCCTGATTGAGGTCGACGGCGGTGATATGTGACGGGTTCGCCGTTAGGTAGCTCATCATGTTGCAACCGCCCGAGGCGATTACCACCATGCGGCTCTGGTCGTTGATCTCAAGGGCTTCCATGTCGACGACAGGGTCTTCCCAGATCTGGGCATAGACCAGGTTGCTGAACGCAAACGTAAACAAGCGCTCTTGCATGCCCTCGCGCGAGAACGCGCGATGGCGGTGCACGGCGTCGCCGAGTAGCCGCTCCGGTGGGGTAGAGGTGTCCGTCCGCGAGGTCACATCGAGTGTGAAAGCCAATTTCGTCTCCGTGATTAGTTGCGCGCCCGATTGGCGCAGTGCAGGTCAGGCGGCGGCGGTCTCGGGCACCAGCACATTACGGGCTTCTGCGGCTCGCGCCTTGGTGATTGCCAGCCAGTCGATCATAATCATCTCGCCGGCATCATTCTCGGCGATGGCGGTGCAACTCTCGACCCAGTCACCGGTATTGAGGTAGTGCAGGCCGCCAATCTGGCGGTTGGCCGCATGGTGAATGTGACCGCAAATGATGCCGTCGACGCCGCGCCTGCTACCCTCGGCGGCCAAAGCATCCTCGAACTCGCCGATGAAGTTGACGGCGGTCTTAACCCTGTACTTGAGGTACGACGAAAGCGACCAGTAGCTGTGGCCCCATTTTCGCCGAACCCAGTTGAGTGGGTGATTAAGCCAAAGTGCGAATTCGTAGGACCGATCACCGAGGAAGGCGAGCCAGCGGGCGTAACGCACGACGATGTCGAACTCGTCGCCATGCAGCACCAGGTAGCGGCGCCCAGCCGCAGTAGTGTGGATGGTATCCCGGTGGACTTCGATACCGCCGAAATGCAGTCCGCAATATTCGCGCAGGCCTTCATCATGATTGCCTGGGACGAACACGATGCGCGAGCCCTTGCGCACGCGGCGGAGCAGCTTTTGCAGGACGTCGTTGTGCGCCTGCGGCCAGTGCGGGCCCCGCCGGACTTTCCAGAAATCGACGATGTCGCCAACCAGATAAATGGTCTCGGCGTCTGTTTCTTTGAGGAACTCAAGCAGTGCGGCGGCTTGGCATGCGCGGGTGCCCAGATGGATATCCGATATGAACAGGGCACGATATCGATGCTTGTCCGGTCGCGCTCGCACGATGTCAGCCCTCCCCCTGGATTGGCAATGTCGGGACCAAATCCGAGTTGTGTTTCAGGCATGTGACACTGACTTGATGGAGGGCTGCGGTTGCCTGGTGCGCGGGCTCTTGATCTGGATCAAAGCATGGGGGCGTCGTGTTCGTTCAGCTGAATGTCCGAGCAGGGAGACGCGATCGGTCATGACAAGAAAAGCTGTTGAAAACGGCCAGGAAGCGCCGATGGGTCTGGATGTCCAGGTGGATACGCTGGCACCCGAAGCAGTGGCGGCTGATACGCTGGCGGCGCCGATGTCGGTAGTGCCGGCTTCGACCGAGGTGACGCCGCCGCCGCATCGCCGCTCAAGTGGGCCCCGGCATGACGCCGACAGCATCCGCCACTACTTCGAGACCAGCGAATTTCCCTACAAATCGCGGATGAGCAATACGCTCTATATGGAGCAGATGGGCAAGCTGCAGATCGAGCTGCTCAAGGCGCAGAGCTGGGTTCGCGAGACCGGCCAGAAGATCGTGGTGTTGTTCGAAGGTCGCGATGGCGCCGGCAAGGGCGGCACGATCAAGCGCTTTATGGAGCATCTCAATCCGCGTGGCGCCCGGGTGGTTGCGCTGGAAAAGCCGACGGAACGGGAGCGCACGCTGTGGTATTTCCAGCGATATTTGCAGCACTTGCCGGCGGCCGGCGAAATGGTGCTGTTTGACCGCTCCTGGTACAACCGCGCCGGTGTAGAGCGGGTGATGGGGTTTTGCGCGCCCAACGATTATCTGGAGTTCATGCGCGAATGCCCCGACCTTGAGCGGATGATCGTGCATTCGAAGACCCGGCTATACAAGTACTGGTTCTCGGTCACCCGCGAAGAGCAGCTACGCCGCTTTGCCTCGCGAGAGACCGATCCGCTGAAGCAGTGGAAACTGTCGCCGATCGACAAGGCCTCGCTCGACAAGTGGGACGATTACACCGAGGCCAAGGAGGCGATGTTCTTCTATACCGACACGGCCGACGCGCCGTGGGTGATTGTCAAGTCGGACGACAAGAAGCGGGCACGGCTCAATTGCATGCGTCACTTCTTGTCGACGCTACCATATCCGAACAAGAACCATAGGATTGTGGAGGAGCCGGACCCATTGATCGTGGGTTCTGGCTCGCACGTGATCGGCCGCGACCAGCATATTCTCGGCAAGACACTGCATCCCGAGAAGCGGCGATCGAACCGCTGAGCGACAAGTCGGCGGGTACCTATTGCCGGTCAACGATCAGGCTCGGATCCTGGCCGGCCGGCCAAGGCGGAGGCGGCATGGAACAAGGGCGGTCCGGTGAAACCGGGCAAGTGGCGACCCCGGTCAAGCTTTGGCCGGCGGTGCGCAAGATCGGCATCGACGATCTGGTCGAGGCTTTCGGTGCGGGTATTCGCGATTTTCGCGCCGCGCCGCGCTTCGGTCTGGCGATCGGATCGTTCTGCGCCGGTGGCGGCTGGTTGATCTTGCTGCTGCTGTGGAAATTCGAACTGCCCTACCTCGCCTATCCAATGGCGATGGGTTTCGTGCTGGTGGCGCCGTTCGTGGTAACGGGTCTCTACGATGTCAGCCGGCGCCTGGAGCGAGGCGAAATGCTGTCCTGGTCGGCAATGATGCACGCGATCTGGAGTACCCGACAGCGCGATTTGCGATGGATGGCGCTGATCTCGGCGTTCTCACTCGTGATATGGATGGATATCGCGGCGTTGTTGTCGTTCGGCTTCCTGGGTTTCCGGCCGGTAAACGCCGATCTGTTGAACGAACTCTTCACCACGCCGTCGGGATTGCTGTTTCTGCTGCTCGGCAATGTCGCCGGGGCCATGATTGCATTTTTCGTATTCTCGATTTCGGTGGTGTCGTTTCCGATGCTGTTCGACCGCGACATCGATTTCGTCACTGGCATCGTCACCAGCGTCAAGTCGGTGAGCGGCAATCCTTGGGTCATGGCGGTGTGGTGCGCGGCAATTGCGATGCTTATCGCCATCTCGATCGCCTCGGCATTTGTCGGATTGTTGGTGACGCTGCCGGTGCTTGGGCACGCGTCTTGGCATCTTTACCGGCGGGTGGTGGAGCCGGTCGAGGCCGGTTGAGGTATCGATTGCGTTGATCAGACTGCGGGTTTTTCGTCGCAGGTGGCGGGTTTCGTTCGATCCCAACCAAGCGCAGTCCAATTGGGCCGAATGCCTTCGGCGGCGGCAGCTTCGCTTTCGTTGCCGGTCAGGAAATAGAATTCGTAGCAATTTGCGCTGTGGCGGCTGACCTTGAAGCAACCGCCGGAACTGTACTCGTCGTAGAGCGTGCAGAAGGCGTGATTGACGACCGACCAGCGGCCGCTCATTGCCTTGCGCGGGTCGCGATAGGTGATGCGGCCGCCTTCGGTGTAGCTTTCGGTGAATTTGACGCCGTCGGCATAGACGCCGTCGATGGAGATGCCGCCAAAGGTCCGCCGGATTTCGGCGTCGCCCATCCAATCGACGGCGGTCTCGGCTGAGGCGACCGATATCGGCGCCAGAAACGCAATTGTGAATAGCCTGGGCAGCACGTTCATCGCGACGGATATCCGCTGTTTGAACTCGGTGACGAAGTACGAATGCAGCAGGCAATTGTGGCAGTGGTTGGTACCGTAGTTGGTAATGATGTCCCCGCTATCTGTGCAACGACCTGATCGACCACCGTTGACGTGGCCGGGCGGAACTTGCGACAAGACGCCATGGTGCGGCGCAACCGAACCGCCACGTAAACGGTATCCGACCTTATCTCCGATCCAGGACCGAGACGCAGATGACCTTCATCGTCAATGATAGCTGCATCAAGTGCAAGTTCACCGATTGCGTCGAGGTGTGTCCGGTGGACTGCTTCTACGAGGGCGAAAACATGCTCGTCATCCATCCAGATGAGTGCATCGATTGCGGTGTGTGCGAGCCCGAATGCCCGGTCGAAGCGATCAAGCCCGATACGGAAAAGGGCATCGAGAAGTGGTTGGAGGTCAATCGGACTTATGCCGAAAAGTGGCCAAATATCACCTCGAAGAAGGAGGCGCCGTCCGATGCCGACAAGTATCGCGACGAAAAAGGCAAGTTCGAGAAGTACTTCACGGACAAGCCCGGGAGTGGCGACTAGTTGCTAGTGCAACACTTATATTGCTTGCAATTTGTGCGAATCGTCGATCGATCGGCCGTGATTGGCGCAGCGGAAGCGGTGGACGTGTGTATTGAACGGTCGTGCACACGTTTGAATTGAAATTCGCTATGAATCTTTAGCTGCCGTGCAGTCTAATGCGCGCCGGCCCTTCTTTTTCCATGAAGTTTGTGTTACTTGTGCCTCAGTCGAGAAGCGAGGAGACGAAACAGGAACGCGGAGATCAGCCTTGGATGCAGGTCTTAGCGGTTCTGCAGCCGTGCGGGTAGTGCCTGACGTTCAGGCGTCGCGGTCTTGTTAGACAAATCGAGCGCTTGGCCAAAGTCCACCGCATGGTTGCTGTCAGCGCTGTGATCCACAAGGTTCGGGAACAGTTGTCAGTTTGAAGGATCCGATAGAGAGCCATTCGGGCCGCTCGATCGGGTTTGTGCGGGGGTGACGCTGAACCAGTCGTCCGAACTGGTTTGGCCAATACGCAGGATTGCGGCTTGGTCCTTGCGCTTTAGCGTGCCCCTAGAGAGTGAGATAGCGATCTATGCCCCAGAAGAACAAAGCTGCCGCCAAGACTGCCGCGGCCAAGGCAGCCACTGCGCGTCACGTGGCGAAGCCGGCCACGCAGTCTGTCAAGGTGGTGGCGAAGTCGGCCAAGACGAGTGAGAAAAATGGGGCAAAGAATTTGAGCACATCTAAGCCAGTCGCAAGTAAGCCAGTCGCTAGCAAAGTGACCGCCAAGTCGTCGGCGCACAAGCCGGTGCACAAGTCGGCTGCGAAGAGGTTGCCGGTGGCAAGCGCTGCGCCAATCATCGCGAAGGTGGCCGACAAGAAGGTCGTCGACAAGAAATCGGCTGCGATGCCGGCTGCGAAGAAGCCGGTGGCGGCGGTCGCGAAGGCTGCCGTTGTCGAAAAGCCGCAAACGTCAAAGCCGGACGCAGCGAAATTCATGACGCAGATGCGCGCACCCGCTGCCGCTCCGGCTGCCGTGGCCAAGAGTGTTCCTGCGGCGATCGCCAAGCAGGCTGCGCAGCGCATTTCGAGCCCGCCGATCACACCGCAACAGCAGGCCGCGAAGGCGCTGGAAGCGCAGCGTCAGCAGCAGGCTGTCGCTGCCGCAGCGGCGGCCTCGAAGAAGCCCGTCAGCGCGCGGCACGGGTTCAAGACCAACGAGTTCATCGTCTATCCGGCACATGGCGTCGGCCGTATCGTCGGCATCGAGGAGCAGGAGATTGCCGGCATGGCGCTCGAACTGTTCGTGATTACCTTCGAGAAGGACAAGATGACCCTGCGCGTGCCGACCGGCAAGCTGCAGAGCGTCGGCATGCGCAAGCTCGCCGACGAGGCGATCGTCAAGCGCGCTATGGAAACGCTGAAGGGCCGCGCCCGCATCAAGCGCACGATGTGGAGCCGCCGCGCCCAGGAATACGAAGCGAAGATCAACTCCGGCGACCTGATCTCGATCGCCGAGGTGGTGCGCGACCTCTATCGCTCGGAAACGCAGCCGGAGCAGTCCTACTCCGAGCGGCAACTGTATGAGGCCGCTCTCGACCGCATGGCGCGCGAAATCGCCGCCGTCGACAAACTCGACGAGCGCGGCGCCGTGCAGAAGATCACCGAGGTGCTGTCGAAGAGTGCCAAGGGCCGTCGCGCCGCCGAGGAAGAAGCCGAGGCCGAAGCCAGCGACGAGGGCGACGAGGAAGTGCAGGCGGCCTGAGCCGGTCCGCCGGCCTCGCTCCGCTCCGTATCGATCCATTTCGCTCCGATGGAGCGCCATGTAGCATGAATGGATCGCGCCCGGACCGCTTGCGGTGCCGGGCGCAGTCGTTTCAGCGATGTAAATACATGCCGAAGATGGCAATGGCGATCATCACCACGAACATGAGCAGAATTGCATGTGTTGCTATCTGCAACGCGTGGTCACTGATGTCGTGATGCGTGTTGTGGTGTTCTGCGTCGTTCGAGCGCGGCAGGTTTTTGTTCAAGGTGACCTCCACAGCTGATGCTGCATAGGTCGACATCTAGGCCGCGCCACATAAGGGTTCGATCGGGAACCTCGATGCTGGCAGTAAAGGCTTCATAAGGCACTGGGGCGCGCGACGTCGATCGCGGCGCTTCCTGATGGATTGCTTATGCGATCGGCGTGCATTCCCGATCGATCGCTTATGCGCAATCGCCATATCTCGCATTGTGTCCGACGCGTTTGCGTCGCACTCATTGGAGGTCGATATGGCGATCCACAGCACGCTGATTCATTTCGATGACGACAGCGTTACGATCCAGCCTACCGCCGCACGCTGGTGGTTGAAACGCAAGCGCACCATCAGCGAGTTACTGTTCATTGCCACGCTACTCGTCTCCGCCGGGACGATGATGACGCTGCGCTTGATCATGGCCACGCCAGGTCTTTCGCTCCACTGAGCGAAGGCCTGAGCGCCTGTCGCCTTACTTGCCCTCGAACTTCGGCTTGCGCTTTTCCATGAACGCCTTGCGGCCCTCGGCATAGTCAGCGCTGTCGAAGCAGGCTTTCGACATGGCGGTGAGCTTGGCGAGGTCGCGCTCGGATTCGGGTTTGCCAATCTCGCGGGCCGAGGCCTTGGCGAGCGCGATGGTGAGCGGCGCGTTGCCGGCGATCTGGGCGCAGGTCTCGGCCACCACGTCGTCGAGTTCACCGTCCGGCAGCACGCGGTTGACGAGGCCGATGTCATAGGCCTCCTTGGCGGTGAACTGACGCGCCGTGTAGATCATCTCCATGGCGCGCGACAGGCCGATGATCTCGGCGGCCCGCCTGATCGGTGCGAAGCCGTAGCCGAGGCCGAGCTTCGCCGCCGGCACGCCGAACTTGGCGGCCTCGTTGCAGAATCGCAAATCACAGCAGGCGGCCAGATTCATGCCGCCGCCGATGCAATAGCCGGTGATCTTGGCGATCGTCGGCTTCGGGAAATAGTACAGTGCCTCGTAGGCCTTGAGCGAGGTCGCATTATACTTGGTGGCGGCTTCCTCGCTCGCCCGCTCGCTTTCGAATTTCGAGATGTCGGCTCCCGACACGAAGGCGCGGCCGCCGGTGCCGCTGACCACCACGGCGCGGATGTCGGGGTTCGTGGCGAAGCCTTCGAGCACCGTGAAGGCCTTCTCCCACATATCGAGCGAGACGGCGTTGAGCTTGGCCGGATTGTTGAAGATCAGGTGGCCGACGTGGCCGGCGTGGCGGCCGATCAGCTTCTCTTCCGACGAAATCTCGCTCATGGGCTCATCTCCCTTGGATGATGTTTGGGTTGCCTGCGACAACTGCATGGACACGCTCGCGCGGATGCCCGATGTTTCATCGACCAGACCTGTTCGACGCCCGAGGATACACGAGATGACCGTCAAAGCACCATCCACCGCGCTTGCCCGTTTCACCGTGCTCGACCTGACCCGGGCGCGCTCGGGGCCGACAGCGGTGCGCCAACTCGCCGACTGGGGTGCCAACGTCATCAAGATCGAATTGCCGGAGGGCGCCGACAGCTCCGACGGCATAGGCGGCGAACGCAACGGCCCCGATTTCCAGAACCTGCATCGCAACAAACGCGGCATGACGCTCGATCTCAAGTCGTCGGCCGGCATGGGCATCTTCCGCCGCCTCGCCGACAAGGCGGACGTGATCGTCGAGAACTTCCGCCCCGACGTTAAGACCCGCCTCGGCATCGATTATGAAACGCTGTCGAAGACCAACCCGAAGCTCGTCTATGCCAGCATCTCGGGCTTCGGCCAGACCGGTCCTTATGCCAAGCGGCCGGGCTTCGACCAGATCGCGCAAGGCATGGGCGGCCTGATGTCGATCACGGGATTGCCGGGCCAGGGGCCTGTGCGGGTCGGCATTCCGATCGCCGACCTGACCTCCGGCTTGTTCCTCGCCAACGGCATTCTGACCGCGTTGCTCGAGCGCGAAGTGTCGGGGAGGGGGCAGCACGTGACGACTTCGTTGCTGCAGGCGCAGATCTTCATGCTCGATTTCCAGGCCTCGCGCTGGATCAACGCCGCCGAGGTGCCGGGCCAGGCCGGCAACAATCATCCGACCAGCATCCCGACCGGCGTGTTCAAGACCAAGGACGGTCATATCAACATCGCGGCCTCCGGGCAGACGATTTACAACCGGTTGTGTGAGGCGCTCGGTGCGCCTGAACTAATCAGTGATCGGAGATTCATCAAAGGTGGCGATCGCCTGAAAAACCGCGACCAGCTCAACGTCGAGATCGAGACGCGGATGGGCAAGCGCACCAGCGCCGAGTGGGTCGATATTCTCAACAAGGCGGGCGTGCCGTCCGGCCCGATCTATTCGATCGACCAGGTGTTCGGCGACGAGCAGGTGAAGCATCTCGGCATCGTTGAGACGCTGCCGCGCGAAGGCGCCAAGGATCTCAACCTCGTCGGCCAGCCGGTGCAGTTGTCGCGCACGCCGAGCAAGGCCACCCGCGTGCCGCCCGGCCGCGGCGAGCACAACGCCGAAATCCTCGCCGAATTCGGCTTCAGCAAGGCCGAGATTGCCGAGTTGAAGACGAGCGGGGCGGTGTGAGGGTCGGTAGCTCGCGAAAGCCCGCTGTCGGCTGCAATCGCTCTCGACGATCGACATGTTAATGCAAATTCAATTTATTCGTTAGCGGATCGTTCAGTCCCGCCTCCTACACTGCACGCCGAGCCCGGTCGCATGCGTCGACCGGGCTGCGTGGTGGTGGGAGTGAGATACGTCGATGCCGAAACTCATTGGAGCTCCGATTGCCCTCGGTGTAATCGACCGCTGGCACAAATTTGACGAATTAAATGACGTCGTGACGACCGACGCTGGTTACAGCCTGATATTCCGCACTGTATTCGAATGTTATACAACTTCGTACGACACTCTGCGTGGCCACTATGAGTACCGGACTTACGCCTCGGTTGTGACCAAAACCGTTCTGGATCCCAGCGGCAATGTCGTGGCGCCGGACGTCATAATTTATGAAAGAACCAGCGACGAGCCGGTGCCGTCACCGTTGATTTCCGCTGTCGCGCTGAGCGATGGAAGAGTCATAGCAACTTGGCAAAACGACAATGTTGAAGGCGCAATGTTTGCGAGCGATGGGTCGCAGATTGGCGATCAATTGTCATTGAGTACGGGAATTGAGCGACACCTATTTGCACTGAATGATGGCGGGTTCTATCTCATTTTTTTGCAATCAACATTCCCGTGTCCCGAGATGGGGCAGCGGTTCGATGCCGCTGGAAACCGCGTGGGTGATCCTGTTGAATTGTCGGAAGCTAAATTGCTGGGTGGTGTCTCTTGCTGGCAGTTGAGTAACGGTGATCTCCTTGTCTTGGGTCAACCAAACGTCGGCGAATTTGGCGATCTGGTGCCGGGAGCTCCCGAATTTCTGAGAGTTTCGCTGGCAGGAGAAGTATCGCCGACTGCGGTTCTCGGTGGGAGATGGGTCTATTTTCCCGAAACTGGCGGAGAAGCTAGGGCGGATGGTACCGTAGTGGTCTTTGGTGTAGAGGGGACAGGCACCGACTTCGCAAGTCGGCTATATAGCCTCCGGCAAATCGTACTCGATCAAAACGGCCAAGTCGTCAAAATAGGCGAGCCCATATTTTCCGATCGGAATGACTTTTATGGCGATAGCTTGCAATTGCCCGATGGTCGATTCATGGTCACGTGGCATCCGTATGATGATAAGCTGGGATGGGTAAATTACGGGCAAATTCTGCTCGCAAACGGCACGCTTGACGGCGATCCGTTCCTGATAAGCAATGGTGACCAACCCGCGTCGCTCGCCCTGTTGCCCGATGGGCGGGTGCTCGCGAGCTGGGGCGATTCGTGCCAATATATCCACGTCGGTCTGCCGACCGACAGCTTTGATGGAGCCGGCGGCGATGACACGTTCGTGGCAGGCGCCGATCGCTCGATAATCGCCTTTGGTGGTGATGGTCACGACCAACTGATGGGCGGTATAGACGACGATATTCTGGTCGGCAATGCCGACATTTTTGCGCAGGAAGCCGACACACTTAGTGGTGGCGGTGGTGATGATACGATCTACGGCGAATTCACCGACACGATCGACGGTGGCGACGGTCACGACCTGCTGTACGCCACCAACGATTATGCGTGGCATATTGATCTCGGCGCGACGCACATCGAATGGATGAGCGCCGGCTGGGGCAATGACATCATTGATGCTTCGTCGCAGATCGCCGGCGTCGAGGACTACGCCAGTGGTGGCGACGACATGTTAACAGGCAGCGCTTTCGACGACAGCCTGTGGGGCGGTGTCGGCAATGACGTGATTGTTGGGGGTGACGGAAACGACATTCTGGTCGGCGGTGAATGGGCCGACAGCTTATCAGGCGGTGACGGCAACGATATGATCCATGCCGACAGCACCGATCTGTCTATCGACGGCGGTGCCGGCTGGGACGCGCTCTATATGGACGATAACGCGAACGCGGTTGTCGACCTGGGTGCCAGCCATATTGAATGGATCAGTGCCGGCGCTGGCAATGATATCATTGATGCCTTGACCCAGGCCGTGGCGGTTGCGGTCTGCGGTAACGACGGCGCCGACGTAATCACCGGCAGCGTATTCGGCGATTTTCTTTGGGGAGGTGCCGGCAACGACGTCATCTACGGAGGGGCTGGCGACGATGTGATCGTCGCCGGCGACGGCGCCAATAGATTGATTGGCGGGGCTGGCCACGACACGATCTATCTCGACGGCTGGTGGGTTGCCGATGTGGTCGTGCTCGAAGTCGGCGGCGGGACCGATCTAGTGTTTAACTTCTACAATGAGTACTATCCGTTAGGTGATCATCTTGACGTTACGTCTTTGCACACCTCGTTCGATGCGCTGACAATCATCGAGGTTGGTGGCCAGCAGCAGATCGCATTCCAAGGTGAACTCCTCGCAATTGTAGCTGCCGGCGATTTCGGCCTGACCAACACCCTCACCGCAGCCGACTTCCAATTCTGACGCGGCGGGCGTGGTTCGAGGGTCTTTGCGATTGAATTGGAATCGTGCCGTTGGGTTTCGCAATTGGGCTCAACC
>JBJXDZ010000018.1:0-33554 GCA_046154645.1 Hyphomicrobiaceae bacterium
CCGTCGAGCGCACAGCAGCCCGGCACGGGCATGGACGGCATGCCGATGGAGCGCGGCATGATGATGAGGATGATGGGCGACTGTCCGATGATGGGCATGATGATGGGCGCCGACACGTCGACCTTCGCTGAGGGTCGCATCGCCTTTCTGAAGGCCGAACTCGCCATCACGGATGCTCAGAAGGCGGCGTGGGAGGCCTATGCCGCGGCTCTCAAGAAGAACCTGCAAGCAATGCAGGCAATGCGCCAGACCATGATGAAGGTGATGGAGGCCAAGACGCCGGTCGAACGGCTCGATGCGCACATTTCGGCCATGGACGGCCGCCTTGCGTCGCTGAAGGAGGTGAAGCCGGCGCTTGCTGCGCTCTACGCCGCGCTGAGCGCAGAGCAGAAGAAGAAAGCCGACCAGATTCTGACCGGCATGGGTTGCATGATGTGACCAGCGGCGAGGGCCGCGCGAGGGGCGCGGCCCTCAAGTAAAATTGAGACTTCACACAGGAGACAGAGCATGAGGATCATCATCGTGGCCATTGCCACCCTGCTGGCCCTGCCGCCGCTGGCAGTTGCGCAGGAGCCTCCGGCACCTAAGGTGAAGGTACTCACCACCCCAGAAGATCCAAGGCAGAAGACGATTCTGGTCGGTCGCTCGGAAGCCGCCGGCGTTATCATCCAGTTCGAGATCGAGCCGGCGACGACGATGATCATGACGATGGGCACACCAGCCAAGCTGATCGAGCACGCGCCAGCGGCCGGTGAGGTCTACCACCTCGAGGTCAAGCCGATTGATCCGCGCTCGAAAACACGCATCTCTTACGCTGTGGTCACGTTCGAGGCAGCTAACCGCGATAACGGCAAGACACTGAAAGGAGAGCTGCATCCCATGTGGGGCAGCAGCGGGCTCCACTACGCCTTGAACAGCACGCTTGCCGGCGACGGAGCCTATGACGTTGTGATCACGGTCCAGCCGCCGAGCTTCTCACGCTCGGTCAAGGACAAGGACCTCTTCGCCAGGCCTGCGTCCACGCGCTTCCACTTCAGGCTCAAGGGCGGCGCTCTGATCGAGGTGTCTGAGCCTATGGTCCCAGGATGAAGCCCCACAAGGCCTCCCGGCACAATACGAGCAGGAATGAGAAAGGGAGAACCCCATGACTCTGAAACGAGGGATTGCCACGGTTCTCGCCGCCACTGCGCTCCAGTTCGGACAAATATCCGCGGTCTGGGCAAGCGAGCGCGTATTCGTTGCCCTCGGCGATGCGAATGCCATCGTTATCATCGACGTAACCGAGGATAAGGTGATCGGTCGCATCGAGGGTGTTCCGTCCGCGCACGGGCTCAGCGGAACACCGGATGGTCGCTATCTCGTCGCCGGCAGCGCTCGGCCGAGGCTCGCAGGAGCACGTCCTGAGCTGCCGCCGGGCGTGAAGGAGGAAGACCATGCGGCGCATCACCCGCCGACCAAGCCGGACGGCGTTTCACAGGGTGCCACCGGCGGAATGGTCACGATCATACGGCAGAGTGATTTGACCATCGTCCGGCGGATCGATGTGCGTGGCGGCGTGCATCACGTCGCTGTCAGCCCAAATAGTCGACTCGCCGCAGTTACACATCCGCGTGAGGGCGGCATCAGCGTCATCAACCTCGACACGTTCGACATACTTGCGATGCCAGAGACAGGCAAGGGAGCCAACTACGCCGTCTTCAGCGTTGATGGCTCGCGCCTTTATGTCACGAATGGCGGCGACGGGACGGTCAGCGTACTCAGAACGAGCAATTGGAAAGTGGAGCAGACGTTCAAAGTTGGTCGAGGACCGGACCACGCTGCGGTGTCGCCCAACTATGCACATCTCTATGTGAGCAATGCCGATGACGGAACGGCAACCGAGATCTACCTGATCGATCCGAGGCGAATGCGCGCCCATACCGTCGGCGCCAATCCCCATGGTATCGACGTTTCGGATGACAGCGCAACGGTATTTGTCGCGGTGCGCGCCGACGGCAGGCTCGTTGCCTTCAACCACAAAACACGGCAGCAGAGGACCCTACCCTTGACGCCCGAGCCCTATCACCTCCTTGTCGTGCGCCGAAAAGACAAGCTCTACGTGTCGAGTGCCAAGGAACCAATGATCTGGGTGATCGACACGAAACAGCTCGCTGTGCTGCGCAACATCATGATCGGCGGTATCGGGCATCAAATGGTGCTGGGGCCATCGCAATAAGCCGGCATGGCGATCGCGTGGAGCTGACCGACATAGAAGCGGGAATCCAGCGCGGCTGGCGCTCCGCATCCCCCACCCGTGCCCTTGCAGTTTCGCGGCACGATCACATTCCTGGGAGACCAAACCATGAGCAGCAAATTGAGCACAGTTGGAACCGGGATCGCGCTGGTGGTCACCTTCGCAGTGATCAGCGCGCTCTGCGCCCTCGCCTTTTTTGTCGTGCCGGAGGCGACGCTCGATTTCTTCGGTGCCTTCATGCACGGCCTCGACCTCAAGACGGTCAAGTCGGCGGCACCGATCACTTTCACCAGAGTTCTCTATGGTGTCGTCGGCCTAGGAGGCGTCGGGTTCGTCGCGGGCGTGGTGTTCGCCTCGGCATACAACGCCACCAGTGGGCGGTAGCGCCGAAGGGAGTGCACCATGCGCCGCACGTCGCAGACGGCACAAAGAGCTTCGGCTCGGTCGCACCCGAGTGTCCGCGTGAGGCGAAGTGAGTCGGCCTTGCGTTGGATCGGAGTATTCTCGATGCTGAAGAATGCGGTCTCGAAGAATCGCCGCGCCTTCGCGGGCCGACACGGCAGCAACACATTTGCTCAGCAGGGCCAACGATCATGAGCAACATTGCGCAATTTCCAGAACCTATGGCACGGCCGGCCTTGCCGGCTCCGTCCGTGTTGGCGCAGATTGATCTGCCGATCGGCGGTATGACATGCCCGCATTGCCCGCCAAGGATTGAAGAAGCGCTGCGCAAGGTTGATGGCGTCTCAGGCGCCCATGTCAATCTCGCGAACCAGGCCGCGCATGTGACCTACGACGCGGGCCGCGCCAAGGTTGTCGATCTCATCACAGCTATCCGCACCGCCGGCTACACGGCAGCAACCGCCAGGACGCGTATTCCGATCGCCAACATGCACTGCAACTCGTGCGTCATCCGCATCGAGTTCGAGCTTGGCATGACGCCCGGCGTCATCAAAGCCGAGGCCAACAGCATGACCAATGCCGTCGATGTCGAGTACCAGCCAGAGAAGACGACCATCGATGCGCTCAAGGCGGCGATCGCGAGAGCCGGCTATCGCGTCGCCGAACCGAAGCTCGCTGCGGCTCTTGGAGTAGCTGACCCAGAGGAAGCCGCGCAGACAGCAGAATACGACCTGCTCATGCGCAAATTCTGGTTTGCTGCGGCCGTCTCCATCCCCGTAATGCTCCTGAGCTACCCCGACCTTATTCCTGGATTGCGCGACTGGATGCCGATGGGAAGTGGCACACGTCGCGTCGTCTGGGTGCTGCTCGGCGTGTTGAGCCTGCCGGTGCTCGTCTGGTCGGGCTCGCAGTTCTTCACGGGGATGTGGGACGCGCTGAAGCACCGGGCGGCCAACATGCACACCCTGATCGCCGTCGGCATCAGCGCCGCCTACGCCTATTCGGTTGTTGCCGTCGCCTTCCCTCAACTCTTCCCGCGCATGGAACTGGCCGAGGTGTTCTGGGACGTTACCACTGTCGTCGTCGCACTCGTCGTCCTCGGCCTTGCCCTCGAGATCAAGGCCAAGGGCCGCACCTCCGAGGCGATCAAGAAGCTCATCGGCCTTCAGGCCAAGACAGCCCGCGTCCTGCGCGACGGCAAGGAAATCGACCTGCCTGTAGAGGAAGTGCTGGTCGGAGATAGTCTCGTCGTCAAGCCCGGCGACAAGATCGCGGTTGACGGCGAGATCATCGACGGCTCGAGTGCGATCGATGAATCGATGATCACCGGCGAGTCGATGCCCGTCGAAAAACACACTGGCGACGAAGTCATCGGCGGAACCCTCAACAAGACCGGCAGCTTCAAGTTTAGAGCGACCAAGGTCGGCAAGGACACGGCGCTCGCCAGCATCATCCGCATGGTCAAGGACGCGCAAGGGTCGAAGGCGCCGATCCAACGCGTGGTCGACACGGTTTCGGGCTACTTCGTTCCCGCCGTGATGATCCTCGCTACCTTGGCGTTCATCGCCTGGTATCTGCTCGGGCCCGAGCCGCGACTCATCTTCGCGACCATCGTGCTGGTGACGACGCTGATCATCGCCTGCCCGTGCGCGCTCGGACTTGCGACGCCGACATCGCTGACCGTCGGCATCGGCAAGGGCGCAGAGAACGGCACTCTGATCCGGTCCGGAGATGCGCTGCAGAGCGCCGAAAAGCTCGATTGCATCATCCTCGACAAGACGGGAACCATCACCCGTGGCGAGCCGTCGCTGACGGACGTGGTGGCGAAGGGCAGCGACGAGGCGACGGTGCTCCGGCTGGCGGCTTCGCTCGAGCGGGGCTCCGAGCACCCCCTCGGCGAGGCCATCGTCAAGGGTGCCGAGGCGCGCAATATCGCCATCGTGGACGCGAAGGACTTTGTCGCCATCCCCGGCCACGGCGTCGGCGGGCGCGTCGATGACCGCGCCGTGCTGCTCGGTAACGCCAAACTCATGCGCGATCGCGGCATCGCCATCGATCTCCTCACCGCGGATTGGGAGCGACTGGCGGGCGACGGCAAAACGCCGATGTATGTGGCAGCCGATGGCAAGGCGCTCGGCCTCATCGCCGTGGCCGACACCGTCAAGCCCGACTCCAAGGCAGCCATCGCGGTGCTGCAGAGTCTGGGGCTGGAGGTCGTGATGCTGACCGGCGACAACGAGCGTACCGCCAAGGCGATCGCGCGCCAGGTCGGCATCGAACGCGTGCTCGCCGACGTGCTGCCCGAGGCCAAGGCCCACGAGGTCCAGAAGCTGCAGCTCGAGGGCAGAAACGTCGGCATGGTCGGCGACGGCATCAACGATGCGCCGGCATTGGCCCAGGCCGACGTCGGCTTCGCCATCGGCACCGGAACGGACGTGGCGATCGAGGCGAGCGACGTGACCCTCATCAAAGGCAGCCTGATGGGCGTGGTCACCGCCATCGAGATCAGCAAGGCGACGATGCGCAACGTGCGCCAGAACCTGGTCGGTGCCTTCGGCTACAACGTGGCCGGCATCCCCATCGCTATGGGCATCCTTTATCCTTTCCTGGGGCTGTTGCTGTCGCCGCTGATCGCGGCGGCCGCCATGGCCTTCAGCTCCGTCACCGTCGTCACCAATGCCAACCGGCTCCGGTTCTTCGAGCCGAGGAGGAACGTGTCATGACAACCGATCGCTGGTTCGTCCTCATAGCTGGACTTGCGCTCATCGTATTCATCGTCTGGTTCTTCTGGTTCAAGCGCACGACCGGCACCCGCGCCTCTGAGGTCTCGGGGGGGTACCAGGAGGCGATGATCCTGGTGAAGGGCGGCTACACGCCCGACACCATCCTGGTCCGCGCAGGCAAGCCGGTCCGGCTCAACTTTCGCCGCGAGGAGACCGCCTCGTGCTCGGACAAGGTGGTGTTTGCAGATTTCAACAAGAGCGCCGACTTGCCGACGGGCCAGACGGTCGCTGTCGAGCTCCTGCCCAAGGAGCCCGGAGAGTACGCGTTTTCCTGCCCGATGGGGATGTTTCGTGGCCGGTTGATCGTCGAGTAGGGAGGAAGCAGAACCATGACACATGACCATTCACATCACGACCAAGGCGGCGCCCCGCCGGGCAGCTTCTGGACATCGCGGGCCTTCCTGGTCTTTCTGGGCTTTGCGGCTATAGCGCTCTTCCTGCTGTGGGAAGAGCACAGAGCGCACATTCTCGGCGCCTTGCCATTCGTCTTGCTGCTTGCATGCCCGCTCATGCACATCTTCATGCACGGAGGTCATGGCGGACATGGAAGCCATAGCGGCGGGCCTCGCGGTCCGATTGACCGCAATCCGAGCGAACGCGATGGAGGGAAGTCATGACCGACAGTTCGCCCGCCTATGGTCTGTGGGGGTTGGTGCTGATCAACTCGGTGATCTTCATCTTCTTCGCCTTCACGTTCTTCAAGCCGCAGACGCCGCGCGACTGGCGTTCGTTCGGTGCATTCAGTGCATTCCTCGTTGCCCTGTTCGCGGAGATGTATGGTTTTCCGCTGACCCTCTATTTCCTGTCAGGCTGGCTGCAGACACGATTTCCCAATGTCGACTGGCTCTCGCACGATGCCGGACATCTCCTCGAGATGATCTTCGGCTGGAAGGCAAATCCGCACTTCGGCCCGTTCCACATTCTGAGCAATGTGCTGATCATCGCCGGCTTCTTGGTAATATCTGCGGCGTGGCGCGCGCTCTATGCGGCGCAGCGCAACCGCGCGCTTGCGACGACCGGTCCCTACTCCTACGTGCGCCATCCTCAGTATGTCGGCTTCATTCTGGTGATGTTCGGCTTCCTGCTGCAATGGCCAACGCTGCTCACGCTCGCGATGTTCCCTGTCCTGGTCTGGATGTACGTCCGGCTCGCACGCTCGGAGGAGCAGGACGCCATCGCTGAATTTGGCGAATCTTACCGGCAATATGCGCGCTCCGTTCCCGCGTTCCTCCCGCGACTGAGCAGGCTGCTGGGTACCCCGGCCGCAACGGAAAAAACCGATGCCTGAAGAGCGAAAGCAGCCCGTCAAGCGCGAGGTCACAGTCGACCTCCTGTACCTTCTTGCGGCGATATTCGCGGTCATTCTGATCCGCGGTTCTTGGGTGTCTTCGTCGGGAGTGTCACGGCGCATGGGTGCCATTGCGCGTCGGTGTGCTTAATTAAGCGGGTAAGCCCAAGGTCCATGGAGACCGGAAATGCAGATATCGTTCTATGGTGCGACCGGCACCGTCACCGGGTCCAAGTATCTATTCGACGATGGGGCGGCAGCAACGTTGGTCGATTGCGGTCTCTTCCAGGGGTTCAAACAGCTGCGCCTGCGCAACTGGCAGCCTCTGCCGTTCGATTCCAAACGTATCACGTCGGCCGTCCTGACCCACGCCCACATCGACCACAGCGGGTATCTGCCCTTGCTGGTACGCAACGGCTTTGTTGGGCGTGTCTATTGCAGCAAGGCGACCAAGGACCTCTGCGCGATTCTCCTTCCGGATGCCGCTCATCTGCAGGAGGAGGAGGCGCGCTATGCCAACAAGCGGGGCTTTTCGAAGCACAAGCCGGCGTTGCCCCTATTTACGATGGAGGACGCGGAGCGAGCGTTGCGCCACCTGCACGCCGTCGAATTTGACGAGCCGGTGCAATTGAGCGAGACCTCTACCGCGAGGTTCCTGCCTGCGGGTCATATCCTCGGCGCCGCGATGGTCATGATCGAGAGCGCCGGCAGAAAAGTGCTCTTCTCTGGTGATCTCGGACGCCCCAACGATCCAGTGATGCGCCCGCCGACCACGGTCACCGAGGCCGATGTCCTGGTTCTTGAATCGACCTACGGGAACCGGCGGCATGCCCAGGCAGACCCCGAGGAGGAACTGGGTGCGCATCTGAGCCGGGCATTGGGACGCGGGGGCGTCGTAGTCATTCCGGCCTTTGCAGTGGGGCGCGCGCAAACGCTGCTGCACCTTATTGCGCGGCTCAAGAGCCGCGGCAAGCTGACCGGCGTGCCGATCTATCTCAACAGTCCCATGGCTGTCGATGCCACGCGCATCTACCACACCTATCGATCGCAGCATCGATTGAGCGTCGAGGAATGCACGGCCGCGTGCCGGGTCGCCGAGTTCGTCCACACGCCCGAGGCATCGAAGGAGCTGAACGGCAAGCAAGGGCCGATGATCATCATCTCGGCGAGCGGCATGGCAACCGGAGGCCGGGTCGTGCATCACTTGAAGGCCTTCGCTCCCGATCCGAAAAACTTGATCCTCTTTTCAGGCTTCCAGGCCGGCGGTACGCGGGGAGCAAACATGCTCGGCGGGGCAGAAACCGTGCGGATACATGGGACAGAAATCCCGATCCGCGCCGAAGTCGCGAACCTGGAGACCCTGTCCGGTCATGCCGATTACGCGGAGATCCTCGATTGGCTGAAAACGTTCCGCCAACCGCCCGGGAATATCTTCCTGACCCACGGCGAGCCTGCGGCGGCGGATCAACTGCGCCAGCATATCGAGGCAGCGTTGGGCTGGCAGTGCTCCGTGCCCGACTATAAGGAAACGGTGACCATCCCATGAGCGCAAGCGAGATGGCCCAGATCGGATCGATCGGGCACGACGCGGGACCGACATCTCCGTCGCGACTGACGCTGCGCCGGCTCGGTATCGACACCTATCGGGAGCACATCATCTACATGCGCGCCGATTGCCATGTCTGCCAATCGGAAGGCTTTGCGGTGCGCTCGCGCATTCGCGTTTCGGTCAATGGCAAAAGCCTGTTGGCGACATTGAACGTCATCCGGACTGACCTGCTGGCGCGGGAAGAGGCGAGCCTGTCGGAAGCTGCATGGGCTTTGCTCGACGCGCGCGAAGGGGACGTCATCGAGGTGACGCATGCTGAACCCGTAGCCTCGGAGAGTTTCATCCGAGCAAAAGCATACGGTGAACGTCTGGATGGTGCGGCCTTCACCGCGATCATTGGGGACATCGCCAAGGGGCTGTTCTCGGACCTTCATCTGGCAGCCTTTGTTACGGCGTGCGCGGGTGATCGTCTCGACCTCGAGGAAACAACCAATCTGACCAAGGCGATGATTGGTGTCGGCGACCGCATCTCCTGGACATACCCAATTGTCGCCGACAAGCACTGCGTCGGCGGCCTGCCGGGCAACCGCACTACGATGCTCGTGGTGCCAATCATCGCCGCCCTCGGCTTGCCGATACCGAAAACGTCATCTCGGGCCATTACGTCGCCAGCCGGTACGGCCGACACGATGGAGACCGTTGCACCCGTCGATCTCGGCTTGACTGCCATGCGCCGTGTCGTGGAGAGGGAGGCGGGATGCATCGTCTGGGGCGGGGCCGTGCGGTTGAGCCCGGCCGATGACATTCTGATTCAGGTGGAGCGCCCGCTCGACTTCGATAGCGACGGGCAGCTTGTGGCGTCGGTCTTGTCAAAGAAAGCAGCTGCAGGCGCGACGCACATTGTCCTCGATCTCCCCGTCGGCCCGACCGCCAAGGTGAGAAGCCGCGAAGCAGCCAAGCGCCTTGGGGATCGGCTCGTGAAGGTGGGTGCTGTGCTCGGACTGAACGTGCGCATAGCCGAGACCGACGGAACCCAGCCGGTGGGACGCGGCATCGGACCCGCGCTCGAGGCTCGCGACGTGCTGATGGTCCTGCAACAACACGCCAACGCGCCGATCGATCTGCGCGATCGGGCCCTCTATCTTGCAGCTGAGCTTCTCGAACTTGCGGGACGAGCGTCGCCCGGCGATGGAATGCGTCTTGCCGCCGACGTCCTGTCGTCGGGAAAGGCGTGGTGCAAATTCCAGGCGATCTGTGATGCCCAGGGTGGCATGAAGACACCGCCCGTTGCGGGCTATCGCCATCCGGTCCTCGCGTCAGCCGGAGGCCGGATCACGGCCATGGACAATCGGCGGCTGGCCAAGGCCGCCAAGCTCGCAGGTGCGCCGCAGGCTCCGGCGGCGGGGATTGATCTGCATGCCCGGCTCACGGACCTTGTCGAGGCAGGGCAGCCCCTGTTTACAGTTCACGCCCAGTCGCGAGGCCAGCTCAATTACGCGCTGCATTACATCGCCGCACAGTACGGAATCATCACCATCGAGGATGGGCCATGAAACCCCTGTTCTTCGCGCTGCCGGGCAACGAGGATTTCACAGCGCGCCTCGCTGCCCGCCTAGCCGCTGACCTCGGCTCGCTTGAGACCCGTCGCTTTCCGGACAGTGAGACCTACGTGCGTCTGCTTGCTGACGTCGAGGCACGATCGGTTGCGCTCGTCTGCACGCTCGACAGACCAGACGAAAAGACTCTTCGTCTGCTATTCGCCGCCCATGCGGCCCGTGATCTCGGCGCAGCGCGAGTTGGCTTGGTGGCGCCCTATCTGGCATACATGCGCCAGGACAAACGGTTCCGATCCGGCGAGGCGATCACATCGAACGCCTACGCGCGGTTGCTGTCCGTGAGCCTGGACTGGATCGTCACGATCGATCCGCACTTGCACCGGCGATCATCGATGTCCGAGATCTATTCGGTTCCAGTCGCTGTCTGTCATGCAGCCCCGAAATTGTCGAGCTGGATAAGCGAGTTTGTCTTCGATGCCATCGTGATCGGACCTGACTCCGAGAGCGAGCAGTGGGTCAGTGCCGTTGCAAGTGCGGCCGGTGTGCCATTCACGACGCTCGAGAAGACCCGCCATGGTGACCGCGACGTTGATATCAAGATCCCGGACGTGGAGCGTTGGCGGAATCGCCGGCCAGTGCTCGTCGATGACATCATATCTTCCGGGCGCACGATGGAGGTCGCGATCAAGCAACTCATTGCGCTTGGGTTCGCGCCTCCCGTCGTCCTCGGCGTGCATGGCCTGTTTGCCGATGATGCCTTCGAACGACTCGTCGCGGCGGGCGCCGCGCAGATTGTCTCGACCGACTCTGTGCCGCACCCATCGAGCGAGATCGACATATCCGATGTCGTGGGGAGCGCAATCGCGAGCCTCGCGGACCCGTTGGCTGTACGATCATGAAAATTCTGATTGATCACCAGAAGGGCCCTGCGGCAAGTGAACGGCCGGTTGAGATCGTCGAGCGCAAAGGGTTGGGTCACCCTGACACCATCTGCGACATGCTGAGCGAACAGCTCAGCGTGGCGCTCTCGAAGCACTATCTCGATCACTTCGGCCTCGTGCTGCATCACAATGTCGACAAGGCTCTGTTGGCCGCAGGCCGATCGGAGCCTGCGTTTAGAGGCGGCCACATCCTCGAGCCCATCGATATCTTTCTGTCGGGGCGCGCGACCCATGACGTCCATGGCAAAGTCGTGCCCGTCCTTGAGCTTGCCGAGGAAACTGCCACGGCCTGGTTCCGTCAGAACATGCACGCGCTCGACCCTACGACAGACGTCCGCTTTCATTGCCTGGTACGGCCTGGCTCTCCCGAACTGGTTGACCTGTTCATGCGCCAACGCGATCACGGCGTGTTATTGGCGAATGACACCTCTTGCGGTGTCGGATTCGCGCCTTTGACCGAGCTTGAGCGTGTCGTTTTTGCCGTCGAACACAAGCTCAACGCCCCTGAGTTCAAAACCAAGTTCCCGGAGACGGGCGAGGACATCAAGGTGATGGGCGTGCGCGAGTATAATGATATCAGTCTGACCGTCTCTTGCGCATTCATCGGGAGGTTTCTCGAGAATGTCGGGGCTTACAGCGATGCCAAGGACCGCCTCCGGAGTACCGTGCACGAAACCGCTAAAAATATAACCGGCAGGGACGTTACGGCACGCGTCAACACAGCCGACGACATCGCGATTGGCTCCGTCTTCCTGACAGTGAGCGGAACATCGGCGGAGGCAGGCGACGATGGGCAGACGGGACGCGGCAATCGTGCGAACGGCCTGATTACACCGTATCGCCCCATGACGCTCGAGGCCATGGCAGGCAAGAACCCGGTCACGCATGTCGGCAAGCTCTACAATGCGGCAGCCACCCGCATCGCGCACGCCGTCGTTGCCGAGGTGCCCGGCATCACCGAGGCCGAGTGTTATCTCGTCAGCCAGATCGGGGCACCGGTTGATCGGCCGCGCCTCACACACCTACGCGTGCGTTGCCATGAGGCAGAGTTGAGCCGCGAGTCCGAGAGTGGAATCGGCGCCGTCGTCAACCGTGAGATCGCCGCCATTCCGCAACTTTGGAGATCGTTTCTCGCCTACAGCATTCCAGTAGCCTAGCCCGATCCATGTATCAGCGCGACGAGCGTTGACCCGGGTCAACGACACGCCGACCGATCACGTGAAGGAATAAAGAGATGAATTCAAATTTGCCACTTTATACACGCCGAGCAATGCTGGGCGTGATTGCTGTGACGGCTATCGGTCTCGCGGCAGGCGTGCGCGCAGAGCCACGGCTCATCATCAAGGTCTGGAAGGATCCGAACTGCGGATGCTGTACCGGTTGGATCGAGCATCTTCGCCGCGCTGGCTTTACAGTCACTGCGACCGAAACCGCAGACATGCAAGCGGTAAAAACGCGCCTCGGCGTGCCGGCGGAACTGGCCTCCTGCCACACTGCCGAGATCGAGGGTTATGTCATCGAAGGCCACGTGCCCTTCCGCGCGATCTCACGGCTGCTTGCCGAGAAGACAAAGGGCCTTGGTCTCGCTGTCCCAGGGATGCCTATCGGCTCGCCCGGCATGGAAGGCGGTGCGCCTGAGATCTATGATGTCATCCTATTCGGACAAAACGGCCGTCACAGTTTTGGTCGTTTCAAAGGGGATCGACCTGTCTGATGTCGTTTTTCTGCCGCCGCCCACGGCGCGAATGGCAACCGGAGTGCACCGCCATGATGAATGATGGATGGATGTGGGGCATGGGGTATGGCCATCTCGTTGGCATTGTTGTCATCGCCTTGTTCATTGCCGCCCTGATCAAGCATGTGCTTTTCCGCTGAGCGGCGGATAAGTCCTGGAGGTTTGGGAATCCGCCGGAAGACACGTTGATCCAGAACCCACGATGGTGGATCGCTCTGATTCACCATCCGCCGCGCTGGTCTAGTTTGCCTGACTCGGCCGTTTGTTTACCCATGAATTTAATTTCTCGTTCTGCCCCACTTGCGAAGCCTATGGCGCCTTCTTGTCGTGGTCGTGCTTGTGGCCGTGATGACCGCGATGCAGCAGATGCATGAGCGGGCACGCCAGCAGAAAAAGATAGGGAACGGCGAGCGCCACATGCGCGAGGTGATAGGCGAGCAGATAGCCGCCGAGCCCGGCCGCGACGAGGCAGGTGATCAGGCCCGCGGTTGATCCTAAAAACGATTTCACGTCCGACATGTTTCTCTTCCGCGTGCCGTTTGATGGATCTCAATGATTTCTCACAATTCATCACTCTCCGCCGGGTTGATCGCGCCACGGCGATTTTCCGACAGCGCTCCATAGTGCGGTAGTGGGCACGACAAACCACTGCAGAAGCGGTGTTAGGCCTGTCCCGAGAATTGGGATGACCGGCATCATCTCCGCATAACCCCAACTGCCGCGCACGCTGACGTTCAGCCACTCGCTGTAGATCGTGTAGCCGATTCCGAACATTAGGGTTGCCAAGTAGACGCGGCGTATTCCGGCAGAAGGCCACGAGGGGCGCCCGAAAACCGAAATCGCCACCAGGAGCGCGAGGCCAGCAATCATGACATCGCCCAACGTGCAATGCAGAACGGCGAATGCCTGCTGCCGCAGCGTACCTGTCGACCACAGCGTATAGAGCGGCAATTGCAGCACCTCCCATACGAGATGGGCTGCAAGTGACACGCCCAGGTACCAACGCAAGGCCAAAGGCCAATCAGAACGTGTTCCGTCATCTGCGCGCATTGCTCTACAGCCTCACGCGGTTCAAACGCAGCGCATTGCCGATCACGCTGACCGAGGAGAGCGCCATTGCCGCTGCCGCGATGATCGGTGACAGCAGGATGCCAAGGAACGGATACAGCACACCTGCCGCAATTGGTACGCCCGCCGCATTGTAGATAAAGGCAAAGAACAGGTTCTGGCGGATGTTCGCCATGGTTGCTGCCGAAAGATGCCGCGCCCTGACAATGCCGTTGAGATCACCTTTGAGCAGCGTTACGCCGGCGCTTTCCATCGCAACATCCGTGCCGGTTCCCATGGCAATGCCGACGTCGGCAGCGGCGAGAGCAGGCGCATCATTGACGCCATCGCCAGCCATGGCCACGACCCGCCCTTGTGATCGGAACCGGGCGACGATCTTAGCCTTGTCCTCCGGCAGAACCTCGGCCTCGACGTCCGCGATACCAAGCTTCGCAGCCACAGCCTCTGCCGTCGTCCGGTTGTCGCCGGTGAGCATGACGACCTTGATGCCGGCTTCCCTAAGCGCCGCAATTGCGGCCGGCGTTGTTGCCTTGATGGGATCGGCGATGGCGATAATGCCGGCGGCCTTGCCATCGAGCGCCACGAAGATGGCCGTCGCGCCCTCTTTCCTCATCTCATCGGCCGCAGCGCTCAAGCCCGCCGTATCGATGCTCGCCTCCGTCATGATCCGCTGGTTGCCAATGACAAGCTTCCGGCCCTCGACCGCCCCGGTGACACCCTTCCCGACAGGGGAATCGAAGTTCTCGACATTACCAAGAGCAAGGCCACGCTCTTCGGCGGCGCGCACGATCGCAGCGGCCAGAGGATGCTCGCTGCTCCGCTCAAGGCTAGCGGTCAGCCGCAATAGGTCGGCTTCCGCAACTCCATTCACTGTTTTGATCGCGACAACACTGGGCTTGCCCTCGGTCAAGGTGCCTGTCTTGTCGACGACAAGCGTGTCCACCTTCTCCATCCGCTCAAGCGCTTCCGCGCTTTTGATGAGAACGCCGGATTGGGCACCCCGTCCCACACCCACCATGATCGACATCGGCGTCGCGAGGCCGAGCGCACAGGGGCAGGCAATGATGAGCACGGACACAGCCGCAATCAAACCATAGGTAAAACGGGGTTCCGGCCCCCAGATCGACCAGACCGCAAAGGCCAGAAGCGCTGCGGCAATCACGGCCGGCACGAACCAGGCCGAGACCTGATCGGCAAGCCTCTGAATGGGTGCACGGCTCCGCTGCGCTTGCGCTACCATCTGCACGATTTGGGCAAGCACGGTATCGCGGCCAACCTTCTCGGCTCGCATGACGAAGCCGCCGGACTGGTTCATCGTGCCGCCGATGACCTTTTCTCCGACGCTCTTGGTGACGGGCATGCTCTCGCCGGTCACCATGGATTCATTGATCGCGCTCCGACCTTCCATGATCTCGCCGTCAACAGGTATGCGCTCGCCGGGGCGTACACGCAGCCGTTCGCCCGCAACCACCTGATCAAGGCTTACGTCCTCATCCGTACCATCCGTTTTGATCCGCCGCGCCATCTTCGGCGACAGATCCAACAACGCGCGAATGGCGCCGCTCGTCTGCTCGCGTGCTCTCAGCTCGAGAACTTGCCCCAAGAGCACGAGCACCGTGATGACCGCCGCTGCCTCGAAATAGATGGCGACAGAGCCGTCATGGACTCGCATGGAAGCCGGGAACAGGCCCGGCCACAAGGTGCCGACGACGCTATAGACCCACGCGACGCCGGTCCCCATCGCGATCAGCGTGAACATGTTGAGATTGCGCGTCTTGAGCGAGTTCCAACCGCGCTCGAAGAAGGGCCAGCCGGCCCACAGCACGACCGGCGTTGCCAGCACTAGCTGTATCCAATTGGATTTCTGCTGACCAAGCCATTGATGGAGCCCCGTCAGATGCCCACCCATTTCGAGAGCGAAGACAGGTAGCGTGAATGCGAGGCCGATCCAGAAGCGCCGCGTCATGTCGGCAAGCTCAGGATTGGGGGCGCTATCTGCCGAGACGACCTCGGGCTCGAGCGCCATACCGCAGATGGGGCAAGAGCCCGGCCCCTCCTGACGAATCTCGGGGTGCATGGGGCAGGTATAGATCGTACCGGCGGGAATGGCGGCGCCCAGCTTGGTCTCCGGCTTCAGATATTTTGCGGGCTCAGCAATGAACTTCTCGCGGCACTTGCCCGAACAAAAATGATAGGGATGCCCCTCATGCGTATGCCGGTGCTTCGCCGTATGCGGGTCGACTGTCATACCGCACACAGGATCTTTCACGCCGTGCGCGCTCCTGGCGTTCACGGCAGGACCGTCGTGATGGTCGTGTTCATGTGAATGGGCTGTGTGCTGCACCATGGTGCGCCTCCAAATCGATCGACCGTGTGTAATTGTGCATCATACCCATAGGGGGTATCTTGCTTGACACTTATACCCCTATAGGGTATCTGTCAAGCATGAGCCAAACCGCTAAATCTTCGCGCCTCAAGAGCCTCAACAGGATCGAGGGGCAGGTCCGTGGTCTCGCCCGCATGGTCGAGGAAGACCGCTATTGCATCGACATCATCACCCAGATCGCCGCTGCGCGTGCCGCGCTGGCGCGCGTCGAGGACCAGCTTCTGCGCGAGCATGTTCAAAATTGCGTCCGGCACGCCATGACGAGTGGTAACAAGGCCGAGCAGGAGCGAAAGATCGAAGAGCTGATGGCTGTTGTTTCACGGGCCAAAGCATGAGCCTTGACCGCCCCCTCCACAAGCCCGGAATGAGGGCATCGCTATGTTCGAAACACTTTGAAACACGACTGATACGAAGCGAAACAATCGACGCAGTAGGATCGGGCTTGTCTCCGTCCAGATCGCGCGCACCATGACCAGTGACTCGTCAGTCCCCCCATCCAACGCTACTCCCGCCGGCAATGACGGGCACATCCTCATCGTTGACGATGATGCGCAGATTCGTCAGCTCGCCGGCAAATTCCTGCGCGAGCACGGCTACAGGGTAACTACGGCGCGTGATGGCCGCGAGATGCGCCAAGCTCTGGCAAGTGCCTCCATCGATCTCGTCATTCTCGATATCATGCTGCCCGGCAGCAATGGACTAGATCTCTGCAAGGAAATCCGCAGCCGCTCCTCGCTTCCCGTCATCATGCTGACCGCCAGGGGCTCCGAAACCGATCGCATCGTCGGTCTCGAAATCGGGGCCGATGACTATGTCGCCAAGCCCTTCAATCCACGTGAACTGCTCGCACGGATCAACGCTGTCTTGCGGCGCGCACGCGCCCACCTCGATGCACCACAGGCCGGGAGCGGTCATTGTCTCCGCTTTGAGCAATGGACCCTCGACACGCGCCGCCGTGAGCTTATGGACCCCAAGGGCGTCGTCGTCGATTTGTCGACCGGCGAGTATGATCTGCTGTTGACCTTCCTCGAGGCCCCGCAGCGGGTCCTGACCCGCGATCAGCTCATGGATGCCGCCAAGCACCGCATGGGCAACGGCTTCGACCGGGCCATCGACATCCAGGTCAGCCGTCTGCGCCGCAAGGTTGATGCGAGCGAGGACGGGCAGGCCATGATCAAAACCATTCGGGGCACGGGCTATATGTTCGTGCCAGCGGTTGGGCGCGAATGATCCGGTCCTTCGATACCCTTGCCGCGCGAGCGGTTCTAGTGTCCCTGATCGGCATCACGCTCGTTCATTTTCTGAGCCTGTGGACCTACGAGCACGCGCTCGAGCGCGAACTGACCATCGCGCATGAAGCGCGCCTCGCCGAGCGGATTATATCCATAAAGCGCAGCGTGATGCTGGTGGCACCATCACAGCGCGAAACCGTTGCCCATGACCTCTCCGGCGGGCCCATCGAAGCCCATTGGAGCCTCACGCGCGGCGCCATCCCGGGTGGACCAGGAACCGAGCACTGGCAAAGTCTTGCCGGCCAGATTGGGTCGCTCGCGCAGGATCACAAACCCGCCGATATTGTTATTGGCAGCAGCGCAGGCGCTGATCCCCATGTTGCTCTCGTCTCCATGCGACTGCCAGATGACAGCTGGATCAATGTCAGTCTGTTTGCCGTCGGCCGTCCGCGCCCCTCCGGCCACGGCACGGTGATCTCCACCACCCTGATGGCCTTCGGCGTTATTCTCTTATCCATCCTGATCGCCCGTTGGCTCACGCGGCCGATCCGAACCGTTTCGGCTGCCGTTCGCTCTCTCTCGCCCGATGGCACTCCCGTTATTGTTCGTGAAAGCGGGCCCGAGGAAGTGCGCGATTTGGCGAAGGCCTTCAACGACATGCAGCGGCGTATCGCCGACCTCATCGCGCGCCGCACCCAATCCCTTGCTGCCGTCTCGCACGACCTGCGCACACCTTTGACGAGGCTAAAACTGCGGACCGAGGATCTTCAAGACGAAAGTCTGAAGGGCGCCATCGCCTCTGACATCGGCGAGATGGAGCAGATGATCGATGCCACCTTGTCCTACCTCAAGGGCGATGAGACCGCTGAGGCGCCGCGCCCACTCGAATTGACGGCACTGCTCGCGACGATCGTCAACGATGCGCGTGATGCCGGACACGATGTGACCTTCGAGACGCGGGAACATATTGTCATCGATGGGCGGCTGATCGGCCTCAAGCGCGCCTTCAACAATCTCGTCAGCAATGCCGTCCGCTTCGGCTCCAAAGTTAACGTGTCGACCGCTTTGTCCGAGCGCGCCGTCACGGTCCTGGTCGACGACAATGGCCCCGGAATCCCCATGGACCAGCTCGCGGCTGTACTCGAGCCGTTTGTACGTCTCGATCACTCGCGCAATCGCGAAACCGGCGGCGTCGGCCTCGGGCTCACCATTGCCAAGGGTCACATCGAGGCCGATGCGGGCACGCTCACGCTGACCAATCGTGCCGAAGGTGGCCTCCGCGCTACTGCGACGCTCCCGCTCCGGCGTTCTTGAAACAATTTGTTACCGAGCTGTAACGCGCCGATACACCCCCTTCGCTACCTTCCTAGAGCTGACCCATCGGTAGCCAAGGGGGAACTATGCGATCCTCGATCGCACATAAGGCGATGCTCGCTTTTCTGACAATGATCCTGCTCGTGGCGGGTACGCCGGCCGATGCCCATGACGGTCATGATCATGGGGCACCTCCAACGCCTGTCTCCAGCACCATCGCCCCCCGTGCAGATGCATCGTCGACGGATTTTGAGATCGTCGTTATCGCTCGCGGTGACAAGCTCGCGATATTCCTCGATACGTTCCGGGAAAACCAACCGGTCGATGGGGCTGCCATTGAGATCGATGCCCCCGGCGGCATTCTGACACCCACAGCCGACGGCTCCGGAACTTACAGCGTCGCTGCACCCTTCCTCGCCAAACCAGGCTCTTATGATCTTGCAATCACGGTCTCTGCCAATGGCATCGTCGATATCCTCACTGCAACTCTGAAGGTCCCAACAGCGACCCGAAATGCGGCCGGACAACGCTTGTCCCTGGGTGTCGATCCCGCCATTGCCCAGGAAGTCGGTCCCGGACCGGTTTCCGGGAGCACGTCCCTGCTGATTGCCGTTGCTCTCGGATTTGTGGGCGGGGTCCTGCTCACGTCACTGGTCTGGCGCCGCCGCCGCGCAGTGGCCGGGTTGATCATGTTGGCCGTGTTGCCCGGTGCGTTTCCTTCCGATGGCTTTGCAGCCGAGCCGGCGACTTTTGCAGCGCGTGACGTTTCGCAACGCTTTCCGGACGGGGCGCTGTTCGTACCAAAGCCAACGCAGCGCATCCTTGGCCTTCGGACCATTTTCACGGAGGCGAAACCGCATCGCCGTTCCATCGAGTTGCCCGGTCGGGTCATCCCCGATCCCAATGCAAGCGGCCTTGTGCAAGCGTCCGTTGGCGGCCGCCTCGTGCCTCCCGCGGGGGGCTTCAAGCCGCTTGGCACACCCGTCAAAGCCGGGGACATTCTGGCTTATGTACGCCCCCCCATCGCCTCAGCTGACCTGACAACCCAGCAACAGCAGGCCCGCGAATTGGATCAGCAGATCTCGGTAGTCGCGCGCAGGGTTGAGCGCTTCCGGACAATTCAACAGGTGATCGCCAAGAGCCAGCTCGAGGACGCTGAACTCGAATTGAAGGGATTGCAGGCGCGGCGCGCCAATCTCGAGCGCGCCAACAAGGAGCCCGAGCCGCTCCTTGCACCGGTTGATGGCGTCATCGCAGCCTCGAATGCAGTTGCAGGCCAGATGGCCGAACCCAACTCCGTTATTTTCCAGATCGTCGACCCCACCCGCCTCTGGGTCGAAGCTCTGAGCTTCGAGCCGCAGGCGACCAGCGGCGGCGCGCAAGGTCTGTTCTCCGGCGGCCGAACCGTCGATCTGGTCTATGTCGGTACCGGGCTTGCGGATCGTAACCAATCCGTTCCCATTCACTTCGCGATCAAGGGCGACGCAGCAGGATTGCGCGCCGGTCAGTTCATGACGGTGCTCGCCACGACAACCGACGAACGCACGGGCATCGCTGTCCCGCGAGAAGCCATTTTGCGCGGCTCAAACGGCCAAAGCATCATCTACGAGCACAGCAACGCCGAGCGCTTCGTTCCGCGTGAGGTACGCATCGAGCAGCTCGATGCCGCGCGTGTTCTGATCATCGCTGGTGTCGAACCGGGCAAGCGCATCGTGACGCAAGGCGCCGAACTCTTGAACCAGATCCGGTAGGGGGCAGGCGTGTTCACCTTTCTCGTCACCCGCTCACTCCGCAACCGGCTTCTGGTGCTGGCCTTGGCGGCCGTCATGGTGCTCTACGGCGCCTTCACCTTGCAGCGCCTGCCTGTCGATGTCTTCCCGGACCTCAACCGTCCGACCGTCACCATCATGACCGAGGCCGAAGGCCTCGCGCCTGCCGAAGTCGAGCAACTGGTCTCGTTTCCAATCGAGACACAGATGAACGGACTGCCCGGTGTTTCGCGCGTGCGCTCGGTCTCAGGCGTCGGCCTCTCCATCATTTATGTCGAGTTCGACTGGGGAACCGACATCTTCCGCAATCGTCAGCAGATCTCCGAGCGGCTCGGGCTCGTCAAGGAGCAGCTACCAGCCAACGTCACGCCGCAGATGGGGCCGATCAACTCCATCATGGGGCAGATCTTGATGTTTGCCGTGACGGCGGAGACGGCAAGTCCGATGGAGGTGCGCGAGATTGCTGATTTTGTGATCCGGCCGCGTCTCCTGACCATCCCTGGCGTCGCCCAGGTCATTCCGATCGGCGGCGAAGTCCGGCAGTTCCGGGTTGCCCCAAACCCGCCTGCGATGCGTGCGCTTGGCGTGACGCTGGAACAGATGGAACGTGCGCTGCAGCGCTTCGGTACCAATAGTGGAGGCGGCTTTGCCGACCAGTACAGCCGCGAGTTTCTGATCCGCAACATCGGGTTGACGCTCAAACTTGAAGATCTTCGTGACGTTATCATCCCCGCCGAAGGCGGCCGATCCGTCTATTTGCATCAGGTGGCCGAGGTCAATTACGGCGCCCGCCTGAAACGCGGCGAAGCCGGTTTCATGGGGCGGCCGGCTGTCATCATTTCGGTCGAGAAGCAGCCGGCGATCGATACCGTCAAACTGTCGGGCGCCGTCGAGCGTGCCATGGCCGAACTCAATCAGACCATGCCGAAGGGCATCAAGATCGACAACATCGTTTTCCGGCAGGCGAACTTCATCGAGACCTCGATCGGCAACGTCAAGAAGGTCCTGATCGAAGCCGTGGCCGTCGTTGCCATCATCCTATTCCTCTTCCTGCTAAATGTGCGCACGACCTTTATCTCGCTGACGGCCATTCCTGTCTCGATCCTGGCGACCGCGATTGTCTTCTACGCGCTTGGCCTCTCCATCAACACCATGACGCTCGGCGGTCTCGCCATTGCGATTGGTGAGTTGGTCGATGATGCCGTTGTCGACGTCGAGAACATCTTTCGCCGCCTGCGGGAAAACCGTGAGGCGGGCAATCCGAGATCCACTTTCGATGTGGTCGTTGGCGCAAGCCAGGAGGTCCGCTCGGGCATCGTCTACGCAACGATGATCATCGTGCTCGTTTTCGTGCCGCTGTTCGCTCTGTCAGGCATTGAAGGCCGCCTCTTCGCACCACTCGGCCAAGCCTACATCATCTCTATTCTTGCGAGCCTCGTTGTCTCCATCACCCTGACACCTGTGATGGCCTATTACCTGCTCCCGAGCTTGAAGCGGCTCGATGAGCACGAGAGTTGGCTGGTTCGCAATCTGAAACGCGCTAATCGTGCGGTGTTGCGCTGGTCGTTCGCGCATCCGCGCACGCTGATAATGAGTGCAACCGTCGGCGTGTTGCTGGCCTTGGCCGCCGCAGTCGCACTCCCGCGCGCGTTCCTGCCGCCCTTCAACGAGGGTACCCTCACCATCAATACGCTCTTCCAGCCCGGCATCTCGCTGGCGGAGAGTCACCGAGTCGGCCTCATTGCCGAAAAGCTGATCATGGAGGTCCCCGAGGCCAAGCTGGTCGCCCGCCGCACCGGACGTGCCGAACTCGATGAGCACGCCGAAGGCGTCCACTCCTCCGAAATCGAAGTCGATCTCAAGCCCTCTGAGCGGTCCAAGACCGACATCATCAACGATATCCGCAGCCGTCTTTCGGTCCTGCCGGCCGCCACCAATATTGGCCAACCCATCTCGCACCGCCTTGACCATATGCTCTCAGGCGTGCGCGCCCAGATTGCCGTCAAGATCTTCGGCGAAGACCTCGATACTCTGCGCTCCCTGGCCGAGGAGATGCGCCAGCGCCTCGCCAAGATTCCAGGCGTGGTCGATCTGCAGGTTGAGCGGCAGGTGCGCATTCCTCAGCTCGAGATCACGGTCAACTACAAGAAGGCGGCGCTATATGGCCTGCAGCCCGCTCAAGTTACCGAGCAGCTCGAACGCCTGTCCAATGGCCGGCTAGTTTCCCGGTTGGTTGATGGCAGCAAGCGGTTCGATCTGGTTGTTCGACTGCCCGATCGCATGCGCACAACGCAAGGCCTCGCCGATCTCCTGATCGAGACGCCGGCCGGCTGGATTCCCCTGCGCCAAGTCGCTGAAGTGAAGGAGACCGATGGGCCGAACCAGATCCTGCGCGAGAACACCAAGCGGCGCATCGTCGTCCTCGCCAATTCCGACGGCGAACGGGATATGGCGGCGATCATTGCCGATATGCGCCGCGAGCTTGCCAGCACCAAACTTCCGACGGGCTTCTTCACGACGCTGGAGGGCACCTTCCAGGCCCAGGAAGAGTCCATGCGCACCATCGCCGGTCTCTCCCTCATCTCGCTCGCGATGATCTTTGCAATTCTCTACAGCCGCTATCGCTCTGTTCTATTTGCGCTCATCATCATGGGCAGTGTGCCGCTGGCTCTCATCGGTTCGGTGATGGCGCTGTGGTGGGCCGACCAGCCGCTGTCCGTCGCGAGCATGATCGGATTCATCACGCTGACCGGCATCGCGACGCGCAATGGCATCCTCAAGATCAGCCACTACATCAATCTCGCGATCCACGAGGGCATGCCATTCGGGCCTGATCTCGTTGTTCGCGGAAGCCTCGAACGCCTGACACCTGTCCTGATGACAGCCATTTCCGCCGCCATCGCGCTGGTGCCGCTGATGATCGACGCCCACGCGCCGGGCAAGGAAATCCTGCACCCCGTCGCCGTTACCATCTTCGGCGGGCTCATCAGCGCGACGTTGCTCGACACGGCACTCACCCCCGTCTTGTTCCTGCGCTATGGCCGCAAGTCGCTTGAGCGTCTCGTCGCCCAGGCCCGAAGCGCTGCAGAGCCATCACAGTCGCAATCCGCAGCGACGAAACCCATCGAAGCCTACTAACCACACTGAAGGAGACCAAAAATGACCATCCATCGCCTCGCTACCATCGCCCTCTCTCTCGTGCTGATGACGAGCTCGATCGCCCTCGCGCATGAAGCCGCGAAGGGGCGCAATGGCGGGCTCCGCGTCGATGCGGGTGCCTATCACGCCGAGCTGCTGGTCGACGGCACAACCAACGTCGCCGTCTTTCTCAGCGATGCCGATGACAAGCCGATCCCTGCCAAGGATTTCAAAGCCAATGCCATCCTCGTCATCGACGGCAAATCGCAGCGCTTCCCATTGACCCCCGCCGAAGGCTCGAAACTAGTCGGCACAGCGCCCGCGCCCGTCAACCCAGGCGTCAAAGGCGCCATTCAGATCACCGCTCCGGATGGCGCGACCGCTCAGGCCAAGTTCTGATTCAAAACCAAAAAAATCACGGAGATGAAAATGAGCTCCCATCGCGCATCGCTTGCCTTGACCCGGCGGTCCTTCCTGTACTCTGGCGCTGCCTTCGGCGGCTGGATGGCGTCAGGAGCCCCGTGGAGCCCCGCCTTCGCGGCCGCTCCCGTCCTCAAAGTCGACACGCGCACCATCGAGGTCAACAAGAAGGCCGCCAAGGTCTTCAGCGTGCTCGGTGCGGATGGCAGATCCGGGGTGTTCGCCAAGGAAGGTGACCGGTTCTCTGGCGGCCTACTCAACGCTTCAAGTGACCCGCTCCAGATGCACTGGCATGGGCAGGTCAAAGCGCCCTTCGATCAGGATCGCGCCCGCCCGGGCGGCGGCACCCTTGCCGTTGGTCAGACCGATATCCACGACTTCGAGCTGACACCCGGCACGCACTGGATGCATTCCCACACGCTCTCCGAGCAGCAATTGCTCGCAGCCCCCATGATTACGCGCGAGAAGGACGCGGGAGACGCGCAGGATGTTGTTATCATGCTGCACGACTTCGCCTTCCGCACACCACAGGAAATTCTGGCCGAGCTAGGCGGCACCACCGCGCATGCCGGACAAGGGGCTCCATCTGCAAATGATCCTCATGCCGCAAACCGTTCTTCTGCGTCTATGCCTCATGGCCCCGGTCACATGATGGGAATGGCACACGCCAATGACGTACGTTACGACGCCTTTCTCGCCAATGACCGCACGTTCGACGATCCCGACACCGTCAAAGTCGAAAAAGGTGGTCGCGTCCGCTTGCGCATCATCAACGGCGGCACAGCAACCGCATTCTCCATTTCGACGCCGGGCCTCACCTCAACGGCGATCGCGGTCGACGGGATGCCGTGCCAACCGGTACAGGCTTCCTCCTATCCCCTCGCCCAGGGGCAGCGCATCGATCTCCTTGTCGAGATACCGAAGGATGGCGGCGCCTTTCCGGTGCTCGCTCAGGTCGAGGATGCGCAGTTCATGACCGGCATTATCCTCGCGACTCCGGGAGCGGCGATCATCAAACGCGCAACCGCCGCAGACAAGAAGAATGGCATGATTGATCTTGGCTTTGAAACAAGCCTGAGAGCCACCCAGCCGCTTGCTGACAAACGTCCTGACAAGTCTTTCGCCGTCATACTCGGCGAAGAACGCGGTTATCGCTGGACCATCAACGGTCGCATTCACGGCGAGCATCAACCCTTCGAGGTCAGACAGGGCGAACGTGTCGAAATGACGTTCATGAATCCCACGACGATGATGCATCCCATGCACCTTCATGGGCATCACTTCCAGGTCGTAGCGGTTGGAGGACGCCGATTCTCGGGCGCGGTTCGTGATACCTTGATCGTGCCATCTCATGCACCGATCACAGTCGCGTTCGACGCCAATATGAAGGGGTCATGGTTCCTGCATTGCCATCACCTTTATCACATGGCCACAGGTATGATGACTGAAGTGCGTATCGTCTAAGTTTATAACGTCACTGCCGACCAAGAAGAAACAAAGGAAAATGCCATGATGTACGATTTTATGGGCTACAGCATGGGCTGGCCCCATCTCCTCGGATCCGTTGTTGTTCTTTTAGTGATCGCGGCGCTCGTAAAATACGTATTCTTTGATAACCGCAAATCATAGCACGGGGCTCCGGGGTCGATCGCGATACGCTTGGGATGTTTGGATCAGCCCTTGATCCCGGCTCCGATTTTCTGGTCCATTCGTTGTTTGTCCTCGTACCTGCGTTACAGCGATTGGAGTCGTTCTGTCCTGTCGTGGTGCGGGCGTAGGCGAAGATTAAGCGGAGCGCCGGCGCATGACCAGTATTGCATCAATCGAACGGCTCAATGCCGATTGCACCTGCGTCACGCTTGATGTCGAAAAACTGTGTCGTGCCCTCGAAAAAGTAGTAGGTGATCCCTCGTTCTGCCGTGATATGGCTGAGACCCATCCCCACCTGCTCTCCGCACAGCCACTCTTTCTTTCGCAGCCGCACGCTCAAACCATGCAAGAATTGATCACGGCAATCGAGACCGTCGCCGCGCATCCTTCCTATCAATCGGCTGCACTTGAGTATGCACCTGACATTGCGCGATACCAGCCTGGGGCTATCGGCGTATTTATGGGGTATGATTTCCACTTAGGCCCAGATGGGCCGAAGTTGATCGAAATCAACACCAATGCTGGCGGCGCGTTGATCAATGCCTATCTGTTGCAAGCGCAGCGCGCGTGTTGTGCCGAGATGGGAATGGCGGCAGCGATACATGGCAATTGTGATGCGTTGCTAGAAGAGTTTGTCGCCTCCTTCCAAGGCGAATGGCGCAAACAGGGCCGCCCAGAACAACTGCGATTGATCGCCATCGTTGATGCCGCACCAAAGCAACAGTACCTCTATCCAGAGTTTGTCCTCTTCCAGCGCTTGTTCGAGCACCACGGAATCGCGGCAGTCATCGCCGCGCCAGAGCAGCTAGAATTCCGCGCCGGCAACCTTTGGCTTGGCGATCTGCGCATCGATCTCGTCTATAATCGGCTCACCGATTTTGATCTTTCGACGCAGGACACACAGGTGCTGCGCCGCGCCTATCTTGGCGGTGACGTGGTCGTAACACCAAACCCACGCGCGCACGCCCTCTATGCCAACAAACGAAATCTGACCCTCCTATCCGACGCAGCAAAACTGCGTGATTGGCAAATCCCTGAATCGATCATTGCTACCTTGCTCAACGGTATCCCCCGCACGGAGTTGGTTGCCAAGGCCAATCCCGATGAGCTGTGGGCACGGCGCGGAAAGCTATTCTTTAAGCCCTGCTCGGGTTATGGTGGCAAGGCCGCATACCGCGGCGACAAAGTCACGCGAAAGGTTTGGAGCGTCATCCTGTCGGGCGACTACATTGCTCAAGAAATCGTGCCACCCAGTGCACGCACGGTTGCGATCGGCGGTGTAATGCAAAGTTTAAAGGCAGACTTGCGCAACTACACCTACGACGGCAAGGTTCTGCTGCGTGCTGCCCGGCTCTATCAGGGACAGACGACAAACTTTCGCTCACCCGGCGGGGGCTTTGCTCCGGTGTTCGTGGGCAATGGAATACCACACGCAAATGAGTCTCACGGTTCCAGTTGTGAGACCAATAGTCACTAGACGCTGCAAAGCAGAGTCCTTCTGTCATGCACGGATCTTCGCATCAGGCGGCGTTGTCATCGGTTTCTTCAATGACCAAACGTCTGAGCCTTTGACGATCGCATAGATGGCGGGGATGACCACGAGGGTCAGGATGGTCGATGAGACCATGCCGCCGATCATCGGCACGGCGATGCGTTGCATCACTTCCGAGCCGGTGCCGTGACTCCACAAGATGGGCAGCAAGCCGGCCATAATTGCGACCACGGTCATCATTTTGGGGCGCACGCGTTCGACGGCGCCTTCCATGATGGCTGCGTAGAGATCGGCCTGTGTGAACGCCCTTCCCTCAGCGGCAACCTGTTTGCGGCGATCTTCCAGCGCGTGATCGAGATAGATCAGCATGATGACACCAGTCTCTGCCGCCACTCCGGCTAACGCTATGAACCCGACCGCCACGGCGACTGAGAGATTGAAGCCCATCCACCACATTAGCCAGAGGCCACCTACCAGCGAAAATGGCAGCGAAAGCATCACGATCAGGGTCTCGGTCATGCGCCGGAAATTGAGATAGAGCAGCAGCATGATGATGAGAAGCGTGAGCGGGATCACGATCTTCATCCGCGCAACCGCGCGCTCGTAATATTCGAACTGTCCAGACCAGACGGCATAGTAGCCGTCAGGGAACTTCACCGCATCGGCGACGGCTTTCTTGGCATCGGCGACATAGCTGCCGAGATCGCGGTCACGCGCATCGACAAAGATGTAGGCCGCCAGTTGCGCGTTCTCGGTGCGGATCGACGCCGGTCCTTGCACCAGCTTTACATTGGCAACTTGCCCAAGGGGTATGGATGCCCCGTTGGGCAACGGGATCAGTACCTCACGCGCTATCGCTTGCGGATCAGAACGCAGATCACGCGGAAAGCGGACGCTCACGCCATAGCGTTCGCGGCCTTCAACAGTTGTAGTCACGGTCTCTGCGCCAAGACCGGAAGCCACCACCTGCTGCACATCGCCGACCATCAAGCCGTAGCGGGCAAGCTGTGTGCGATCGGGCTCAATCTCCAGATAATACCCACCCATGATGCGCTCGGCGAACGCACTCGACGTGCCGGGCACGGTCTTAATGGCGGTTTCAATCTGGCGGGCGAGCCCTTCGATCACTTTGAGGTCCGTGCCGATGACCTTGACGCCAACCGGTGTGCGGATGCCGGTTGCCAGCATGTCGATGCGTGCCTTGATCGGCATCGTCCAGGCGTTCGACACACCGGGGAACTGCAACGCCTTGTCCATCTCGGTGATCAGCTTGTCGATCGTCATGCCTTGTCGCCATTGGCTCTCCGGCTTCAGGTTGATGATCGTCTCGAACATTTCTGTGGGAGCAGGATCGGTCGCGGTACCCGCACGGCCGGCTTTGCCGAACACGCTCTCCACCTCCGGAAACGTCTTGATGATCTTGTTCTGGGTCTGCAGCAGCTCGGCCGATTTGGTGATGGAAAGGCCTGGCAAAGTTGTCGGCATATACATCAGCGTGCCTTCATTGAGGCTCGGCATGAACTCAGAGCCCAGCTGCGTTGCCGGCCACACGCTGACCGCAAGAATAGCGACCGCAATGGCGATGGTCAGCGTCTTCGCCTTGAGCACGGCTTGGATGACCGGGCGATAAACCCAGATCAGAAAGCGGTTCACCGGGTTCTTGTGCTCAGGCACGATGTGCCCGCGCACGAAGATGACCATCAGCGCCGGCACGACGGTTACGGACAGCAATGCCGCTGCCGCCATGGCAAAGGTCTTGGTGAAAGCCAGCGGTTTGAACAGCCGACCTTCCTGCGCTTCCAAGGTGAATATCGGCAGGAACGACACCGTGATGATGAGCAGCGAGAAGAACAGCGCTGGCCCCACTTCACTCGCCGCCTCGATCAGCACCTCAATGCGTGGCTTGTCAGGCGGCGCGCGTTCCAAATGCTTGTGTGCGTTTTCGATCATGACGATCGCCGCATCGACCATGGCGCCAATGGCAATCGCGATACCGCCAAGGCTCATGATGTTTGACGACAGCCCGAGCGCATGCATGCAGATGTATGCGATCAAAATTCCAAGCGGCAGCGTGACGATCGCGACGAACGCACTGCGGATATGCAACAGGAATATCCCGCACACTAACGCAACGATGAGGCTCTCCTCGATGAGAGTAGATTTGAGGGTCGCGATGGCGCGGTTGATGAGATCGGATCGATCATAGACCGGCACGATCACGGTGCCCTCGGGCAAGCTGCCCTTGATGTCCGTAAGCCGTGCCTTGATGTTGGCAATGACCGACAGCGCGTTCTGGCCAAAGCGCTGCACGGCAATGCCGGAGACGACCTCGCCTTCGCCGTTCAGCTCGGTGACGCCGCGTCGTTCATCAGGCGCCAGCTCGACGCGCGCCACATCCTTGATCAAGACCGGCGTACCGGCATCCGCTTTGAGCACGATCTGCTCGATATCGGAAATGCCACGCAGATAACCCCGCCCGCGCACCATGAATTCTGTCTCGGCGAGTTCAACGACGCGCCCGCCCACATCCATGTTGGAAGCGCGAATGGCGTCCTTCACTTTGGTGAGCGGAATGTCGAAGGATTTGAGGCGGCGCGGATCGACGATAACGCTGTACTGCTTGACGAAGCCGCCAACGCTTGCGACCTCGGCAACGCCTTCGGCCTTGGCGACCGCAAAGCGAATTTGCCAGTCCTGTGTGGTGCGCAGCTCGGCCAGATTACGTTTGGCGGCCATGACGGCGTATTGATAAACCCAGCCCACGCCGGTTGCATCGGGGCCAAGCGTTGGAGTCACGCCTGCCGGCAGGTTCTTGGAAGCCGCGCTGAGATATTCCAGCACTCGGCTGCGTGCCCAGTAGATGTCCGTACCCTCGTCGAAGATGACATAGACGAAGGACACACCGAAGAACGAGAAGCCGCGCACGACGTGCGATCGCGGCACCGACAGCATCGCGGTGCTGAGCGGATAGGTGACCTGGTCTTCGACCACCTGCGGAGCCTGCCCGCCATATTCAGTGTAGATGATGACCTGCGTATCGGAGAGATCCGGGATAGCGTCGAGCGGCACACGGGTGACGGCATAGATGCCGGCTCCCGTCGCCAGCGTCACGCCGAGCAGGATGAGCACGAGGTTGTGGGCAGACCATCGGATGAGACGGGCGATCATGGCTTCACCTCCAGTTTGGTCTGAGGTTCGGCCGTGAACGCTTGCAGCGCGGCTTTCAGATTGCTTTCCGCGTCTATCAGGAAGTTGGCAGTAGTCACCACCTGCTCGCCGGTTTTGACGCCCTCGAGGATTTCGATAAAGCCGTCGCCGCGCATGCCGAGCTTGACGGCGCGCGGCTCAAACCGCCCCTCGCCCTTGTCGGTGATCACGACCTGGCGGTTGCCGCTGTCGATGACAGCAGAGACCGGAACGACGAGACGATCCGCATCACCGCTTCCCGCATTGATCTCCACATCCGCAAACATCTCATGCTTGATGCGATGATCGGTGTTCTTCACTTCGATGCGCACTTTTGCCGAGCGCGTTGCCATATCGAGCTCGTGCAGGATGAAGCTGACCTTGCCTTCGAAGATCTCGCCGGGATAGGCACGAAAGGTCATCATGGCCGGTGCGCCGACCTTGACCATGCCGATATCCTGCTCGGCGACGTTGGCAATGACCCAGATGCTGCTGAGATCGGCAAGTCGGAAGAGTTCATCGCCGGCTTTGACCATCTGCCCGGCGACAATTTTCTTTTCCATGACGACGCCCGACACCGGTGCCGGCCAATCGATCAGCATCGTCGGATTGGGCGAGGATTTCAGTTGCTCGATCACGGGCTCAGGCACACCGAGGTTCCTGAGGCGGACCAGTGCGCCGGCTTCCGAACGCGCATCGCTCGCAAACGCCTTGATCGCGCTGCGATAGTCGACCTGCACCGTCACCATCTGCGGGCTGTAGACTTTGAACATCGGCTCGCCGGCTTTGACGTGACGGCCGGTCTCGTTAACGTAGAGCTTCTCGATGAAGCCATCGGCGCGGAGCGTCACCGATCGCAGCGTGCGTTCATCCGGTTTGGCGACACCCGATGCGCGCACGGGACGCGCAAGGCTTTGCATGCGGGCCGGCTCGCTGCGCACCCCCGATCGCTGCACCCGGTCAAGGTTGATCTTGACCGTCGAGGCATCTTCCTCGCCCTCATAAACGGGGATGTAATCCATCCCCATCCAGTCCTTCTTTGGCACCTTCGAGGTGTCTGCCAGTCCCATCGGGTTGCGGTAATAGAGGAGCTTGGCCGCCCCCTTCGGCGTCGCCGGTTTTACGCCCGCGAAATCTGCTTCCTGATCGGCATACACAGGCAGGTAATCGCGGCCATCGTTCGTCTTCTTTGGCACCGGCGAAAAGTCGTTCTTGCCGTCCGGGTCTTTCCAATAGAGGACAGCGCGCGCGGTTGGCTCGACCGCTTTCGTGGCAGCAGCCATAACGGGTTGCGCAGATGTTGACGCAGTTCGGCTGGCACCAATACGGTAGCCGGCAACTGCGCTGAGGAGGACCGCGGTAAGGGCAGTCCCCATGATGAGGTTCCGGTTCATGTCCGCCGCCCTCACTTCGCTGTGAAAACGACGGTGCCTTCAACGGTCTCGGCTTCACCCGGAACCTTGGCCTGGATCTTGAACGCCCAGCCGCCGGCCATCGTGAAATCCGCAGTGAAGCGGTAGACCCCGGGTTCGCTGCCGGGCATCGCCACATGCTTGGCCGTCATCTCGCCCATGCTGTCGGGCGACATATCGAGGCGGGTGCGGAATATCACCGCGCCGTCGACCAGTTTGCCGGTGATTTTGTTGACGAGGCGAATGGCAACTACACTGCCGGCACCATTCCTCACCTCGGCGGCAACGGGCTGGAACTCATAGTCCTTGGCTCCCGCAAAGGCGGATGGCGCAAGGCCGATGATGGCGATGGTGACAACTGCGGCGTGACGCGCCGCGCGCGTGAGAAGATTGATGGTCATGGGATCTGATCCTGTTCGAGATGTGTGGAGCCGCGCGCCGTCATGGCCGCGAGCCAAACGCCAACAGGTTCGGCGCAGCCGTCAGGCTGCTGCCGAAGGTGGCGGCACAAACAGAATTAGGATCGTGGCGGAGGAGCTGGCGGCGTACGGAGCCAATCAGGTGGCTTTGCAGTTTCCACATGGCCATACTGGCTCGTCGTGAGCGCGATCCTCTTGCCGGCACGCTTTACCATGCCAAGCACCTTGCAGCATTTGGTCATGCAGTTCGCTTGATCGGGACAATTGGATTTCGTGTCGCAGCACTTGCAGTCGCCCTTGGTCGCATCGCCGGCAGCGGCATCACCCGCCATGGCTTGCATGCAATCCGACATGTCCATGGTAGTACCTGTGCCAGCATCGACTGATGCGTGGGTCGTGGTCGCCGCGTTCTGATGCTTGGCCGCGACCGCAGAAAGGCCCGGCGCAAGCATGAGCGAGACCGTGATCAGCAATGCAAGCATGGTGCGAACGATGTTCAAACGCCGGTGTACCTCCAAGAGTTCATCTTGAAGCCTAGCGTAGATTGGTCAAGTCACGATTAAGCAACGACTCCGATTGCCGTCTGCTCGCCGGCTGGGATGCATAGCCGCCGCCCGGCTGGCGCGTCATCACGGTTCATCGGGGGCCATTTTCGACTTTTGGCCTGTCGTCGCTTCGGGTATGATATCCAATATGTCTAGCCCATCCAGCAACATAGAGCCTTTGGCCCGCGCTATCTGCGAGCGCAAACTGCGCCGCACGTCCACGTCCGAGACCGAACTCGCCGCCGATGTCGAGCGCTACTGGCACTGCGTTGCCGCGCAGATCGAGGCCGGGTTCATCGATGACGCCGGTCTGGCCGTCGCTCACGATTTCGAAGACGGCGTGGACGCCTATGTCGATTGGCGCAAGCGACATCCTGAATTCAAGCTGCCTGCGCGGCAATCGACTTGAGGCCACTTTCGCACGGTTCTTGCGCGGCGTGGTGGGTGGCGGCAACCGGCGCGCGGGATAGCCGGTCGTGTCGATTTGCTCGTTAAATGATCCCGTCACCGATGCCGCGACTCTTGCTGGGCTTGTTAACACTCATGGTGTTTCGTAGCCCCGTTGGCGTCGCCATGCCTCCTGTGTTGCAACGAGGTCGCTGTGGAGCCATCCGACCCGACCCGGGCCGATTTGTACGGGCGGCGGCACGAGTCCGGCCACCACGTAGCGCTTCCACGTCGACACGCTGACCCCAAACAAGCTTGCCGCCTCGCGCTGACGATAGACCTGCTCTACGATGGGCTGCTCGAGGGATGGTTTGCCATCAGGCACCATGATGCTCCTCCATGACGGATCACCGATGGTCATGAGGGTAGTTGTATCGATCCGCCAGCAGCCAGCTAGCGGCGGCAAACACGCTCGCTCCGTCTTGCGATGTGCATCCGGCGAAGGACTGGGGACGCGCAGGACAACTGCGGCAACCCGCCTCAGTCGAGCCCATAAAGGCTCGCAGCTGGGAGTCTAGGATGAATCTAATCTGCTGTTGTTTGAGCGATCGGCTTCGCTAAGTACTTGAAAAGGTTGGTTGCGGGGGCA
>JBJXDZ010000019.1:0-15185 GCA_046154645.1 Hyphomicrobiaceae bacterium
TCCACGTCGAACATCCCCCGCCCTCGGCCGAACGCGGCACAGGGCTTCCAGTTGACGGAGTTTTACTCCGGCGCAACCGACCGACTCGGTTGCTTCACTGAGGGATTATTGCTCCGGCGCTTACACCCCACCCTTCGATTTCAGAGGATGTGGAGCGGCGAGGCCAGGATGGCCCCGCCCGGATGTTGCACGCGTCGAGAACAAGGAGCTATACGGATGATTGGACGGCAAGCCAAAGTTTTTCCCGCCGTGACCTGCGCCACCTGAGAGTGGTGGCGCGGCGCGGGCGGTTTCCACTGCGTGATGAGCTGATCGTGCTGCTGGCAGCCCGGGCAGGACTTCGGGCGTGTGAGATTGCGCGCCTGACCTGGGGCATGGTGCTGGATCCAACCGGCAAGGTTGCGCCGATGATCGAGGTCAGATCGTCGATCTCGAAGCGCGGCTCGGGTCGGCGTGTGCCGATGCACAGCGATCTCCGGCGGGCCTTGAAGGCCTGGCACTCACGGCAACCTGCCGAGCGGCTTGCCTATGATGCGGTGATCGTGCCGTCGCTGCGGGGTGGCGGGCCCATGCGGGCCAACAGCATCGTCAACTGGTTCGTCGTCAAATGCCGGGAAGCCGGACTGGTCGGCTGCTCGTCGCACTCGGGACGCCGCACCTTCATTACCAACGCCGCGCGTCGCGCCCATTGGGCCGGGGCCAGCTTGCGCGATGTGCAGGTACTTGCCGGTCACCGCTCTATCGAGACCACCCAGGGCTACATCGACGGCGACAGCGATGCGCAACGCCGTCTGGTCGCTCTGATCTGATGTCTGCAACTTGCTTGGAGAACAAATAGTGAATATTGAAATCGAGACTTCCGACAATCCAGACCAAGTCGCCGCTCGGCGCGCCGCCAATGATGCCTTTCGGTCCACGTTGACCGGTGGGTGCCTGACGCTGACTCCCGGCATCATCGCCCTCGGTGGCGCCAACCAAGCCCGCATCGTCGACGCCGTGCGCCACCGCGCCGACTTCGATGACGACGATCCCCTCGATGCCCACGATACCGGCGACATCGTTGTCGAATTGGAGGAACCCGGCATAGCCACTTGGCGCGAGTTGATCTTCTTTCGAGTGGAGGAGTTCAACCCACCGGCGCATTCGGCACTGCCACCTTCCAGCACGACCAACATCCGGCAGCTCGTCATCATGCTCGCCAGCGAATGGTTCGGCATCGCCGTGACCGGAGGCCGCCATGAGTGATGCGGCCAAGAGCATGGTCATTCGCAAGCTCAACGATCAGCTTCGCATTACGCTCACCGGCGGCAAGGTGATGATGACGAGCGGCATCGCCGCCCTGTCGCCTGAAACGCAGGCCCGCATCCTCGCAGCTGTGCGTGGCTTCACGGCTTTCAACAAGGACAACGATCCCTGGGGCGAGCACGACTTCGGCTCGCTCGATATCGATGGCGAGCGGGTCTTCTTCAAGCTCGACGCCTACGACCACTCGCTTCGTGAGGGTTCGCCAGATCCGGCGAACCCCGCCGTCACCGTGCGCGTGCTCACGATCATGCTCGCCGACGAATACTGAGTGGCCAGCCGGTCTCCACACTCCGCATTGAATCCCAAGACCGGACGAGGTGGATCGAACCATGCCGAACGACCGTGCCGACAAACCAACCACGGTTTACGAGCACCATGACGCGCTGAGGCGCGTCATGGCCTTCGCTCCCCGTCAGCGCTCGGTGAGCGCCGTGATCATGTTCGCGCTTGATGCGACGCACCAGCCATGCGGCCTGCCGGGCCAACGGCACACAGTCGATGCTTGGCCTCTGAGATGCCCGATACCCACCAACAAGGGCAGTCCGGTGAGGTCGTTGGCGAAGCAGAAGCACTTTCTCGCTCGAGCGAATTGAGCGAGGCCAGCATGAAGCGAATGACGAGGAGGCGACGGGTTCGCATTCGGCGGCGCTGCCTTACCCCGCTGCAACAAGGCGATCTCGATGGTCTCTGTGGCGTCTACAGCATCGTCAATGCCGTGCGATGGCTGATCCCGAAGCTCAGTAATGCGCGGGCGAAAAAGCTTTTCGCGCAACTCATGCAAGGCGTGCGACGGTTCGACCACGCACCCGGTGCCATCGCACATGCTGGCATCGAACGACAGCAATTGCTTGGCCTGCTCGACATCGCCCGCCGGTTCATGCGCCATGACGCTGATGCCGGGCTCGTGGTTGGCCGCGTGCCGCCCGTCGACCGGCGCAGTTGGTCGACAGCAACCCTTTGGCGCGTTCTTGACACACGCCTGTCGGCACGTTGCGTCGCGATCATCGGCATCACCGGCCGCCACGACCACTGGACCCTCGCGATCGCTGTGTCCGCAAGTCAGATTCGTCTCTTCGACTGCGACGGCATGCAGGTTTTGCGTCGCAGTCAATTCGCTCGCGACCGTCCAATGAAAAGCCGTGTCGTCATCGAGCCAGGCGACGTGATCTTCATCAGTACTGGTGGGCCGCAAGACTGACGATGAAGAAGTCCGGGGCAGGCGCGCATGAAAAGCCCCGCGATTGGAGCGCTCGGAGCAATTGCCGATTGACCAGTCCCGATTGAGCAATAGCTCGATCGATTTCCAAGTCGAGCAAGTCCAATAATAAGCCCCCCACCCCTCACGCTGGGGCGTTGTCGCGAATGCCTTTTTGCGCCCGTGCCGTACGGGGCTGCTGCTGTAACCGTTGCAGCTTCCGTGGATCATTCGGAAGCTGCCTCGGATAAGCTGGCGCTCGTCAAGAGACTGGCAGCTTGTGAAGGTTCAACGTACGTCGCCGGCTGGGCGTCGCACCGCTCAAATTGACCCGAAGGAGAAGTGGCGATCTCGACGGGACATATCTCCGCTCGTGCATCTAAAGCTGCCGTTCTCCACTATCGCCGGCTCAGTGTTCCCGCCCGCGAGAACGGCGCGTTGCGGTCCACCTCAAACAGCACGAGATCGGCGTCGGTAACTGCGCGAAGTTTCGGAATACCGTCACCATCCGTCGCGGCGATGGCGTCTCCGCGCGTGTAGCCGTTCTCACCGACGGTTACTTGGCCGTTGAACACGTAGAGCCATGAGTCGAAGCCGTCGCGTATTGAGACCGTCGCACTGTCGCCCGCTGGGAGGAACTGATCGGACAGCAACAGGCGTTGGCGGACGACAGTCGGGGCCCCAGATCCATTGAAGCCGGCGAGCAACCGCCAATTGCCACCATAGCGCGCAACGGCGAGATCGTGGAACTGCACACCTGGCGGCAGGTCGGCGTGCTCAGGGCGCACGAAGATCTGCAACATGTCGATATCTTCAATTCCGGCGACTTGCTCTTCGTGACTGAGACCCGCCCCAGCATTCATGACCATCAGGCGATCCGGGCAGATCTCCTCGGTGTTGCCAGCCGTGTCGATGTGGATCATTTTCCCGCGTCGCAAATAGCTGACAATCTCGTCATTGCGGTGCTCATGCAGCGCAACGACATGGGGCGGCGTCAGTTGTGCATGATCGATTAGGCCGAGGCCGCCGAAGCCTTTGTCGGCAGCGTTGCCGAGCATGGCACCGGGATGCATGCGGCGCAGGCGGAAGGCACCGTGCGCGCGAATGAGGTGCATCTCGGGATCGAGGGAGGCGAGCATTCAGGTCTCCTGCTGCGAAGTGCAGAGGGTCATGCCCTCCGCAGTGTTTCGGCAAACGGTCCAGGCCAAGGAGAAACGGCGTGGCATCGGCCATGGTGAGCGGTTGCCTGCTTGAGGTGACGTCTGATTCGATCTCGCAACAAAATCATACGCCATGCCAACGGCTTGGTCGCCGCTCACCGCATCATCACCCACCGCGCCGTGAATAGTTCGGGCTAGGTCTCGGCGGGCCGCAGCTGGCCGATGACGTGTCAGAGCCAGATCATGCCATCGTTGCAGATCGGTCACGCATGCATGCCTTTTGTGGCTCCGGCCTTGCAAGCTTGTGCAATTTGAATTGTACATCATGAAATCTTTGTGGTGGTGTGGATAAACTGTGGATAAACGGATCGACGTTCCGACAGCCAAATTTGCATCTGTGTCACGTTGGTTGAGGTTGGTCATGCGTAGCCTCCCTTCACTGTTCATGAGATCATTGCGATTTCTGGCCTTGCCGACTTTCATCGTGGCTGCGCTCGGCGCTTGCTCGCAAGGCAGCATGTTGCTGTCGGAAAAAATCGATGAGCCGGGGGTGATCTACTTCCTGCCCAAAACGCTGGCCACCCTGCATATCGCCGCCATGGGCAGGGTGGTGCCCAACGATCCCGAGGCTTGGGCCGCCGACGCCGACGCCTATCTGACGAAAGGCAAGGGTTTCCGCGAAGAAATCGCCGAATTGCGCATCAAGCAGGTTGATACGACTACGGTTGCGGACACCTCGCGCGGATATTCGCTGCGCTACGATCCTGCCATTCAATCGCATGATCGCGTGTGCATGGGTGTCAACGAAGTCGGGCTTCTCACATCCGTCGAGGCGGCAGCGGATGATAAGACAGGCGATATCATCGTTTCTCTCGCCAAGTTGGCTGGCCGTCTGCTCGGTCCAGGGGCTTTTGCCGCGGCGCCACGACCTTCGGCAGACGATCTATCCATCAAGGAACTGCGGGTCCTCAAACTTGAGATCGATCCGCTGAACCGCGCCCATTGGGAGCAGGTCAACCAGTCGTTACGCAAATCATTTCCCAGCGTTGGGCAGCGCTACGCCTTCAAGATTGACGACATCGACAAGCTCAATCGCGAGACCTCGAGCTTGGATCATTGCCCGGAACATAGTGTCTGCTATCGCACCAGGGTTCCCGTGCGCTTCGTGCTTGGAACCGGTGAGGGCCATTCGTCGACCAAGTACGTCCAGGTGGTCAACAAGCGCATCATCGGCCACATCGACGTGACGCGAGCGTTGATGGTCGAAAAGATCACGCGGTTGACCTTCAACGAAGGTGTTCTGATCGCTGCCAATATCAAGAAGCCGAGCGAAGGTCTGGCGCTTGCCAAATTGCCACTGACGGTTCTCGATGCCATCACCACTTCGGCGCTGGCTGCTCCCGGCGCATTCGTGAGCCAAGTCAGCGGACAGAATACGCTGCAAAAGATGATTGAGCAGAGTAAATCGAATGCTGACAACGTGCTGGCGCTTCAGAAGAGCCTCATTGCAATAAGAAATGGCGATCTTACCCCGAATAACGAGGATGTGGTTGCGGCCACGGCTTTCAAGCTGACCTGCACCCCAGGCACCACACCAGGTAAGCCGCCCGCAGCCCCGGGCAATGTTCAGTGATGATGACGGTGACACCGTGCATTCCATCAAGTGAATGGAGTTATCGCCGTGCTGACATGGTCATCAAACGTGGTGCGCCTTTGGCTCTTGGCATTCATTGTGCCGGGCCTGCTCACTGGGCTCGGCGCCTGCAACCGCGCCATATTGCTGTCGGAGTCGCTCGATGAGCCTGGCCTCATCTACTATCTGCCAAAAACCATCGTTAAGCTCGAGATCGCAGCTTATGGCGTTCTCGATCCCGCTGAACCAGCCCATCCCAATATCAGAGAATTGCGGATCGAATCTGCAGCCCCTGAAACACAGGCCGACTTGTCGCGGGCCTATTCACTGCATTACAAGCCTGCCGCCTATTCGCACGACCGCATCTGCGTCGGTGTCGACGCGCGAGGCCTTCTTGCAGCGGTGGAAGCAGCCGCCGACGACAAAACCGGCGATATCATCGTTTCGCTGGCCAAACTCGCCGGTCGCGTCATTGGACCGGGCGCCTTTGCAACCTTGCCCACACGGGAGTCTATTGCCGCGCAAAAATTCCGCTCGCTCCATCTCGAAATCGACCCTTTAAACAGGACCCATTGGCAGCAAGTCAATCGGGCCATTCGATCGGCCTTCAAGGGCTATGAGCGCCCGGGCTCCGATTTCCGCGTGGATCATTACACGTTCAAGGTCGACGATATCGATCACTACGTTCGCGATTCGGCAGAACCCGACCACTGTCCCGAAGGTAGCGTCTGCTATCGCACCCGGGCGCCGGCGCGCTTGACGCTCGGCTCCTTGAAGGGCTTGTCGTCGAGCCAGTATGTCCAGGTGGTCAACCGTCGTGTCATCGGCCACATCGACGTGACGCGAGCGTTGATGGTCGAGAAAATCACGCGCCTGACATTCAAGGAAGGTGTCTTAGCTGGCGCACAGATCAAGAAGCCGAGCGAGGGACTGGCGCTCGCCAAGCTGCCGTTGACCGTGATCGATGCCATCACCACCTCGGCGCTGGCGGCACCTGGCGACTTCCTGAGCAAGTTCAACGGCATTTCGTCGGCGAATGCGACGGCGCTGCTCGCCTCCTCAAAGACCGATGCAGCCAACGTGGCACTCATGATGGCGACGCTCAAGGAAATCCGTGAAGGCGACCTCATTACCAAGTCCGCCGAGGTCGAAAAGGCGGAGTCGCAGGTCTTTCAACTCAAGTGCGATCTGGTGAAGTGAGCTTAGAGCCGGGAGAGCGACGCAGGACCTTCGCTATGAACCCAGACGGAGTGGATCGCCGGGTCTCGAACAGTAACAGTGCTGATAAGAAATCGGCGCCCGTTGCCTTCTTGCTGCGGATGCTGGTGGCACTCGCCGTGCTCGGCACGAGCGCAACATGCGATCAGATCCAAGCACAAACCTCACCCACGAAGGCGCCCGCCGACGGCCAGTCGCGATTGATCTCAGAGAAGCACCGGCGCGACCTGATCGAGCGTCTCGAGCGACAGCAAACGGCGCTTCGTCGGGTGCAGGCTGCGGGCCAGGCAGCATTTGCGGTGCTACGCCGAGACTGGGAGGCTGTACCTGCCACCTCGCCGATGCCGGCAATCTTTTCGGCCCGGCACCGGCCGCGCACGCCCTACGAAACCGTACTGAGGCAACACGTCATCGAATTCAACAGTCCCTGGCCGGCTGCCGAGTCGTTCTTTCACCAGCAACTCTATGTCGAGTGCATGCTCGGGCGTCTCGATCAACACTATGACAACGAGATAGCGTTTCTGGAGCAAGCCAACACTTGGTTCGCCAACAAGCCTCCGGGCACCTTGAGAATCGCCGATGCTGAGGCCCGGATCAACAGCATACGCAATCAGAAACTGCAATTGCGCGACGGGCAGTGCCCGCTACAAGATCCGACGTTGGGGATGCAACCGAAGTCCGTAGGCACGGTTCCACTCAGCGTCGACTGGGGGCAAAGCTGCTTGGCTTCGGACCGGACGCCGGGCACCGGCCCCGTCGGCGCCTACCAAGCGACGACTGCCGCACTGATGTATGACGACGGAAATCGCATCGAGTCGCCTTATTGTACGGGAACGCTCATCGCTCCCAATGCCGTGCTGACGGCCGCTCACTGCGTCTGCGCGACTGGCGCCAAGGATGAGCAAGGCGCGTTTTATCGCTCGGCGTCCGAGTGCGCCACCGGAGGCTATCGCCGGCGCGCGCGAACCTTTTCGACGCTCGATCCGGCGCACCAATCCGTGTTCTTCCAGCACGCCGGCCGCTTCAAGGTGCGCAGTATCGTGCTGCACCCCCAATACCGATGGCCCGAAGCGTCACTACCATCGGCTGATCTCGCTATCTTTATCCTCGACGAGAACGTTCCGGGTATTGCGCCAGCTGTCATCAACACGCTGCGCCGGTTGCCGCCGAGGACGCCAGCCAGCATCGTCGGCTTTGGCGCTCACAATCCCATCAGCGATACGGGGCGCGTAAAATCGCTGGACGTCGTGCTGGAGACATCCGGCCTCAAGCTGCAGGCCGAGACTCACACAAGCCAGTGCAGCAGCTTTGAACGAGCCCGCAATTTGATCTGCTGGGATTACAAGTCGGAGCGCTCGGGCGTACTGCAAGGCAACTCCTGCCGCGGCGACTCCGGCGGTCCGCTGTTCGCCGAGCACCAGGGGCGGTCCATCCTCGTCGGCGTGACCTCGGCCGGCGGCGAAAGCTGCATCCCCGGAACGCGCTCTTTCGACACCGAGATTTATCCCTATGCCGGCTGGATTGCACGCGCGCTTGCTGAGTACCCACCATTCTTGTCGCGCGGTTTCCACATGGCGGAGGCGACACCGCCGATCAACCCGGAGCAGCTGGACGCCACATCGGGGCAGCAATCGACTGGCACGCGACAGATGGCCTGTACGTTCTGTGCTTTCTGTCCGCGCTATCGCGAAATCAAGATACCGGACAATGTCCGCTGGCTGCGGGTATCGATCAATTGCACGCCGGACGACTTACAGCCGCGGCAGACCGTCGGATTGTCCCTGGGTCGCTACAATCGTGGAGAGCCCGAGCAGCCCCCGCCGCAAGAGTGCGTTGGTACCAAGGACAAAAAGGACAACACGACGGCCGCCTCCTGCGAAGTGGCCGTGCAGGGCGGCGAGGACTGGCGGATCGAACTGAAAACTGGCACGCTGCAACAATGCCAGATTGTGGCAACGACATTTCAGTGACGACGGTTACTCTTTCTGTGCGATGCCAACGCACGTTTCTCGAGCCCGCCGTCGCCAAGCATAGGAGACGTCCAATGCTGGATTTCCTTCGGGCGGCGGTGATTTGCACGTCCATATCGATATTCGTAGACACTGCGGCGGCACAGAGCCTACTTGTATCGCCGGAGGAAGCCGCGCGGGCCTATGCACTGAAAGGCGGTCCTCCCGGTAGTCCGGCCTACGCCGCTGCATTGATGGCGGCAATTGATCGTGCAGCCGACGAGTTGTTGGCGCAGGGCCCGCAAACCAAGCCGGTGACGCGCGGCCTCGTCACCATGCCGGATGATAGAAAATTGGCTGCTACCGACACGCCCGCGCCGCTTACCTTGCACAGTGATGCGCGCTTTGTGCGATGGTTGGAACGGGCGGCGAAGACTCCGGTCATTGAGTTCCAATCAGGTGATGAGCCGCCCGTACGTGTGCGCTCCATCGGCGGGCAACCGATCAAGGATCGGATGGTCTACAGCGAGGTCGGAATTGCCGCCGAGCAAGGGCCCAACGGCTTCTGCTCCGGTATCTTGCTCGACGAGCGCACGGTCGTCACAGCGGCACACTGCCTGTGCGGCCCCGTGGTCCCGAAGTGGGTCATTTTCGGCAGTGCCTTGCTCACCTCTGACAATCTCATGCCGATCGCCGCCGCGCGCAAGCACGAAGCTGTCAAATGCCCCAGTCCACAGGTGAGCGATGCTGCCTATGTCCACTCCTTGAAAGGCCACGACATCGCCGTCATCCGGTTGGAGGAAGTTGTACCACCATCGATTGCCATTCCCGTGACGTCCGCCCGTTTGGCCGCGCCTGCCGTCGTCCGCCAACAGCACGCGGCCGGCAACGATTCTCTGCTCGTCGTTGGCTTCGGCTGGATGAGCCAGATGGGCGGCAATCAGCAAAAAAACATGGTCCGCGTTCCCGTCATCGATCCGGATTGTAGCGGGGATGCCTCTCCAGGCGTCTCGGATGCAAGCCTCTATGGCTGCAGCCAGGGCAGCGAAATCGTTTCGAAAGATCCAAAGACGCCGCGCACACCCACGCCGGGCGCGGGACCCTGCCAGGGAGACAGCGGCGGCGGCGCATTTCTCATGATGAAGCGGACCCTCGCCAACGGCCGCACTGTCGACGAGCCACATCTGGCCGGCATCGTCTCCCGCTCCATTGCCAACGCAAAACGCCTCTGCGGAGACGGCGCCATCTACACGCTCCTGACCGACGATCTCACCCAGTGGATCCGCACCACGGCGGCCACATTGGCACAGCAATTCCCATGAGCATTTGCAGTCACTCTCACATTCAGCGCATCTTGACCGCCGAAGTCAGGGCATAGCTTCAAGGCGCACACGATTGCGACGAAAGGCACATCAGACGGCCGCAGGCTTCACGGTGGACAGCGGAGGCGGCGGCACCGGTGTTGTTCCGGTGCGATGGCTTCGCCCACTCTCGAGTTCCGCCAGCCGCACCCAGTCGTTCAGTTCCGCTGACATTACCGCGTGCACGTCGCTGACGAAGTCCCACACGCTGTCTACGTTGCCCTGCGCCGCATCCATCCGCACCTGCTCGAGTCGCTGCCCCGCATGCACAAAATTATCTTGCATGGGCTCGAACCGGGTCGCATTCCGGGCCGAAGCGCTGAGCACGGAGTAGAACAGGATGATGCCATACATCACCGCCAGCCCGACGCTGCCAACTAGCAGCCACTTGTCGAGATGGCTGGCCTCGAGCCATTGCAGCCACGCCATGCACCAAGAAACCGCTGCCGCCATGCCGTCCGGAACAAAGGCGATCACGCCCTGCTCTTCCAGTACCGACAAGACTGCTAGTCCGCTAACTATAGCCCATAAAATAGCAACGAAAAAAAACAGCGCCCGCATCTTCTTGGTCCACCAAAGTACCGCCAGATGCTGTTGCCGGCGATGTTCGAAGTAGGCTTGCTGGACTTCCAATTGATAGCGCCGGAAATACTCGAGTTTTAGCAACAGCAGAGGCGCGGCTTGATCGGGCGCCAAGCCTGGTGTCTTGGCATCGAGAACTCGGCAGAACAACTCGCGGCGCATGGCCTCCGCCTTCGCTCGTGCCGACTTCCATCCCGCATAATGATCATTTGGCTTCGTCCGCCACGCAATCAGGATCGCCACAAGAAGAAACGCATTGACGAAAGTCGGCGTTAGATGCCGCAGCCACGTTTCATACTTGCGCTTCATCGCCGCCTTTGCCTCCTCCTGGCCATCATGAGCAATTGTCTGGGCAGACATCGTAGCATTCGCTCGCGGGTTCCGATTGGACGCCCCTGGCGTGACTGTCGACTGCCCCGTACCCGCCAGGAAATTCGCGATGTTCTGTGGTGGCACCAACTGTCCGATCATGGCAAGACCCAGTGCGAACGCGAACGGAATTGCCGTGTAGAGCCGGGTTCGGAAGAAGCGCTTCTGCGAGGTGTCCGCAGCCTTGTCGCCCTGCTCGTAGTCCTTGAAGGCTTCCTGCACGACCGTTGACTGCAAGACGCCGAGAAATGGCGCCGCTGCTGGCGAGGCCTTGGCTGCCGCATCGATCCGCGCGATGTGCTTATTCGCCCCGCCTTCAGCCTCGAGACTGCGATTACCGCGCTCGTTCTGGCCGATTGTTCTCTTGGCGGCTTCGATCATCGCTTGGCTGGCATCACGATCACGCAAAACACTCTCCATCAATGCGATCAGTCTCTGTCAGGCGTTCAAAGAACGCCTGACAATCAATTCGGCGGCACTCCACCAACAGGCGCACTAACCCGATCAGCTGCTTCGCCGCTCCACCGGAAGCCCGGGCACACCATCGGTACCGCGGTCGGACGGAGGACTTGAAAACGTCCCCCCAATTGGCTCGAAATCGCACAAGACACTCTATCCTATTGCAGCCCGTCAGGCTAGCATCGCACCATTGACCTCAGCAATTTCAGGGGGCTTATGCGTCTGTACAGCACAATTGCGGCAATCGCTCTCGCATGGTTGTCGGGACTTGCGCCGGCATCGGCCGGCCGGCAAATCGCCTTGCTTGTCGGTGTCCAGGAGTATGACAAGCCAATCGATAGTGCCTTGACGCAACCAGACGCGTTACCCAACGCTGTCCGAGACGTCAAAAGTATCAAGCGGACATTGGAAGCCGACTTGAAGTTCACACAGGTGGAAGTCTTCGTCGATGAGGCGGGCAGCGCGACACAGCACACCAGCTACGCCGTCGTCCGCAATGCCTGGAGGCGCATCCTGCGTGACCTCCAATCGGACGATACGATCCTCTTCTATTTCGCCGGCCATGCCGTCGAAACGCGTGGCAACAATTACTTGCTCTCGCGCGATTCAAAATTCAGTCCGAGCGACATCACGTTACTCGACCAGAGCGCGCTGAGCTTGCAAACAATGATGGCCGAGCTCGGCGCCATCCAGGAAACGAAGAAGTCGGTGGTAGGCATCTTCATTGTCGATGCTTGTCGCGACAATCCATTCTACAAGAACGCCAATGCGCAGGGCATCGTCGGCCCGATTGGCCCGGTTCGCCCGCCCAAACAAGTATTTGTCATGTACTCGGCTGGTATCGGCCAGCAGGCGCTCGATGGACGTGATGGAGACGTCAACTCGGTATTCATGAAGCATTTCCTTGCGCTTCTCGATCGTAATCGGGCCGACAAGTCGTTCTCGCTGGCAGATCTTGCGCAACGCGTCCGCTTCGATGTCTACGCCGAGGCAATGCTACGCGCGCACCCTCAAACACCGGCTTACTACGATCAGTTGCTCGAAAGCCGTAATATCCGGGGGGAAGCGGTCGCACCAGGGCGTATCACCGTCGACGACAATACGAAGCAAAAAATTCCATTCCAGACGCTGATCGATTTGACCTCGGTAATCGAGTGTCTCTATTGCCCCGAGCTGGTGATCCTGCCGTCAAAGCCGGATGGCTTTGACATGGGCTCCGAACCCGGCGACCCGAAGCTCCCCGCCAACGAGAAACCCCGCCATCGGGTTGCGGTCCCGGCTCGTTTCGCAATGAGCAAATTCGAGATCACCAATCGGCAATGGGATAGTTGCGTCGACCTCGGCAAAGGCGCCTTTTGCAAGGGCTCCAAGCGCACGAACCGCAGCAGCGGTGTGTTCGATCGCCTTCCCGCGACGAATGTCTCCTGGGATGATGCGCAGGACTTCGCCAAGTGGCTCAGCAGTGTCACGGGCGGCACGTATCGGTTGCCGACCGAGGCTGAATGGGAATATGCCGCGCGTGGCGGCGAGACGAAGCCGAGCAATTTTTCATTCGGCGAGTATGGCGGACGTCAGGTCGCCGATACCCAAGAAAATCTGTGCCTCTACGCCAATGGCGCCGACCGCGCGACCGGCATGCTCGTCAGCGTCAATCTATCGTGTGACGACAAGACGGGCGCCGAGCCCGCCCTCGTCGGCAGCTATCGTCCGAACAGGTACTTTCTGCATGACCTGCGCGGCAATGCGTGGGAGTGGACATTGGATTGCTGGCACGACGGCTATGCCAACGCACCAAAGGCCGCCAACGGTCTTCGCGATGGCTCGAAGGCCTGGGCAGAACCCAACTGCGCGCGCCGGGTCGTGCGCGGTGGATCATGGCGCAGCGGACCCGACGCGCTGCGCACAACTGCCCGCAACGCGTTTGCTTTTAACCATCGCCGCGGCACTATCGGATTCCGCGTCGTCCGCGAAATCAAACCCGAAGAATGAACGCCGCGCCTGCTAGCCTGAACTTCTCACGTATGTGATGCGCATCGGGGCTCCGACTCAGCGAAAGTTGTTGAGCTGCAACGACTTTGCGCGAAGCGGAGGTGCTCCCCGATGCCGACAGAGTGTAACCAGGAAGAACTGGACTTCGGAAGCTCGGGCGGACGCAAACTTGTGGGCGCTTTCGACGGCGGCGCCATCACCTCGAATGGCGGCGTGGTGCTGCTCGGGGCTGCCGACCGGTCGATCCGGCTCGTCGAGCGACTGGCTGGAGCCTTCCGCGATCTGCGCGTTGCCGAGGCCATCACGCACACCGTCCTCGATCTGCTGCGCCAGCGCATCTTCGGCCTCGCCCTCGGCTACGAAGATCTGATCGACCACGACGCGCTGCGCCATGATCCGGCACTGACCGCCGCGCTCGACAAGCCGGGCGGGCAGTTGGCGGGGAAGTCAACACTCAACCGGCTGGAGCATGCGGGCAAGATCGGTCTCGACCGCCACCACAAGCTCGACCACGACGTGGGCGCCATCGAGCGTCTGCCGGTGGAGATCTTCCTGGAGGCGCACGCCAAGCCGCCGTCGCGCATCGTGATCGGCCTCGATGCGACCGATGATCCGCTCTACGGCGAGCAGGAGGGGCGGCACTTTCACGGCTACTACGACTGCTATTGCTACCTGCCGCTCTACATCTTCTGCGGGCGGCATCTGCGCGCCGCCTCAATCCAGTTCTTCAAGCCGTAGCGCTCCCAGCTCTGTGGCTTCACCAGCACGACCCAGGCCGCCTGCACAAAGAGTTTGCGCAGGTACTTGTTGCCACGCTTCGAGATCGACCCGAGGATCGTTCGATCGCCGGTCGAGAGCTGCTTCGGCACGATGCCGAGCCACGCCGCGAAGTCGCGGCCTTTGGCAAACCCTTCGCCGGTGCCGACGGCGGCCACCATGGCGCTGGAGATAATCGGCCCGATGCCGGGCACGCTCATCGCGCGCTGGCAGTGCGGATCGTGCTTGGCGATGCCAGCGATCTCGTCCGACAGCGCCGCGATACGCTCATCGAGCAGGCGCCAGTCGCCGGCCAGATCTTGGATCAGCCGGATCATGTGCGGCGACAGCACATCTTCGCGCGTCGCCAGGATCTCGGGCAGCTCGGCATGCAGAAAGCGGAGGCCCTGACGCACGGCGATGCCGCGTTCGAGCAGGAAAGCGCGTATCTGATTGATCACGCCCGTACGCTGCGACACCAACCGGTCGCGGATGCGATGCAGCGCCTGCAGATCGAGTTGATCGACCGACTTGATGGCGACGAAACGCATGGTGGGCCTCTGCACGGCTTCGGCAATCGCTTCGGTATCGCGAAAATCGTTCTTCTGCCCCTTTGAATACGGGCGCACATACTTGGCTGGCATCAAGCGCGGATCGTGCCCGATGGCCTTGAGGCGCCGGCCGAGATGATGCGCACCGACGCAGGCTTCCATGCCGAAGAGGCAGGGCGGCAGATTGGCGAACCACGTCTCAAGCGCACTGCGCGTGAACTTGCGCCGGAAGATGATCTTGCCGCGCTTGTCGAGGCCAATGGCGTGGAACGTGTTCTTGCCGAGGTCGATGCCGAGAACGGCCACCTTGCCGTCGGCGGGCTTGGTCTGGTCGGTCGAGATCTTGGGCATGGACGTGCTCCTTCGTGTGAAGACACCTACCTCATCCAACGTCGCTCGCAGATGAGGCGGGAGCACGGCCGGACCATCCCATTAGCGGCACGCCATCGGCAATGCGAAGCGGACCATTGCGTGTCAGCTTGTTGAGTCTTGAACGGACGTTGCGCAGCCCTCGTTGCAGATCGCGTCGCTAGAGCGCCACGGCACGGTCCGGTCCATCGATAGCAGCTCTAATCGAGAATCTTGGCACCGACACCCGGCACGTCCTGCAGTCATGCACGCGGCACGATGCCGTGCTCGATCAGGCTCAGTCCCGCCG
>JBJXDZ010000020.1:0-50637 GCA_046154645.1 Hyphomicrobiaceae bacterium
GCGGCTGAGCAACACATAGCGCGCGATGCCTTTGGTCGCGGCCGTTCTGCCACCCGTTGTGATGACTTGGGCCCCCCAGTCCCGGTAGCCTTCCGCCATTAAGCCGCCTGGGGGACCATTGCCGTGCCGCGTCTTTTCATCTCGCACTCCAGCGTCGATAACGTCGCTGCCCTCGCTTTCCAGAGCTGGCTGATCGCCAACGGCTGGGACCAAGAGGACGTATTCATTGATCTTCACGGCATCGGCGCCGGTGAGCGCTGGCGCGACACGCTGCGCAAGGCCAATGCCTCGTGCGAGGCGGTCATTCTGCTGGCCACACCCGACAGCCTCGACAGCAAGGAATGCCAGCGCGAAATCAATCTCGCCGAGGATCTCGGCAAGCCGATCCTGGTCGTCATCCTCCGGGATCTCGTCAACGACGACGGTCGTCTTGCGCGCTTCGCCGACACGCAATTCGTGAACCTCTCGGCCGAGCCGCTGGAGCGCATGGAGCCCTTTGAGCACGAGGGCAAGGTGCAGCGGGTCTCCTTCAATCTGTCCGCGCTCCTCTCGATCAAGCGCAGCCTGGAGGCACGCGGCATCGCGCCCGGCAGCTTCGCCTGGCAGCCTCACAAGCTGCCCGATGGCACTCTGGCGGGTCCCTATCCCGGCCTTGCTGCCTTCAGCGAGGATGACGCCGGCATCTTTTTCGGCCGCGAGGCCGAGATCGCCTCGGGTCTAGAAAAGCTGCGCCAGATGCGGCGGCGGCGCGCGCCACGCGTTCTCGTCATCCAAGCCGCCTCAGGCGCCGGCAAATCGTCCTACCTGCGCGCGGGGCTGTGGCCGCGCCTTGTCCGCGATCCGGACTACGCGCCGCTCGCCGTGCTTAGGCCCGCTCTCGGCGTGCTGACGGGCCCCGACGGCTTCGGCCGCCGGTTCGCTCCCTGGCTGGAAAAGCACGGCCGCAAGATGGCACCGGCCGATATCCACGCGCGGATATTCCAGGGCGGCGACACCGCCATCGCCGACCTGATCGCCGATGCCGCGGCGCTGGCCACCTCGGTCCGGCGCGCTGGCATGCCGGATGCGCGGCCCCCCGCCCCGGTCATTGCCATCGACCAGGGCGAGGAACTGTTCGCGTCTGAGAATGCGGCCGAAAGCGAGCGGTTGCTTGCGATGCTGGCGTCGCTTCTCAGGGCGCCACCGACGGATGTGGACCCCTACGTGCTGCTGACGATACGGGCCGACAGCGTCGAAGCGCTCTTGCAGCGGCTTCCTGCGCTCGGTCTCGATGCGCCTGAGACATTGCCGCTTCTGCCGCTGGCACCTGATGCCTATCGCGACATCATCCTGAAGCCTGCCGCGGTCTACTCGTCACGCGCGCGGCCGATCACTGTCGAGCCGGAACTGGTTGCCGCACTCGCCCGCAACATGGGTGGCGCGGATGCGCTGCCGCTGCTCGCCTTCACCTTGGAACGGCTGTTCGGCGAGGCGGGCACCGACGGGAAGCTCACGCTCGCCCGCTACGAGGGCATGGGCGGCCTGGAGGGTTCCATCGATCGGGCACTGGCTGATGCGCGCCGCAAAGCCGGAGCTGGCGGCAGCGAGCAGGTGCTGCACGACTTGTTCATTCCTCAACTCGCGACCTGGGACCCGGCTGCCAACGCCGCCAAGCGTCTTGTTGCGAAAGAGACCGAATTGACCGCAGGAGACCGCGCCCCTCTCGCCCCTCTCGCCAATGCGCTCGTCGACGCCCGACTTCTCACGCGGGGTCGCGACACCATCGAGGTCGCACACGAGGCGCTGCTGCGCCGGCCACCGATCCCCGGCTGGCTGGACGGGCACAAGGACGCGCTGAAGCTTCGCGACGACGTTCTCAAGGAGGCGAAGGAGTGGTCTGACCGCGGCAAGCAACCGTCCGATCTCGTTCGGCGCGGCGAGCGGCTCAACATGGCAGAGCAGATCGGCAGTAGCCCGATCTTCAAAGGAGCCCTCGCACCGGCATCGGGTTATCTCGCGGCCTGCCGCAAGGACGAGAACGCAGCGGCCCGAGTCGCTGGTCGGCGCCGGGCTGCGATCTACACGCTCATGGCAGCTACCATCGTTGCGCTGACCGGCGTCATCTACAAGGAGCCACTCGGCGAGATCTGGTTCGAGCAGACCACCGTGCGCAGCTTCATCGCCACCGATGTCCGCCCGCACGTGCTGAGCGCCGATCGCGAGCAGGCGCTGAAGCCGGGCGAGACGTTCCGCGAATGCGCACAGCATTGCCCGGAAATGGTGGTCGTGCCCGCCGGCTCATTCCGCATGGGATCGCCGGACAGCGAGGCGGGGCGCGAGAAGGACGAAGGTCCCCAGCGAACCGTGACGTTCGCCAAGGCGTTCGCAGTCGGCAAATTCGAGGTGACGTGGGACGAATGGGAGCTTTGCGTGGCGATGCGCGGCTGCGATGGCCGGCCGACAGGCGATGCCACCTTCGGCAAGGGCAAGGAGCCGGTGATCAATGTGTCGTGGGATCAGGCACGGTCCTACGTCGAATGGCTGTCGCGCATGACGGGCAAGACCTATCGGCTGCTCAGCGAAGCCGAGTGGGAGTACGCGGCCCGTGCCGGGACGGAGACGGTGTATTCCTTTGGCAACGACCCAGCCGACATCTGCAAGTATGCCAACGTGGCCGATCAGTCATTCAAGCGGCGCGGGTACACGGCCGCGAGCGTAGACTGCGATGACAAGCAGGCTCAAACGGCGCCGGTCGGCAGCTACTCGGCAAATGCGTTCGGGCTGCACGATATGCATGGCAACGTTTTCGAATGGGTGCAGGACTGCTTTGTCGACAGCTACAAAGATGCGCCAACGGATGGCTCGGCTGTTGCCGATAGGCCGGGCTGCAATCGTGTCGTCCGCGGTGGTTCCTGGATCGATCAACCAGTGGACGCCCGCGCGGCCTACCGCGGCACCGACGAACCCGACAGCCGGGACTTCTTCATCGGCTTCCGTGTTGGTCGTGTCGTCTCGCGGTAGTTCCGCCCAGTACGCTTTGTCGCCAGAGTCCATGCCTTCACGGAGGCATGGAGCGTGCACTGAAGCGTCCAGGGCTGTCCATGATGATTGGGTGCGGCCGCCGGCCGGTTGCGAAGTGGGCAACGGAAGGCTGGCAAGCAAGGTCCACCACACCGGCGTCGGTCCTGGGTCCATCGCGGCCGACCGGCGCCGGTGGCCTTCCAGAAGGTACTCAGCATGTCCGAAAACGCCCGTCGTACCGGCCCCGCCGTCGAGGCACACTACCAGTTCCTCAACTGGCTGATGCCTACGGTCGCGAAGTTCCCTCGCGAACAGCGCTTCCTGCTCGGTGATCGCATCCAGTCGACCGCGCTCGACGTGCTTGAGGCGCTGATCGAGGCCACCTACACGCGCGACCGGCGGGCGCATCTCGCCCGCGCCAACCTCGGACTCGAAAAGCTGCGCTTCTTCTTCCGCCTCGCCCACGAGCAGCGCCATCTCGATGTACGCCGCTACGAGCATGCCGCCCGCGCCATCGACGAGGTCGGCCGCTTGGTCGGCGGCTGGGCGAAGGCGAGCAGTGCGCAACAGGGGAGCGCTGAAAGGGGAGCGGCTCGTGGCGAAGCTGCCCAACATTGACGCGGCCGTCGTCGAGGATGCCAAGCTCATCGACTACCTTCTGAACCCGGCGCATCCTCGGGGAGCGGCCAAGGCGCGGTTCCTGGCGAGCTTCGGGTTCTCATCCGCGCGGCCGGATGAAGCCCGCGCGGCATTTCTGGAGCACGCCCGCCAGCACGATGTTTCGGGGACGCAGAACACCCCGTTCGGCACGATCTACGAGATCGACGGTGCGCTACCCACTCCGGACGGTCGCGATCCGGTTGTGCGAGTTGTCTGGATGCAGGATATTGGCGCCGCTGCCCCGCGCCTGATCACGATGATCCCGCGACCGGGGCGAAGCACAAGGAGGAGCCCGTGATCGCAGAGCACGACCAGGTCGTCCTGACGCGGGACTTGGCCCAGCATGGCCTCATCGCCGGCGACATCGCGGTCGTCGTGGCGGTGCATCAGGCCGGCAAAGGCTACACGCTGGAGTTCATGACCGTGCAGGGCGACACGCTCGCCATCGTGACCGTCGATGCCGCCGACGTCCGGCCGGCCGGCGAGCGGGAGCTGCCGCACGTCAGAGCGGCCGAGTAAGCCGGTCGCCGATGCGGCTGAAGCACGACAATCTCTTCGACGACATCGCCAGCTTTAACGCGCTAAGGGTTGCGGCAAGGAAGGCCGTGAAGGGTAAGCGCAGAAAGCCGGGCGCCGCGTCGTTCTTTGCCAACCTGGAACGCGAGTTGCTGCGTCTGGAGCGGCAACTGCGAGACGGCAGCTACCGCCCCGGCCGCTATGTAGAGATTCTTGTGCGCGATCCCAAGGAGCGCCTCGTCTCCGCCGCGCCATTCCGTGATCGCGTGGTGCATCATGCATTGTGCGCCGTAATTTACCCGGTCTTCGTGGCGGGCTTCATCGGCAACACCTTCGCCAATCGAACAGGCAAGGGCACGCATGCCGCGATCCGCGTCTACGAGCGCCATCGCGACAACCACGCCTACGTGCTGCGCGCCGACATCTTCCGATACTTCCCCTCGATCGACCACGCCATCCTGAAAGCCCAGTTCCGCCGCCGCATCGCCTGCGCTGCGACCCTGGCTCTGATGGATACGATCGTGGATGGCTCGAACGAGTAGGAGACGGTCGAGCTGCATTTTCCGGGCGACGATCTGTTCGAGCCCTACCGCCGACGCCGCGGCCTGCCGATCGGCAACCTGACCAGCCAGTTCTTCGCCAACCTCTATCTCGATCGGTTCGACCACTCGGTAAGCGAGAAGCTGGGCGCGCCTTTTGTGCGCTACGTCGACGACTTCGCGCTCTTCCATGACGATCCGGGCGTGCTGGGCGAATGGCTTTCGCGGATCGAGCGCTACCTGGAGGGCCGCCGGCTCAAGCTGCATCCGCGCAAGACCGTCATCCTGCCGACCTCCAAGCCCACTGCCTTTCTCGGCTTCGAGCTACACGCCGGGCCACGCAAGTACGGAGGCAGCAAGGCTGGTCGGGGAAGACGCCGATTGCCCGAGACCAATGTGGCACGCTTTCGGGGACGGCTCCGCAGCCTGCGGGATCAATGGCGTGCCGGCGCCGCGACCAAGGCCGACGTCGAGGCACGCATCAGTCCCTGGATCGCTCATGCCGATCACGCGGACACGTTCTGGCTGCAGCAGGCGATGTTCGAGGACGGCTGGTTCGAGCAGGTGCCGGGGCTCCGCGTATAGCCTCGATGGCTTCGGCGCGCGCGCAAGGCGCATTCAAGAGCGCCCGGGCTGCCTTGCGGGCGTCCGCTTCGGCCAATTCCCGTTCAAGCCGCCGAGCCCAGGCGTGAGCGCAATAAGTGTACGGATCGCGGGCACACATCAAGAACATCAGTAAGGTGTCGGAATAGGCGATATTCGTCCCGACCGGCTTGCTCTTGTGGAAAATCGTCCGAGGCACCCCGTGGACGGCCCGCCGCGTCGCTTCGGCTTCGAGCGCAGCGCCGCCGGCTGCATAGGCGCCGTCCCATTCAGCGTCAAAGGTGGCGTCCGTCTTGCGCCACGCATAGGCCGTCCGGCATGATATCCCGGCGCTCGCCGCCGCGTCCCCTACCGTCGCACCAGTGGCCAGCACTTCCAGGAAGGCGGCGCGGATCTTGGCTTTGGTGTTGGGCGTGCAGGGGCGGGACATCGTGCGGGTTGCCGGTTGCTGTTGCTACTGAGAGTCTTATCCGCCACAGCGTGCCGACGATCAAATGCCAGACATCCACTTCCGGGCGCGGCAATCTTCGTTCTGGGTTATCTTCGGCGGCCGACTCGGAGTGCAGCGGATCTGTGAAGGGCTTTGCCATGGATGCTGATATTGCCGAACTCAGGGCGGCCCTGATCGCGGTAGCCGAACGCTCCGTTGCGATCCGGACCGCATGCACAAATGAGGAAAGCACTAAACTATATCTCATACTGCCAGTGCTCGGCGCGCTGGGGTACGACTACACGAACCCTCACGAAGTTCAGCCCGAGTTTCCAGCAGACTTTCGCGACGAACAGTCCAACCGCGCGGACTTCGTTGTCGTAAGGGACGGCAGTCCGCTTATCGCTATCGAGTGCAAGCGGGTCGGAACCGCACTTGAGCCGGAGCGCGGCCAACTTGGCGCCTACTTTGCTGCCCTCCGTTCCGTCCGTCTTGGCATTCTCACCGATGGCGTGCGCTTCGAGTTCTTCGTGGATTGTGAAAATCAGAACGTCATGGACCCCGAGCCGTTTCTGACGCTCGATATCGATGCCATTGCCAGCGGTACAGCAACCGGCGAGACATTCGAAGCGCTCGCTATGCTCATAAAGGCTCGCTTCGACCCTGATACCGTCGCAGAGGCCGCGGAATTCCAGTTGGTGCGACGGCGCATCCGTACCGCGCTGATCGCGGAAGTACGCGAGCCGTCCGACGATTTTTGCCGGCTGATCTTGCAGCGAGTTGGCCTCAAGCACTTGCGCCGGTCCGCCATCCAAGCCCGCTATGGTGCCGTCATCCGCCAAGGCTTCGAAGAGGCAATCATCATACCTGTCGTTCAGGCACTTCGAGCCACCTACGGAACGGCCAAGAGTAGTGGCGAAGCTGAGGATACGCCGACCCAGCGCAACATGACCACGGACCGGGAATTGGCCGTCTATCGCTATGTCTGCCGCCGGCTGGCCTTCCTAGCCTCAGACGAGCACCAGTTCACGGCGATCGAGCGGGTTCAATACCGCGACTACCTCGGCAAGTTTGCCGTGTTCTACGAGAATGTCCGCAAGGGCCGCTTGTTCGACTTCATTGAAGGCGGCAATGGATACGACAAGTTCGTCTTCCCGGCACCCATTGGCGAAATCGTCACCAACACCATGGCCGATATCGACGAGCCGCTGCGGAACGTCTTCACGATGCGCGTTCGGGAGATAGGTGCGAGTGAGGCTTTTGCAACCGCAAGGGCACTTGCTCGATAGGACTTCTGCTCGTGTATCCGAAATCAGCACTTTGGCGCATGTGCATTGTGGTCTGCGGGCCGGTGTTCGCGATTGCTTGCGCGGTGGCGGTGATGACTGCTGAGCCTGATCGACGCATGCCTACAGCATCGTTTGTCGCGTCTGCCAGCTACCAAGTTGGCCTGCCCGAAATGGTATATTTCGACCAGTGGAAGGATTACCTAGAAATTCCGGCAAGAAACGAATGGTTCGACTCCGGGTGGCCAAAGGCGAAGAACGGCTATAGATTGTCGAGCACTCCCGACGGCGCATTTTGGCTCAACACTTCCGACGAACTTCTGCCGGAGCCGACGGACCGCGCCATGGCGAATGTTGTCGACCTCCACAATACCATTTCGAACAGTCTCCTAATGCGCAAGGTTCGAGATGCCGCGATGTGGCTTGGATTAGGAATTGTACCTTTTGCGATTTTCTGGCTCGTTGTCTGGTCCGCGCGCTGGGTGCGCGCCGGGTCGAAATCATGACGGCCACTCGTGCGGGGCGGCGTGTGATCGTCTAGTGCGACCGGTGACAAGCCTTGCGGCTTATCTTGCCGGCTGGGCGAAGCTCGCAGAACTACGGGAGCTGGCCATTGCGCGGGGGCCGTTGTTTTTGCTACTGGCAACTTTATCCGTCACGGTGAGCCGGCGGGCAAATGCGGAACTCGGGGCGGATTGTGACCCCGAGGGCGCCGCGCAAAACCTTTCCGACTTCATTGCCCCTTGGAGACTCTGGCCTTCCAACTCGGCGCGGGCGCCGCCGGCTTCGGATTAACCGGAACCAATGACGCTTCAAGCGATACCGCGGCGCAACTGACCGACGAAACCTGGGAGTGAACGAATCCTAGGTTCAACTCTCCAATCTCGATTTGTTGCCGAGGGCGGATAGGGCGATAAATCGTTTCTGTCTTGACTTGGAGCACGGTTCCGATCGGCGCTGAACATTCGCAGCGAATGCCTATATCGGAGACAGCGTAGTCACTGTCGTTGCGGATAACTATCCCGCGGGCGAGCAGAACCGCCCCGAACCCTCCCTGCGAATAAGACGACACTTTGAATTTCAGCTTTGCCAGCGCCTCGGATTTCACGCCTTCCCAACTCGCGCTCGCATTACTCGATAGAGCAACAGCAATCAGGCCAACCACCGCAATGCTTGGTCGGATCATCGGCATTCCCTCCCCGTTCATCGCGGCAAGGTCGCCGAGATTCGGGTAAACAAACTGCTAATACGACCTACGTGCCGGCACGCATCGCCGTCGGAAGCGCCACGACATTGGCTCCCTCGGTTCCGGCCACGATCCGCTCAAGCCGGGCACCCCACGCATTCAGGGCTTCGCGCTTCTCCGGGTCGTAGCCGTACTGGATATAGACCTTGCTCGTCACGGTGCCTTTGCGGGCGCTGACGTGGTTGAGCACCAGCGATATCGTCTCCTGACGCACGCCCATTTCTGCCATGAGGGTGGCCGCCGTGTGCCGCAGATCGTGAATGCGGCAGCTCGATGCCCAGCGCTGGGCTACGCAGGTCGTGCTGCAGACAGATTGATCACGTTCGCCATTGGTTGGCTGGTGGCATAAGCACCCCAAGCAGCCAGCAGCTCTCGCCGTTTGTCGATGAACGTCGTCCGCTGATACGCAGCGATGACCTTGTCGCTGACGGTGTGCGCCAAGGCGGCTTCGACGACTTCAGTGGGGAAGTTGGTTGCTTCGCTGGCCCATGTCTTGAACGTCGCGCGGAAGCCGTGCGCCGTCACCTTGCCACGCAGCCCCAATCGCTTCAGCAACTCCAGGAAGACCATATTGGAGAGCGCCTCGCCTTTCCGACCCGGGAAGACCAGAGCTTCGGGGCGCGCCGCCTCCACGTCCTGCAAGGCAGCTTCCAGGATCGCCAGGGCTCGCCCATTGAGCGGGACGCGGTGCTTCTGGCCGGCCTTCATGCGACTGGCCGGCACGGTCCAGATCTTTTCTGCCATGTCGACTTCGCCCCACGTCAGCCCGAGCACCTCGCCCGTTCTGGCTGCCGTCATGATCAGGAACTCGAGCGCCAGCTTGGTCACGTCGTCCGCATTGCTGGTGCGGAGGCTACCGAGGAAGCCTGGCAACTCCGGCCACGGTAATGAGGGGTGGTGGCCCGGCTGCCGGCGTTGCTTGCCCGAGTAGGTCTTCCGTGCCTCCTGAACGAGCGTCACGGGATTGTCGCCCTCATAGAGTCCCTGCGACCGGGCGTAGGCAAAGACAGCGCTCATGCGTTGCTGGACGCGGCTCGCCGTCTCACGCTTTGCATTCCAGATGGGCTCCAGGACCTTCTCCACGTCGACACGGGTCAGGGTCGCAATCGGCCGGCTGCCAAACACCGGCACGGCATAAGCCTTCAGCGTCGACTCCCATTGCGCGACCGCTTTGGCGTTCTTCATTTCGGCCAATCGGATCGGGCGCAACCGCTCGAAGCACTCCATGAATGTGACTTTTGCGCCAGCCTCCCGCCGCCGCGTCTCCCTTGGATCGGCGCCACTCCGAGCGAGAGAGCGCAACCGCGCGGCCTCCTCTCGGGCTTGGGCGAGGCTTACATTGTCGGCGCCGCCGAGCCCCAAATCGAATCGCTCGCCCTTCCGGAACAATCGAAGAACCCAGCGCTTTGATCCGTTGGCATCGACCTTGAGATAGAGGCATCGGCCATCTGGATATAAGCCGGGGTCGCGGGCAGCCTTGACTTGGCTGGCGGTAAGGCCGCGGATCTCCATCGACTTTCGGCGGGGCCTCCGCTGCCGGCCAGCCAGTGCTGCGCCCTCGGCATCGGGCAGCAAGTCCGCATCGCCAGATTGAGGCGCTGCGGCACCTGGCATCTCGTCTCGCTCAACCATGGCATAGCTCCCCGTCCAACATTTCGTCCAACAATTAACACGGATGAGGTTGATGGTCTATGAATGACGGCGAACAGTTCCATAGCGTTGATTGTGTCGATTTATCAGGAAATTCGGGACGGAGCGATGTCTAGCGAACTCCAGCGGAGAAGATGCGTTGGCGGAGAGAGTGGGATTCGAACCCACGGTACGCTTTCACGTACACACGCGTTCCAGGCGTGCGCCTTAAACCACTCGGCCACCTCTCCCCGGGAAACGCGGCGGACTATAGCGATCCCGGTCATCCATGCAAGCGGCCTGAAAACAATGTACAGCAAGAGCCCGCCCTCGCGCAGCGTCCGGCCCAGCGCGCCACTCGAGTGCAGCTGCGACGCCAATGCCCCTGAGCCACGCTTCCGCCACCATGCTATGGGACCCCGAACCGAGATCGATGGTGCGCCAAGGCGTGCCATGCGTGGACGTTGCTCGAGGACGCCTCGAGGGGGAGCCGAATGCCGCTCGCACGAGGGTCAGATCTGGCGCCACTGTGGCCGCGTGCGCGCTGGGCCCTGGCGGCAGGCGCGGCTCTGGCGGTGGTCTCGAGCGTTCTGGCACCGCCTGACGCCCCGACCAAGTGGCGTACCGCGCACTTCAAGACCGACCCCGGCATCGAGACCCGCGCCCCGGTGATCGCGCCCGCTGCACTCACGCGCGCCATCGCCCGCCATCCTCTCGTCGCGGAGGGCCTGCGCCGGGGCGACCGGTCTCGCCTCGACGGCCGCTGGCCGGCCCGCGTCACTGCGCGACTGGCGATGCCAATCGATACCGCATCACCGTCAAGCCATCAGCGCAGCGCCATTGCGCTATGGCAGCACGTCGGCGCCATATCCATCGATTGGGAGCCGCGATGACGCTGACCGGCTCGATCCTCTCGCGCTACATCTTTCGTCAGGCGGCCGGCGCCGTTCTGCTTATCTTGCTATCGCTGACAGGAGTGGTGTGGATCGCCTTGGCGTTGCGCCAGCTCAACCTGGTCACGTCCCAAGGCCAGGACACTTGGCTTTTCATCAAGATGACCTTTCTGGCGCTGCCCAATCTGATGGCCCTCATCGCGCCGGTGGCCCTGCTGGTGGCGACCATTCATGTGCTCAATCGGTTGAATGGCGACAGCGAGCTGATCGTCATGACCGCAGGCGGTGGCACGATCTGGACCATTGCACGCCCGTTGCTGCTGGTGGCGGTGCTGGTGTCGATCGCGGTTGGCCTGTCAAACCACTTCGTCTTGCCCTGGAGCCTGCGAACCCTGCGTGACTATGTCATCCAGGTCCGCACCGACCTGATCACCCAGGTGATCCAGCCGGGCCGCTTCTCCAGTCCAGAGACCAACCTCACCTTCCATATCCGCGACCGGGCCCGCGACGGTGAGTTGCAAGGCCTGGTCATGCACGACGCCCGCGAACAGAAGCAGGTCTCTACCTTCCTCGCCGAACGCGGCTGGATCATCAAGCAGGATGGCGCCGCCTACCTGATGATGGAGACCGGCCATATCCTGCGCCGCTCGGGTCCAAAGGAGCCGGTACGGATCATCGAGTTTCATCGCTATGTCATTGACTTGGCGCGCTTCGAGGCCAAGGAGCAAGGCATCGACCTGAAGCCGCGTGAGCGGTATTTTTCCGAGTTGGTCAGACCCCAGCCCGGGGATACATTGGCCACCAACCAGCCAGGCTTGCTGCGGGCCGAGTTGCATGAGCGTTTCTCAAGCCCGCTATATCCGTTTGCTTTCGTCATGCTGACCGTCGCCTTCATCGGCCAGGCCCAAACGACAAGGCAGAACCGGGTGCAGGCGATCGTGCTGGCGTTCCTGCTGGCAGCCGGCTGCCGTCTGGGTGGCCTCGCTGGCACGAATCTCGTGGCGTTGCGGCCGTCGGCAACCTGGATCGTCTACGCCATCCCGCTCGGCGCCTTACTGTTCGGCACCCTCGCCGCCCAACGCGGCATGCGCCGGCGCAACCAGAGCCGCCTTGGCCGGCTCGTTTCAGCCAGGCTCGATGCCCTGCGCGACGCCGCGGTGAACCTCCTCGGGCGCCTGCGGCGGCGTCCCACCGCCAGTGCGCGGAGGTGAGGCCATGATGTTCGGCCGCAGCATGTTGTCACGCTACATTGCCCGACGCTTCCTAATGACCATCGCAGGCACCTTCGCCATGTGCGCTGTGCTGATCTTCATGATCGACATTGTGGAGTTGCTGCGCCAGGCTGGCAAGTATGGCCGCGTCCCATCGCTTCAGATAGCCGTCATGGCGCTGCTGCGATTGCCGGCTTACACCGAGATCCTGATGCCGTTCAGCGTGCTCGTCGGGGCCATCGGCGCATTGCTGCTGCTCAGCCGCAAGTCGGAACTCGCCGTCATGCGCGCCGCCGGCATGTCGGCTTGGCAGTTCATGCGGCCGGGTCTGGTCGTGGCGTTTCTGATCGGCGTTTTCTCGGTCACGATCTATAACCCGCTGGCCGCTGCCGCCCGCGCCGAATCGGAGCAGATGTTTGCCAAGGCCTTCGGCCGTGAAGCCGCCGTCTTGCGCACGGACGGCAACGGTGCCTGGCTACGACAGGATGGGGCGGATGGGGCCACCGTTCTCAATGCCGGCGCGGTGTCCGGCTCCGGACGCACGCTGAACGCCGTCATGTTCATCCAGTTCGATCGCCAGGGCCGCTTCGTGGAGCGCATCGACGGCCTCTCTGCGACGTTGGGCGACGGCGTCTGGCTGGTGGAGCAGGCACTCGTGACCCGGGTTGGCCGTGAAGCCGAAACCTTCGAGACCTACACGGTCAGCACGTTTCTGACACCGGAGCGGGTGGCCGACGCCCTCGGTACCGCGATCTCGCTCTCTGTCTGGGAGTTGCCGGGGCTCATTGAAGTTACTGAAAAAGCGAAGCTTCCATCGCATCGCTTTCGCGTTCAATATGAGCAACTCTTGTCCCGCCCGCTGCTGCTCGTCGTCATGGTCCTTTTGGCTGCCACTGTGTCTTTGCGGTCATTCCGCTCAGGTGGGATCCAGACTATGGTTATCACGGGAATGCTCGGGGGATTTGGCTTCTTTCTCCTATCTGAGGTCTCAAGGCAGGTCGGCGTCGCCGGGCTTGCACCGCCGCGGCTCGCGGTTTGGGTGCCTGTGGTGGTGGCGTGTTTCGGCTCGTTGACGGTGCTGCTGCACCAGGAGGATGGCTGAAGTGATGCGTCACGCAGAAACCCAGCAGGCTGCTCCAAGCCTGCCGACGGCATGGGCATTGCCCGGCCGCCTGGGTCGCGTGGCGCTTGCGTTGCTGGCAGCCCTCTTGCTCGCTGTCATCGGGCCTAAAGCTGGCGCCCAGGATCCTTCGGTGCTCTCGCAGCCCGGTGTACCGCAGAAAAAAGGCAGCTTCCCCGCGCCCAAGGGCGGCATTCTCGGCGGTCCGGTCCAGAAAATCGACAAGGCCAAGCCGCTCTATCTGCAGGGCGATGATCTGATCTACGACACCAAGAACAACCGCGTCATCGCTCGCGGCAACGTCGAGATTTACTACAACGACTACGCCCTCACCGCCGATCAGGTGATCTACGATCAGGGCGCCAACACGCTGACGGCCCAGGGCAACGTCCAGATCAAGGAGCCCAACGGCAACATCGTGCGCGCCGAACGCTTCGACGCTACCGCTGATTTCCGCGATGCCTTCATCCAGTCCCTGTCTGCCGTCACCAAGGACGAGACGCGGATCGTAGCGCGGCGTGCCGTGCGCAAGGACGCCAACGTGACCGAGTTCGAGCAGGGCAAGTTCACGCCCTGCAAGAGCGATCCCGGCAAGCCGCCGCTGTGGTGCATCAGCGCCGCGCGCATCGTGCACGACCAGCAAGCCGCGACCATTACCTACCAGGACGCCCAGTTCGAGTTGTTTGGCGTACCCATCCTGTATATGCCGTTCTTCACGCATGCGGACCCGTCCGTGAAACGCCGGACGGGTTTCCTCATTCCGGAATACGGTAATTCCACCACGCTCGGCTGGACGGTCGAGACCCCCTACTACTTCGCGCTGTCGCCCTACTACGATTTCACCTTCAACCCGATGTACACGTCCAAGCATGGCGTGCTGTATCAGGGCCATTGGCGCCAGCGTGTGGCCATCGGCGACGTGCGCGGCGAGTACTACGTCAAGCTCGCTGGTATCGATCAGAACGCCTCGACGCTGCCGGACGACCTGACACCTGCCAAGCGCCGCCTGCTGGATGGCTGGCGCGGCAGCATCGAATCCAAGGGTACGTTCTCGCTGTCGTCCTGGTGGCGCGCCGGCTGGGACGTCACCATCGAGAGCGACGACACCTTCCGCCGCTTCTACAAGCTCGACAGCGTGCTGCAGACCGATCGCGTCAACATGGCCTACATTCAGGGGTTGAGCGACCGCAACCACTTCGGCATGACGCTGTATCACTTCGGCGGCCTGCTGGTGGAAGACACACCCGTATCGGAATCGCGCGTCCATCCGGTCATCGATTACAACTACATCGTCAACCAGCCGGTGTTTGGCGGCGAGTTGAGCTTCAACGGTAACATGCAGTCGCTGTCGCGCAGCGACGGCTCGGACATGACGCGTGTCTCGGCGGATGCGCAGTGGCGGCGCAAGCTGATCGACTCTATCGGTCAAGTTTGGACGCCGTTTGCCAGCGCTCGCGCCGACATTACACGCTTCAGCAACGCGAATGACCCAAACAATCCGACCCTGACGACCCCTGAGGACGAGATCGTTCGCGCCATGGGTGCCGTTGGAATCACATACTCCTATCCTTTTGTCGCCCGCTCGCAGCAGGGTTCGCACGTGGCGGAACCCATCGCGCAAGTCATTGCGCGTCCAGCCAGCGTCTCACAGCGGCGCATTCCCGACGAGGATGCCAAGAGCCTCTATTTTGATGACACACTGCTGTTTGATACCGACAAGTTCTCAGGCTGGGATCGCATCGAGACCGGTACCCGCGCCAACGTCGGCGTCCAGTATACGTTCCAGGCCAATACCGGCGGCTATGCTCGTTTAATCGCCGGCCAGAGCTTCCACCTTGCTGGCGAGAACCCCTACACCAACCCGGGCATAGCCTCGGGCACCACCACCACGGGGACGGTCACCGGCACGACGGTGTCGAGCTTCTCACCGCGCAGCGGCCTCGAGACCGATCGGTCCGACTACGTGCTCGGTGCCTATCTGGCGCCCATACAGGCCTTCCGTGTCGTCGCACAATCGCGCTTCGATGAGGTCGATCTCTCGCTCCGTCGGCAGGATGTGTTTGCCACCGTGAGCGTCGGCCCGGTCAGCCTGACCGGCCAATACTCCTACACGCGCGAGGATCCGGCCATCGGCCTCCTCTCCAGCGAACAAGACTTCGTCGGCGTCGCCACGCTGAAGCTGACAGATCGCTGGGCGCTCACCGGCATGGTGCGCTATGACATTGACCAGAGCATGCGCCTGCAGGACATGCTGCAGCTGCGTTACTCCGACGAGTGCTTCGTCCTGACCGCATCGCTGACCGAGTCGTTCATCACCGACCCCACCCGCGACATCAAGCCGGATCGCAGCGTGATGCTGCGCTTCGAGTGGAAGCATCTCGGCGAGTTCAAGTATAAGACCGACAAGCTCGACCACATCTTCGCCGACAACCAGCCGGTGAAGTGATCCCGCCGTCCACGCCTTGACCAACGTCGTCGGGGCCGTCACGGAATGCCGGTACCGGAACCGGAGCTTGGTTCTGTCACGTGCTGAAACCAGGCATTGGCGGCGGCACCACGTGTCCGGCACGCGCGATGAGACGGTATTCGTAGTTGCCACTCCGTCGCCATTGTTTGTGGATAAGCGCAGTCATACTGGGGTGAGGTGCGCTAACGTCGTGAGCCGGCGAATCGAAGCGGTGCATACGGCAGCCGGTCGCCGCACTGCAGAATACTTCCGGGCTGGCCTTGCCTTACATGGCGTGACGCGTACTCACCAAGCCTAACGCGATCGAGGAACCGATGCGGTCTCTTTTGGCAACTGTCGCTCAGCGCACCGCCCCCTGCCCCGCCTTGACTATGGTCTGGGCGCTGGGCCGTTTGGCTGGCGCTGCAGCTCTCCTGCCTGTGGCCGTACTGGGGACATGTCTGGGCCTCACTGGTCCTGTCGCGCACGCCCAGCAACCGGCGCCGCCGGCCTCTATTCCAGGTCTCATCATTTCGACCACGCCGCCGCCTGCCCCACAGGCCGCGCCACCGCCAGTATCCAGCATCCCAGGCTTGATGATTGCGCCGCCGTCGCCGCCGCCGGGCATGGCGATCGCTCCGCCACCGCAGCCGCCACCAGCAGCCAAACCCAAGCCACCACCAGTGAAGAAGGCAGCGCCCGCACCCGCTGTGCCGAAACCGGCGCCGCCGCAGGGCATCGCCGCCCTCGTCAATGATGAGCCGATCACCGCCTTCGAGGTCGAGCAGCGCTCGCAGTTCATGTCGCTTGGCGCCAACTTCCAGGAGCGCGCCAAGGCCAACATGAAGGCCATTGCCGAGAACCCCGCCACCAATGAGCGGCTCAAGGCCATTCTGGAAGAGACCATCAAGGCCAATCCGGGCCGCACGCGCGACGAAATCATCAAGGCCTTCGAGGAGCGCAAGAAGGCATACGTCATCTCGCTGCAGCAGCAGGCCGTTTCAAGCGCCAAAGCCAGCCTCGTGCCAACCTTCCGCAAGAAGGCGCTGGAGGAGTTGATCGAGGAGCGCCTCAAGCTGCAGGAAGCCAAGAAGCTCAATATTCCCGTCGGCAACGACGACGTCGAGCGCGCGTTCAAGAGCGTTGCCGACCGCAACAAGATGACGCCGGACCAATTCGCCGCCTATCTGCGCCAGCAAGGCGGCGATCCGGGCGTAATGAAGGCACGCTTCAAGGCCCAGATTGCTTGGCGCGAGGTGATCCGCAAACGCTTCGGTCACCAGATCTCGGTCTCGGGTCGCGATGTCGAGCGACTGGCCGCCACGACACCGGGCACAGAGATCGAAGAGTTGCAACTGCAGAAGATTACATTCGCCGCCCCCGGCAAGATCGATCAGGTCGTCCTTGCCCAGCGCTTTGAGGCGGCCGAGGCGCTGCGGCGCAAATTCAGCGGCTGCAAGGCAACGGCGGCTCTGGTCAAGGATCAGGCCAACGTCAAGTTCGAGGATCTCGGCTTCCGCGCCGCGACCACGGTGGCAGAGCCGACGCGAACGCTGCTTCAATCGGCCCGTGATGGCGAAATGGTGCCGGCTTCGCTCACCGGCGCCGGTGCTGAATTGTATGCGGTGTGTGGGCGACGGACACCGAAGATCAGCGAGGATAAGCGGCAAGCGGCCGAGAACGAACTGACCATGAAGGAGTTCGATCGGCTGGCGGCCCGCCACATGCACGATCTGCGCAAGGATGCGCTGATCGAAATCCGATGAGCCCGGAACCCTCATTGTCACGTGCGCTCCTGGCCGGTAAGGCCACAGCCGCTGCGTCGCCGCTCGCGGCGACCATGGGGGACCCCGCCGGCATCGGTCTCGATATCGTGCTGGCAGCGCTGTCCGGCCCGTTCCAGACGACGCTCCCCCGCTTCGTCCTCTATGCCTGTCCCGAAGCACTGGGCGCCCGTTGCCATCGCCTGGGGCTCACCGTCGACATCGCGCCCATCACGCGACCAAATGATGCGCTTGCCCTTTCGCCAACAACGCTCGCTGTGATTCCCTTGTCTTCAGTCCCCTCGGTGACGCCGGGACGCCCCGACGCCGCCTATGGCCCGGCTGTCATCGCCGCGATCGAGCATGCGGTGGCAGCCGTAGTCCGGGGCGAAGCCTCGGGCCTTGTTACCAACCCGATTGCGAAGCATGTGCTGTACGCGTCGGGCTTCCGCCATCCTGGACATACCGAGTTCCTGGCCGAGTTGGCCGGGCGCCACCTTCCCGGCCGCCACTACACACCCGTCATGATGCTCGCATCCGACGAACTGCGCGTCGTGCCGCTGACCATCCACGTGCCGCTGGCCGACGTGCCACGCCTGATCACGCGCGACGTGATCCTGGCGACGGCTCGAATCACGGCGGCAGCGCTGGTGCATGATTTCGGATTGGCCAAGCCACGCATCGCCGTCGCGGGCCTCAATCCGCACGCCGGCGAAAGTGGCAGCATCGGGCGGGAGGACATCGACATCATCGCGCCGGCCCTCGCTGAATTGCGCGCCGAGGGCCTCGATATCGTCGGTCCACTCGCGGCCGACACGCTGTTCCACGCCGAGGCGCGCGCGCGTTACGATGCAGCCATCGCCATGTATCACGATCAAGCGCTGATTCCGATCAAGACGCTGGCCTTCGACCGGGGCGTCAATGTCACGCTTGGCCTGCCCTTCGTGCGCACCTCACCCGATCACGGCACGGCTTTCGATATCGCCGGCACCGGACGGGCCAACCCACGCAGCTTCATCGAGGCGTTGCGACTGGCAGATCACATGGTCGCCGCCCGAGCGGCCCGTCTCGCGACCGCATGAGCACGTCATCGGAGTCACCGGACCCTAACCCCTCCGACTTTGGCCCGGTCAGCGGTGCCAGCCCGGACGGCCTGCCGCCCCTGCGCGAAGTTATCGCCGCCCATGATCTCGGCGCCAAGAAATCGCTCGGCCAGAACTTCATCCTGGATCTCAACCTGACACGGCGCATCGCGCGGGCTGCCGGCCCCCTCGATGGCGTCACCGTGCTGGAAATCGGGCCGGGCCCTGGTGGTCTGACCCGCGGACTGCTGCTCGAAGGCGCCGCGCGCGTCGTCGCCGTCGAAACCGATCCGCGCTGTGCTCCAGCCCTGGCGCAGATCGCCGAACGGCATCCGGGTCGTCTCAGTGTCACCTTCGGCGATGCCATGGGGATGGATTGGCCGGCACTTCTGGGTACGCCAGCGGGTCCTGTCGTGATCGCCGCCAATCTGCCCTACAATATCGCCACGCGCCTGCTCGTCGGCTGGCTCGAAGCCGAGCCGTGGCCACCCTGGTTCGCGCGCATGGCTTTGATGTTCCAGCGTGAGGTGGCAGATCGCATCGTCGCCGCACCGGGAAGCAAGGCGTATGGACGCCTCGCCGTCATCGCCCAATGGCGGTGCCAAACCCGCATTGCCCTCAATCTCGGACCGGAAGCCTTCACGCCGCCCCCGAAAGTGGCTTCGGCCGTCGTCCAATTCACGCCCCGGCTGGTGTGTGAGCCCGCGTGCAACGTGCTCACCCTCGGTCGGGTCACCGCCGCCGCTTTCGGTCAACGCCGCAAGATTCTGCGTCAGAGTCTGAAGTCCCTGGTGGCGCATCCGGAGTTGCTGCTGGCAGCCGCTGGCATCGACCCGCAGGAGCGCGCCGAACGCCTGACGCCGGCCCAGTTCGCCCTCCTCGCCGCCATCCTGGATCGTGGTGTGACGGTGCCGGTGGGAGCCTGACGCGTCGGCCCGGAAAGATGGCCTCACGCACGCAACGCCTGGCGGGCGCGAACGATCAGGAACAGCACGATGCCGATATTCACGGCGTTCCAGAAGAAGCCATTGAGAAAGGCAATGCGATAGCTGCCCGTCACATCGAAAATGAGGCCCGAAAGCCAACCGCCGAGCGCCATGCCGATGAGGGTCGCCGTCAACGTCACACCGACGCGCGCACCAGCCTCTGACGCTGGAAAGTACTCGCGGATGACGATGGCATAGCTTGGTACGATGCCGCCCTGGAACAGACCGAACAAGGCCGAGACGACATAGAGCGACATGAGGCCATCGAACGGCACATAGAGCAGCAGCGCCACAGCCTGCATTATGGAGCCCAGCAGGAGTGTTTTCATGCCGCCGATGCGGTCGGCGATGAAGCCCGACGCCAGCCGGCTGACGATGCCGAAGCCCAGCATCAGCGACAACATTTCCGCACCACGCGCCACGCCATAGCCGAGATCGCTGCAATAGGCCACGATGTGGACTTGCGGCATCGACATGGCCAGACAACAGCACACGCCCGCAGTGATCAGCAGAGCCTGCAGGACGGGCAGAGAGACGGGTGGGGGCTGCGGTCGCAGGCCAGGAGCAGTGGCGCTCGCGCCTGTTGCCGGGACTGGCGCCACGGGTGACGGTCGTCGCAGCAGCAGCGTGATGGGCAGCATGGCGAGGAGGCAGAAGAGCCCGATACCGATATGGGTCGCACGCCAGCCATAGGCTGTCAGCAGGCGCTCGACCACCGGTGGCCAGATCGTGCCGGCGAGATAGTTGCCGCTCGCGCAGATGCCAACGGCAATGCCGCGCCGCCGCGCGAACCAGAGCGAGGTATCCGCGATCAGGGGGCCAAAGGTGATGGCACTACCAAACAGCGCGATGAGGACGCCATAGGCCACGGCAAACTGCCAATTCGTCTCGGCAAAGGCCGTGCCGATGTAGCCGAGGGCCAGGACGATAATGCAGGAGATGAGTGGTCGGAAAATGCCGAGCCGGTCGCTCAAGCGCCCCATCAACACACCGCCGAGCCCGAACCCGATCATGGCCAGCGTGTAGGACAGCGAGGCTTCTGAGCGCGTCAGCCCGAAGTCCTTCTCGAGCGAGGGGAGAACCACGACCACCGACCACATGCCGACGCCGCCAATGGTCCCCAGCGCCACGGCAGCCAGCAGGCGCACCCACGCATAGCCGGAATCGACCTCGCTTCGCTCGAATGCCGGCGCCGGTCGCTCGTTGATCGCCTTCTGCACAGCGTGAGCCCGCCCTGACGCCCCGGTTGCCGCAGCCTGAGAGGAAGCACGGGCAAGCCGCCCACACAATGAAATACTGCTCATCTCCACGGCAGATTGCCCGTTTTGCGGGCAATCCTTCGCGTCATCTAACGGGTGATTAAGCCGAAATTTCGAAGCCTATGGGCGTTGTTCCACCGCCGCTCACTCGGGCCTGCGCGGCTCAGCGCCGCCGTCCCTCAATTCTGTGCCCTGGCGCGGTGGCGCCGCACCAAGAATAACCCCGACCTCTTATGAGGCCGGGGTCAGGTGGTATGGGAGGGGGAGAAATCAATAGGCGCTGAAACGCTTGAAGCTTGTCAATCATTCCGTCTCAATCGTTTCGTCTTGAATAGCTGTAGCCTAACTTCCTCTGTGGCCGTTGCGATAGTCGCGGAGATTACGGACCTACTACGTAGCCCCACGTAGTGCACCACAAGCTTTCTCAACTTCTCGCCACGTCATGCCTCCGCCTCCTCGCCATCGTCCCGGTTCAGGCCACCCAGCAATTCGGCCTCGAAGGTGGAGGTCATCAGTTGCGAGAAGGATTGCGCCCCAAGCCGCTCCAGGATCCCCGAGCGATGCACCTCCACCGTGCGCGGACTGATCCCGAGGCGGCTTGCGACAGCTTTGGTCCGCAGGCCCTGGACAAGCAGATCGAACACCTCCCGCTGACGTTCCGTCAGTTGTTCCCGATAGCTTGCGAGGATCGCGATCCGCCCATCGCCCGGCCGCCGCTTGGGCCGCAGGGCTTTGAACACCTCGTCGATCAGGTGCTGCTCGGGCACAGGCTTCTCGATGAAGGATTGCGCGCCCGCTTGCATCGCCTTCACCGCCATCGAGATATCGCCGTGCCCGGAGATCAGAATAAGCGGCAGCTCCGACTGGCGGTCGATCAGGGCTTCCTGAAGCTCCAATCCGCTCATGTCGGGCATGCGCACGTCGGCAATCAGGCAATCGCTGCGCGCGCATCCGCCCTGGTCATAGGACTGCAAGAATTCCCTGGCCGAATGATAGGCCTTGGTCTGCAGCTCGACAGAGGACATGAGCAAATGCAGCCCCTTCAGCACGGCTGTGTCGTCGTCCACGATATGCACCGTCCGTGTCATGTTGCCTCCGCTACAGTAGGTTGAATCGGAAACGCGATCCGCACGCGCGTGCCGCCCATGGGCACGGAGTCGCCGCTCTCTATCTCGAGTTTGGCTCCATGCGCCGCAGCAATCGTCTCGCAGATCCGCAATCCCATGCCGAGGCCATCTGGCTTCTCACTGTAGACGCGGCCGAACAGACGCGCTTTCGCAGTCGCCGAGAAACCTGGGCCACAATCCTCGACAATGAGCACGACGCGGTCCCCATTGGGCTCCGTCGCAATCCGAACTCGGCGGCGCTCGAACGGCAATGGCGTCACGGCTTCGATGGCGTTGCGCAGCAGATTCAGCACCAACTGGCCGAGCTGGATGGCATTGCCTTCGATGCGCGGCAAACTGAACTGGCGCTGAAACTCGATGTCGATGTCGCCTCGACGAGCCAGCGAGCGCACCAGCGGCAACGTATCGTCGACCACCCGCGCAAGATCGATCGGTTCCAAGTCCGGCGCTTCCTTGCGCACGAGACGATGCAGCTGCTTGATGATGCCGGAGGCGCGTTGCGCCTGCGAGGAGATATCGCCGAGATGATGAGCCAGCTGATTTTCGGACAGACGGCCGGCGCGATCCAGCCGGACGCAGGCTGCAGCCGTGGTGGAGATGGCGGCCAAGGGCTGATTGAGCTCGTGCGCAATGAACGTCGCCAACTCGCCGGCCGTGGCAACGCGCTGCACGTGCGCCAGTTCGTTACGATAGTCGACGAGCTTCATCTCAGCCGCGAGCCGATCCTCGCTTTCGCGCGCCAGATCCTGGCTGCGCTCTTCGACGCGCTTCTCCAGGGTAGCGCTCATCGAGAGCAACTCCTGATTGACTGCGATCAGAACCGTCGCCGTCTGCCGCTGCTCGGCGAATAGCGCTGCCAAGCTTAATGCACACAGCGTCGCCACCAGCATGATGAGCTGGGCGCCCCCGACACGGTCTTGCAGCGTCAGGCGCGGATCGCCGAGCGAGCCAATTCCATTGACCATGCAGGTCACGATCACCATGCAGACGATTGCCGCCGCCGCCGCCCCGAAGGTCGGTGGACCGCGCGCCGTGATCCACAGCAGGATCGGAAACAACAGACTACCGAGGGGCACCAGTCGGCCAACCTCGGTGGCGCTGAAGGGGCCGAAAAGATAGTAGGCCGCCGCCGCCAGGATCACCAGCAATCCAAAGCCTTCAGCGAGCCGCCCCAAGGGTGGCGGTTGGCGCACCAGCGCAGGCAAGGTGATGATGAACGGCGCAACGGCCAGGATGCCGATCGCATCGCTGCGGGTCCATGTCAGCCACAAGTCGAGCAGGCCTGCATGCCCGGCCGCGACATAGCGCAGAGCCAGCACCGCAGGCACCGCGGTCAATCCTGCGCCAAGTAGCGCCGCGCCGAACAACCCGATCACCTGCTTGACCGTGTCGAGATCGAACCTCTCACCGAACGCGAAGCGCACGAGGGCGGCCACGCACAAGCCTTCGCAGGTGTTGCAAACTGTAAAGATCACCGCCAGCCTGGGATCGTCGCGCCCCTGCAGACTCGCGATCAGGCACCCTAGCGCGACGCCAGCCGCTACTGGAACGGTCGCGCCGCTGCCAAGTGCCAGCAGCGTCCCTGCCGCAATTCCCGCCGCTGGCCAGAAGACGCCGATACCCTCGGGTTGGGTCCGCAGCACAAGCCCGACATGACAGCCGACATAGTAGACGACCGCCATGGCGACGAGCAGCTGTAATTGCGCCAGCCTGCTGCGGTCGGCAGCGCTCGCCACGACCGCCGGGTCCCTGCTCAAACCGCTGTCCTGCAAGTCCCTCGGCATTCGAGGTCGCCTGCGCTACCGTTACCCATCCGCCGATGCCGTGGCACCGGCCAAAAGGCTAGCACGAATCAAATGCAGCAACGAGCGCAGAAGCGCGGCTCGGCAGAGCTCGGCATCCAGAGCGTGCCGGGGTCAGGCCTGTGCAGCGCCGGCCCTCAAGGTTGCCGCGGATCGCCCGACCGCTGCTCGGCGCCGACACCCAAAGCGCGGAGCTTGCGATGCAGAGCCGAGCGCTCCATGCCGACAAATTCCGCCGTGCGTGAAATGTTACCGCCAAAGCGGTTGATCTGGGCCAGCAGATATTCCCGCTCAAAGATCTCGCGAGCTTCGCGCAACGGCATTGACATCAGATGCTCGGCGCCGCCGTTGACGGGCAGCGGTACATTGGAACCGATCTCATCGGGCAGCATGTCGGCGGTGATGGTGGTGCCAGGATCGCCGCCGGCCAGGATCATCAGCCGTTCGATATTGTTGCGCAGTTCGCGCACGTTGCCCGGCCAATCGTGGGCTTGCAGGACCGCGATCGCATCATCGCCGATGCTGCGTGGCGTCAGGCCCGAGGCCGTCGACACCTGCTGGACGAAGTACTCGATGAGTGCCGGAATATCGTCGCGCCGCTCTGCAAGGCTCGGTACCCGCAGCGGCACCACGGCCAGACGATGGAACAAGTCCTGCCGGAAACGTCCGTCCTGCATCTCCCGCTCGAGGTCACGGCTGGTCGACGTCACCAGACGCACATCCACCGTCACCTTCGGCCCACCGCCGATACGCTGGAACTTCTGCTCGACCAGCACGCGTAGGATCTTGCCTTGGGTCTCCAGCGGCATGTCGGCCACCTCGTCGATGTAGAGCGTGCCGCCATGCGCCTCTTCGAGAGCGCCGACCTTGCGTGGCCCGGACCGATCCTCTGTTCCGAACAGCTCCTCTTCGACCCGGTCCGGTGCCATGGCCGCAGCGTTGAGGGCGATAAAGGGCGCATCGGCTCGCGCGGACTTGCCATGAATAACCCGCGCCGTCAGTTCCTTGCCCGAACCTGAGGCCCCACGAATGAGAATGCGGCTGTTGGTCGGCGCCACGCGGTCGATCTGGCTCTTCAACTGATTAATGGCGGCCGACTTGCCGACCAGATCGCTGCTCTGCGTCGAGCGTTCCCGCAATTCCTTCACCTCGCGGCGCAACTGCGATGCTTCCAAGGCCCGCAGCGTCACCAGGATGAGGCGGTCGGCCTTGAACGGCTTCTCGATATAGTCGTAGGCTCCGCGCTTGATGGCGGTCACGGCGGTCTCGATGTTACCGTGCCCGGAGATGATCACCACCGGCAGATCGGGATGCTGCCGCTTGATCTGCGACAGGACCTCGAGACCATCGAGCCGGCTGCCTTGCAGCCAGATATCGAGAATAACGAGGTGTGGGCGCCGGTCCTCGATGGCCTTGAGCGCCTCGTCGGCGTCGCGGGCGGTGCGGGGCGTGTGGCCCTCATCCTCGAGAATCCCCGAGATCAAATCCCGGATATCGGCTTCGTCGTCCACGATCAGAATGTCAGACGGCATTTCAGGAGCTCCCTCGACAGTGGCGTCTGTCTTATGCGCTGTTGGGCAAATGTCGTTTGGTGTCGGTTGTGGTTCGGCATCGATGCGGCATCAAGCTGGGCGGGGTTCGGCGACGGGCACCAGCACAGTTGCGGGTTCGGGTGTTGCGTCAAGGCGCAGCGCCGATCGGGCCTGGCGCAAGGGCAAGGTAATGCGCACCAATGCACCCCGCGCGCGCTCTGGCGTCACCGGCGCGTCTTCGAGGCCAAGCCTGCCGCCGTGCTGTTCCGTGATTTTCTGCACGATGGCCAGACCCAATCCTGTACCCTTGGCGCCCTTGGTGGTCACGTACGGTTCGAGCAAGCGGGCCCGCTGCTGTTTGGGCAGGCCCAAGCCGTTGTCAATGATCTCGATATCGATACGATCGGCACCCGGCGTCACGACAGCTTCGATGCGCCCCTTCCAGTCGGCCAAGCGATCTGGCGCCTCGGCTGCCGACTCGACGGACTCGGTCGCGTTCTTGACCAGATTGGTCAGGGCCTGGGTGATCAACCGCAGATCGCACGAGACCAACACTTTCTCCTTTGGCAAGCGCGTCACGTACTCGAGCGCGGGATGGCTCTCGCGGAATAGAATCATGGCCTCCTGTACCGCCTCCCGCACGTCCGCCTCCACCATTTGCGGTTTGGGCACGCGGGCAAACGAGGCGAACTCATCGACCATGGTCTTGATGTCACCGACCTGACGCACGATCGTATCCGTCAGCTTCTCGAACGTCTCGCGATCCTCGACGATGCGGGCGCCATACTTTCGACGGATACGCTCGGCTGACAGTTGTATCGGCGTCAGCGGGTTCTTGATCTCGTGCGCGATGCGACGCGCCACGTCGCCCCAGGCCGAGGTGCGCTGGGCGGACACGAGATCGGTGATGTCATCGAAGGTCACCACACTGCCGCGCGCCCCGCGATGCGCCTGCTCGTCGGTCACGCGCACGGCGAAGCTGCGTTCCTCACCATTGATCGACAGTGAGATCTGCGCCTGTCCCTTTGGCTTCAGGCCGCTGTCGGGCTCGACGGTGGCAACGCGGGCCAATTCCGGCAACGCCTCCCGCAACGGTCGTCCGACCAGATCCTCCCGCTTCAGGCCGAGCAGGCGCTCCGCCGACGGGTTGACCAGGCGAATGCCGCCGTCGGCATCGAGACCGATCACGCCCGCCGACACGCCCGACAGCATGGCCTCGATAAAACGCGAATGTTCCTCGAGCAGCGCGTTCTTGGCAACGAGTTCGTTGCGCTGCTCGGCGATCTGCTTGGTCATGTGATTGAAGTCCCGCGACAGCCGTCGCAGATCCCCTTCTCCGCGCCGCAACGGCAGCTCGACCGAAAGATCGCCCTTGGCCACGCGCTGGGCGGCGCCGATCAAGCGGCGGATTGGCGCCACCAGGTGGCGCGCGAACCACAAGCCGATCCAGATCGCCGCCAGCACGCCGGTCAGCGAGATCATGAAGTACATGAGCCCGTGCACCACCTTCAGCGGTCCGCGGCTCCGGCGCAGGCGCTCGTAATCGGCGACGGCCGCTTCCGTGCTCAAGAGATGGCGGACGACCTTCGGGTTGACGCTGCGCGCTGCATACAGGAACCGGCCGGGCAGCTTCTCGAGCCGGGCCACGGCGGCCACGCGATGCACATCGGTCGGCAGTAGCAGTGGGACTTGTCCGGCAGCCGCTTGCGACATGACGCTAGCGCCTGGTGCCCGATACGCCACACGCGAGTCCATTGTGCTCTGCACAACCACGGAACCGTCCTGATTGATCACGGCTGCCAACGACAGATCGCGCAAGCCCGTCTGCACGGCGATGAGATTGTAAAGCTCCGCTCCGTCGATCGACGCCGAGGTCAAACGATCGGCGAGATCATCGAGATCCTTCGCCATGTTGACGACATCGGTGCGAATGACCTGGCCGTGCTCCTGCAGATAGGCCTGTGCAACGTCCAGTGAGTTGGCAACGATGGTGCGATTGCGGTTCGTGAACCAGCTGTCGAGCGAGCGCGAGAAGCTATCGGTGGCGGCTACGGCGAGCAGCAGCGCGGGCAGGGCCGCGATGATTGTGAACAAGCCGACGATGCGAACATGAATGCGGGCACCAGCCGCTTTCTCCTGCCAGGCGCGCCACAGGCCCACCGCCTGAAAGGCCAGTACTGCCATCATCGCAATGACCAGCAGGATGTTGGTCAGGAGTACCGTCAGAACCACCTCGTTCCGCGGTGCAATGGGCGCCAGACCGGTGACGATCAGGTAGGTGGCCAGGCCCGAGATCAGGGACAGCACCATGACCACCAGACCGATCCAGAAAGCCCGGTCGCTGGCGCCTGGCAGGTGGTCATCGACTAACTCATACGGCGCCGTCTCGGACCTCACCGGCCCGGCCTGGCGGACGCGCCACAGCCGCCGCAGGCGCGATCCGGCCACCCCGATCGACCGGGTAGCCACACGGCCGGCGCTGGTGAGCTTGGCGAAGTCCACGCTGACGACTCTCATCTTACGGTTGCAGGGGCAGCACTCGCGCTGACGGGATCGGCGCCCTCGCCACGCACACGCGTGACGCAAAGCAACAACAATGCATCCTGAAACTGTGACATTTTCGCGACATTAACTAGGACTTACCGGGGGCGAACGCTGACGTCAAGCCGACGCCGACCCTACCGGGAACATAACGACCCGTTGCCAGCATCCGTGGCGGGCTACTGGCTCTGCGGACCTTTGAACACCTGCACGTCAAGCGTCTGAATCTTCTCGCGCAGCGTGTTCCGGTTGAGGCCCAGCAGTTCCGCCGCCTTGATCTGATTGCCCCGTGTCGCGGCCAGGGCGGCCGTGATCAGCGGCTGCTCCACCTGCCGTATGATGCGCCGATACAGCCCCGGCGGCGGCAGATCACGCCCGAAGCCGGCGAAGTGGCTAGCGAGAAACTGCTCGACGATTTCCGACAGATCGCGCGGTCCCGACCTCGGCTCTTCATGGCGCGACAGGGTCGCCGCTTCGGCCAATTCGCTCTCGACGATTTCCAGCGACAGCGTATCCTGCGGGTGCAGTGCAGCAAGGCGACGCACGAAATTCTCGAGCTCACGCACGTTGCCGGGCCACGCATGGCGCTTCAACCGTTCGATGGCGGCCGGCGCGAGACTGCGCTGCCCCAGCCCCTCGCGGGCCGCTTGCCGCAAGAAGTGGCGAACCAGATCGCCGACATCGTCCAGCCGTTCGCGCAAGGGCGGCAAGCGCAGCGGCACCACGTTCAAGCGATAGTAAAGATCTTCGCGGAACAGGCCCTGCTGGATCTGGATACGCAGATCACGATGTGTTGCCGCGACAATACGCACATCCGTCTTGATCGCTGTCCGCCCGCCAACGGTCGTGTACTCGCCCTCCTGCAGTACCCGCAGCAAGCGCGTCTGTGCTTCCATCGGCATGTCGCCGATCTCATCGAGAAAGAGCGTGCCACCTTCGGCCTGCTCGAACCGACCCTGGGTGCGCGCCTGCGCGCCGGTGAAGGCACCCTTCTCGTGACCGAACAGCTCGCTCTCGATCAACTCGCGCGGGATGGCTGCCATGTTGAGGGCCACGAAAGGGCCGTTGCGCCGCTTGCCGTGATCATGGAGAACCTTCGCAACCAGCTCCTTGCCGGTTCCAGACTCACCCGTGATCATGACTGTCAGATCGGTCTGCGTCAGTCGCGCCAGGACACGGTAGATCTCCTGCATGGCAATCGAGCGACCGATGACCGGCAACTCTTCGCCATCCCCGTCCGTGGGGATCTCCCGCTTGCGTCCAGGCTCCGCCAGCGCACGCCCGACAACGCTCACCACTTCGGCAATGTCGAACGGCTTGGGCAGATACTCGTAGGCCCCTTTTTCCGCCGCAGCGATGGCCGTCATGAGCGTGTTCTGCGCGCTCATGACGATGATCGGCAGGTCCGGCCGCAACTTCTTGATGCGCGGGATTAGATCGAAAGCATTCTCATCGGGCATGATGACATCGGTAATGACGGCATCGCCCTGCCCTTCAGCCACCCAGCGCCACAGCATGGCCGCGGTTCCCGTCGCCCGCGGTGAATATCCGGCCCGCGCCAGAGCTTGATTGAGGACGGTGCGGATTGCAGCGTCGTCGTCGGCAATGAGGACCGTGCCACGCGCCATGCTGCTATCTCCTCTTGAAGGTCGTCATGCCTGCACTCACACCGTTAGGCGCCCTGCTTTGGAGCGGCAGCAGCACTCGAAAGACGGTTCGCTTCGGCTCCGAGTCGCATTCGATGATGCCGCCGTGATCGCCGACGATTTTAGCAACGAGCGCCAGACCGAGCCCGCTGCCAGTACGTTTCGTGGTGACAAACGGATCGAAAAGATGTGGCTTGATCGATTCCGCGACGCCCGGACCGTTGTCCTCGATGGCAATGCACAGCGGCAGCGACACACGCGCGTCAGATCCCGGTACCGACAGCCGCACGCCGGGTTTGAATGCCGTCGAGATCAGGATGCGCCGGTCATCGCCGCGGCGATCGCCAAGCGCTTCGGCTGCATTCTTGATCAGATTGAGGAAGGCCTGCACGAGCTTGTCGCGATTGGCGGCCACCGGCGGCAGCGAGGGATCGTATTCTTCGACAATGCGGATGCCGCGCGCGAAGCCACTCTCTGCAAGTCTGCGCACATGATCGAGGACCGAATGGATATTGACTGGCTCCGTTGCCAATGGCCGCTCATCACCGAACACCTCCATACGATCAACCAGATTGCGGATGCGGTCGGTCTCAGCGCAGATCAATTGGGCCAGCGCGCGATCCTCGTCGCCGAGAGCAGGTTCCAGCAGTTGCGCCGCGCCGCGGATGCCGGACAGCGGATTCTTGATCTCATGCGCCAGGACAGCAGCCAAGCCGGAGACGGAACGGGCTGCGGCGCGGTGATTGAGCTGCCGGGCGATCATTTGCGCCATCGAGCGCTGCTGCAGCATGACCAGTGTCAACTCCGGCGTTTCCGGAACCAGACCAGCGTGAATGTCGACCAGACGGAGCGCCTGCGACTTCGGTGTCGATATCTCGACGCCATATTCGTTCACCGTGGCACCTGTCCGTCGCACCTGCGCCACGAGGGCGACCAGCGGGCCTTCGCTGGCAACGATCTCGTCGAGCCGTTGGCGTTTGAGCATTGCCTGGCTGGCTTCGAAAAAACTCTCGGCTGCCGGGTTGGCATAGATCACCCGCCCATCCTCGCCGAGCACGACGATGGGATGCGGCAAGGCGGCGAGCAGAACATCATGCTCAACGTGGCGGCGGGTCGTCACGGTAGCGGGCGTGCGCTCTGGCAGTTTGGTCTCGCTCATGCCGCCATCTCCCATCGCCTCGCGTGCGCCGCTTGATAGAACTCGGCAAGGCCGACCAGGACCCGATCCGCCTCATCGTCCGTGCACAGGCGCCGCCGCCAGTCCTTCACGATCGCCGACGGCTCGCCGCTGCTCTCGAGATACCAACCGATGTGCTTGCGCGCGTTCTTCAGGCCCAGCGCGCGACCGTAGAGCGAGAGCATGGCTGCAACGTGCGCCACCGCGATCTGCCCCTGCCGCTCCAGTTCGGGCGCCACATCGGCGCCGCCGGCCAGCACTGTCGCGATCTGGCCGGGCAGCCAGGGCGCACCATAGGCGCCACGACCGATCATGACACCGTCGGCGCCGGAGCGGGCCATGGCCTCCCCGGCCGCTGCTGCACTGGTGATGTCACCGTTGACCAACACGGGCACGGTGACGGCAGTCTTGACTGCGGCCACCGCCGGCCAGTCAGCGGCGCCCTTGAAGAACTGGCAGCGCGTACGACCGTGCACCGTGATCAAAGCGACGCCCGCCCTGACAGCGGCCGCTGCAATGGCGGGCGCATTGAGACTCTTGTCGTCCCAACCCAAGCGCATCTTGAGGGTCACGGGAACCTTGACGGCACCGACGACGGCCTCGATCAAGGCCAGGGCATGGTCTGGCTCGCGCATCAGGGCACTGCCGGACAGGCGACCCGTCACCTCGCGCGCCGGACACCCCATATTGATGTCGATGATGTCGGCGCCGCCAGCTTCTGCGACGCGCGCGCCTTCTGCCATCCATTCGGCCTCGCAGCCGACGAGTTGAATGACATGGGGCGACAACCCCTCGCCCATGGCCTTGCGCTGAACGCTTGGCCGAGACGAAGCCAATTCCCGGCTCGCCACCATTTCGGAAACCACCAGCCCGGCGCCAAGATCGCGCGCCAACCGCCGGAAAGCCAAATCCGACACGCCGGACATGGGCGCCAAGACAACGCAGTTGACGAGCCTGTGTGGCCCCACCGAGATGGTCTCGGGGGCAGTCCTGCCCGAATCGACAGCGATTGCCTGATTATTCATCATTTCGTGCACCTGCTTATTCTCTAGGCAAGATATCTGCGCTATCCCGACTTCGCAAGTGCGAATTGACAGTTGCGCTGTCAACGATTGCCTTCGAAGCCCCAGCACGGCTAAGTGTCGATACGGAAGAAACGACAGGAAGTTGCACCATTGCGGATCGCCGTTGTCATTGTTGCTGCCGGTCGCGGCAGCCGCGCTGCCCACGTGGCTGGCGTGCCGAAACAGTATGCAATCGTCGGTGGCAATACCGTGCTCGCGCATACGACCCGCGCCATGGGCGACCATCCCGGCATTTTCGCGATCCAGACTGTCATTCACCCGGATGATCAGAAGACCTATGAGGCCGTCGCTGCCCGCATCGCTGATGGTCGTTTGCGCCCCCCCGTGTTCGGCGCATCGACGCGACAAACCTCAGTGCACGCAGGGCTCGAGGCTCTTGCAGCCGTCGCCCCCGAGCACGTGCTGATCCATGACGCAGCCCGCCCCTTCGTCGATGCCGCGACACTGGCACGGGTCATCGAAGCGCTCTCGTGCGCGAACGGCGCGATCCCCGGCGTCGCCGTTGCCGACACCTTGAAGCGCGTCGACAGGCGCGGACAGATCACAGAGACCGTCGCCAGAACCGGGCTTTGGCGAGCTCAGACCCCGCAAGGTTTTCGTTTCGCCGACATTCTGGCGGCGCATCGTGCGGCCATTGCCGCCGGTCGTTTCGACTTCACGGATGATGCAGCCCTTGCCGAATGGCATGGGCTGGCGGTGAAGGTCGTCGAAGGAAGTGAAGCCAACCGCAAAATCACCACCGCTGAGGATATCGCCATGGCCGACCGTGTCCTGACGGAACGTGTGCGCGGCACAGCGCCCCTGCCAGACGTGCGGACAGGTACGGGTTTCGATGTGCATCGCTTCGCCCCCGGTGACCACGTTTGGCTCGGTGGTATCCGCATCCCGCACCTGCAGCGCCTCGAGGGGCACTCCGATGCCGATGTGGCACTGCATGCGCTCACCGATGCCTTGCTCGGCGCCATTGGAGACGGCGACATCGGGCAACATTTCCCGCCGTCGGATATGCGGTGGAAAGGCGCGGCGTCGCGCCTGTTCTTGGAGGACGCAGCTCGTCGCGTGCGTGACCGTGGCGGCAGCATCACCAATGTCGATCTCACCATCCTGTGCGAGGCGCCACGCATTGGTCCACATCGCGATGCCATGCGGGCTGCCATCGCCGCTATGCTCGGTATCGACATCGGCCGGGTCGGCGTCAAAGCCACCACCACCGAGGGTCTGGGCTTCACCGGTCGCCGCGAGGGCATCGCCGCCATGGCGACGGCAACGGTCGTCTTGGCGTTATGAAGCCTTAGACTGTGGAACCCGTCACGGCGCGTGGTCCATAGACGGCCTTGGCGCGCAGCTCGAAGGCTTCAGTGAATTTGCGGAACGCCTGATCGAACATGGCGCCGACCAGCAGCTGCAGCATCATGGACTTGAATTCATACGCGATGTGGAACCGGACATCGCAGCCCCCCTCCACGGCGACGAAGTTCCACCGGTTCTGCATCTGCCGGAAAGGCCCCTCAACGAGATCGGCGACTACCGTGAGCGCCGCCCGATCCAGCGTCACCCGGCTGGTGAACGTCTCGCGAATTGCCTTGTAGCCGACATCCATGGCCGCAACGATCACCTCGATATCCCCAGTGCGCTCACGCGAGAGCACGCGTAGCCCCTCGCACAACGGCAGAAACTGCGGGTAAGCCTCGACATCCGCGACAAGATCGAACATCTCGGTGCGGGAATAGGCGACACGGCGTGTGGTATCGAATGCGGGCATGGCCGTCACTTTAGCGCGAGTTGATCCAGATAGGCCTGCGCCTCACGGTCGCTGTGGAGACGCACTGTGCGGTCGCGCATGACGTGCTTCTCGATCGCGACCTCGATGCGGGGTGCAATGCGGCTGCCAAAGGTCCAGATGTAGGTGAGAAACTCGCAGTCGGGTGCTTTCTCGGGGCAGCCCGGCGCCACGTCGGGTCGAACCCGACCATAAGTCGAGACGACGCGGCGTCCCACCCGCCACAGGCACGCCAAGCGGTTTCGCTCCAGCCAGATCAGTTGATCGGTGCGCGGCAAGCGGAGATCGAGCGTGCTGGGATTGACGCCTTCGATGATCCATCGTTCCTGCGCAACGACGGCTGCGAGCCGTGCCAGATACACGTCCTTCGGCGTCGGCACCCAGCCCGCCTGCCAAAACAGCTGATCTATGTGCGTGACGGGAATGCCGGTGACAGCTCCGAGCCGACGCGCGAATGTGGATTTGCCGACACCGGAACTGCCAATCACGACCACGCGATTGAGTGGCCGCACGTCATGCCCCAAACTTGGCGAGCCGTGCCGCCTTGAGCTTCGCGAAATCAGCGTCAGCGTGATAGCTGGAGCGCGTCAATGGCGAGGCTGAGACCAGTAGAAATCCCTTCGCCTGGGCCGTGCGCTCATAGGCCTTGAATTCTTCCGGCGTCACGAACGATTTGACCTCGGCGTGCTTGCGGGTCGGTTGCAGGTACTGCCCGATGGTCAGGAAATCCACGTCCGCTGAGCGCAGATCGTCCATCACCTGCAGCACCTCCTCGCGCGTTTCACCAAGACCAACCATGATGCCGGATTTGGTGAAGATCTTCGAATCGACCTCCTTCACCCGCTGCAGTAGCCTCAGCGAGTGGAAATAGCGCGCTCCGGGCCGAATGCGCAGATAGAGCGACGGCACGGTTTCCAGATTGTGATTGAACACATCGGGCTGCGACGCCACAACCACCTCCAGCGCTCCCTCCTTGCGCAGGAAATCAGGGGTGAGAATTTCGATTGTCGTCGCCGGTGTCTTGGCGCGAATTGCCCGCACGACCTCGGCAAAATGCTGCGCACCACCGTCGGCCAGATCATCGCGATCGACGGACGTGATCACAACATGGCCAAGGCCAAGTTTCGCCACAGCCTCGGCGACATTGGTGGGCTCCAGGGGATCGAGCGGCTTTGGCAACCCGGTGGCCACGTTGCAGAAGGCGCAGGCGCGCGTGCAGGTGTCGCCCATGATCATCATGGTGGCGTGACGCTTGCTCCAGCACTCACCCACGTTCGGGCATGCCGCCTCCTCGCATACGGTTTTCAAGCCGTGCTGGCGAATGATGTTGCGCGTCTCCAGGTACGCCGGCGATCCCGGCGCCTTGACGCGGATCCAATCCGGCTTGCGCAGCACGGGGCTGTCGGGCCGATTGGCCTTCTCAGGGTGACGCGGCGTTTTGTCGATGAGAGTGACCATGGCCAGGATGTAGCGCGGACCGAGCCGCTTTTCCAGTCCAGCCCACGGGACGCAGGGCTCAATCCCAGTGGCCGGGCTCGATCAGACACGCTTCGACGATGATCCACAGCGTCAGGCCGGCAAAGAACGCTGCCGGAAAAACCAGCACCAGGGCGGGTGAACTGGCGCTCGCCGGCAGCAGGCTCCCCGCCAGCGCGACGCCCGCTAATCCGGTTGCGGCGGCAAGTCCCTTGTGGCGGATGTTGCGCAAGCAACTGCGCACCATCACGAGCAGCTGCGACACCAGATAGCCGGCGCCAGCCGCACCGTCCTGCAAGGCTGCCCTGTCGAGCGGCGCCGGTGGAGTAACGGCTCGTTCACGTTCTTCTTTGGCATCGCTGATCATGTTGCGCACCATGCGGGGTACCTCCGGCGCCGAGGCCGTCAACGCGCCCAGCGCTGCCAACAGCAGAGGATGGCCAAAGGCCCACGTCGGATGCACGTGAGGGTAGAGTATGACTGCCACGATCCCAGGTACGCCAAGGGTAACCAGCAGCGACGCCATCCCGCGCGGCAAGGGATCGGCGGTTTTCCAGTACACCGCACCACCGAGCGCCGCGAAGGCGCCAAACAGCAGGCCGAGCAGGACCAAATGCGGAGGCGCTTCGAGATGGCAAGGCCAGCCATGATCGTAGTAGGAGCGCCAGCGGCCACACATCATCGGTGGTCCGTCCTGCGGCGCGCGGGCCAGCGCCTCGGCCTTGTGGCCCCAAGCGGCCGGATCGAAGACGCCGATCGTCAGCAGGACAATGCCCAACGCCACGATCGCCACCAGCCAGGGATAGTCCAGGGCCAAGTGATAAGCGATGGCAAAACCAAGCAGGCCCAGCAACAGCAGCGGGATGGTGTTATCGGTGACGGCAAGCGGTGCTGTCACGACAATTGACCTTGTCTAGCGGTGGCGACCACTGATCAGCGCCCCGTCAAGGCCTCGACCCCCGACCACAGAAAGGCACCCATCAAGGCAAAGGCCATCGGCGCCCCCATGGGAATGAACGACATCACGTCAGTGAGCCCGTATTCCGAGCACAGGTCCGACTGCGACTCGAGCAGCATGTTGAAACCGATCGGGCCCGCTATCATCAGTATCATAGCAAAGAAGATGCCCATCAGCGGATTGCCGACGTCGAGCATCAGCACCGCCTTCCAGGCGATCCAGACGCAGAACCCCATGCGCACGAGCCACAACAATTCCGTCATAGCGAACCCCACCGTGACACCATTCGAGCCCCAGCTCGATGCACGGCGAAGATTAGCAGGACAGCGCTAAGGAACCCCTCCGCGGCGCGCTGGCTTTTGCGCCTGTCGGGCAAGATGTCGTTAACTAGCGAGCCGCCTCAACTCAGCAACCGCGCCAGCACGATCACCACCACGGCGCCGATGGCCCCGGTGATGACGCTGTTGGCGATCGGGTGGCCGACGTCGATGTTGACCTTGGCCACATTGAGCAGCCAGCCTCCCACCACACCCCCGATGATACCGGCGACGATGCTGCCGAGCAGGCCCCACTTCGGATGACCGACAATGACGCCTGCCAACCAGCCGGCGATGGCACCGATGATGAGCATCATCACCAGTGCCGTGGTATCGAGCGATTTCATGGGCCACTCCCTTGGCAATTCGGTCTCAGGCCATGATCCATCGAGTCGCAGTCGGCGTCGACAGCTCACATGTGAATGACGCGGCCATAGGCATCGAGCGTGCTCTCGTGCATCATCTCGGAGAGCGTGGGATGCGGGAACACGGCGTGCATGAGGTCTTCTTCGGTGGTCTCGAGGTTCATGGCGACCACGAAGCCCTGGATCAGCTCGGTGACTTCGGCGCCGATCATGTGCGCGCCGAGCAGTTGACCGGTCTTGGCGTCGAAGATGGTCTTGACCAGGCCTTCGGGTTCACCCAGCGCGATGGCCTTACCGTTGCCCTGGAACGGGAAGCGGCCGACACGCACCTCCCGCCCCTGCTCCTTGGCCTTGGCCTCTGTCAAGCCGACGCTGGCAATCTGCGGATGGCAATAGGTGCAGCCAGGGATCTTCGATTTGTCGAGGGGATGCGGGTGCAGGCCCTTGATGGCTTCGACACAGATGACGCCTTCGTGCTCCGCTTTATGTGCCAGCATGGGTGCGCCCGCGACATCGCCGATGGCGTAGATTCCGGGCACGTTGGTGCGGCCAAGGCCGTCGATCACGACGGTGCCACGCTCCGTCTTGACGCCGAGCTTCTCGAGGCCGAGCCCTTCGACATTGCCCACCACGCCGACGGCTGAAATGACGCGGCTGAACTCAGCCCGCGTCTTCTGGCCTTTGTCATCCTCGATGGTCGCCACCACATCAAGGCCGCGCTTTTCAATCCCCGTGACTTTGGCACCTGTGATGAACTTGATGCCTTGCTTCTCGAAGCGCTTCCTTGCAAGTCCCGCGATCTCCGCATCCTCCACTGGCAGGATCTGCGGCAGCAATTCAACCACCGTTACCTCGGCGCCCATAGTGCGGTAGAACGATGCGAACTCGATGCCGATGGCGCCGGAGCCCACCACCAGCAGCGAGCGTGGAATGACTTGCGGTACCATGGCTTCGAAGTAGGTCCACACGAAGCGGCCATCCGGCTCTAGCCCCGGCAGCACGCGCGGACGTGCGCCCGTCGCCACGATGACGTGCCGAGCCTGATACTGCCCTGCCCCCAGCGTGCCCTTGGGCACAGGGTTTTGCGGCTGCACAGCCGGTTTCGTCGGCGCGCGCACCGTGATCAGCGCAGGCTTCGTACCTGCTGCGGCCGGCGCTCGATCGATCACCGCCTCGCCCCAGATGACGCTGACCTTGTTCTTCTTGAGCAGAAAGCCGACGCCGCCGTTGAGTTGTGCCGACACCTGCCGCGAGCGCTTCACCACGGCTGCAGGATCAGCGCTGATAGTGCCGTTCAAGGTCAGCCCGTAGTCCTTGGCGTGCTGCGTATAGTGCAGCACCTCGGCCGAGCGCAGCAGGGCCTTGGTTGGAATGCAGCCCCAGTTGAGGCAGATGCCACCGAGATGCTCCCGCTCGACGATCGCGGTCTTGAAACCCAATTGCGCGGCGCGGATCGCCGTCACATAGCCGCCGGGCCCAGCGCCAATGATGATGACGTCGAAGGTGGAGTCGCTCATGTCTCGGATCCCAACCGGGGTTGATCGTTCACTTGGGCCGCTGGTCTTTGCTCGAGGCGGATCAGCAGCACGGCCATGCAATACACGATAAGGCCATAGAGGACGCCCGTGTAGTACTCTCTGGGCTGGGCCCAACCAAAGTACACGGCTGGCGCGACGACATTGCCAAGGATTGGTGCAGCCAGAAGCAAGCCACTCGCCTCAGGCCCCAATTGCTTGGCGAAGATGCGGCACGCGAAGGCGGCAGCTATGACGGCGGCGCAGACGCTGCCCCAATAACCCAGTGGTTTCAATATCCCGAGGAGTTTGTCGGCTTCTTCTGCTGACAATGCGTGAGCGGCCGCCCAAAGCGTCCAAAGCCCAGCAGCAGCGAGCAGCCCTGCCCATGTCGCCAGCACCGCCAACGCGCGGGCCAATGCCTCTTTCCGGGCAAGAGCCACGGCACCGAGGCCCCAGCCTCCACTCACCAAAATCACTGCCGGTAACAGCGCAAGCGAGGGGATGACACCTCGGCTGCAGAAGAATGTTCGGCCGATCGTGCAGCCGAACTGTCCGAACAGAACAACGAACACGACTGCTGACATCAGCACAAAAAATGTTGCAAGCGCACCGCTGACCAAGCCTCTACGCAACGCAAACAGCACCACGGCTAGAAAGACAAAGACGCTGGCCAAGTATCCCATTTAGGCATCTGCCTCGGGCGAGCTCCGCTGCTCAAGCAGAATCAGCACGTAGGGAATGAGATAGACGAGGAAGCCGAAGACCAGGCCGCCATAGTATTGCCAGGCAACATACCGACCCAACAGAACACCCGGAACGACTACGTAGAGCAAGATCGGCGCTGCCGCCAACAGGGCCAGAACCTCAGGATTCTTGATAGGTCGCAGCAGGCAACAAAGCGCTGCACTACCAAAGACGAGACCGAAGCTTGCCGCCATATAGATGTGCAGCACAGTCCGCCAATTGCCGCGAAATCGCATCTCCGGCGTGATCAGGAGGACGACGCCGAAAATGAGCCCCCAGATCCAAAATCCAACAATGGCCCGGATCCTTCCAGCCCCGCGAGCCAAATGGAGAGCCGCGAGTCCCCAATAGCTGCACCAGAGGCAGACCCAGGTCACGATCGGTGATCCACACAGCCAAGACGAGCCCTTTCCGCAAGAATAGGTCCCAAACAATACAGCGAACGCCAGGATGGGACTGAGCATCAGAGTCGCCAGAACATGGGGCCGGAACATAGCGCCTCTAAAGAGGGCCCCGAGGACCAGTGGTAAAAGCAACAAAGCAAGAAAGAGCGGCATGAAGGCTCCAGGCAAGTCTCTCGCTTAGGTACCCGCCTCGAAACGCGAACGGGCCCGAGGAAACCCCTCGAGCCCGCATATTACATCGTTTAATAAACGCTGACTACTGCCAACCTCAAACGTGGCAGCGGCCACCGAGATAGTAGTTCAGCAGCTGGTTGTAGCGGTCGGCAACGGCCTTGTCGGCCGGCGATACCTTTCGGCCCTGCGTCACGGCTTCCACCTTGGCGGGCGCGCCCTGAGAATCCATCTTGTTCAGCTCGGCGCGAACCGACTGGCACGTATAACCGGCCGGCAAAGGCCGCGCACCCGGATCGCCGCCCGGTGCACTTTGCGCGGCGCAACCGGCAAGCAACGCTGCTGTCGCCAGTGCGACGAAGCCGTTCAGAAGTCTTTTGTTCGTTGCCATGTTCAACCCTTGTCGCAAGTCGCTTGCCGACCGACGCGTCCATTTCCGGCCAGCCAAGCTGAAGGTATCACTTTCAGCTCATTGCAGTGCCGACGGCGTCCGCGTCCAACAGTCACTCCGAATTCACGGGCCTTATCGAGCCCCTACAAAGTCGTGCCCTGGTCCGGGGCACGTTTGTCACGGCCGCCGAGGCTTATTCCGTTTTCACGGCCTCCGTTGCCGCCTTGGCAGCTTCCGAGGCAACAGCCGGCGCCGCGCCAGGCACGGCCGGTGCAGCCACTGCCGCCGTCTTGGACTTGACAGCTGCAGCGGCTGGGGACGACGAGACCGCTTTGACAGCGGCTGGAGCCGCGGCGGGTGCAACGGCAGGCGTTGCTGCGGTTGTCGGCGCAACGGTACCACATTTCGCCTGGAAGTCGGCGTTGGCTTTGTTCAGCTCAGCAACTTTGGCCAGCGAGTCGCGCTTGACGCTGACCGTAGCGCCCTTGCCCTTCGCGGCCTCGGCAACTCGATCAGCGACGCCGTCTTTGCGCAGGGTGTCGATCTGCGACGCCAGCGTGACGCAAGCCGGGTCCACCTTCGGCTTCTCCGGAAGGGCAGCCGTTGTTGTGGCGCCACCCAGAAGGCCGTCCGAAGAGCAGGCGCCAAGCGCCAGAGCTGCGACCATCGCCGCCAACACCAGCGGAGTGCGTGTCATGAACATGGCGAGTTCCCTCGTATCCCCGAATTCTGATCAGCCTCAATACTGTGAAGCTGATTAGTCCCGCCCAACCCCAGCGACAAGCGCCGCGCCGGACTTAGCCCCAACCAAATGCATCCCGCCATAGGGGAAAAGCCGAAATTGCCGCCATGTTGCGCCGTGGAAACAGTCGCTTCGAGCCTAAGTTGCTGAGTTGTATGATCTCACAGCCGCGCCAAAAGGAGTTCGCACGACAGGAATGCGGCGAACGTGACGAACACGGGGCCACCGTAAACAGCAGCGATCCGGCGTCCGTAATCTCCCAACGCTGCGATATCAGAAACTTCGCCGCCTTGGCGCAGATAGCACAACGAGCAGAAGAACACGACCAGAACGGCCGTCATCACAACAAAATTGGCCAAGCCGATGCCCATGCCGCGCCCTGGCCGATAGGTCAGGTAGCGGGCCACTGCCAGGCAGGCGACGAAACCGCCCCCGACCAGCATGGCTCTAATCTGCCAGGTGGTAAAGCCGAACGGGTCGGAGTCACCAATCAGCACCAAACGCTTGAAAGCGATGGCCCAGGCAATCGAGGCGCACATGGCCGCCAATCCGATCCCAAACATGCTGTCATCCCCCCAGTTCCGGCCACCACCGGTATCGAGCGACGACTGCTGCCTGATTCTCCGCGATCAGACCAGCATGCGGACGGGATCCTCGATCAAGGCGCGGAACGCATTGATCAGTTCCGCCCCCACGGCACCGTCCACCACCCGGTGATCGCAAGACAGAGTCGACGTCATGATGGTCGCCACCTGCACGGCATCGCCCACCACCACGGGGCGCTTCTCGCCCGCGCCCACCGCCAGAATGGTGGCATGGGGGGGATTGATTACCGCATCGAAGCTCTTGATGCCGAACATGCCGAGATTGGAGATCGACGTCGTGCCACCCTGGTATTCATGCGGCGCCAGTCGCCGCTTGCGGGCGCGCTCGGCCAGATCCTTCATTTCGTTGGAGATTTCACCGAGGGTCTTGAGCTCGGCGTGCTTGATCACGGGCGTGAACAACCCGCCTTCAACGGCCACGGCGACGCCGACATCCGAATGTCGATGGCGCAGCATGCCGCCCTCCGTCCAGGTGGCGTTGGCTGCCGGCACATGCTGCAGCGCCAAGGCGAGCGCCTTGATGATGAAGTCGTTGACCGAGAGCTTGTAGGCGCGCGGACCTTCCTTGGGAGCGGCCGCATTGATGCGCTCGCGCGCTGCCAGCAGATTGTCCAAGCGGCAATCAACCGACAGGTAAAAGTGCGGTACCGTCTGTTTCGATTGTGTCAGGCGCTGGGCGATGATGCGGCGCATGCCGTCATGCGGCTTGACCTCGTAGGATCCCTTCTCATAGAGCGCCAGGATCTTGTCGTCGGCCATGACGGGCATCAGCGCCGTTGGCGACTGCGTGGCGACGGCCGTTCCCTGTGGCGGGGTGGGCGGGGGCGCCGAGGCGACGGCACGCAGTGATGCGCCGCCGGATGTCTTGGCCGCCGTGATATCCCGCTCGACGATCCGGCCATGCGGCCCGCTACCCTGGATCACAGCCAGATCGAGATTGGCTGCCTTGGCAAGTCGGCGGGCCAGGGGAGATGCGAAGGCGCGCGCCGCCGAAGCAGGAGCGGCTTGGAACGCTGCCAGTGCCGGTCCGGGTGGCGCGACTGGCGCCGAATACACGGTTGCCGATGGCGCCGCCGGTGCTCGAGCTTGCGGTTTTGGCGGGGTTGGGGCGGCCACAGCTGGTGCCGGTTGGGCCCTGGGGGGCGGGGCTGTGGCCGCACCGGCCTTCTCGCCGTCGCCGAGCAGCACGGCGATCGGGGTGTTGACCTTCACTTTCTCGGTGCCCGCCGCAACCAGGATCTGACCCACGACGCCCTCGTCGACGGCTTCCACCTCCATTGTCGCCTTATCGGTTTCGATTTCAGCAATGACGTCCCCGGCGCGAACCTTCTGGCCTTCCTTGACCAGCCACTTGGCGAGTTTGCCTTCCTCCATCGTTGGCGACAGGGCGGGCATCAGGATCTGGATGGGCATCGGGGGCTCTCGGACTTGGCGAAACCAGGTGGTGGGAGATGGGGGACTTCAGGCGGGGAGTCTGACCTTGAGTTCGGTGGGCGTCCAGCGCTGCTTGCGACGTGCGATGCGCTGCGCCGGCGTTTCGTGCTCGTAGACCATGGGCTCGCCTGTCCGTCCTGCAAATTCCGCGATGGCAAGGCCGCGGGTGTTGGCAATTGACCAGACCTTGTCACCGTCCTGCACGATCGCGCCCACGTAGACACCGCAGGTGCCGCAGATGAGGCTGGTCGCCGTGCGGGTCCCGAATTGATATTGCCGCGCGTCGTCGGCCGCCATCTCGATGACCGCATGACCGGCCGGATCCGAGACCGTCGCCGCCCCTTGCCGCGTGCAGAACCCGCATTGACACGACCGCACCTGCGTTCCAGCCGCTGCTGTGGTGAACTCCAGTGTCATGGCAATGGCGCCGCAGTGGCAATGGCCCTTGAAGGTGTGAGTGGCTGCCATCAGATGCCTCCCGTGCGCATCATCTGGAAGGCGCCATTGGGCCGGAAGCTCGCCTTGCCGCCAGCGATCGCGAGGCTCCCGGCTTCATCGATGCGCATATCGTGAACACTGTGCCAAACTTCGATGCCGAGCTTGGCGATCTCGGCTCGACGCTCGTTGACGGTCACCGCATCATTGGCTGCCACCGCCTTGGCCAACTCGTTGAACACCGCAGCCACGTCGGCGAAGGCAGGTCGGTTTGTGAAATTGCCCGACAAGGTGTCGGTGCCGTCACTGCCCAGCTGCGTGATGGCACCCAACTCCTTATCACCAGCGCGCACGATGATTTGCGCCGTATCACCGGTACTGCGGCGCGTGACGGAGACGGGACGGGAGCCTGGGCGGCGCATGATGCGGCTCCTTATGCGAGTTCTGGAGCAGTTCCCGGCGGCCAGAGGCGTCCGAGATTGAATTCAAGTTCCCCGAACGGCGCCGCGCGCACGGGGGCTGCATCGACGTGCGTCGCCAACAGGGTCCAGCGCGAATTCCTGAGCGCGAAAACTTCGAGCATCGAGATGCGTGGATCGATCAGCCAAAGATTCTGGACACCGGCCTCGGCATAGATTTCGCGCTTGTCGCCGCGGTCATAGGATTCCGTCGAGGGAGAAAGGATTTCGCAAATCCAGTCTGGAGCCAACATTATCTTCACGGGCGCCAGCGGATCCGGTGCGGGTGGTCCGTCGATCCGCTCGGTGCGCCAGCCCGCCAACTCCGGCACTGCGACGTGATCGTCGAGATGCAGCTCCGGCTCTGTCAGGAAGCGCCAGCCGCCCGGGCCACCAATGCCTTCCCGGAAGGGGCCGCCGAGAACACCACCCAGCATGAAGTGCACTTCGGAATGGCGCCCCGTTGGCCGCGGGTGCGTGACCAGCCTGCCCCGCAAGATCTCGGCTACGAGATGCGGCGGCACCGCCTCGAGATCAGCGTAGGTCGCCCGTTTTGCGATTGCTTCGGCCATGATCGAGACTACTGCTTCCGGTGCGCTGCGGTCGAGCCCTCGTCGGTGGCGTTGCCCCATTCGGCATCGAACATCGAGCGAATGCGCTGCAGGGCTTCGGCCTCCGAGCAGATCTTCTCGGCGGCCAGCGCACGGGCCGCGTGCCGCGCGATATCGACCAGCATCATGCCCCACGGCTCCGGTGCCTCAAAAGCTGGCAGCAGCGCCACATGTAGGCCCTGATGCGCAACCCATGCGCGCAGAACTTCGGCTGCGTCCCGGTCGTCCAGAACACCGGCGGGAATCGGCAGTTCGTTCAACTTGGGGCCGGAGCCGCCGTCCTTAGACATAGCAAACACCTTTCACGGCCGCGACCACCTGCTCGGCATTGGGCAGCGCCAGCTTTTCCAGATTGGCCGCATAGGGCATCGGCACATCGGCGCCGGATACCTTGGCGGGTGGCGCATCGAGATAATCGAAGGCCTGGATGGCTGCTTGCGCGCAGATCTCCGAGCCGATCGAGCAGGTGGGCCAGGCCTCCTCGACCGTGACCAAACGGTTGGTTTTTTTGATCGAGGCGATGATGGTCTCCCAATCAATCGGCCGCAGGGATCTGAGATCGATGACCTCGGCCTCGATGCCGTCCTTAGCCAGCATGTCCGCGGCGGCAAGCGCATACTGCATGCCGCGCGCAAACGACACCACGGTGCAGTGCCGTCCTTCACGCGCGATGTGTGCCTTGCCGATCGGCACCAGCCAATTGTCGCCTTTTGGCACCGGACCAGACGTGCCGTAAAGGATCTCGTTTTCCAACACGAGCACGGGATTGGGATCCCGGATCGCCGATTTGAGCAGGCCCTTGGCGTCGGCCGGTGTGGAGGGGCAGACGACCTTCAGGCCGGGCACATGCGCATACCAGGCCGAGAAGCATTGGCTATGCTGCGCACCAACACGGGCGGCGGCGCCATTCGGACCGCGGAACACGATCGGCGAGCCCATCTGTCCCCCCGACATATACAGCGTCTTGGCAGCGGAATTGATGATCTGGTCGATGGCCTGCATGCCGAAGTTCCAGGTCATGAACTCGACAATCGGTTTCAACCCGGCCATGGCGGCGCCCACACCGATGCCGGCAAATCCCTGCTCAGTGATCGGCGTGTCGATGACGCGCTTCGGTCCGAACTCGTCGAGCAGACCCTGGCTGATCTTGTAGGCGCCCTGATACTGGCCGACTTCCTCGCCCATGAGGAACACGTCGGGGTCACGGCGCATTTCCTCGGCCATGGCGTCACGCAGCGCTTCGCGCATGGTCATCGTAACCATGTCACCGGCGAGAGGAGGTGCGACGGCTGCGGCGCGTGGTGTTGCTGCAGCTGCCGGTTTGCTTGCCACGACCGCTGCGCCGTGGATCGCCGCCATCTGCGCCGGCGTGGGTGGTACGGGTGTGCCGGCGCCGTTGGCACGCGATGGTGCGGCGGGCGGGGTGGTCCGTGGCGCTGCGCTCTCACCGTCGCCGCGAATGATGGCGATCGGCGTATTGACCTTCACCTTCTCGGTGCCCGCGGCGATGAGCAGTTCCGTCACCACGCCATCGTCGACCGACTCGACCTCCATCGTTGCCTTGTCGGTTTCGATCTCGGCAATGATATCACCGGGCTTGATGCGGGTTCCCACCGCAACGAGCCATTTGGCAAGCTTGCCCTCCTCCATGGTCGGCGAGAGCGCGGGCATCAGGATCTGGCTGGGCATGTGGGGCTCGTACTCGTCAGGATGTCGGTTCGGTGGATGGGACGGATGGCGGGTCGAACGGCCAGAGCAGGCCGAGTGAGAAGGTGATGGCTTCGAATGGCGGTGCGCAGACGTCGTCACAATCAAAGAAAGTGTGTGTGAGAAGCCAATGATTTTCGAACAACCTGAAGACTTCGAGATAACGAGAGTCGACATCTATTTCCCAATAACAACGCACTCCGCACGTTGCATAAATTTGCCGTTTGTAGCGCTTGACCAATAACCGTGACGCAGGCTCGATCACTTCACAGACGAAATCCGGGACCGCAGTGATCGTGTACGTAGCGGGCACATGTTGAAGCCGACCCCTCTCCCAAGCCGAGATATGGGGCACCAAAACATGAGGCCCAAATTGAATTTCACGATCACCGGCAAAGAGCCAAGGCGAAGGTCCCGTATGCCAGAATTTACGATGTGGCGCGGTCAAACGGTCAATTAGTTCGCCCGCCGCGTTCGCGACTGCAGGCGGTGGTTGGGGAAGGGACATGACGTGATCGAAAATCAACTCTTGACGCCACCCACAGTCGTTCCTTTGCAGCGCCGACAACTTCGCCGCAAAACTCTTTAATTGTTGCCCGGCCACCGTCATCGGTCCACTTCGGATGCTTGAAGCGAGATGTTACTTCGCTGGTCCTCGTGCCCTCACGCCCCGACCAGCACGTCCGTCCACAGTTCGCTCACATCGGGCTCGGGATCGTTCTGCGCGAATTCGGCTGAGGCAGTGACGATCTGACGGATCTCGGCGTCGATGGCTTTCAACTCGTTCTCGCTGGCGATGCGGCCTTCGAGAATGCGACGGCGCACGCGCTCGATCGGATCGCGCTCCTCGCGGACCTTCTCGACTTCCTCGCGTGTGCGGTACTTGGCCGGATCCGACATCGAGTGACCGCGATAACGGTAGGTCAGCATTTCCAGGATAAACGGTCCCTTGCCCGCGCGCACATGTGCCGCGATGCGCTCGCCGGCGCCCTTGCAGGCGCGCACGTCCATGCCATCGACTTGCTCGCCGGGAATATCGAACGAGAGCCCGCGCTGGGAGAAGTCCGTGGTGGCGGCGGCCCGCTCGATCGCGGTGCCCATGGCGTAGCGGTTGTTCTCGATGACAAACACGATCGGCAACGACCAGAGCTTGGCCATATTGAACGTCTCGTAGACCTGCCCCTGGTTGGCGGCGCCATCACCGAAGTAGCACCAGCAGAGATTGTCATTGCCGCGATACTTGTTGGCAAAGGCGAGACCCGCGCCCAGTGGCACGGACGCGCCAACGATGCCATGGCCGCCGTAGAAGTGCTTCTCCTTGGAAAACATGTGCATGGAGCCGCCCTTGCCGCGTGAATATCCCCCGCGTCGGCCGGTTAGCTCCGCCATGACACCCTTGGCGTCCATGCCGGTGGCGAGCATGTGGCCGTGATCACGATAGGTGGTGATCACTTGGTCGCCGGGCTTAGAGGCCATCTGCAGGCCAACGACCACCGCTTCCTGGCCGATATAGAGGTGGCAGAAGCCACCGATCAGGCCCATGCCGTAGAGCTGCCCGGCCCGCTCCTCGAAGCGTCGGATGAGCAGCATCTCGCGATAGGCCGTCATCTCCTGCTCGCGCGAGAAGGTGGGAATGGGATGGGTGATATTGTGACCCACACTTCCAGCCAAACCCTGGGTACCCGTCGGCGCCATGGAGCCTCCTCGGCAAGCGTCTCAGCGAACGAAAAACGGTCGATCCTGCGACACTACACGAGGGGGTGCGGACGTGCCACCCCTGCCCGCACAATACGGGCGCCACGGGTTGTAGAGGTGCCCTACCTCAGCGTAACGGTGCGGCCCGCGGATTGCGCCCAACAATGATGATCCGTTCATTGGGACGGGCAAAGGCAAACATGTCGCGGGCCAGATCTTCAATGAGATCGGCGTCAGGGTTCGATTCCGAGAGCAGGGCCACATCGCGCTCCAAGCGCGAACGCACGGCCTCGAGCGCTCTGATCTCGCTTGCGAGCGTGCTCGCACGTGAAATCAGTCTGGAGCGCGCTTCGAGGCCGTGACGTCCTTGGATCGTATGATGGCCGAAGTAGGCCGCCAGGCAGAGGCAGACGAGAAACCAACGCTTGCTGCCAAGCGATCGACGGGAGCCATGAACGTTTGGTTTACGCGACACTGGGCAGGATTTCTTACGCTCGACAGACCGGGGCGATGGCCGCCGGGAACGAGCACACTATGCCCATGTCAGAGTAAACTTCGTGTGAAGCTCCGTTCGGTTTATGACGGTTTCTGACTGTCACGCCGAAGGCAGCACCGTACGCCCCGCGTACTTGGCCGTATCGCCCAAAGCTTCCTCGATGCGGATCAACTGGTTGTACTTGGCGAGCCGGTCAGAGCGCGACAGCGAGCCGGTCTTGATCTGCCCGCAATTGGTGGCAACGGCGAGATCGGCAATGGTGGAATCTTCCGTTTCCCCCGAACGGTGCGACATGACGGCGGTATAGCGGGCGCGGTGCGCCATATCCACTGCGGCCAAGGTCTCGGTCAAAGAACCGATCTGGTTGACCTTGACCAGGATCGAGTTGGCAATACCGTCCTTGATGCCACGTGCGAGCCGCTCCGTATTGGTGACAAAGAGGTCGTCACCAACGAGTTGGCACCGTTTGCCCACCACCTCGGTCAGGGCTTTCCAGCCGGCCCAATCATCCTCGGACATGCCGTCCTCGATCGAGATGATGGGGTAACGGGCCACCAGATCGGCAAGGTACTTGGCCATTCCAGCGCCATCCAGGGACTTGCCCTCGCCTTCAAGGTGGTACTTGCCGCCCTTGAAGAATTCGGTTGCGGCGCAATCGAGCGCCAGCACGACGTCGTGACCCGGCTTGTAGCCCGCCTTCTCGATGGACGTCATGATGAAACCCAGCGCCTCGTCGGCACTCTTGAGGTTCGGGGCAAAGCCGCCTTCGTCACCGACGTTGGTGGCGTGGCCAGCATCGGCCAGACCCTTTTTCAGAGTGTGAAACACCTCGGCGCCCATGCGGATCGCATCCCGGCAGGATGCGGCGCCAATGGGCATGATCATGAATTCCTGGATGTCGATCGGGTTGTCGGCATGCGCGCCGCCGTTGATGATGTTCATCATCGGCACTGGGAGAACATGCGCCTGAGCTCCGCCCACATAGCGGTGAAGCGGCAGCCCGCTGCTCTCGGCGGCGGCACGCGCGACCGCCAGCGATACGCCCAGGATCGCGTTCGCCCCGAGCCGGCTCTTGTTCTTGGTGCCGTCGAGGGCGATGAGCGCCGCATCGAGCCCGCGCTGGTCCTCGGCGTCGCGCCCCGACAATGCGTCGAAGATCTCCCCGTTGACGGCCTCGACCGCCTTGAGGACACCCTTGCCGCCATACCGCTTCTTGTCGCCATCGCGCAGCTCGACGGCCTCGTGAGCCCCGGTCGAGGCGCCAGAAGGTACCGCCGCGCGGCCCATCACGCCGTCCTCCAGCACCACGTCCACCTCCACGGTCGGGTTACCGCGGCTGTCGAGGATTTCGCGGCCGATGATGTCGATGATGGAGGTCATGCCTGTGCCTGTCGGTTGATGGTCCAATCCGCGTCCGTTTTACGCACATCGCGCCCCGACGCAACCGATCTCGGCAACGCAACGTACGCCGTTTACCGCATCCAATCCCATCCTGGCTCCGAGCGGTGTCCATCAGGAAAGTCCCCTGGCCTTATGTCCTCCAAACCGTCCACGATCTCCTGCCTGCGCTGCAACACCGTGATGCCGCTCGCCCAGTACGAATGCCCGAACTGTGGCAAACCCAATCTCAAGGCCGTGGTACCCGCCTCCATTGAGAGCGGGCGATGGGTGCTGGTCGTGGGCGGCGGATTTTTTGGCCTGATCGGTGTTCTGTCTCTGCTGCAATGGATCGTGGTGCTCACCAGATAGGGCACCGGCAACCATATCTGCAGCGAGAGATCATGTTTTCGTGCCGGGGCTTCAACTTTCGCCGCGCGGCCGTCGCGGCAGCTATGGTTGCGAGAATCCGGTCGATCGCCCAACCCGAACTTTGCGCTGCAACGCCAGTCGTGGGACACTCGTCCTGCGATGATTGCTGCTGGTGGTGCGCCAATGCCCGACACGTCCGCTCTGGTCCTGTTCTCTGGTGGTCAGGACTCGACCGTTTGCCTCGCGGCCGCGCTCGGCCGATGTAACCGTGTCGAAACGATCGGCTTCGACTACGGCCAGCGCCACCGCGTCGAGCTGGACGCCCGGCAGGCCGTGCTGGCGCGGATCGGGGCGATCAACCCCGGCTGGGCTGCCCGGCTCGGACCCGACCACATACTGGCGCTGCCCGAACTCGGGCGGATATCGGAAACGTCGCTGACGCGAGATGCGGCGATCACCATGACCGCGGCCGGCCTGCCGTCCACCTTCGTGCCGGGGCGGAACCTGTTGTTCCTGACGTACGCGGCCGCCCTCGCCTACCGGCGCGATATCGCAACCCTTGTCGCCGGTATGTGCGAGACCGACTATTCGGGTTATCCCGACTGCCGCAACGATACCCTGCAGACGCTCGCGCGCGCGCTCTCGCTTGGCATGGACCGGCCGGTCGCCATCGAGACGCCACTCATGTACGTCGACAAGGCGGCAACCTGGGCCATGGCGCAGGCGCTGGGCGGGGCGGCCCTCGTCGACCTCATCGTCGAGCACACGCACACCTGCTACCTGGGCGACCGCACCCATCGCCACGCCTGGGGCTACGGCTGCGACGGTTGTCCCGCCTGCGAATTGCGCGCCAAGGGGTGGGCGGCGTGGCGCGGGACGGGTTCGGTTACGGCGCCATGAGCCCGAGTTCCTGGCGCTTTTTCAGGCTGAGCCCGAGGGCCACCATGGCATGAGATTGCCCGATGTAGGCCTCGAGGTCGCCATCTGAGAACCCGGGCTTGGC
>JBJXDZ010000021.1:0-3614 GCA_046154645.1 Hyphomicrobiaceae bacterium
TGGTCGAGGCGAGCCTGCCGCCTTCGCCGACATTGTCGCTCTCTCGGATGGTCGCCACCGGACAGATCGAGATCGAGCGGCAGATCCTGCAGAATATCCTTGGCCTGATAACGCTGCGACCGAGGAAGGAGATCGCCGAGGCCAAGTTTGCGCAATCAAAAGTGCGCGCCGTTGAAGCGACGCTCAAGACCGCTGCCGAGGCCCGTCGAGCTTACTTCCGTGCCGTGGCGAGCGGCCGCTCCGTCGCGTTCCTCGAGGAAGCCCGCACAACAGCAGAATCGCTATCCGATTTGGCGGTGAAGCTCGGCGAAACCGGCGGGTTGAGCAAAATGGAGCAAGCGCGTGAACATGCCTTTACCGCCGAGGTCAACGGCCAGTTGGCGGTAAGTCGGCTCAAGCAGCGCATGGAACGCGAGAAGCTGATCCGTGCCTTGGGGCTTTGGGGCAACGAGACGGCTGCACTGAAGCTACCGACAAAGCTCGCTGCCCTGCCCAAGTCACCCACGACCTACAAGGATGTCGAAACGGAAGCGGTTCGGCGTCGCGTCGATCTTGAAATCGCTCGTCAGGACCTGGAAATTTTGGCAAAGCAACTCGGTTTGACCAAGGCCACCCGGTACATCGACGTACTCGAATTGCGCGCGAAAAGTCGATACGAACAGAAGGCAATTACTGATGTCGACTATCGGTTGGCGCCTGGCCCCACATTGGTGCGCGAGGAAACTTCAGCGACGGAGAAAGCAAATTGGCGCGGCATAGATCTGGAGTTCAAAATTCCCATTTATGATTTCGGCGAAGCGCGCACGAAGCTAGCTGAAGAAACCTACATGGCGGCGGTTCATCGCCTCATCGAGAAGGCAGTCAACACACGCTCCGAAGCCCGCGAGGCCTACACCGGCTATCGGGGCGCCTACGATATCGCCAAGTTCTACCAAACCGAGATTTTGCCCCTCCGCCAAATCATCAATGATGAAATGTTGTTAAACTACAACGGAATGTTGGCGGATCTGTTCGCACTTTTGACAGACACCAAGGCGCGTATAACGGCAAACGTTCAGGCCATCGACGCGCAGCGTGACTACTGGCTCGCCAAGGTGGACCTCCACGTCGCACTCGTCGGCGGCGGCGCGACAATGGGCGCCGGCGGCAGTACGCAAGCATCCGCCGGCGGCGAGCCGAGTGCGCCCTAACAACAGGATCGAGAACATGACCGTGAACCGCAGAAATTTTATCGCCACGTCGGGTCTCGCCCTTATGGGCGTCGCCCAAGTGTCCGGACGCGCAGCGTTTGCCAATGTGCCAGAGGCAGCAACGCAGACCTCGCCGAAGATGCAGCCTTCGTTCAAACCGACGACGGGCGTCGACTACAATCCCGTCGTTACGCTGAACGGCTGGACGCTACCATGGCGCATGAACGGCGAGTGGAAGGAGTTTCATCTCGTCGCAGAGCCGGTTGTTCGCGAAATCGCACCGGGCATGAAAGCGCATCTGTGGGGCTACAACGGCCAATCTCCAGGGCCGACCATCGAGGTCGTCGAAGGCGATAAGGTGCGCATCTTCGTCACCAACAAACTGCCCGAACATACGACGATCCACTGGCACGGCCAGATCTTGCCATGCGGCATGGATGGTGTTGGTGGTTTGACGCAGCCGCAGATCCCTGTCGGCAAAACGTTCGTTTACGAGTGGACGATCCGCAAGTCAGGCACCTTCATGTACCATCCACATGCTGATGAAATGGTGCAAATGGCAATGGGGATGATGGGCTTCTTCGTCGTCCATCCAAAGGACCCTAAATTCATGCGCGCGGATCGGGACTTCGTCTTTCTGCTCAACGCCTACGACATTGATGCTGGAGCCTATGTTCCCAAGGTCAATACGATGCTCAACTTTAATCTGTGGACCTGGAACAGTCGCGCCTTCCCTGGCATCGATCACCTTGTCGTTGCCAAGAATGACAACGTGCGGGTGCGGTTCGGAAATCTGACGATGACCAACCATCCGATTCACATGCACGGTTATGATTTTCAGGTAACGTGTACCGACGGGGGGTGGACGCGTCCTGAGTCCCGCTGGCCCGAAGTGACGGTCGACTGCGCCGTAGGCCAGATGCGCGCCTTCGACTTCAAGGCGGACAATGTGGGCGACTGGGCCATCCATTGCCACAAGGCACATCACACGATGAATGCCATGGGGCATGACACCAAGACCTATATCGGTGTCGACACTGATTCAGTCCGTGGCAAAATCCGGAAAGTCGTTAAAGGCTATATGGCCATGGGCCAAGCCGGGATGGCCGATATGGGTGAGATGGAAATGCCGCTGCCGGACAATACACTCCCAATGATGACCGGTACTGGGCAATTCGGCCCGTTGGAAATGGGCGGCATGTTCTCCGTCGTCAAAGTTCGCGAGGGCCTGGCATCGGGTGACTACAAAGATCCCGGCTGGTTCAAACACCCCGAAGGCACTGTTGCTTTCGAGTACAAGGGACCGAACGATGCCCTGATCGAACCGCCGAAGGCACCGGCACAGTTGAAGGGCAACGGTGCTCGCCCGGTGAACGGCAAGGCCCCCGCAAAGGCGACTGCCGCGCCGCAGAAGACTGGCGCGTTGCAACCGAATAGCGCTTCCGGCGAGATCGAAGTTCGCGTCGTCAAGCCGCGCGGCAATGGCGGGCACGGCAATCACTGATCACAGGGACATGTGGCGGAGAAAGTCGCGATGACGATCCTCGTACGGATGCCACGGAGCGGCCTGAGCAATGTGGGCGCTATGTTGGTCGCAGTGCTTTCGAGTGTTGTCGCCCCCAGAGACGCATTGGCATGGCATGAACACAGTCACTCCGTCGATGACGTGACGAATGCTCGTATCCTCTGCATCAGCGAAGCAGCCGCACAGCGTTTCGCGGCTGCTCTCCAGGCATGCGATCTCGCGTTTCAATCGGAGCCAGACCGCGCGGAGATCCTGTCAAACCGCGGCGTCGCTCGGCTGATGCTAGGGGATGCCGCTCGCGCCGTTCAAGACTTTTCGGCGGCGATTGATCGCGCGCCCGGACATCCGCTGCACTATTACAATCGGGCGCTTGTCGAGGAGCAGCTGGGCGAATGGCGCGCGGCCCTGGCCGACTACAGCACAGCAATCACACGTGCGCCGGGCATGGCGATTGCGTTCAACAATCGAGGGCTCGCTTTCGAGCGTCTCGGCGATCAAACGGCCGCCAAGGCCGACTATGCCAGAGCGACAGAGCTTGATCCGGGTCTCAAAGCAGCGGCGCAAAATCTTGCGAGGCTGAGCCGGTAGGTGCGTCTTGGCATCGTCGCGTGCACTGTTACGAGCGGTTACAAAACATTGGCTGTGAATGACTTGGAAATGTCGCGGTTTGGCTCCACGTCTTGCGCAGCTGATCGGAACGGATCTGCCATAGGATAACGGGAGGGATTGAATGAGAAAATTTGCGATCGGAAGCGGTGCGGTTGTGATCGCCGCCTTGGCAGCAGCGCTCATGTCGAAGGCGATAGCTGCAGAAGGGCCGAAAGGTCATACCCACGTCGCGTTCAATGCCGGCACGCCGGGCGATCCGAAGAAGCCCTTCCGTGTGATAGAGATGTTCG
>JBJXDZ010000022.1:0-7829 GCA_046154645.1 Hyphomicrobiaceae bacterium
GCGCTAGGTTACTCAACATGAGAGCAAGGTCGAACGACCGAACCGGCCGCGCGGCCTCTGTGATGGCCAACGCCTGCACGTAGAGGCCTTCGGCTTCTTGCAATCGACCGACCTCTTGAGTGATCAGACCGAGCGTATTCAGGCCAATAGCAATTTCGAAGTGACCCTCTGGCAAATGTTCCCGCCTAAGGCGCGCTGAGCGCTCTGCTGCCACTATGGCTTTGGAAAAACTTCCCGCGCGATAGAGCCGGAGCGCTTCGGCGTCGAGTGCCGCGGCTTCTTCGACGGGTGACTGCGCACTCGCGGGGCACACCAAGCATGTCGAGAGAATGGCGACGATTACCAAGCCGAACCACGTCCCAATACGCCTAACCACGATCCCGTCCCTTCAACTCGCCACCATTGCAGAGTTAGGACACGATCCACCCTGCTTGCTGATGCGACAAGTCGTCCACAACAATCCACGGGTATCCCAGGTTGGCGATTAAAAGCAATGGGGTAAAGGTTAGGGTGGGATAGAAATTAAAAGTGAATTTATCGAATTTATTCAAGCAAGTAACAAGGCTAAATTGGCGGAGGAGGCAGGAGTCGAACCCACCAAGAGCCGTCTCGCGACCCTCCCCGGATTTGAAGTCCGGACGCCCCACCGGGGACGATTCTCCTCCACCTATGAGAGTGCCGCAAGACCGTGGCGTGCTGCAAGCGCCATTGCTTCGTTTCATTGCCGCAGCGTGCCATCGCCTGCCGCTGACCGTGCCGTCGCGTGTTGCCAACGTCGAACCTCAGCCGATCATGATGCGCTGTCCGATGCTGATGCGGTTGCCGCTTCCAACGCCGACAGCTGGGCGACAAAGGCGGCTTCATCATCGAGGCAGCGCAGATCGAGCAGCAGCGCGCCTTTCTCGATGCGGCCGATGACAGGGATGGCCAAGCGGCGGAGGTGGGCTGCAAGGGTTTCGACAGCACGGCCTGACGCCTTGGCGTCTTTGCGGGTGATGGCGAGGCCAAGGCTCGGAATGTTCTCGAGCGGCAAGGCGCCGGAGCCGATCTGGCTGGCGCAGGCACGGATCTCGACGGCGAAAGCGGCGCCAACATTGCGGGCAAGCACGGGCAGCAGGCGCTCGGCAAGGGGCTGCAAAGTTGCCGGTGTGCGCGTGAAGAAATCGAGCGTCGGCAATGTTGCCGCGAGGCGGTCGGGATCGCGGTAGAGTTTCAGCGTGGCTTCAAGCGCTGCGAGGCGCAGCTTGTCGAGGCGAATGGCGCGCTTGATCGGATGCTTGGCGCACATCTGCACGAGATCACGCCGGCCGACGATAAAGCCCGCCTGCGGGCCACCCAGCAGCTTGTCGCCGGAGAAGGTCACGAGATCGGCCCCATCCGCCAACGCGTCCTGTACCGTGCGCTCGCGTTTCAAACCATAGTGCGCGAGATCGACCAGCGTGCCGGAGCCGAGATCATCGACCAGAGGCACGGATTTGGCGCGCGTCACCGGTGAAAGCTCGGCGGCAGTCACCTCCTTGGTGAAGCCCTGCACGACATAGTTCGAGGTGTGCACCTTCATGACCAGTGCCGTGGCTGGGCCGATCGCTTCCGCATAGTCCTTCAGATGCGTGCGGTTGGTGGTGCCGACCTCAATAAGCCGCGTGCCAGCACCCGACATGATGGCGGGAAGGCGGAACGAGCCGCCGATCTCGATCAGCTCGCCGCGTGAGACGATGGTTTCGCGACCCGCGGCGAGCGCCGAGAGGACCAGCATGACGGCGGCGGCGTTGTTGTTGACAACGATGGCATCCTCGGCGCCGGTCAGCTCGCAAACAAGGCTGCGGATGATGTCGTCGCGCTCGCCACGATGACCGGCCGCGACGTCAAACTCGAGGGCTGCAGGATGGCGCATGGCGGCGGTGACGGCGGCGACCGCTGCTTCGGGAAGCACGGCACGACCGAGATTGGTGTGCAGAACGGTGCCGGTGAGATTGAAGACGCGGCGCAGCTTCGATTGGTCGGCTGCAATCAAAGCCTTCTCGGCCTTTTCGGCGATCAACTGCGCGACGGCATCACGCGTGGCCAGATTGTCTGCTGCGACCGGCAGCGTCGCGCGATACGCGTCGATAGCGTGTCGCGTCGCGGTGACGACGGCCTTGTGGCCGAACCGGCGCACGGCAGCTTGGGCCAGCTCGCTGCGCAGAATTTCATCAACGGAGGGAATGGGGTGCTGTGGTTTCGCCATGGCGCCTGAATTGACGTGGTCGATGTTCGCACGATCGCGGGTTCCGGCCGCCGGAGTGGCCCGCGGGCCTCCGATCCAATACAGCGTCCTTGGTGGAGCGTCCTCATGCATTTGCCTGGCCTCTACGCAGTTCTGGTACGTGTGAACAGCGCCGCTGTGCGGTCGTTGTGGCGGGAGAACCGACGTTTGGTGGAGCGAGACTGCTACTTTTCGGCGCATTGATTGAAGCGGCACAGCGAAAGATTGAGAGTCGCCATGCCAGAGCCGAGTTCCGGAGCCGAAAAACTGGGTGACGCTCGTGCGAACCGTGAGTGCGCCGCGATGAAGCTTGAGCGCAGATGCTGCTGACTTTGGATCAGGCTTGGCAACTGGCGTTGCTGGCTGTGACGGCATTTGCCTCGGCAACGATCCTACCCGGCTCGTCGGAGATCGCCATGGTTGCGGCCCTAAAAGCCGGTTCGGCGCCGCTGGCATGGGTTCTGACAGCCGCAACCTTCGGCAATGTCGGAGGGTCATGTCTCAACTTCTGGCTAGGGCTGCACGCTCGGCGTTTTCAGGACCGGCGCTGGTTTCCCTTCACCCCGGACAGCCTCGACCGGGCGACCACGCGGTTCCAACGTTATGGATTGATAACGCTGCTTTTTTCCTGGTTACCCGTGATCGGTGACCCGCTGACATTCATCGCTGGTGTGCTGCGCGTGCCGGTGCTGGCCTTTGTCACGCTGGTGGCTATCGGCAAGCTGATGCGATATGTCCTCTTGGCAGGCGCGGTAACCGGGCTCTAAAGTGATCGCGAAGCGTATTGCTTTCTCATTGAAACCGGCACATATTTAGCCGGTCGAACTCGCTATGGCGCGCACTAAACGACAGCACATTAATGTGCTGAGGCATGTGACCACTCCATTGCGTGATTTGATGGCCGCGAGCAATCGTGCGGACGGCTAGGTTGCATTGGAGCACTACTAAATGTCGACTGGCACTGTGAAATGGTTCAATGCCCAGAAGGGCTACGGCTTCATTCAACCAGACGAGGGTGGCAACGACGTGTTCGTACACATCTCGGCGGTTGAGCGCGCCGGACTCACTGGGCTGCGCGAAGGCCAAAAGATCACTTACGAGATCGAAAAGGGCCGTAACGGCAAGAGCGCTGCGGTCAATCTCAAGACCTAAGCGTTTGCTGCGCGAACTGCGGGCTGCGGGGCGGGCCCTCTGGTCTGCCCCGTCGGCATTTGTGCGCGCCATTGCGTGGGTCGGTTCCACACCATAACGAATTGGCTGCTGCCAAATGCCCCTGCGGCACCTTGAATTGGAGACTTGATGGCGAAGGAAGAGATGCTCGAGTTCGAGGGCGTGGTGGCCGAAGTGCTGCCGGACGCCCGTTGCCGCGTGCAACTCGAGAATGGTCACGAGGTGATCGCCTATACCTCGGGCCGCATGAAGAAGAACCGGATCCGCATCCTCGCCGGCGACAAAGTTACGGTGGAGATGACGCCATACGATCTTTCCAAGGGTCGCATCAACTTCCGCCACAAGGATACGCGCAGTGGGCCGCCGCCCGGTGCTGGTGGGGGACCCGGTGGTGGCCAACGCCGGCCGCCGCCACGCCGGCGCTGAATGCGGCTGAGGCCGGGTTCAGGATCCGCGCTCCTGCCGACGGCATTGAGCTTGGTGCGTCCGCGATGTGACGCGCCAAGCCCGCCGTGAGCGCTGAAGTGCAGTGCATGGGCACCGTCGGCAATCACCGCCGCGCGATGAGACCGTAGATGATGCCTGTGGCGATGCCGAACCCGGTCAGGATCAGGACGGTGGCCAGCATGCGCGTAGGGTCCCAACCGGCGAACAGGATTTGATTGGGTTGGCCGAAGACGTGGCCCTTGATCAGCGGCAGCAACGTCCAATTGCTGATGACCGTGATGATGAGCCCGAAAATCAGGCCCTTCAGCCACATGGCCCCACCCGGCAACTTGTCATGAATGACGGCGAACAGGACGCCCCAGAGACCGCCCCAGAACATGCTGTTGACAATCTGAGGCATACCCCAGGGCTTGATCGGCGACAGGCTCCAGGGTGTTCCCTTGATCAGGCCGATCTGCGTCAGCACGAACACAATCCCCTGATGCACGGTCACGACGGCAATGGCGGCCGCGATAAAGCCGAGAAGCAGGTTGAGGCCGATTGATCCGGACGTCGACGATGTTGTGCGCATGGTTCCCTCCGAGAAAGACCGTGCGACCAAATCGCACGCACCGCATACTATCGGCTGCTTCGCGGCGAGGGAAAAGGGTGTTGACGATTGAAATCGGCCTGCACGCGTGTCATCACGCTATCGTGATTTCATGGCCACTGATCCGGCCCCGTGGCTGAATCCAGCGGCAAACATGCCACTTGGATCAACGTCGATCGCTGCCCTGCTTGACCGTCGTGTCTGCTTGGGTGACGTGGCTCGGCTGAGACCGATTCCAAGTCAAACCCAACAATGCAACTGCCACCACGGTGATGGCCAATGCCACCAGGACGTCGTGGTACCAATACCGATAGCGCCTCGTGACAAGGGCAAAATCGGAGCCTTCGGAGCCTGTTCTATGCTCGTTCATAGAACCAAGGTAACCGCGCCCGTCTGATTCTCACCAGGGCGCCGTTGGCCGCGCGACAGTTCAACACACGGCCGCTTGATCTGGATCAAATGCAGGCGAATCAGTCGCTTGGCCGCGTGTGGTCCAGCTCAAAGGCCGCGCAGGACGCAGCCGAAAACGAGCAGCGCATGGGCAATCAGGAGCACCCAGAACTCATTGCCTGTGATGAACGGGATCGCAGCACCAAAGAATTTGGTGATCAGCGTGACGACGACCAGGATCACCGACAGCATGAACGTCAGGATGCCGGGAGCTTTGAGGGTCATAGCGGGCGTGTCCTCGTTGCGTTAGGGGTGGTCCGACGGCTGCCCGCGACCGGGGAGCAGCGAATCATTGCTGTAGCCGGACCGAATAACCCGCAGTCGGCATCTATGCCACCCAGGCGCCAAATTCTGCTGTTGGCAAGTCGGTGGCGCCGAGCTTCATGCCGTGGCGGATCCCTCTGAAATGCGTCGCCCGCGTCGGCCGAAAAGCATGCGCCAAACCAGTGACAGCAGCATGAGGCCGCCGATGCCGGCTAGCAGGCTTGGCAACGGATGGCGGGTGAGGATAAGGCGCGGCTCGATGGCACCATGGCGCGCCAGGGCCACATCTTCAAGCACGCGCGACCAGTCGAACTGTCCCTCCGCGCGCAGCAGCATGGCAAGCGCTGCGGCCTTGTCGCGACTGGCGAGCACTGCGGCCCTGACGCCGTCGGGGGCCAGTAGCAACATCGCCTCGGGACGCGTCACCACGGTCTGCACCAAACGCTTGGCAATCTCACCTTCGAGCGCGCCGACATAGCCCGACAAGGAGTTAAGCTCCGGTTCGCTCAACGCCCGGGCCAGAGTGCGCAGATCGCGAGCAGAAAGTTCGAGCATCACGTCGCGCGGCCCCGCGTCGAGGGCTGCAAGACGGCCCGCAGCCTGGCGGTCATTGAGGCCGAGCAGGCGCGACAGTGCGGCGCGCGTAAATGCTGCCGGCTTGTTGCGTCGATGCAATTCATCCTCGGCGACGCGGCCGACCAGATCACCGGCCAGCGCATGCCAGGCAAAGCCGAGCTCGAGCGAGCGCAGATCGCGTGCGATCTGGAAGGCTGCTTCCGGGATGCGCTCGATCGCGGCGTTGAGGGTGCCGTCCGCCAGACGGCGGGTGATAGCCGCCTCGCCTTCGCTAGCCAGAATGAGAGCCACCGCCTCGTCCAGCCGTGGCAGGCGATCTGGTCGCACGGTGTCCAGCAGGTGTTTGAAGGCCGGATCACGGTCGGCGATTTCGAGCACCTTGCCATGGGCGCGGCGAAACTCGTGCCAGATCTCGATGACGCGCTCAGACGTTCGCGCGCCGATCTCCTTGACGTGCTCGCCGACCTGCTCGCCTATGGTTCTGGCCAGCTCGACCTGAACCGTTTCGCGGGTCGCCGGCGACTTCATCTCCTCGGCAATGATCGGCATGACGCCGTGCCGGAAATCCCAGATATCCTTGGCGATCAGCACCACGCCGACGCCGCTGACCACGGTCGAGGCGACGCGACCGAGGGCGACGCCGACGAGCCGTTGCGCCAGTCGATTGGTGAGTGTCGCGAGTTGCCGGCGCACGATCAGGATGACGGCACCGGCGATGACGCCGCTGCCTTCGAGCGCGATGCTGCCGGGCGTGACTTCGGCGGTGGCTTTGGCCGGATCAATGGCGAACTCGCGGCCGGCTTCGCTGGCGACCAGCTTGGCGATTGTTGCGCCATAGCGGGGACCGAGAAAGGCCTCGATGCACAGGGCGGCGGGGCGGCCCGAATCGACCGTCGCCAACTCAATGCGCTTGCCTATCTCGCGGCCGACGCCGATCGCAAGGTTCTCCATCGCCCCCTTCATGGCCTCGGAGCGATAGACGCGCTCGGCGACCGGCGTTGCGAGTTGCCGTGCCGTCTCGGGATTGACGATGCTTTCGAGCAGGCGGCCGAAGCTCGATTCTTCCTTCACCGCCTCGATGGCCCGGTCGACCTCCCGGCCGATCAGGCGGTCGAGTTCGGCCCGCCGCCATTCCTCGCTGACCAGCCCCTTGAGATCGAGGCCCGCCACACCACGCTCCAGGGCACCGACGGTGACGGTTTCAATGGCCCGGCGGAAGATCGCTTCGTCTTGCGCCTGGCACGCTTCGTAACCGGCCCGCGTCACGGTTGGGGCAAGAGGGCCACCAGATGCCGGCGATTGCGCACGCAGCGGCGCGACAACGCTGGCCAACGTCAGGCCAAGGGCTGCCACCGACGCGATGCCTCTATGGAAGATTGTCTGCAGCACGCGAAAGTCTCTCATGTCCGCTGTCCGCCCACGTCCTGGTCGCCTGGCGCCGCCACGTCCGGCGACGACATGCTGCACCAGCAAGGCGCCCTGATGGCAGCAGTGCATCCGCCCCGCGGTATTAATTGTAGCCCACACACCGGCAACGATCATTGACAGGTTAGCTGTGACCATGGCCGCGGCATCACGACGTCCTGGCGTCCGAGCATTACCGCCATCTTCGCGGTCAAGTGCATCACGTCGGCGTCGGTCCGCTTCCGCAATGTCCGCAGCGCAAAAAGGCTCGAGCGCTTTCAGAACGAATGCGAAACGCGGCGGAGATGGACCATTCGGAGTCAGTCACGTCGCGTTCGGCAGGAATACCACCGACGGCGAACATGAACGGCGAGCAGTGCTGCGTGGTCAACGCTCGAACTGCCCATTGTAAGCCCATGATGGCGTCTCGCTTGCATCCACGTTTGCCCGCCGGCTGCCGCTCGTTGCGCGCTCGCCGTGGTGGCGAGGGCAAAGGCGTGCCACCGTCGGGACACGCAATATCGCGCGCGTTGGAATGATTGTGCGCTATGCGGCCACGCAGCGGGATGGGCTGGTGGTTGCATCGAACGACCACGCCGCGCCTTACTCGTCGAGCAGCTTCTGCTTTGGGCCGACGCCGCGGAAGAAGCGGGCGATGAAGCTCTTGTCGCGCAGATGCGCCGG
>JBJXDZ010000023.1:0-40060 GCA_046154645.1 Hyphomicrobiaceae bacterium
CTAGACATCTGCGACGCTCCCTCAGCTGCAACCTCAGGATGTTAACCATATGGACGTGGCAATCAAGCGTGAACGTCAATTGTAAAAAGAGTTTCATCGAGCGGGCCATGATTGCGCAGTTCGTGGCGGAGATCACGTTGAGGGGCCTTGCTCAAGCCGTCGTCGCGTACCGGGAAATCTGTGCGCAACATAGCAAGGCGCCGAGTCGGGCCAAGTGCAGCTACTTCAGCTTATCCTCTAGCTTCGAGCATGTGCAAGAGGTGTCGGCATCTCGGCCTCGGGCAATCTGCAGACGAACCAAGACACGGATCATCAGGCGCCATGTGCTTTTGATGCCTGCCATCCGGTCGATATGGCAATCCAATTTTTGCTGCGCTGCAATCCGATTGACTCAAACTCAGGATGAGAACGGTCGGTATTGGGTAAATTACGCCGGCCAAGCAGCGTGGCCAACAACTCCTAACTTGTGCGCCACCCCTCCCCACTCAATGTTTCGGCGGGTCGTCGGTGCCGCAGAAGTCTGGTGCATAATCCACGGTCACTTTTTAGCGGTGAAATCTTGACCTTGAGCCGGTCCCGCCCCACACTTACTTGATGAACCACGCCGTACCCCTTCCTGATCTCACCGACCCCCATTGGTTGCCGACTGACCAAGAAGAGATCGAGTTTCTTGAGGCCGCCGCCCGCCGCGTCGCCTGGGAGAAAGCCATGGCGAAGCAGGGCATCATGGTCCTCACGCTCGGCCTTACGCCCGAAGAGGAAGAGGCTCGTATCAACATCTGGGCTCGCTCCAGCAACCTTGAGCCTCCCCAAGAAATTGAGCGTTGATGGCCCAGCGGCGGCCGACCCTCGTTCTCATCGCCGGCCCCAACGGATCGGGAAAGACAACGCTCGCACGTACCCTTCGTGCCCGTGCCTGGTTCCAGGATTTCACGTACATCAACCCCGACCAGATCGCCCAGGATGAATTTGGCGACTGGAACGCCGCGGAGGCTCGCAGCCGAGCTGCGCTGAGAGCCGCCAATCTCACGGCCAATTCGCTGCGCTCCCGTGCCAGTTTTGCTATCGAAACCGTTCTGTCCGCCAGCGGTGTCCGCCTCATCGAGCGCGCCAAAGCGGCCGGATACCTCACCCGCCTCCACTTCGTTGCGACGCGCGATCCACGCATCAACGTTGCCCGTGTTGCCGACCGCGTTGCCCGCCACGGTCATGACATCCCCACTCCAACGATCGTTCGTCGATACCACGAAGCCATAGAAACACTCCCGGCCGCGCTGGCGCTTGCGGATCATGCCACTGTCTACGACAATTCCGAGGCCGACCAACCCATGCGCCGGCTGTTCCGAACTGAGGCCGGTCGACTTGCACACCTTCACGCGACCGACCTTCCGGAATGGGCAACTCCAGCCCGGCAACGCCTTGCGGCCGGTGAGCCCGAACGCTGATCGTGCTCATCGGCTACGCCCGCGTGTCCACCCTCTCCCAGAACCTGGACCGGCAGCTTGCGGCGCTCAATGCTGTCGGATGCGCGCGCATCTTCAGTGAGAAAGTTTCTGGAAAAAGTGTGCACAATCGGCCGGAGCTCGAGCGAGCCCTCACCTCGCTTCCAACTGGCGGCACACTGGTGATCGCCGAATGGGACAGGGCGACACGTTCAATGCTCGACGGGATCGCCATCATGACGCGCGTCTATCAGATGGGAGCACTGGTCAAGGTGCTGGACCGGCCGTACCTTGACCTGACCACCCCGATCGGCAAGGGCATCCTGGCGTTGCTCTCCGCGCTCGCCGAAGACGAGCGTCACCGGATCATTAGTCGCGCTGCCGAAGGTCGCCGCATCGCCAAGTCCAAGGGCAAGTCGCTCGGTCGCCGCCCCACTCTCAATCTGGAGCAACGCACTGAAGCCTTGGCCGCGTTGGCCGCCGGGGAATCCGCCCGCAGCATTGCCAGCCGCTATCGCGTCCATCACTCCACCGTCACCCGATTGAAGGACGCGCCTTGAGCCCCTGCCCCACCCTTGCCAACGCCGCCGCACGCTACCTCGTCGAACCGGCCCCGTTCCTCCGAGCTTTCCGGGCGGACCCGCGCACGGCCATCCTCACCCTGCGGGATACACCGACCGCCTATGGGCGCGTCCGTTCCTATGTCGGAAAAACAGCGATCACTCATGCGCATTCGCGACTGCTCGCTGCCGCCCGTGCTGCATGGAAGAAGGCCGACCCGGTGGCGGATGTTGTCGCGACCCGGCGGCCCCGCAGGACCTAACGAGCCCGCTTCAACGCCCGGGAACTGTCGGCCTCGTCCGTATAATTCTCGTATATTGATACTGAACGTTGGTCTTTATTTCAGCTTAAGTTATTGATTTTATTGGCGACCCCGGCAGGATTTGAACCTGCGACCCCCAGATTAGGAATCTGGTGCTCTATCCAGCTGAGCTACGGGGCCATGATTGCAATTTCAATGGCTTAGTCAACTTCGTCGTGACGTCGTCTGGTTCCAATGTCGCACGCGTGGCGCAGAAAGCAGCTCGTTGACGGCATCCCGGCAAATCGCCGCCCCCGCCCGATATGAGCACACAGGCCGCTGATGTGCCAGTACTTCTCATCGGCGCCGAAGTGGCAAACCTCTTGCCGCCACAGCCTTTTGCGGCGATGCGCGCGACGCGTCAAGAAATTGGCGGCGGCTGCCAAGTTGCACAAGCAAAAAGCGTCAACCAGCCGTTCCGCCATGGAGCGGGCAGGGCTTGGCGTCGCGGCGCGAGGTGCTGCTAAGTTGTCGCCGAGCTGGTCGTATGACAAAGTGCCGTCCTTGAGCGGACGGAAGCGGCGCTGCAGAGCGATCAGCTTCTCGCCGAACTTCGCGATCTCGATCCAGCGACCACTGATTCAGCATTCGTTTGACCTGCCACCTCCAGAGCCACCCAATCGCGCTCGTCAATTTCAGGCACTGCCTTGTCTCCTCCATGATTCTGTGTGCATTGCTTCGCTGACGGTTGAAAGCGAACGGGCGAGGCCATGGGCGTTTCCAGGGGCGCATTCTGGATCAAGGGCTTAGCTGGCGGGATGGCCGGTGCGGGGCTGCTGGCGCTGGCGTTGCTGCCGGCTGTGGCCCTGATTTCCGCACCCGCCGCCGCCCAGGAGATCAGCGAGCAGCTGGCGGCCCGCCTCACCGAGCCACAGCAGCGCGCCTACGTGTTTTATCTCAGGGCGCGGAAATCCTTCGACTTCGAGCAGCAGGCCTATTGGATCGCCGTCGAGCAGAAGCGGGACGGGCGCAAGAAGAAGCGCGCCGCCAGCCAGCCGTTCACCGTCGATGATTACATCGCCGAGCAGCCGCCCAAATATCAGGGTCCGGCGCTGGATCCTGAGATTGCCAAGATCGTCACCGCCGTGAAGCCGCCCGAGCCCGAGGCGCCGAAGCCTGTGGTGGCGGATTTCCTGGCCCATGCGCGGCAGGAGTACGGCTTTGTGCCGGTCACCACCAGCGAGCGCGACTTCAAGCGCCGCTATGCCGAGGAGTCGCTGCGCCATGGCCTGAGCAAGGCACAGGTGGTGCGCGTCTATGCGCTGGAGACCGGTGGCCGCGGCACCGCCGACATGCAGGCCGGCATCGATCCCGAGACGCGCAAAGGCACGCCCATTTCATCGGCGCTTGGTTACGCCCAGTTGTTGACCGCCAATTCGATCAGCGAGCTGGTCAAGTATGGCGATGGTTTCGTGGCGCGCCTGGAGGCCTTGGCGCGAGCGCCCGGAACAGAGCCGCGCCGCGCCACGCTGCTGCGCGCCAAGGCGCTAGCCGTGCGGCGCATGACGGCTGCCGCCCGCTCCGTGCCCAACGAGTGGAGCCAGCACGTCAAGTTCGGCAACACGCCGAAGGGGCTCGGCATCCACGCCTTGAATCTGGATGCCGACGTCGGCCCCTGGCTGCAGGCGATCAAGCTGAAGGGCGTCAAGGAGGAAGCCGACAAGGTTGGCCGGACGCGTCTGACCGGCGCCGAGATCGAGCTGATGAACCTTGCCGGCCCGCGCACCGGCCTCGAGATGATGGAGCCGGTGGGGCGGACCATGCCGACGGCCAACTTCTTCAGTCAGGGTGGCTATTACCGCAATTCGATCGTGCGCGAAAAGACGGCAGCGGAACTGCTCAAGGCGCTGGATGAGCGGATGGAAGTCCACCTGAAGAAACCCGGATCGATCGAGTTTGCTGCCGCCTTCGACGAAGCCGCGCAGGCCTCTCCCCCGCCTCGAGCCGCCCAGCGGTAAGGTTGCAGCCACAGCACTACCTGCTCTCAAGACAAGCTGGGTACATTCAATCAATTGTCTCGACGTCATGCCCGCGCAGGCGGGCACCCACGAGCCTCGCGAAGCGAGCTCGGAATGAGCCATGGCGCTAGATGATAACTCACCACAGCGCCAACACGCCCCGCACTCATCGAGCCGATGTGGCTGGCCGCCATCGCGGCCATGACGATGCGGTTATGCCGTCTTGGATGACAAAGCCGGAACACAAAGGACCCGATCATTGTTTCGACCGTCCCAGGGCCCTTCGCCCGCACTTTGTCATGCAACTTGGTGGGTCATGGCAGGTTGTCCCCGCAGGCTTTGGTCGACGACGGCCGGCCGGCATGGCAAGACCTGGCATGCACAGGAGCCGATCTACGGGCCAAAGCGCGGCGGGATGTTTCGGGGGAGTGAGCGGTGGGTGAGGCCTCGGTCGGGAGATCGGCGTGGGTGCGGCTGGTGCTGGCGCCGGTGCTGGTGGCGCTGGTGTTCATCTCGGCGCAGGCCCTGCGCAAACCTTTGCGCGCACCTTATCTCGATGAGTTCTACTATCTCGTCATTGCCCGCGATCTGTCGCTGCACGGCGTCTTCACCGACGGAATGTTCAAACGTGGCCCCTTCGGCACGCGCGCTGGGCCCGATCATGTCGGCGACGAACGGGTGGAGTGGGCCAAGCCCGGCCGCTTCTTTGCGCCGGCTTATCCCATCCTGGCTTATACCGTCGGCCGGCTCGACGGCAAGGTTGCGACGGCCGTGCGCTGCCATGTGGCCAAGGCCGAGTTGCCCGAGCAGAAGACCTGCCCGAATACGTTTGGGTCGTTGGTTGCCGTGAATATCCTGCTGTGGGCCGTGGCCATGTTCGCGGTGTTCGAGATGGCACGCCGCCTGTCGCGCTCCGAGACAGTGGCCTGGCTCGCCATGATCATCGCGCTGGCCTCGGGTGAAGCCGGCTACTACGCGCGCACTTATTTGTCTGAGAATACCACAGTGCCGGCCTTTCTGCTGTTCATGCTGGGGGCCATGTGCGCGGTCGAGAGCGGCCGCGTGCGCCACTATGCCGGGGCCGGGGTGGCGCTGGGCATTGCCTCGCTGAGCCGGCCCGCCTACGCCTATCTCTTCTACCTGCTGGCACCGGCACTGGTGCTGCTCGCCCTGTTCGCCCGGCGCCGCTGGCCGGCGCTCCCCTCGGTGACTGCCGCCAACGCCTTCATGGTGGCGACGTTCGCCGTGCTGGCGCCGTGGATGCTGCGCAACCAGATCCAGTTCGGCGATCCGACGCTGTCGCGCGGCTATGCCGAGGTGATCCTGCTGCAGCGTGTCTCCTACAACCAGATGTCGCTCGCCGAATGGTTCGTGGCCTGGATCTACTGGCTGCCCGATTTCGGCGACGAGATCGCCAAGGTGCTGTTTCCCAAGCGGCTCTATGAGTTGCTCGGCTGGACACATCCGAGCAACTATTACCTGGATGGCGGTGGCGGCGGCTTTCGCGAACGCATCCTGAAAGAAGCCGGCAACGAGGCCGCCGTGCTGGGGCTGCTCTACAAGAAATATCTCTTCGGCGATCTGCCCCGCCACATCATGGTGAGCCTGCCGTTGACCATGCGCGGTCTCGGCGTCGCCAAGTATCTCTCCGTTGCCGGTGTCATTCTCGCCTGGCCGGTAGCGCGGCAACTTTATGCTGCGGGACGCTTACCCGTTTTCCTGGCCATGGCGCTGCCGCCGCTGCTGATGGCCGGCCTGCACGGCTTCGTCTCGGTCAACATCGAGCGCTACAATCTGCCGATGCTGGCCGTCTATGCCGCCATCGTGGCGCTGGCGCTCGCCGAGGCCTGGCGGCGCTGGCGGTTGCGGGACGCGTGATGGCGGGGCCACATCGATGACCGGCACACCGCCAGCCCGGGCCTACGGTCCCTCCATCAGCCTCGTCATCAAGATGCTGGTGGCGACGCTGCTGTTCTATGTCATCGCCCGCTACATCGATGTTGGCGAGGCGCTGCGCCGCATCGGCCGCGCTGATTTGTGGCAGTTCCTCCTCGCCACCGGCCTGATCGTGTTCCAGCACGTGTTTGCAGCCCTGCGCTGGCAGGTGGCGGTGCGCGCCATCGGTCATGACTTGCCCTTTGCCACCGCCTTGAGCGCCTATCTCGAAGCCAATTTCTTCAATCAGGCGCTGCCTTCGACAGTGGGCGGCGATGCGATGCGATCCTGGCGGGCGGCAAGCCAGGGTATGGGGATCGGGCCAGCGGTGATCGGTGTGCTGGTCGATCGCGCGCTGGGGTTGCTGGCCCTGGCCATCCTCGGCATTTTCGGCGCACACAGGCTCTATCAATCACCCGGCGGGCAGCATGCAGGACTGATGCTCGGCGCGATCATTGCGCTGGTCATCGTGGGTGCCATCGTTGGCAGTCTGCTCTCGACGCTTCTCCCGCGCTTGCAGGCATGGGGCCCGACTCGCCCGCTGTACTGGCTATCAGACGGCGTCGCCCGCGTGTTTCGCTCGCCCCGTGACGTCGCCTTGACGCTTTCTCATTCGATTGTCGGGCATCTCATCACGGTGCTGGCTTTCGAACGACTGGCTGCGAGCTTGGGGCTCGAGATTGACCTGCCAATGTCGCTGGCCGCGCTGCCGGCTATCCTGCTCGCCTCTGCGGTACCGATCTCGATCAGCGGCTGGGGTGTGCGGGAAAGCGTCGGCGTCGTGGTGCTGACGCTGCTCGGCGTTGCCGCTACCGACGCACTGGCGCTATCGCTGCTGCTGGGCCTGTCTCTGCTCGCCATTGGGCTGCTCGGCGGGGTTATCTGGCTGCTCAATGACATCAATGGGGTTGTGCCGCTGGCAATTGCCGGGCAAGAGGCTCGTCAGGATGACAGCAGAGCGAGTGACAGCGGGATGACGGTGACGGCAACAGTCGAGGCGGGATCGGCGCCGACTACGGGCGTTCTCTCCACGCGCAAGCGCGCTATCCTTGAACACGCCGAAGCCAACGCCGCCACGCGCGACGACTGGATCGCCCGCAACACCGGTTACTTCGGCGACGACCGCCGCTTCATGCGCTATCTGATCCCGGAGGGCTCCCGCGTTCTGGCGCTCGGCTGCGGCACCGGCGACCTGCTGGCCAAGCTGAATCCCTCGCGTGGGGTCGGCATCGATCTCTCACCGCAGATGATTGCCATCGCGCAGCGCAACTATCCGAACCTGGAATTCCTGGTTGGCGACGCCGAGAATCCGGATTTGATTGCCGGCATCGAAGGCCCGTTCGACTACATCGTGCTCGCCGACACCATTGGCTTGCTTGACGATATCGAGACGGCGTTGGGTCAAATGCACCGCCTGTGCTCGAGCGAGACGCGTATCGTCATCGGTTATTATTCGCATCTGTGGGAGCCGCTGGTCTATCTGGGCGACCGCCTGAAGTTGCGTCCGCGCGAGCCGAGCGCCAATTTCATATCGTCGACGGATTTCGAAAACATCCTAACGCTCGCCGACTTCGAGCCGATCCGCACCGACTGGCGCCAGCTGATTCCCTACCAGCTTTTCGGCATCGGCACGTTCATCAATCGCTTCATTGGCACGCTGCCGGTCATCCGCCGTCTCTGCTTGCGCCGCTACATCGTGGCGCGCAGCCTGAAGGCGGTCAAATCCGAGGAGCTGACGGTCAGCGTCTTGATCCCCTGCCGCAATGAGCGCGGCAACATCGAGAACGCGGTCAAGCGCATGCCGCGCTTCGGCAAGCACCAGGAGATCGTTTTCATCGAGGGCAATTCGAAAGATGACACTTATGAGGAATGCCTGCGCGTGCAGGCGGCCTACAAGGGCGAGTGGGATATCAAGGTTGCCAAGCAAGAGGGACGCGGCAAGGGCGACGCCATGCGCAAAGGCTACGCCACGGCGACCGGCGACGTGCTCATGATCCTCGACGCCGACTTGACCGTGCCTCCGGAGACAATGCCGCGCTTCTATCAGGCGATCGCCTCGGGCAAGGCCGACTTCGTCAACGGCAGCCGCTTGATCTACCCGATGGAGAACGAGGCCATGCGGCCCTTGAACCTCGTCGCCAACCGCGCCTTCGCCCTGATCTTCACATTCCTGTTGAACCAGCGCTTCACCGACACGCTGTGCGGCACCAAGGTGTTCCGCAAGCGGGCGTACGATCGCATCGCGGCGGGGCGCAGCTACTTCGGCGACTTCGACCCGTTCGGCGATTTTGATCTGATCTTCGGCGCCACCAAGCAGAACCTGAAGATCGTCGAGGTCGCGGTGCAGTACCAGGCGCGTGTCTACGGCGAGACGCAGATCTCACGCTTCCGCGACGGTTTCCTGCTGCTCAAGATGGTACTGTTCGCCTGGCGCAAGCTGAAGGCAATCTGAGATGAGCGCGCCGCAGGGACCGGACACACAACTCGACGCGCGCTTGGCGGAGCACCGCCGAATCTGGGACGAGAAGGACGTGCTGCGCGTCGTCTACGGCGACTACTACCGCCGCTTGCTCGGGGCTTGTCCGTCGACGGGGCGTCTTTTGGACATCGGCGGCGGCTCGGCACATGTGAAGTCATTCCGCGATGACGTGGTGACACTTGATATCCTGCCGTTTCCAGGCATCGATGTCGTGGGTGACGCGCACGAATTGCCATTTCCCGAAGCGAGCTTTTCCGGCGTGGTCATGCTCGACGTGCTGCATCATCTCGAGCGCCCGGTTGCCTTCCTGAAGGAAGCTGCGCGCGTGCTGCAACCGGGAGGGCGCCTCGCCATGATGGAGCCGGGCATCACGCCGGTGTCGTGGTGGTTCTATCATTTCGTGCATCAGGAACCAGTGATCCTCAGCCAGGATCCTTTCGCCATGACCGCGCGCCAGCCGGGCAAGGATCCCTTTGATTCCAACCAGGCCATCCCAACGCTGATGTTCGGCGGCAGAAAGGGCCTCGCGCGCGTTGCCGAGGCGGTGCCGCAGTTGCGCGTGGCCGATGTCGATTGGTTGAGTGTGGCAGTCTACCCGCTCTCGGGTGGCTTCAAGCCGTGGTGCCTGGTGCCGATACGCTTGGCCGCCGGCGGCATCGCCGTCGAGGACAAGCTGCCGCGTTTCCTGCGCCGCGCCGCTGGCTTCCGCCTCTTCACGGTGCTGGAGCGGGTGTGAATGCAGATTCCGACTTGAGCTTGGAGTAGACGGTCTCGATCGGGCTCAGGTCTGGCGAATACGGCGCCAGATGGGATACTTCAGCGCCGGCGGCCCGGATCGTGCGGGCCACATGCCCTGCGTCCGCGCCTATCTCAGCTGGATCCAGGATCGGTCCGATACTGTGCGCCCAGAGACTGTCGCTGCGACCGTCCCAGCCGAACCAGCGATTGCGCGCAGCGTCACGGATCGTGCGCGAGTGCCAGAGCCCGCTCAAGCTCGTCGAAGCGATCGATCTCGGCCTGCAGCAGGTAGCGCGTGAAGCCGTCCCGCATTGTCCAGGCGACCATCGACGCCATCACGGCGATCGAAACCGCCGATGTGAGGGCGATTGCGAAGAAGAGCTTGCCGGCGAGTGGGAGGCGCTTCCAGAGCATCTCCGGCCGTTAGTCGCAAAATGTGGAGGCAGCATGGACTTCAGCGCGTCGGCAACGGTGGAGCAGGAACCGAGGACGATACGGCCGCGCAGGCCAGATGCTGCGGCGCAGAAACGCAGGTGCCCTGCTTTGGGCTTCGCTGCGACGTCCGCGTTGCACCCACGCGCATAGTCCGAGATGGGTCTTGGTCGTGTGTCACGAGCATCGTCGGTCCCCACGGTTGCGCGCAACTCAACGAGAGATGGAGGTGGGCCCTCTGGTTTCGGCGATCAGGTCGCTGAGCCCAAGCCACCGCAAGCTACTGCGGTTTTAGGCCGTGATGGTGAGCGTCACGGAAACGCCGGGACGAAGATGCTCCACCGCCCGCCGATTGCCTTCAGGGCTGCGGCGGCGGTCCGCAATCGACGCAGGCACCGATTGCCAGCGTTACGGCCTTGGTCTTGTGACCGAGCCACGGCGGGATGATGGCGCCGAAGCCGCCCGCCGGGCCACCGGCCGCGATGACCAGCAGGTGGTCGGGTGAATCCAGCGCCGCATAGACGCTCTCGCCACGGTCGCGCACGACGGCGCCTTTGCCGACCTCAGCCCATTCCCGACGCTTGATGCGCGCGCGCTCGAAGACGAAGCGCTGGATGTCCGCCTTCGACCAACCCGCCGCCTGCAGATGCTCGCGGACCTGCGCCGGAATGACGATGGCGTAGTTGCCGGGATAGATCGAGTAATGGCGTTGATTGGCGCGCATCTCGGCGGCAAATGTTTCCAGGATCTCTTCGGGCTTGGTCGTCCACTCGTTCATGATCTGGCGAGGCGCCTGCGCCGCCATGACCGTAACGGCCGACAGTCCGTCAGGAACGCCGCGCGTCTGCGACAGCGTGGCCCAAGGGCCGAGCCCGTCTTCATCCTCGGCGATGCAAAAGCTGTATTTGCCGGGATGACCGAGCGTCGAGCGGTCGATGCCACCGGGGCGAACGTCGAGCACGTTGATGAGGCCCAAGCGAATGGCGCGGCCGATGCAGGCGGTGGCGCGGTCGCTGTTGGCCAGCGCATTAAAGCCGCCGCTGGCGCCGATTTCCTTGATGATGGGTCCGTTGATGATGACCAGCACGGCGCAGCCGCCGGTGCTCGACGTCGTCCCATGCAGCAGGAATTCCTCGCGCAGCATCGCGGTCCAGGCGGCGATGACGACGGGGAAGTGCATCGGCAGGCAGCCGGCCATGACGGCATTGACGGCAAGCTTCTCGGCGGTGACCGGCATGGCGCGCACGGGCTCGATGCCGATAAGCTGATCGGGCGCCATGCCGACCCATTCGAGCATCGCTGTTACGGCCGCAGCGGTCGGTGGGACCACAGGCAGCCCGTCCGTCCAGCCGTTGGAGTGATACAGTTCCTGTGCTGCCGCGAAATCGGCGACGTCGTAGGCTTTCGAGGTGAGCTTGAGCTCTGTCATGCCCGCTCGCCGCTGGCCGACAGCGCTACGGCGGTGCCGATCATGGAGTCGCGGGTGACCAGCTTGGCGAGCTTGTCGGCGCTCCAGCCTTTGGTGCCTTCGGGCCGTTCGGGCAGCACGAGGAAGCGGCAATCGGCGGTCGAGTCGACGACGCGCACCTCCTTGGCCATCGGGATCTTGGTGCCGAACTCTTTCAGCACGGCGCGCGGCTCGCGCACGGCGCGGGAGCGGTAGTCCTTCGATTTGTACCACAGCGGAGGCAGCCCCAAAATCGTGCGCGGATAGCAGGAGCAGAGCGTACAAACCACCATGTGATGCACAGCGGCGGTGTTTTCGAGCACAACGAGCTTGAGGCCCGGCACCTCGAAGCCCATCTCCGCGACACCCTTGTTGCCGTCGGCGAGCAGACGCTTCTTGAAGGCTGGATCGGTCCAGGCGCGGGCGACGATGCGGGCGCCCTGCTCGGGGCTCTTGCCGTCCCATTCCTCGATCTTGTCCTGGATCTCGCGGGCCGTGACGACGCCCTTTTCGACCAGCAACTCGCGGAGCGCGATCTCGAGGAACTCCCACTCTTCGGTCGGTTCCTTGATGTCGGGCTGGAACGAGCGTTCGTCGTGGGTGTGCTCATGATCGTGATCGTCGTGATCATGGTCGTGATGATGATCGTGGTCGTGGTGAGACCCGTGGCCGGGCTTGGCGCCATGCATGCTGCTCATCGTCCGGTTCCTTCGGCGGGCTCGAGCCAATGCTCGTAGATTTCGACGGCGACAGTATCTTGCGGTCCATAGTCTCCGCGGCCGCCCCACAGTTCTTCCATGCGGAACTGGACCCAATAGTTGATGCGCTTGGGCAGACCAGACTTGCCGTAGGCCAGCTCTTCCGGGTTGGGCCAGGCCCCGTAGTTGCCGAGGATGACGCCACGCTTGCCGCGCACGTAGGTCGGCGTGCGGATGTGGCCATCGGGATGATCGTTACGCACGACGACCGGCTGGCCGCTTTTGAGACGGGTGCTCATTTGGATTTGGCCCTCGCGGATTTGGCGGCCGGAGTCTTGGCCGCTGCTTTCTTGGCGGCGGGGGCAGGCTTGCTTGCAGCGGGCTTGGCGCCGGCCTTGCCCGAGCTGCCCGATTTCGCTTTGGCTTTCGGCTTGGCGGCGCCATATCGGGTCTTCACCTCGGCCAAGCGCTTGTTGATGGCCGCGTCCGTCAGCACGCCTTTCTCGACGAGAAGGCCGCGCATGGCATAGGCCCATTTCTCGTAGTAGCCGGACGCATTGTAGGTATCTGGGGTCAGGCTCTCGATGGTGCGGCGGTTCTCGTCCGTGGTCCAGAAACCGCGCGGCTTCATGCGCAAGAGCTGCATCATGGCATCGACGCGTCGCTCGCTAAGCGTCGGCGTGTGCTCGTGCCGGTCGACAGGACCGGCCGGATCGCCGCCCATGTCGTGGGCTGACTTCTTCTTGGCCATTGCTTCGATCTCCCAGGTCAGAGGCCATCTTGCTGCAGGTTCCGAGCGGGATCAATCGGTGTCATGGGCTTGCAAGACCACCAGCCCATCGACGGCCACGGCACCCTGCCCCTCGGCGCGAACGATGACGGGATTGATCTCGGCCTCGGCGATGGCTGGAACGGCCGCCGCCAGACGCGAGACAGCGACAACGATGGCCGCCAGCGCGTCGAGATCACCAGCAGGCAGGCCGCGGAAGCCACGCAGCGGCGCGAAGCCTTTGACCTCGGCGATCATGGCGCTTGCCGTGGCGAGATCGACCGGTGCCGGGCGCACCGCGACATCGCCATAGACTTCGGCCAGGATGCCGCCGACCCCCACGGCGACCACAGGCCCGACGGACCCATCCTGGCGGAAGCCGACAATGGCCTCGCCGAGGCCCTGGGCCATTTCCTGCACGATGACGCCATCGATGCGGGCGCCGGGCGCGCGTTGCGGCACGTCGACCAGCAGTTCAGCCACGGCCGTTGCGAGCGCTGCGGCATCCTTGAGGCCGATCTTCACGCCACCGACTTCGCTCTTGTGGGCGATGTCGGCCGACAGGATCTTGGCGACCACGGGATAGGTGAGGGCGGCAGCGGTCGCCTCGGTGGCGTGATGGAGTGTCATCGTGCGGGGCACCGGCACGCCGAGACTGGCGAACAAGGCGAGTGCTGCCTGCTCGTTCATGCGGCCCGAGGCACGGGCGCCATCCAGGAGATCCATGGCAGGCTTGGGCAAGGGCTGCGCCTGGTGCAGCGATGGCGCCCGCCAGTTGAGATAAGCAGCCAGGCAATCGGCGCAGGCTTCGGGCGTGCGGAAGGCTGGAATGCCGGCAGCGGCCAGCAACTGCAGCGATTTTTCGGCATTGGGCAGCAGGAACACGACCAGTGGTTTGGCGGCCTTGGCCCATTTGACGAGCGGCGCCACGGCCAGCTCCGGGTAGTATTCCGACGACGAGCCGACTCCCATGATCACGGCGTCGACGCGGGGATCGGCCATGAAGCTCGCCATCACGGCGTCGATGATGGCGGGCTTGGTGCCGGCCATGGTGAGGTCGATGATCGGGGCGGCGGCGGCGATGTCGATACGGTGGCTCAGCAGGGTTGTACGCAGGCCGTCGGCGGCCGGCACTGCGCTGATGCCGCGCGCGCCCAGATGATCGGCGACGAGGGCAGCAGCGCCCCCCGTCGTGGTCGCGATGGCAACGCTGCGCCCCGTGGCGGGTTTGCGACCGGCGGCCAGCATCGGCGCCTCGATCAGGCTCTCGAACAGGGCCAGCCGCTGGATGCCGCACGCCTCAAGGAAGGCCTCGAGCGCCCGCGATTGGCCAACCATGGCGCCGGTGTGGGACTGGGCCAATTGCTGGCCGAGCTCCGACCGGCCGAGCAGGTAGGCCAGCACCGGCTTGCCCGCCGCATGGGCCTTCAGCGCCATGGTGCGCATGGCGTGCGGGTCGCGCAGGGTCTCGAGGAACAGCAGAATGACGTCCGTGCCGGGGTCGTCGACCAGCATGGCGCCGATCTCGCCGACCGAGAGATCGCACTCATTGCCGACTGACACCAACGAGGAGAAGCCCATGCCGCGCGCCTGGCCCCGGGACACGAGCGCGCCCAACATGCCGCCCGATTGGGAGACGAGAGCGACGCGGCCCTTCGGCAGGCTCTCGCGTTCCAGCACGGCATTGGCGGACAGGGTCAGCCCCGAGGCTGGACTGACGACGCCGAGGCTGTTGGGTCCGAGCAAGCGGACGCCGGCCTCACGTGCGACGGCCACCAACTGGTTCTGCCGCTGGCGGCCCTCGTCGCCCGCATCGGCAAAGCCGCCGGAAAAGATGGTGGCAACCGGAATGCCAGCGGCGCCACACTCGCGGATGACATCTTCAATAGCCCGGGTCGGGACCATGACATAGGCGTGGTCGGCGGGGTGTGGCGTGTCCTTTAGCGCGCCGAAGCAGGGCTCGCCGAACAACTCCTGATAGCCGGGGTTGATGGGATAGACCTCCCCCGTGAACCCGTGTTTGCGCAGATAGCGCTGCGGCCGCGAATTGTTCTTCGTGACGTCGCCCGATGCGCCGATGATCGCAACACGGCGGGGGCGCAGCAGCTTGTCGGCGAGACTGGCATTGATGTCGATCATGGTGGGGCGCGGGCCTTGGTGACGGTGTCTGTGGCCGGACCTTAGTCCCGAAAGTTGGGCCATGGAAACGCTGTTGGTCGCCACGGTCGTACGTGCACTTGCATCCGGCGTTGAATGTGATGTTCGACCTATGCAAATACCATCGGCGGCGGTCGCAGGTTATGCATGGCTGCGAATCGTGCCGGATGGTGCCGGATCTTTGGAAGGCGCAGGGGAAAGATGTCGATGACGGTGAAGGTTCTGCTCAAGTTGGTAACGGCTGCAATGGTGGCTCTGGTCCTGCCGGTGGCTGCGCAAACAGCCGATGATGCCTTCGGCACCTGGCGGCATCCCGAGAACGGCAGCCACGTGGAGATCTACAAGTGCGGCGATGGCCTGTGCGCAAAAATCGCCAAGGTGACGGACGGGCAAAAGACCGACGACAAGAACCCTGATGCCGCCAAACGCGGCCGCCCCATCGTCGGCCTCGTAATCATGCAAGGGGCTCGGAAGTCGGGCGACCGAACGTGGTCGGGAACGCTCTACAATCGCGCCGACGGCGGGTCCTACGCTGGGACCATCACCGTAAAGGGCAAAGACCTGATCGACTTGTCAGGTTGCACCGCCATCGTCCTGTGCAAGACGGTGACGTGGTCGCGCGTAAAGTAAGGATTCAGGGGGCGGGGTGAAAGGAGCCGGCCGGGTGTCCGTACCCCCCGGACTTGCGCCCAGGGAAAACGGACGAACGACCCCGCTAACGTCGTACCCAGCCGACCCCATGCCGGTGACGATACAGGCTCGGTTTCCGTGTCCCCCGAACTGAATGCGGTTCTTCAACAGCTTTACCAAAGTTGTGCATAACGTGAGGACCGGCCACGTTCCTGCTGCGCCAATCCCACCCGGCCGCCATCGCCCGGCGGCCAAAATGACAGGAGCGCGCGTGGGGCCACTCTACCCACGCACGCTCCGATCGCCGCAGTGGCTTGGCCTCCATTGAAGCCAGCCGCCGAGTGCGCAACCCCGACGCTGCCCGGGCTCTGCCACACGCGCGAGGTTGGCCCGAAACGTGACGAGATTGGGGCAGATTCGCGCTGTTTTTGGCGAGGCGAATTGAACGTGGCTCGAAAGCCGCACGCCTGCCGTGGTGGCCATTGCGGTCCACAGCAACCGCTTCGCGCAGCACGCGGGCTGCGCGGGCGGTTTCAGCGCGCATCACGATGGATTGGCTGCCAATTGACTTTCATCGCTATCACTTGATCGGTGTTTTGGTGTACAGTATCACCGCACCAGAGCGGCGGCTGGTGGTGGAAGGTTGCACTGCCGCGCGTGCGTTTCCTCCAGTCCTGCAGCGTGATACGCCATGAAGCCAATTGTCGTTTCTGATGTGCTTGCCGTCGGCGAGGTTCCCTCGCCCGATCAGATGGAGATTCTGGCCAAAGCCGGCTTCAAATCGGTCGTCAACACGCAACCTGACGGCGAGGTCGAACGCTTTCCAGGCAGCGCCAAACTGGCGGCGGAGGCGAAGCGCTGCGGCCTCGCCTATGCCTACGCACCGCTGGCCAGCCGCATGCCGGGCGATGCAGAACTCGCCGCCTTCGCTAAGGCGCTGAAATCCTTGCCGGCACCTATCTTCGGCTTCTGCTATTCCGGCGCGCGTACGGCGGCTGGATGCGCATTGCTGCTCACGGAGACGATGGAGCCCAACGCCATCATTGCCCAGTTCGAGGCGGCCGGCTTCGATCTGGGCGGCTTGAAGCCATGGCTCGAGGATGAGCGCAAGCGACGGGCGCCAGCCACCCCGACAAGCGCGAAGGCAACCCCTGCCAATGGAGCCGCCGCCAGCCCGCAAAAACCGGTCCAGGCTCCAGCACCGGCCGTCTTGATGCCGCCCCCGGTTGTTCCGGCAACTACCGCAACGCCGGCACCAAAGGCGCTTGAGGGCATCGTCGTGCATGCCCGCGCCATGGGCTATGGCGGCTTCGCGATGTGATGACGTGAAGTGAGGCGATCCGACGCCAGTCGCTGCGTGCATCAGTACCGGCGGCGGAATGGCCAGACGAGTTGGCCCCACAAGGTGGTCGGCACGGCGTCGGCGACACCAAATTTGGCGGGCGCTCGGTCCGGCATGTAGTAAGTGCCGAACAGAATGTCCCAGACCGGCAGCAGGCCGGCGAAGTTCTTGTCGCGGCCTTCAGCCTCGCCGGTGTGGTGCCAGCGGTGAAAGCGCGGGCTGGCAATGACGCGCCGCAGCGGTCCGAAGTCCCAGTCGACGTTGGCGTGCAGCAGGATGGCGTAGATCGCGAAGAACGGCAGCGCTCCCGCCAGGATGGCCGGCTTGAAACCCGCCACCAACAGCAGGATGGCCGGCGGAATGCGATTGGCGAGGTCATTGATGGGATGCACGCGCACCGATGACAGCCAGTCGAGGTCCTCGGAGCTGTGGTGAATGGCGTGGAACGGCCAGAAGCGTCCGGAATGAAACAGCCGGTGCGTCCAGTAGGCCATCAAATCCAGGAGCACGATCATCTCGATCGCCTGCAGCCAAGCGGGCTGCGCGCCGATGGGTCCATGCCCCGCCAGAAGGGTGTCCTTGTCGAGTTTCCAGCCGAGCAGCAGCCCCAAAATCACCACGGCTGCGATCACCCCGGTGCGCGAAATGGCACGCGTGACGATGGGTGTAAACAGCCAATAGCAGAGATCGAGCAGCATGCCGCGCCGCCAGACGGGCTGAGCGGGCGTGGCAGGCCATTTGCGCTCAAGCAGCAGCATGACGCCGCCGACGGCAATGAAGGCGATGAAGATGCCGAGCAGTGCCTGCATGGGCGGCCCCGGGTTGCCAAGCGCCGCAGCGCCAGACAGGGGTCGCGGCATCCGAATGAGTGGCGCGCGATTGTGACGGCAGCTTGATGCAGCGTCGAACGCGGCAACAAGTGCGGGGGTATCAGGCCGCGACCGGCCGATCATAAAGGCTGCGCGCCGGCACCTCGGGCAGTCCAAGGAGGTTCTTGGCGCGGTCCAGCGTCGACTGCGGGATGCGGTCGGCAACTGCAATGAGCACGTTCTTCGCCGGATCCTTGTGCACCAGGATCAATTCGTGGCGCAGGCCTGACAGGCTGGTGCGGACGTGATGGGCAATCCCGGCATAGGACGACAGCTGGGTGGTCCAGCTGGACGTGCCGAAGGGCGTGCTGTCGGTGACCTCGATTTTGCCGGCGTCGATGGCCACCGTGCGGCGGGATCCCATGCGAATGACGATGTCGCGGATGGGCAGCAGGAAGATGCCGCACCACAGCGCAACGCCAAGGGCGATCTGGATGACAGAGAGCGGTCGCTCGGACATGGCGCTGAGCGCCGATGGCTCGCCGGCCGCCTTGGCGATCACCAGCGAGATCGGCACGAAAAACACGGCCATGGCCGGCAGGATCAGCAGCAGGCGGGTGACGGCAGGGCCCCGCGAGGTGGTGCCGATGAAGCGGATCGGCAGGCTCTCGAAATTCGTCGCCGGAGCGATGTGATCAAACAGGACTTTCGCCATCGCGTGCGGCCTTCCCCAATCGCCGAATATCGTCGGGGGCACGGTAAACAAGCATGGTTGCCAGGGCGTTAAGAGGGGCATGGCGCGTGCTGCCAGGTCCGCCACACAGACTGTCCGGGGGTTGGCCAAAATCGTGTGCGGGATCTGGTTTCGCCGTTCGTCACGCTTGACATATAAAGATATCTTTATATTTATACCCCCGTCAGGAGGCGCCAACTCGTGCTCGATCAACGATCCGTAGTCGCAATGCTGAAGGCGGTGGCCGAACCAACCCGGCTGCGGCTGCTCATGCTGCTGGCTAGCGGGGAGCTGAACGTCAAGGATCTGACCCGGATCCTTGGCCAGAGCCAGCCGCGTATCAGCCGGCACCTCAAGCTGATGGCCGAAGCGGGGCTGATCGAGCGCATCGCTGATGGCAGCTGGGCCTATTTCCAGATTGTCGACCGGGGCGCACATGGCGCCCTGGTGCGCGGTCTGATCGACGCGGTCGACCCCGCGGACCCAGCCTTGCTGCGGGATAGCAAGCGCGCCGAGACAGTGAAGCGCGAGCGTGAGGCTGCGGCACAGGACTATTTTCGGGATCACGTCGCGGAATGGGACCGCATCCGGTCGCTGCATGTGACTGAGAGCGAGGTCGAGGCCGCGCTCAAGGCGGCGCTGGGACCGGGGCCATTCCGGCTGCTGGTCGATCTCGGCACGGGTACTGGCCGCATGCTGGAGTTGCTGGCGGACCGCTACGAGCGCGCCATCGGCTTCGATATCAATCATTCGATGCTCGCTTACGCGCGCGGCAAGCTGGATCAGGCCGGTCTCACGCATGCGAGCTTGCGCCACGGCGATCTCTACGATGTGGCGCTGGGCGACGGCGCGGCCGATGCCGTGATCATGCATCAGGTGCTGCACTTCCTGGCCGAGCCGCAATTGGCGCTGCGTGAAGCGTGCCGTGTGCTGGCGCCGGGTGGCCGCCTCGTGATCGTCGACTTCGCGCCGCACAAGATGGAATTCCTGCGCGAGGATTTCGCGCATGAGCGGCTGGGCTTTGCCCGAGTGCAGATCACCGAATGGCTTGACGAGGCCGGCCTCGACGAGGTGACGGCGGTGGATCTGGAAGCTGCCGGGCCGGATGGCGATGGCAAGCTGACCGTGACGGTGTGGACCGCGCGCAAGGTCATCACGATTGCCAAGCCTGTGGCACGCGACAGTGCCGGGTTGCAGCGGCGTAAAGAGGAGGTTTGAACGATGGTCGAGCTTCAGCAGCGTGGCAGCCGGCTGGTCGGCGCCGGAGATATCGAGGTGTCCTTCGAGTTCTTTCCGCCGAAGACGGAGAAGATGGAGGAAGCACTCTGGACAGCCATTCGCCGGCTGGAGCCGCTTGGGCCAGCGTTCGTGTCGGTCACCTATGGCGCCGGCGGTTCGACGCGCGAGCGCACGCACAATACGGTGGCGCGCATCGTCAAGGAGACCAGCCTGAAGCCGGCGGCACACCTGACCTGCGTCAACGCCAGCAAGGCCGAGGTCGATGATGTCGTGCGCGGCTATCATGCGGCGGGCGTTCGCCACATCGTGGCCTTGCGCGGTGATCCGCCAACGGGCGTGGGCACGCGCTACGAGGCCCATCCCGGTGGCTACCCGCTGACGGCGGACCTGATCCAGGGCATCAAGAAGCTCGGCAAATTCGAGGTCTCGGTCGGCGGCTATCCGGAGAAGCATCCGGAGAGCCCGTCGTTCGAGGCGGATATCGCGCACCTGAAATCCAAGGTCGATGCAGGCGCCGATCGCATCATCACGCAATTCTGCTTCGATAACGCGCATTACTTCCGCTTTCTCGAGCGGGCACGCGCAGCCGGCATCTGGTGTCCGATCGTGCCCGGCATCGTGCCGCTGCACAACTTCAAGCAGGTGTCGGGCTTTGCCGCCAAAACCGGCACGACGATCCCGGCGTGGCTGGCGCGGCGCTTCGATGGCCTCGACGACGACCAGCAGACGTCGCATCTGGTGGCAGCTGCTGTTGCAGCCGAGCAGGTGCTGCAATTGGTCGATGCGGGCGTGCGGCAGTTCCACTTCTACACGCTGAACCGCGCCGACCTGGTCTATGCCATCTGCCACCTGCTGGGGCTCAGACCCAAGGTGAAGATCACCGAAGCTGCGGCTTGAGCGACAAAAGAGCGAGTGCGTCATGGCGAAGTCAGCAAAGACAAAGGTCGATCGTGCGGCGCGCACCAAGGCTTTGGAGGCGGCGGCACGCGAGCGCATCCTGATCATCGACGGCGCCATGGGCACCATGATCCAGCGCGAGAAGCTGGACGAGGCGGGCTATCGCGGTGCGCGCTTCAAGGACTGGCATCGCGACGTCAAGGGCAACAACGATCTGCTGGGGCTGTCGCAGCCGAAGATCATTCGCAAGATCCACGACGAATACCTGGCTGCCGGCGCCGACATCCTGGAGACGAACACCTTCAACGCGCAGGTGATCTCCATGGCCGACTACGGCATGGAGGAGCTTGCCTACGAGATCAATCTGGAATCGGCGCGCATTGCACGGGCGGCGTGCGACGCTGCGGAGGCGAAGGATCCGTCACGGCCGCGGTTTGTTGCCGGTGCCGTGGGCCCGACCAATCGCACGGCGTCGATCTCGCCTGATGTCAACAATCCTGGTTTTCGCAACGTCTCGTTCGACGAGCTGCGCTCCGCTTACAAATCCCAGGTGACAGCGCTGATCGAGGGCGGCTCCGATATCATCATCATCGAGACCATCTTCGATACGTTGAACGCCAAAGCTGCCGGTGTGGCGACGCTGGAGGCCTTCGAGGAGACTGGCGCGACGCTGCCGATCATGATTTCGGGCACGATCACAGATCTCTCCGGCCGAACGCTGTCTGGCCAGACGGCGACGGCGTTCTGGTATTCGATGCGGCATCTGCGGCCGTTCTCGATTGGCCTCAATTGTGCGTTGGGCGCCGAGCTGATGCGGCCCTACATCGCGGAGATTGCCGGTGTCGCCGATACGCTCGTCTCGGCCTATCCGAATGCCGGGCTGCCGAACGCCATGGGCGAGTACGATGAGACCCCGCATCAGATGGCGTGCCAGATGGAGCCGTGGGCCAAGGACGGCCTGGTCAATATCGTCGGCGGCTGCTGCGGCTCGACGCCCGATCACATCGCGCATGTGCGTGAGCACGTGTCGAAATACAAGCCACGTGCGGTGCCCAAGATCGAGCCGAAAATGCGGCTCTCCGGCCTCGAGCCGTTTGTGGCGGGGTAAATCGCTCGACGTCCGCCTGCCGCAGAGGCATTCGATAGGATTAACGGTTATGACCACCACCACACAAGCGTCCGGCTCGGCCTTCATCAATGTCGGTGAGCGCACCAACGTCACGGGCTCCGCCAAGTTCCGCAAGCTCATCGAGCAGGGCGACTATCAGGCGGCGTTGGCGATTGCGCGGCATCAGGTCGAGAACGGCGCCCAGATCATCGACGTCAACATGGACGAAGGCCTGCTCGACAGCGAGCGGGCGATGACCACGTTCCTGAACCTGATCGCGTCGGAGCCCGACATCTCGCGGGTGCCGATCATGATCGACAGCTCGAAGTGGACGGTCATTGAAGCCGGCCTCAAGTGCGTGCAGGGCAAGGCGATCGTCAACTCGATCTCGATGAAGGAAGGCGAAGCGCAGTTCCTGGAGCAGGCGCGCAAGGTGCTGCGCTATGGCGCCGCCGTCGTCGTCATGGCCTTCGACGAGGTCGGCCAGGCCGACACCAAGGAGCGCAAGGTCGAGATCTGCTCGCGGGCCTACAAGCTGCTCACCGAGAAGATCGGTTTTCCGCCGGAGGACATCATCTTCGATCCCAACATCTTCGCGGTGGCGACGGGCATCGAGGAGCACAACAACTACGGCGTCGATTTCATCGAGGCGGCGCGCGAGATCAAGCGGCGGCATCCGCTGGTGCACATTTCGGGCGGCGTATCGAACCTGTCGTTCTCGTTCCGCGGCAACGAGCCAGTGCGCGAGGCGATGCATTCGGTGTTCCTGTATCATGCCATCAAGGCGGGCATGGACATGGGGATCGTCAACGCGGGGCAGCTCACCGTCTATGACAACATTCCGCCGGATCTGCGCGAGCTGATCGAGGACGTGATCCTCAATCGCCGAGCCGACGGAACGGACCGGCTGCTGGAGGCGGCGTCACGCTTCAAGGGCGAGGGCGCCAAGAAGAAGGAAGTCGATCTCAAGTGGCGTGATGCCCCCGTCGAGGATCGCCTCACGCATGCGCTGGTACACGGCATCACCGACTTCATCGAGATCGACACGGAGGCAGCCCGCGTCAAGGCTGAGAAGCCGCTGCATGTCATCGAAGGGCCGCTGATGGCCGGCATGAACGTCGTCGGCGATCTGTTCGGCGCGGGCAAGATGTTCCTGCCGCAGGTGGTGAAATCAGCGCGCGTGATGAAGCAGGCCGTTGCCTATCTGCAGCCGTTCCTGGAGGCGGAGAAGCGCGCCTCGGGCGCCACCGAGATGCCGCCCAAGGGCAAGATCATCATGGCGACGGTGAAGGGCGATGTGCACGACATCGGCAAGAACATCGTCGGCGTCGTGCTCCAGTGCAACAACTACGAGGTGATTGATCTCGGCGTCATGGTGCCGGCGCAGAAAATCCTGGATGCGGCGAAGCGCGAGAAGGCCGACATCATCGGCCTGTCGGGCCTCATCACGCCGTCACTCGATGAGATGTGCTTCGTTGGCGCTGAGATGGAGCGGCAGGGCTTCAGCATTCCGCTGCTCATCGGTGGGGCGACGACGAGCCGGGTGCACACCGCCGTCAAGATCAGCCCGAACTACGTGAAGGGCCAGGCGATCTATGTCACCGATGCCAGCCGGGCCGTCGGCGTGGTGTCGAGCCTGCTGTCGGAAACCGAGGCGAAGGGCTACGTCTCGACCATCAAGGCCGAGTACGCCAAGGCGCGCGAGGCCTATCTCAAGGCCGACCAGAACAAGCGCCGCATCACGCTGCAGGCGGCCCGCGACAATCGCTTCAAGATCGACTGGGCCAAGTCAGCCGCGCCTGTGAAGCCCGCGTTCCTGGGCTCCCGCGCGTTCAAGGTTTACGATCTGGCGGAGCTGGCGCGCTACATCGACTGGACACCCTTTTTCCAGACCTGGGAGCTGGCGGGGCGCTATCCGAAGATCCTGGACGACAACAAGGTCGGCACCGAGGCGCGCAAGCTGTTCGCCGATGCCGAGGTGATGCTGGCGCGTATCGTGCGCGAGCGCTGGTTCACGGCGCGCGCCGTGATCGGCTTCTGGCCCGCGAACGCGGTCGGCGACGACATCGAGATCTATGCCGACGACACGCGCGCCAAGCGGATGGCGACCTTGCACACTTTGCGCCAACAGATCGCGCGTGACGAAGGCCGCAACCGCGCGCACACGGCGCTGGCCGACTTCATCGCGCCCAAAGACAGCAAGGTCGCCGACTACATCGGCGGTTTCGCGGTGACAACCGGCATCGGCGAGGAAGAGGCGCTCGAGAAGTACATCAAGAAGACCGACGACTATGGGCGCATCATGGTCAAGGCGCTGTGCGACCGGCTCGCCGAAGCCTTCGCCGAGCGTCTGCATCAGCGGGTGCGCAAGGAGTTCTGGGGCTACGCCAAGGACGAGACGCTCACCAGCGACGACCTGATCGCGGAGAAGTATCGCGGCATTCGCCCGGCACCCGGCTATCCGGCCCAACCTGACCACACGGAGAAGGCGACGCTCTGGCAGCTCATGGACGTCGAGAAGGCGACCGGCATTACGCTCACCGAGAGCTATGCCATGTGGCCAGGCGCCTCGGTGTCGGGGCTCTATTTCGGGCATCAGGACAGCCACTACTTCGGCGTCGGCCGCATCGAGCGCGATCAGGTGGAGGATTATGCGGCGCGCAAGGGCTGGTCGGTGGAGGAGGGCGAGCGCTGGCTGGCGCCGGTGCTCAACTACGATCCACGCGCAGCGGTCGACAAGGCAGCGTGAAGGGGGGCGTGGGGTGACGGCGCGCCGGCAGACGATCGGCACGCGCCGCCAAGCCTGAGCGCTCCTGCTGGCTGCCCCGCCGCGACCTGCACGGCGAAGCCATGCCCCGCGTCAACCGCAAGCCACTCGCGCACGCGTCGGGCGGGGAGGTCTTGAGGATCGGCGGCCCTTGCTTTGCGCCAAGCCCCTAGCCAGATGTGCCCCCCTCGCCAGAGGTTGAAGATGGGAGCTATCGGAGGTCAAGCTGCCTCGAAATCGAGCCAGCGTGCGTGAGTCACAACTGTCGCGAGTGAGCTGTTGCCGTCGAGACGGTGCGGCGTTCTCGTCCCCTCTCCCTGTTATCTGCACTCGAACGGGAAGAGGGTTAGCCCCGGACACTTGATCCGGGGAAGGGGCGGCCACGAGTGTAGCGGTCAGGGCGAGCCATGTCCGCAGTGCCGTCGACATCGAGCGTCGAGGGAGCGGAAGCGGATTGAGGCAGGATGGGCCAGGAGGAGACGATGTTGCAAGCGGCCGGAGCAACTTCTGCGTGTTCCAGGTGCGGACATACGTGCAAGACCCGTGGCAAGCGCCATGTCACGAAATCCACAGCTACAGTGATTGTTACGTCCGGGCGTTGTCGGGACGGAAAATGTGGGCAATGAGGGGTCAGTAATCCACGAGTTGCCCACTTGGCGCTCCCAGTGGTTCTCCGGCACACATTCGGCATCTCCAATTTCTGAGCAACTTTCATTCGCGAGGCTTGCCCCATGCTCGACGCATCAATCGAAGAGGTACTTCATAGGGTATCCGGCGGTGGAGCAATTTGCTTCTTGGGGGCTGGATTCTCGACCGAGGCTACGGATGCAGACGGCCTACAGCTCCCAAGCACATCGAAACTAGAAGAAGAAATATGCAAAATGATCGGCGTCGATCGCGAGAGCGGCGGATCTCTGACGGATTTGGCTGAGTACTGTCAGGCAAGACAAGAATTTGCCCCTAAGTTTCGATTGCTCCTTGTCAGAAGGCTGACTTCAACCCAGCCTTCGGCAAGCCAACGGCGCCTACTCAACGCGCCTTGGAGGGCGGTCTTCACTACCAATTTTGACGATGTCGTCGAGAGGTGCATTGATGCCAATCGCTTGCAAGTCGTTCGCCCACAGAGCGACGTAAACAATATCGTGGCCGGGCGCCTCCCGCTCTATCATCTGCACGGCAGAGCACGCGATCTTGCTGAAACAGATATTGACCCCCTGATCGTCGTCTCAGAGACCAACTACTTGGAGCTGCGGAACCGCAACAAGCCGCTTCACTCTGCGTTTCTGAATGAGTTGCATTGCGCGACCCAGGTCGTGTTCATCGGGTATTCATTGAGGGACGCCGACATCGCCTCTCGCCTTTTTGAACTCAGCGACACGCTAAGATCAAAATCATTTGTTGTTTGCCACCCCAAGGACGGCGACGTCGCAAAAACGCGACTTCAGAAGTTTGGCGACGTGCAGCCGATAGGTTTGACTGGTTTTGTCGAGGCATTTCCTTCTTCGTTTGTTGCAAGAGACGATATCGCGAGGCTGGAAACTCTGTCATTTGTTCGGCGCGTACCGAAGGCTGCTGCGGCGGAAGCAGTTGAGAAGCGCGACGTTGACAGCATGATGATGACTGGCAAACTGTCGTACCGACATTTCGCCCGTCAGCGAGCCGACAACGATTTCGCGAATCCATACTGTGTGGAACGCACGGAGAAACTTGAGCAGATCTTTTCACATTATGCACGCGGGGCGAACAAGATCGTTGTGTCTTCTGACATCGGCAATGGCAAGACTACGTTCTTAGGGCAGCTTGAATGGTTTGCAAACGACAAAGGATACGACGTCTTTAGGGTGACCAGCAACCTCCCGGAAGCCACCAAAGAGCTGGAGTATTTGCTCACAAGAAAATCACTTCAGTTGTTCGTCGTCGATGACCTGCCTCGTCTGCGACCCGTCGCCAAATTCATAGCGCAACGCCTCTCAAAACTTGGCTTGCTCGTTTGTGGTGATCGGAATGTAGTAAGCGGAGACTACGAGGACGACTTGGAGGAGACGTTACATGGTCAGTATGCGAACGTAGAGCTTGATGAGTTGTCGGCGTCTGAGTTGAGCAATTGGGACAAGCTGCTGGAGAGATGGGGCTTCTGGGGCAATCAGCTCGACGTAGCCGACGAAGACCGCCTCAAGTTCCTGCGTGAGAAGTGCTCGGGCGAGACGCGGTCGATTGTTGTTTCTCTATTCCATGACTCTCGCTTGGCCGCGATGATCGAAGACGTCGTGGCATTCTTCTGCACTCGTTATCCGCGCCATCGGAGAGCTTTCATTGGAATGCTGATCGCGTCGCTATGCCAAGGTCATGTTTCTTGGCACCAGATAGTCGATTGGCTGCGGATCGACGAACAGGCACTGAAGCGCGACATTCAGAATGAAAAATTGTTCGACTTCATGGCCGACGGCCGTGATTGGCACTCTATCACTTCCTCGCAGCTCGCGCACCACATCTTTGCGACCGTTGATGTTGGTGATGATATGCTTGTGGATACGTACACAACGATTGTTCGCGAAACAGCATATTCGTCGAACGACCCGAGAAGCGGCGCGGACTCTGGGCAGAATCTTAAGGAACTCATGAAATATCGGTTTCTTACTAAGTTGTTTGGCCGAACTTCGGACTCAACCGGCCATATTGAAGCAGTATATCAACGATTGTCAGGCGCACCCAAAATTCGAGAGAACGATCAGTTTTGGCTTCAGTACGCGATGGCGAATATGGATCTGAACAGGCTGCCAGAGGCAGAAACTTACATCGGCAGAGCGTTGCAGATCGCCGAAGCAAAGGGGCCGAATTACTCTAAACATCAGATTTTTGACCAAAGAAGCCGACTGCTGCTTAAGAAGAACACACAAAAGAAGGGCGATCCAAATGCTACCGAGATTGACCGGGCAGTGAAGGATCTGCAGGATGCACTCACCAAGTCGGGGCCAGAAAACGCAATTTACCCGTTGCGATCGGCGGAGCATATTGATGATCTTGTTAATGCGAAAGGCGACAAGCTGAGCCCATCGTCTCGGCATAGCATTGAGGGACTGCTGGTTGGCATGCAGAACAAGTCGTCCGTCGGGAAGTTGAGGAAAGCAGCTCGCGGTGAGCAAAAGAAGCTTGACCGCTGTATCAAGTCTGCCTTGGCGGTCCTAAAAGCTGAGTAGCCGATGGTCACAAGCTTTCCGCATATTCGTCAGCTGTTCCATCCTAGAGCTGCCGAAAATTCGTCTGCTTCCATTCTCGATGCCTTGACTGCTCCGGGCCACACGCGTCGCCGCGCGACCACGGATTTTGTCGACGCACCTTTGCAGCTTGCCCCCGGACAACTGCCGTGGTCAATCGCGAGGCCAGCGCAAGTTGCCGCCCCTCCCCCGGATCACGTGTCCGGGGCTATCCCTCTCCCCTTTCGCGTGCAGAGAACAGGGAGAGGGGACGAGACCGGCCGCAGCTCTTCCGAATCCCACCTCATCGCCTGCCCTGATCGTTCTGGCGAAGCTCGACATTGGGTCAACGACGGACGTGCTTTGACCTACGTGCCCTGACTTATTGACTGTACAAGCTGCCGCAGCTGTGGCCGGGCTCCGTTCCTGCGCCATGCTTCCCCCGCCCTCCATTGAGCCGCACTTGGTATCCCTTGTTCTTGTCCGCGAACTGTGTCAAAAGCCCCGTGTCCGAGCGCAGGGGACCACTCTCATTCATTTGTCCCTTTTCTCGACACCTATAGTTTGCCCGCGTAGGCTCTGGCGCACGTCGCCCGCAGTCCACCGCAAGCCGATCCCCCTGCGCTCCCTAGGAACCGGCTCTCCCCTGCTAGCTTAGCGGGCGGCCCGGTAACGTTCGCAGTCACGGAGACCGACTTTTTGGAACCCTCCACCTTCGCTGAGCTTGGTCTCAGCGCCAAAGTGCTCGCGGCCATCGAGGCTTCGGGCTACACGACGCCGACTCCCATCCAGGCCCAGGCCATCCCCGTCGCCATGACGGGCCGCGACGTGCTCGGCATCGCGCAGACAGGCACCGGCAAGACCGCAGGCTTCGTCCTGCCCATGATCGCCCGCCTCGAGACGGGTCGCGCACGGGCCCGCATGCCGCGCTCCCTCATTCTGGCGCCCACCCGCGAACTTGCCGCCCAGTGCGCGCAAAGTTTCGAGAAGTACGGCCAGAACCACAAACTCGCCGTGGCGCTGCTGATTGGCGGCGTCTCGATGGACGACCAGGTGCAGAAGCTCGATCGCGGCGTCGATGTGCTGATTGCAACGCCCGGCCGGCTGCTTGATCATTTCGGGCGTGGCCGCATCATGCTGATGGGCGTCGAAATCCTGGTCATCGACGAAGCCGACCGCATGCTCGACATGGGCTTCATTCCCGACATCGAGAAGATCTGCAAGCTGTTGCCGCCGAAACGGCAGACGCTGTTTTTCTCGGCCACCATGCCGCCCGAGATCACGCGGCTGGTGTCGCAGTTCCTCAACGATCCCGTGCGCATCGAGGTGGCCAAGCCCGCCACCACGGCCAAGACCATCACCCAACGCTTCCGCTTCTGCGCCTCCGGCGAGGACTTCGCCAAGCGCGAGGTGCTGCGTGAGCTGATCCGCGATCTCAACATCAAGAACGCCATCATCTTCTGCAACCGCAAGCGCGATGTGGCGATCCTGCACAAATCGCTGCTCAAGCACGGCTTCAATGCCGGCGCCCTGCATGGCGACATGGACCAGATGAGCCGCACAGCGACGCTGGACAAGTTCCGTGCCGGCGAGATCGCGTTGCTGGCAGCCTCCGACGTGGCGGCCCGCGGCCTGGACATTCCGGACGTGAGCCACGTCTTCAACTTCGACGTGCCCTGGCAGGCCGATGACTATGTGCATCGCATCGGTCGCACTGGTCGCGCCGGCAAGGAAGGCTTTTCGGCGACCATCGTGACGCCGGAAGACGTGCGCTCGATCGAATCCATCGCCAAGCTGATCGGCGAGGAACCGCAGTGGATCGGTGACGTGCCGAGCGAGGAAGATCTCGCCGAAGGCCGCAGCCGCAAACGCGGCGCTCGTGGCCGTCGTGGCGCACCGGTTGCGAGCGGGCGTGGCGAAGCGCGTGGGCGCAGTGGCAGCCGTCCCGGCGAAGCTCGACAAGGTCGCGGCGAGTTCCGCCGCCGCCGCGAGGGCCAGAGCGAGGGTGGAGACGCCATCCGACCGCAGGCGCCACGCGACGAGACTCCCATCATGGCTGCGGCTGGCGAGAACCAGCCGGCGCGCGAGCCAGCTGGTGTCGAAGCGGCACCTCCGCAACGCGAGCGTGCCCCTCAGCGACCACGTGACGAGGCCCGCAGCGAAGGCCGGCATCGTGACGGGCAGCGCGGCGAAGGTCGCGGCCGGCCCGAGCGCCGCCGTGACCGTGGCCCTGAGCGCAGCGGCAGTGACCGCGGTCCAGAGCGGGGCGAGCGCCATGCCGAAAAGCGTGCCGCCGAAACCGACTTCCCCGATATCGGCGCCACCCACGTGCGGCCGGGCAGCGAGCGCAACCAGCGGCCAGCGCAGCCGCGCGATGCCGCCACCGGTGGTGAAGGGCGCGAGCGCGGCGAGGCCCCGCGCCGGGATCGTGAGCGCGATCGCGAGCCAACGCCAAACCACCTGCCACGCGAGCGCAATCGGACCCCGCGCGACGGCGGTCAGCGCGAGGCGGGGCAGCAACAGGGCCAGGGGCGCACGCCCGTTGGCCTTGGCGATCACGTGCCAGCCTTCCTGCGCCGGCCCGTGCGCGCACAATAGCCGCGAGTAGCGGAGACAGGCTTCGATCGCGGCAACATCGGGAGTGGTTGCATGAGCACGGTCGTTGCCCCACGGGATGCCTTGGCCGAGATCTGGCGCCTCGGCGGCGGTGATGCCGCAGCCCTCGCCTCGGTCGACCTGACCGGGGCGGAGCCGGCATTGCCCTCCTCGTTCGCCGTCGGCACCATGGCGCAGGCGACCATCGCCGCCAGCGCACTTGGGGCCGCCGAGTTCTGGCGCCTGCGAGGCGGAGCCGCACAACGCGTCGCGGTCGCCATGCGCGATGCGGCGATCGAGTACCGCAGCGAACGCTATATGCGCGTGCCCGACATGGACGCGCGCGGCTGGGACAAAGTTGCCGGCGTCTATCAGACCGGCGATGGCCGCTACGTTCGCTTGCATACGAATTTTCCCCATCACCGGGCCGGCATGCTGGCCCTGCTCGGCGCCGACTACGATCGCGCCAGCGTTACAGCCAAGCTGCAGCACTGGCAGGGTGAAGCCTTCGAGACCGCCGCTGCCGAGCGTGGGCTTGTCGCCACCATGACGCGGACGCCGGCCGAATGGGCCGCCCATGGCCAGGGTCAGGCCGTCGCCAGCCTGCCGCTGTTCGAGGTGATCCGGATCGGCGATGCGCCTCCCCGCGTGGCCAAACCAGGTCAGCGGCCGCTCGATGGTGTGCGGGTGCTCGACCTCACCCGCGTTATTGCTGGGCCCGTCTGCGGTCGCACGCTCGCCGCCCATGGCGCCGATGTGTTGCAGGTCGCCAGCGCCAAGTTGCCATTCGCGCCGCAACTCGTGATCGATACCGGCCGCGGCAAGCGAGCAACCTTCATCGAGCTCAATGAGGCTGCCGGGCGTGATACCTTGCGCCGGCTGGCTCGCGATGCCGACATCTTCGTGCAGGGCTATCGACCGGGCAGCATCGCCAGTCACGGCTTCGCGCCCGAGCAGGTGGCCGAGATATCGCCGGGCATCGTGTGCGTGTCGCTGTCAGCCTACGGCCATCAGGGCCCGTGGTCGGGCCGGCGTGGTTTCGACAGCCTGGTTCAGAACGCCAATGGCTTGAACATTGCCGAGGCGCTGGCAGCCGGCCAGATGCAAGGGCCCAAGGAACTGCCGGCCCAGGCGCTCGATCACGGCTCCGGCTATCTGATGGCAGCCGGCGCCCTGATGGCGCTGAAGCGGCAGCGCGAAGAGGGTGGATCGTGGCTCGTCCGCGTCTCGCTGGCGCAGACCGGCCACTGGTTCTGGAAGCTTGGCCGTCTCGGCGACGCGGGCTTCAAGGCGCCGGATCCCAGTCTCGAGGACGTTGCCGACCGCATCGAGACGGCGCCTTCCGGCTTCGGGGCCTTATCCGCGGTGCGCCATGCCGCGCAGCTGAGCGCGACGCCGCCGCATTGGGTGCTGCCGTCCGTGCCACTCGGCTCGCATTCGCCGGTCTGGGCATCGCTCGCGGCTTAACGCGTCGTTAACATCCCCTCGCTACGGTTCTCCGGCTTCCGCCCGCTCCAGCGCTTGCCGCGCCTGGATCAACGGGTGTTCGCCTGGCAGCCAAGAGGTCCAGCATGCCCTTCGGAAAGCGCGCGAAGCCGCCAGAGAAAGCAGCCGTTTCGGCGGCGGCCACGGGCTCCCCGCCTGCGCCGGTTGAAATGGTGCCGGCACTGAAGGCGGTTCCTGTTGCGCCGCCACCGAGCACTGCCGAACAGCGCTCGGAGGATCTGCGCCAGGCCTTCCTGAAACTGCTGGCGGATTCGGGCAACATCGCCACGGCGGTTCGCGAGAATGGCAGTATCCCGATGCGCGGCATGGACGTGGAGATCGATCCGCTGGGGCCGCCGCTATCGCTGCGCGGCTTCGAGGAGTTCTTCACCCACATCGACGCCGGCCAGACGATGCATTCCGTCTTCGTCTACTCCGAGGTGGCTGCGCTCGGCACGCTCGATCCGCAGGCGCAACTGCATCTGCAGGTGCTCACCGGCCGCATCCTGGAGCTCAATCGCTATTGCCAGCAGGCGCTCAAGGACGACGCCCTCGGCGTGGCGCTGCAATCGCCGAAGCTGCCGATAATCCTCGATCGCATTATTGTAGGCACGGCCTTTTTCGCCGGCTTCTTCGACACCGTCGCCATTGCCCGGCCCTGCATCACGGCGAAGCCCATGCGCGCGCTGCCGAAGTCCGAGCTGGAGCGGATTTCCGACTCCTACGAGCGCCATAAGCTGATGGCCCTCGACCGCATGCTGGCGCCGCGCATGTTGAACGAATTGCTGCCGTCCCGGATCGCGCCTTATGTCGGCGTCGAGACGGTGTGGGCAGCGCACGCGGGCGAGCAGTTCATCAACGGCGTCTACTTCCCGGCCGAGCACGCGCGGCCGATCGCTGCGGCGGCTGCCGCGAGCCAGATATCACCGTTGGCGTTTGCGGTTTGAGGGCTGAGGCGCAGCTTTGGCCTAACGCCCGGCCTTGGCGGTTTTTGCGGCCGCACCGCGGCGGGCGACGGCGATCGCCGTGCGCGCCCAAGCCTGCAGGTCTTCGTGGTCATCGAGCAGCCGGTCCGGCGCCTGCCAATAGCTGGTCAGCGTCGCTGTTCCACCGAGCTTGGCATAGGTGAAGGGTCCAAGCCCCTCCGCCTTGAATGCCGCCTGCGTCGCGGCATCCGCTTTGAGATAGAGCACATCGTCGGAGATCAGCGCGAACATCAGGCCGTCGAAGAACAGTCCCGCACCGCCGAACATGCGTCGCACGGTCACCAGCCCCAGCGGCGCCAGGGCTTCTTTCAGGTGATCGCCGAGTGCGTTTGGCAATGGCCGGTCTTCCGTTGATACACCAAGCGTCTGGACGTCGCGGCATTTGCGACCGATAGTGTTCACTATCCATCTCGAATTAGAGGAAGTTGATTATGGCCAAGGCGTATTGGGTTGCAACCTACCGCTCGATTTCGAATCCCGATGCACTCGCCGCCTACGCCAAGCTTGCGGGGCCGGCGCTGCAAAAAGCCGGTGGCCGCATCCTGGTGCGCGGGGAGCCCGTGAAAACCTACGAAGCCGGCCTCAAGCTGCGAACGGTGGTGCTGGAGTTTGACAAAGCCCAGCAAGCGCAGGATGCCCACGACAGCCCCGATTACCAAGCGGCCTTGCGACTGCTCGGTGCGGGGGCAGAACGCGACATTCGCATTGTCGAAGGCATCTGAGGTCGCGCGCAACGACTGCACCTCAGAACCCGCTAGAACCCACTGCCCGGTTGCGTGAGGAACTCGAGCTCCTCGGGCGTCGAGACACGGCCGAGTGCAGCGTTCCGGTGCGGGAAACGCCCGAAGCGTTCGATGATCACCTGATGCGCCAGGGCGAACCGCGTCAGGTCGTCATCGCCCAACGCCGAGATCAAGGCAACCGAACGGCGCTGATCTTCCAGGCGTTCACTGTGCTCGAACGGCAGATACAGAAACAGCCGCTCGTGCTTGGCTTGGGCGCCATGGAACGCCTGATCGTAACCCAGATCAACAGCATCGCGCGCCAGTGCCAGCGCCTGCGCGTCCGTGGCAAAGGCGTTCGCTGAGCCGCGGAACACATTGCGCGGGAACTGATCGAGCACAATGACGGCGGCCAGCGTGCCGTGCGGTGTCAGTTGCGTGGCGGCAGGAAAATTGAGCGCAACTTGCCGATGCACGCCCATGAAGCGCTGGCGGATACTTTCATCGACAGCATCGCTGCGCTTGAACCAATCGGCGGGTTGCAACTCGGCGAACCAGAACTGCAGCACCTCGGCAGTCCACCGTGCATCGCCGGCATCTGGCGAAGCCATGGCTCAAGCCTTCAACGCTTCGACCTTGTCCTTCGGCGCCGGCATCAGGTTGACGCTCTCACCGCACCCGCAAGCGCTCTTCTGGTTCGGATTATTGAACACGAACTGTGAGGCAAGCTTGTCGGTCTTGTAGTCCATCTCGGTGCCAAGCAGGTACAGCACGGCCTGCGGATCGATGATGACGCGGGCGCCATCCTGCTCCACGATCTCGTCGAACTTGCCCGCCGTCTCGGCCCACGACATGGTGTATTCCATGCCCGCGCAGCCGCCCTTCTTGACGCCGATCTTGAGGCCGCTCACCGACGGGCCTTTCGCGGCCATGATCGACTTGACGCGCTCAGCAGCTGCCGGCGTCATGGTCATGACCTTCGGGCGGGGACGGGGTGTCGCAGTCGTGCTCATGTGCGTCTTCCATCGGTGGGGCCGCGGACTCGCCGCCGGTCGCTGTGCGGGCAACTGCAGGCGGCAATCAAACTGATTTGCACCTCCAATATAGCGCACCTTCAGGCAATTGTGAGATGCCGCCACGCAGGCATGGGAAATTATGTGTGTTTGAGGTGTTCAGTAAGCCAAACAACGGCGCCTAGGAGTGACCAGCACATCAGGCAACGAACTCGCCTCCACTTGGGCCTCAAAAAGAAGGGAGTTTGGGGTCTCCCCAAATGGGTGCGGGCGATAGCCCGCTCGCGCAGCGATTCAATGCCGAACACCGCCCCGACCGCTTTGCCCCTAACTCAGCTTCGCGATTTCGCCGGCGGAAAAGCCGAAGTCTCTCAGCACGGCCTCGGTGTGTTCGCCGACCAGGGGCGCACGGGTGCGCACACCACCGGGCGTAGCGGTCATCTTAATGGCGGTGCCGGCGATCATCAGCGGGTGATCGGGGACGCCGGGCAAGTCCACGGCAGCGATCATGCCGCGGGCTTTGGCATGCGCATCGGCGATGATTTCGGCAACGTTGAGCACCGGTCCGAACGGCACCTTGCCGCCAAGCACCGCCGAAATCTCGGCTTTGCTGCGGGCCCCGGTCCAGGCGGCAACCAGCCCCTCGACCTCCGTGCGGCGCTGCAAGCGATCCGGCGTCGTGAGATAGCGCTTGTCCGCGGCCAATTCCGATCGACCGATGGTCTTCACCAGCAGCTTCCAGAAGTCGTCGTGCGGGCAGCCGATGGCGACCCAGCCGTCCTTGGCGGGAAAGAGGCCGTAGGGGCACAGCAGCGGGTGGCTGTTGCCTTCGGGACCGGGCACGGTGCCGTCGGTGCCGTGCTGAAAGACGATGCGCTCGCAGGCAGCGAGGACGCCATCGACCATGGCCACGTCGACGAACTGGCCCTGCCCCGTCATCTTGGCGCGCACCAGCGCGGCGGTGATGCCGAACGCACATTGCATGGCCGGCATGATGTCGCCGACACCGGGACCGATCTTGGTCGGCTGGCCCCCGCTCTCGGTGCTGGTGATGCCCATGATGCCGCCCATGGCCTGCGCCACCACGTCGTAGGCGGGCCAATCGGCATAGGGGCTGGCGCCGGTGCGCGCATCGCCAAAACCACGGATGCAGCCGTAGACGAGACGCGGGTTGATTTCGGCCAGCGTCTCGTAGCCGAGGCCCAGCCGCTCCATGACGCCCGAACGGAAGTTCTCAATCAGGATGTCGGCCTTGGCGGCCAAGCGGCGCACGGCATCGCGCCCCGCCTCTGATTTCAGGTCGAGAACAAGGGATTCCTTGTTGCGATTGGTCGAGGCGAAATAGCCGCCGTAGCCGCCTTCGGCGATGGTCAGTTGCCCTTGGCGGAACGGCCCGAACTTGCGCGTCTGATCGCCGCCCGGCGGCTCGATCTTGATCACGCGCGCGCCTTGGTCGGCCAGCATCATGGCGGCAAACGGCCCCGACAGCATCTGCGTCAGATCGATGACGACAATGCCGTCGAGGGCGCCGCGGGAAGGTGTTGGTGATGTCATGCTGTCCTGGCCGGCAAGAATGCCTTCGAATGGTGACGGACGCCAACCTGACACGCAGTCCTGCAATAGCCAAGTCGATGCGCAATCACACCGGCTGCAGACGGCGCCGCTTGAACCCAACGGAAGATGCGCGGTGAGGCGAGATCAACATGGTCAAGACTTCGTGATGAAGCGACCCGAAACTCGCCGGCACACGCTTGCGTAACTCCACCCGAAGCTCCGAAGCGAGCTCGCAACACCCATGGAGGTCGTCAATGAGTGTAGGTTCCGTCATCATCAAGTCCATCGCCGCTGCGTCTCTCGCCGCCGCTCTCGTCACGTCGCTGGTGACCTCAGGGTCGGCACAAGGCCCGAATCCCGTCACCGTCGGCGGAGCGCCAATGTTCGCCAACAAGAACATCATCCAGAACGCCGTCAACTCCAAGGACCACACGACGCTCGTTGCAGCCGTGAAGGCGGCCGGCCTCGTCGACACGCTGTCCGGCCCCGGTCCCTTCATGGTGTTTGCTCCGACCAACGCGGCCTTTGCACGGTTGCCGAAGGGAACCGTCGAAAGCCTGGTGAAGCCCGAGAACAAGGCCAAGCTGGTTAAGATCCTGACGTCGCACGTGGTCGGCACCGCGGTCCTGTCGGACGCCATCGCCAAAATGGTGGCCGACGACAAAGGCGCCCATCCCGTCAAGACCTTGAGCGGTGCCGTGCTGATCGCCAAGATGTCGAACGGCAAGCTCACTTTGACGGATGAGCGGGGGACGGTTGCGACCGTAACCATTGCTGACGTGCGGCAGTCGAACGGCGTGATCCACGTGGTCGATCGGGTGCTGTTGCCCAAGTAACCGCACACCGCCGTTGAACTCCCATCGGGTCGACAGCCATGCTTGTGACGTGTCGGCCCGGTTTGGGGTCTCACGGCGCAGATCGGGCTGCACCTCTCCCTCAAGCGGACGTGGGCAGCGGGTTGCTTCGCACGACCGCCAGCGGTGCAATTCAGCGGTGAAATACAGCCTGATGGCCTATTCCACCCTACGGTCGCTACAGCTCACGCCACCGCTTCCATCAAGCCCTTCAGGTTCGGCAACGTCTCGAAGCGCATGATCGCTTCCAGCGCGGTCTTGGTCTTGGCGCGACCAATCACCGGCTCGGCGAGGGCGTGGAACTTATTGACGAGCTTGCGCTCCTGCTCGGCGATATCTGTCGCGGGAATGCCGACGTTGTGCTCGGCCTTCAAGGTACGGCCATCCTTGAGCTCGATGGTGACGTTGGCGCCGTGCCGGGCCTGACCGTCGATGGCCTTGGTGTCGAGCCGGATGCGCTCGCGGATTTCGGCGTAGCGCTTATTGACGGCGTTGGCGTCGGAGTAGGTGGCGAGCGCCGCCGTGTCGACGCCATCGAGCGCCATGCCGGCGAGGTGGCGGATCGAGAACTTGATCTCGAGGCCGCTGGTTGGCACCGGGATGTCGCAAACCTTGGTGTGCCCCTGGTCAACGTGCAGAATCATCGAACGAATGTCGTCGGCCCCGATATTGTGGCGCCGCTTCAGGTCGCGAATGGCCTCGATCGAGGAGTGCGTGAGATAGCAGGCGGCGTGATACTTGAAGAGGTTCTCCTCCACGGCCATGGGTGCCTCCGGATCAGGCCGCATGGCCTTGGCCTTGAAGCCCGGCGCTTGTGTGGTGGCGAAGCCCTGTGGCGCTTCGATTGCGGTATCGCGGGCGGTGAAATCGCGCGCGGCGAGGCGGGCGGCGATGAGGCCGTTCATGGCGGCTTTGCCGGCGTGCAGCGGCTTGGTCATGGTGCCGAAGTTGATCTTCAGGCCCGAGGCCTGCGAGGCGGCGATGCCGAGAGCCTGCGCAGTGCGGGCGGCATCGAGGCGCATCAAGTGAGCGGCACCGGCCGCGGCGCCGAACGTGCCGACGGTGCCGGTGGCGTGGAAGCCCTCCTCGTAGTGCCCATCGCCGCACATGTCGCCGAGCCGGCATTCGACCTCGTAGCCCGCAATGAAGGCGGTCAGGACATCGCGGCCGCTGGAGCCCAATGATTCACCGATGGCGAGCACCGCCGCGGCGACCGGCACCGAGGGGTGGCCGTGCATCAGGCGGTTGACGTCGTCGTAGTCGAGCGCATGCGAGATGGCGCCGTTGACCAGGGCTGCGTCGTGCGGGGTTGCCTTGGCGCCGCGCGCGATCAAGGTCGACCGGCCCTCTTTGCCCGAGGCGAACTCGGCGGCAATGATGTCGGCCAGCGGCTCCTTGGCGCCGGCGATGGTGCAGGCAAACCAGTCGAGCAGCGCATGGCGGGCCCAGGTCTCAGCTGAAGCGGTATTGGCCCTGGGCGTATAGGCGGCCGTCCACGTGGCCAGCCCCTTGGTCACCTCGGCAGCAGGAATGGCGGCTGATGCAGCGGTCATGGGTGTCTCCTCTGGTAGGCTGAAGTCGGGTTCAAATCAGCGACTGGATTGAAGCAAGAGCTGGGACAGCTTGCGACGGACGTGATGGGTTTCTGGTTGCCCGAAGGCTAGCACAGACCCGGGCAAGCGAAAGCCGCCAGCGCACCGCGCTGTCTCTATGGCTCCGCGCTACCGCTGCCCACCAGCAGCCACGCTGCATGGTTTGGCGCTTCGGCTGCCCACCAGCAGCCGCGCCGGGCTCCGTGTTCGGCGCCGCCAGCGTGATTCAGGAGAATTGGCAGCTGTACCTATTTTCCTTTCTGGTCCCTATTTTCACTTTCTTACTCCTTCCTTCTCTACTTATCGACTGAAATCGATATGTGATTCGAGATCAGAATGCGGCCAGACTTGCTTGAACGCTCTACGCAGATTGATTTCCGTCGGCTCGGAGCCGTGGATAAGCAACCATCCGGCAACACCATGAAGCATTGAATTCATGGTTGGTCGGGACAAACGCATCTTGACGCTAAACCACTCACCGAAATCTGCAAGTCGCTGATGGGTTCGATGAAACCCAGGAATATGCTTATCAACGAAAGCCCACACCTCTTTGACGTCGGACGTGTGTTTATACGCTTCGTTAGTGAGTTCGTTCGCACGCGTAATCTCTCTGCAGTACCAGGAAAACTCGGGGTGACTCATAATGATGCGTAGATACAGCAAGGCAACATCCACAGGAAGTGGATGGTAGACTGTACGATCGACTGAAGCGGACCAGGCTCGGGCTTCTTTCAGATAGCTTTCAAACCCAGCGTGATTAGGGAGGACCTCTTCCCAGTTGCTGATGTCGAGTGTCTCGGGATATCCTCGTTTGGTCATCCTCATCTCCTCAATATCGAGGCCCCCAACGCGTTCGGAAGCCGCGGGGCCGGTTCGCGTCGCCTCTCTCGCCGCGATCTTCACGTTGATGCGTTCCCCGAAATCCATGGCTCAGTTACCTGTGCTGGCGTGGGTTCTACGCTGGAGCGCCTGTGCCAGCATCCTATTCCTCCATGCCTCGACCAGCCAGAACCCGAACTGCCCGTCATGCGCCGGCCTATCCGCCATCCGCACAGCACCCACGCCCCTCCCGCCGCGGCGGCTGTGCCACGTTCGTGCAGGTAATCGCAAGGCTAGATGAGCTGATCACGCGGTGGCGCCGTGACCCTTTCGCCCCGTGCACGGAATGCGGCAGCAGCGCCGCCGTAGATCTGGCTGTCATATCCCCTCGCCCCGCCGTGGGCCGCCGAGCCCACACTCCCCTTAACCATCCTTGCACCCTAGGGGGCCTGTCCGCCTACGTCAAATTGTGCACTTTATTGGTAGCTGTCCCTATTTTTTCCGCGCCCGAGCCGGCGATCTCAGGCAAGCATCCGAGCCCAATCAGAACGGCCACTGGGAGAAAGCCGGGCTAGCTAAAGCGCATTGACTCAGAGGGTCAGTTCGCACGGCGCAAATGAGCAGATCTTCTTTAAGGCGGCGATCCCGACTTGCTCAGAAGCATCGAGGGATCCGCTCCATGCCTGTCCCCTTAGCTCAGGTTGACGCCAGCACGTGCGGGGTTGCGAAGCGCCGGTGTGGCTGCATCTGATCGACGATGGCGCGCATGGTGAGCGGCGGTTTCATGACAGCGCTGGCGATGAC
>JBJXDZ010000024.1:0-37263 GCA_046154645.1 Hyphomicrobiaceae bacterium
CCTCGGCGAGCGCCTGCCATGCCTGCATCGATGTGTCAGGCGGCTGCCGGAGAAGCGCGAGGTAGCGGCGAACCGCATCGATCATCGACGCACTCACGTGCCTCTCGCCACCTGCAACCGCAGGATCAGCACGTTGATCTCATCCTGCAGCCGGCCGACCCGGCTGCGCAGCGTCGTGAGCTGCGCCGCGGTGTAGGCGTAGTCCGGCACGGTGGAGTCGCCGGCGGTGAAGCCCGTCGGCACCAGGTAGCTGCCGTCGAGCGCGCCGGGGCGGAACAGCACGGCGATGCCATGCACGATGTCGTCGCGGCGTTGCGCGGCGAGGCCTGTCGCCTCGATCAGGCGGCGGCAGGTCGCGCTGTCCTCGGTTTCGTCGTCGCTGAAGCGGTTGCGTGCCGCCTCGCTCAGCCGCGCCTGACGCGCGCGCGGATCGCGCTCGGCGGCGTAGATGTTCCAGGCGAGTTGCGCCGGCGTGCCGTCGAGCGCAGCGTAGAGCCGGCCGAGCGCGATCTCGACCATCGACCATTCGCTGAGCGCACGGCCAACGGCGACGTAGATGTCGTCGACATCGATGTCGCCGCGACGCTCGGGCGGGGGCCTGTCCCAGAAAGGCGGATGCAGAACATCGTCGTCGGACACGGGCAACCCTGCGGCGGAACGCGAACCGGGCGGCATTGTATCACGCGACTCAACCGTTCGTGTCGCCAGGTTCGCGCCCGGTGTACTCGATCTGATCGGCGGGCAAATGGCGCCAGGTGGTGTCCTGCGCTTGTTCCTCGAGGAAATGCGCGCCCATGCTGACGCTGCGCGCCGTCAGCAGGAAGAGCCGCGTGGCGCGCCAGTCGAAGCCGAGGTCGAGCGCGATCGCCGCGCTGACGCCGTCGAGGTTCATCGGCACCGCCTTGCCGCCGCGCGCCGCCGCGAGTTCCGCGCCGATCATCTCGGCCATCCGGCAATAGGCGCCGAACACGCCGGCTTCGCGCGCGATGGCCAGCAGCTTGGGCGCGCGCGGATCGGCGCCATGCAGGGGAATGCCGAAGCCCGGCACGCGGCCGCCGCCGCGCCGCGCCGCCTCGACCACGTCTTTCGCCGCGACGCGCAGCCGGTCCTCGCCGATCTGGGCGGGATCGCCGAGCGTGCCGAGACGCTCGGCCATCGCCTGCGCCAGCTGCTCGCCCAGCCCGCCCATGCGGTCGCCGAAGGCGATGATGCCGCCGCCGACCGCCGCCTGGATCGAGGTGCCGTAGGAGGCGAAGCAGCGGCTGATCATCGAGGGCGGCGCGATGCCGTGCTCGATCGAGGCGACCAGCAGGGCATCGAGCGTGCGGGCCTCGGCCGGCGTCGCGAGCTTGCCTTGCAGCATCAGGAACATCATCTCGGCGAACGACAGCGTGCCGATCAGCTCGCTCATGCGGTGCCCGCGCACAATGATCTCTTCGGTGTCGCCCTCGCTGACGACTTTGCTGATCGCGGTCTCCCAGCTGCTCATGTCGCGTGTCGGCATTGTGGCGCTCCTGCGGTTTGGCATGGCTTGTTGCGGTGCCAACCTAGCAGCGATGCGGTGCCAATGTCGCTCCGGCGTGATAGACCGCTCGACACAGACCCTGTCCAGGAGCCGCCACGGCCATGCCGCCCCAACTGCTGCCTACCACCGTCGTCGGAAGCTATCCGCAGCCCGATTGGCTCGTTGATCGCGGCATGCTCTCGAAGCTGGTGCCGCGCGTGCGCCTGCCGGAAATGTGGCGCGTCGCCGAGCCCTTCCTGGAGCAGGCCCAGGACGATGCCACGCTGCTGGCCATCCGCGACATGGAGCGGGCCGGCATCGACATCATCACCGATGGCGAGATGCGGCGCGAAAGCTACTCCAACCGCTTCGCCACCGCGCTGGACGGCGTGGTGATCGATCCGCCCGGCTTCGTGCAGGCGCGCTCCGGCCGCACCGCCGTGCCGCGCATCGTCGGTCCCGTGCGCCGAACCCGCGCGGTCGAGGTTGGCGACATGCAGTTCCTGCGCCGCAACACCGATCGTGTGGCCAAGATCACCTTGCCTGGCCCCTTCACCATGGGCCAGCAGGCCCAGGACGAATACTACAAGGACGACGAAGCCCTCGCCATGGCCATGGCCGACGCGGTCAATGCCGAGGCGCACGCTCTGGTCGCAGCCGGCGCCGACGTGATCCAGCTCGACGAGCCGTGGGTGCGCAATGATCCTGCTGCGGCCCGGCGTTATGCGGTAAAGGCCATCAACCGCGCACTGGCCGGCATCACCGTGCCAACGGTCGTGCATATCTGTTTCGGTTATGCCGCCGTCGTTCCAGGCGACACCAAGCCCGCCGGCTACGCGTTCCTGGCCGAACTCGCCGACAGCCTGGCCGAAACCATTTCGATCGAGTCGGCTCAACCCAAGCTCGACCTCGGCATGCTCAAGGACCTGGCCCCGAAGAAGATCATGCTCGGCGTGCTCGATCTCGGCGACACGACGATCGAGACGGCTGCGACCGTCGCACAGCGCATTCGCGCGGGGCTCAAACACGTGCCGCCCGACCGGCTCATGCCGGCGCCGGATTGCGGCATGAAGTATCTCACGCGGGAGGTGGCCTTCGGCAAGCTCAAGTCCCTGGCCGAGGGCGCCGCGATCGTCCGCCGCGAGCTGTCATGAGCTTGCGCTGTCGACGGCCTACAGCCACCTGTCGCGCGCAGCCAGCCATTGTCCAGGGCGCCAACACCCCTCACAATGTTCGGCCATAAGCTTGTTCGCCACCCCGCGCGCCAACGTCAGCACTCATCCTTCGAGGATCACGGCATGCACTCATTCGACGGTCACAACGATGTCCTGCTGCGCCTGTGGCGGCAGGACAATGACGGCGTCACGGCCTTCCTCGAGGGCGGCCCGAAGGGTCAGCTCGATCTGCCGCGCGCGACTGAGGGCGGCATGGTCGGTGGCCTCTACGCGATCTTCGTGCCCTCCGAGAGCAAGAAGGCCGCCGTTGAGCCGATGGACGCCATTCCCTACGATATTCCTGTGCCGCCGGCGCCTGAACTGACGCACGCGCAGCGCGCCACCCTGGAGATGGCATCGCTGCTGCTGCGCATTGAACGCCACTCCGCCGGTCGGGTGCGCCTGGCCCGCTCCGTCGCCGACATTCGCGCGGCGAAAGCGGCGGGCGTCCATGCCCCGGTGCTGCACATCGAGGGTTGCGAGGCGCTCGATCCCGATCTCGAAATGCTCGATGTGCTCTATGCCGCGGGCCTGCGCTCGCTCGGTCCAGTGTGGAGCCGCTCGAACATCTTCGGCCATGGCGTGCCGTTTCGCTTTCCATCGTCGCCGGATACAGGCGACGGCCTGACCGATCTCGGTGTCGACCTGATCAAGCGCTGCAACCAGATGCGCATCCTGGTCGATCTCTCGCACATGAACGAGAAGGGTTTCTGGCAGATCGCCAAGCTGTCGACGGCGCCGCTGGTGGCGTCGCACTCCAATGCACACGCGCTATGCGCCTCGTCGCGCAACCTGACCGACAAGCAATTGGCGGCAATCCGCGACAGCGGCGGCCTCGTTGGCGTCAATTACGCCGTGAGCTTCCTGCGCTCCGATGGCCGCCGCGTCGCCGCGACGCCCCTCGATACGGTCGTCGACCACATCGCCTACCTGGTCGAGCGGCTTGGCGAGGATGGTGTCGGCCTCGGTTCCGATTTCGACGGCGCCATGATCCCCGAAGGCATCCGCTCGGCGGCAGGCCTCCCGAATCTGGTGGCTGCCATGCGCACGCGCCAGTTCGGCGAGGCCTTGATCGAGAAAATCTGCTTCGAGAATTGGATGCGCGTGCTCGCCCGCACCTGGGGCGAGGCCGCCTGACGCGGCGTCGGCCGGTCGATGCCCTGGGCCGCCGCATCGGCGCGCTCAGGCTGCCGGCCGCTGCAGACCATAATGATCGCGCAAAGTCGCGCCATGATACGCGGTGCGAAAACGCCCGCGCCGTTGCAGCAGCGGCACCACCTCGGCGGCGAACACGTCGAGCATCAGCGGCAGCAACGGCGGCATCACGTTGAAGCCGTCGGCAGCCCCGCTGTCGATCCAGTCCTCCATCAGATCAGCGACCTGCTCCGGCGTGCCGGCCATCACGAAGTGGCCGCGTGCACCGGCGAGCGTTGCCAGCAATTGCCGCAGCGTCGGCCGTTCCCGACGCACAGCGCCCAGGATCAATTCGGATCGGCTGCGCGAGCCCTCGTTGCGGGCCGTGTCGGGGAAATCTTCCGGCCGCAAGGGGCGATCCAGCGGCAGGTGCGAGAAATCGTGGCCATCGAACCGGTCGGAGAGCCGCATGCGCCCGCCGTCAATGCTGGCAAGCTCGTTGAGTTCGCGCTCCATGCGCTTGGCCTCGGCTTCTGTGCCCGCGATCATGGGGCTCAAGCCCGGCAGGATCAGCATTTGATCGGCGGGCCGTCCAGCCGCGACCACGCGTACCTTGAGATCGGCATAGAACTCCCGCGCCGTTGATTTTTCCAGATGCGCCGTAAAAACCGCTTCGGCATGGCGCGCGGCAAAGCTCTTTCCCGTATCGGAGGATCCTGCCTGCACCAGCACCGGGCGCCCCTGCGGGCACCGCGGCAGATTGAGCGGGCCGGTGACCTGGTAGTGCTTGCCGGCATAATTGATCGGCCGGATGCGCTCCTTGCGCGCATAGATGCCGCCCGCGCGATCATCGATCACGGCGTCATCGCTCCAGCTGTCCCAGAGCGCCTTGACCACCTCAACGAACTCCTCGCCGCGGTCGTAGCGGTCGCCGTGCGTGAGCCGTGTCGCGCTGCCGAAATTGCGGCTGGCGGCGGCGCTGAACGAGGTGACGATGTTCCACCCGACGCGGCCTTCGCTGGCGTGATCGAGCGAGGCGAATTGGCGGGCCAGATTGAAGGGCTCGCTATACGTGGTCGAGGCTGTTGCGATCAAGCCTATCCGGCGCGTCGTGGCCGCGAGCGCGCCAAGCGTCGTGATGGGCTCGAGCCAGATGCGTGCCGCACTGTCGATGTCCTCGGGGACATTCAGGACATCGGCGAGGAAGATCGAGTCGAAATGCGCGGCCTCCGCCGTTTTGGCGCAATCGACATAGTAGCGCAGATCCGTCAACGGCCGCTCGGTCGACTGCGGGTGGCGCCACGAGGCCTCATGATGCCCACGGCTATGGATGAACAGGTTGAGGTGCAGCTGCCGTTTCATCTTCGTCTCCTTGGCCGGCGGACCTCGACAATCAGCGATATCGACGATGATCGTCAACCGATCTGGCCATCGCATTCGCCATCTGGCCGCAACGGCAACCGCCATGGCGAACATTCTCGCGGGACATTTCACCAAATATTAGGGTTCGGCGACTACTTGTTGAGGTCTGCCACACCTGCTCGTGGCGTTCGCAGGCATGATGCTTGCGCTGCCGCCGGACTACCCGGCCTGCTCCCTCCGAACCATCAAACTGCCTTCGAGACGTCATGGCCTCGATCGGCGATCGGATTTGCCACCAGGCTCAATGATCGTGCGCCGGCCACTTGGGGTGGCAGCACATGTCGTTGCCGTGCACGTTCCTGGCATTGCTCCGATCCAGCCCATTGCGGCCGGCGACCCGTTGGATGGACGGCCACCTGTCGTGGCGCAGTAAAGGATGTTGGCGTTATGCTTGAGAGTCTCCACCTGCCGGCTGATGACATCGACACCATCACGATCGAACCCACAATCACGAACGCTGCCGCGGACGTCACCCGCCTCCGGCTCGTGCATGAGGAGCTGGTCGAGTCCGCCATGCTCACCTGCGTCACCGCGAACCTATTCGCCAACGTGACGGAGGCCACACAACGCGAGTGCCTGCACGATCTGCGCAGCTATCTCCCTCCGGAGCCGACGGCCTTCTCATCCTGCCTGACGGAAGAGATCACCGGCGATCACAGCGGCACCATCATGCAGAACCTGCTCGGCTACTACGAAGCCGTCGCTGTCCTGCGCAGCCTCACGGTGTGGTACTGCAAAGCGCTGCAGCACGGCGCCCCGGAACGGCCGACGAGCCTTGCTTCACTCGCCAGTGGGTGGCGGAGTGCTGCCGCCGACGCCCTGGCCACTTTGCGCAGTCTGGCCGACCTGCGCCGCTACCCTGTCAGCAGCAGCACGGCCGCCCGCGCCGCAGACGTTGTCCGATTGCTGGAGATGACCCGCAATGGGCTCACGCCATGCCTCGGCCCGCATGGCACCGTCGTCGTGTCGGTTGCGCCAGAAAAGCGCGACGCCTCACGCGCCCAGGCAACCCGTCAGGTCTATGTCGAGCTTGGCTCCGGCATTCAACGCGCTCTGGTGCTGGATGTCAGCCGCCACGGCGTCGGTCTGTGGGGGCTCACGGACACCAAGCTCGACGACGCCGTCCGCATCATCTGTCGTCCGGGCGTTGCCATCGACGGCCGCGTCGTGTGGACGGAACACCGGCGCTGCGGCATTCGTCTTGACACGCCGCTACCGACGGAGACCAGCGTGATCCGGCATCTGACGACAGCGCAGGTTGCCTGATCCAATCCGCAAACACTGGGCTTTCGGCTTCATCCGAAGTGCAGCTGAAAGCACACCGGACACTTCCAGTCGCTCCCCGCGGGCCGCTGCGGATGCGAGATCACACCGCGCGGCTTGAACTTATGGAAGAGAGCACATTCCTGCTCGAAGGCGTCGCGGGTGTTGGCCAAGCCGGCGAACTTGAAGCGCGTGCTGGAACCGATCAGCTCGCGCAGTCGCTTGCGCACGTCGACGTCGTTGCGGCCGACGTGTTGCACGCGGAAGGTTCCCGACGGATCGACATAACCGAGGAGATAGACGCCGGGCACGCCGCGCGGCACCGTGTGCTCCACGCTTTCGACCGACAACTCATAAGGTCCTTCGAGCTGTAGCATGGTCTTGGGCTCCACGCGCAGTGCCGGCTTCGAACGCAGCCTCGACGCACGCTGTCTTCGCGCGCAGAGCTTGCGCGCACCTTGCGTGTCGAGGCGCTCATGTTTGGCTATTGCCCTCAAGCCGATCAGCGGGACCAGTCTCACGCAAGTTCGACGCGATACTCTCTGGTCGATCGGGATCCACACGTGAGGAATGACCAATGTCCGTCGATGGCATGATGAATGCGAGTGTTTCCGGCATGGCGGCGCAGTCGCGCAAGCTGAGTGCCATCTCAGGCAACATCGCCAATGCGTCGACCATCGGCTACAAGCGGGCAGAGGCGCAGTTTGCTACGCTACTGGCGGGAACAGCGCACGCAACGTACGCAGTTGGCGGCGTCGAGGCCGTGACGCGTTATGGCATTTCGCGACAGGGCATCCTCCAGAACACGGATTCGAAATACGATTTGGCCATCAGCGGCAATGGCTTCATGCTGGTGGCCGACCAGAGCGGGAGCGCATTTCTCACGCGCGCTGGTGCCTTCGTGCCCGACGCCAGCGGACGCTTGATCAATTCGGCCGGCTACACGCTGCTCGGCATGCCGGCCGCTAACGGCAATACCGCCTCGATCGTCGTTAACAGCACGGCCGGTCTCGAGCCGGTCGTGGTTGGCGTCGGTCGGGCCCAGGCCGTGCCGACCGATGTCGGAAGGCTGACGGTCAATCTGCCTTCGGACGCGGCTCCCGTGGCGGCCGGCGACTTGCCCTCGGCCAATCTCGTCACATCCCAGTCATCGGCGCGCAGCTCCGTCGTCGTCTACGGCAATCTCGGCGAGGACGTGACGCTCGATTTCCACTACGCCAGAACCACGACGCCCGGCGAATGGGAAGTCTCTGTCTACAATGCCGGTGACCGAGCTGCGACCGGCGGCACGCCCTACGCCACCGGGCCGCTCGCCAGTGCAACTCTCATTTTCGACGCGTTGGGCCAGCTCGACGCCTCCAGCCCCACGTCGCTCGGCATTCCCGTGCCTGGCGGCGCTACCATGACCCTCGATCTGACGGGCACAACCCAGCTCGCCGCCGACTTCGAGGTTCGCGACGTCGGTACCAACGGGCAGCCCGCCAGCGACCCGACGTCGATCGAATTCAGCGCCGACGGCACGATCTACCAGACCTACCAGAATGGCGCGCGCAGCGCGGTCTATCGCATTCCCCTTGCCAACGTCACCAGTCCCGACCGGCTCGTGCCGCGAACCGGCAACGTCTACGAAGCCTCGAGCGAGTCGGGCGACATCCGCATCGGCGTGCCAGGCGGCAGCGGTCTTGGCAACATCGCCTCCGGAGCCCTTGAATCTTCCACCGTGGATCTGGCGGCCGAGCTCACCGAGATGATTGCGGCGCAGCGCAACTACACCGCCAACTCACGCGTCTTTCAGACGGGCGCCGAGCTGATGGAGATCATCGTCAACCTGAAGCGCTAAGCGCGGCACTTGCACGACCCGAGGGGTGACCATGTCATTGACGATCGCCTACAGCATCGCGCGCGAAGGATTGGCCGCCTCGGCCCTGTCGACGTCGGTCGCATCGCGAAACATCGCCAGCGCCGACAATCCCAATATCGCCCGCAAGACGGCACACCTGGTCAGCGATGCCAACAGCGGCATTCGCATGACGAGCGTCATCGGTGCCGTCGATGGTGCGCTGCTCGAGCGGGCACTCGGCAGCCTGTCGGCGCAGAACGCCCACACGGCGCGCGCCGCCGCCCTGTCGGAGCTCGGTTCCGTCGTCGGCGATCCGCAGGCGGCGTCCAGTCCCGCTGCCACGATCGGCGCCTTGCGCACCGCGCTGCAACTGGCGGCCACCGCGCCGCACGACGAAACCGCCGCGCGTGGCGTGCTCGAGGCGGCCAAGACCGTCGCCGGCGCCGTGAACGAGATGGCCACGCTGGTCGACGCCGTTCGCCATGATGCGCAAGCCGCACTCGGCGACGGCGCCGCCCGGCTCGAAACGTTGTTGCGCGACTTCGGCGCCGTCAATGAGGCCGTGGTCAAGGACACCGTGCGTCGCGCCGATATCTCCGATCACATCGACCGTCGCAACGCTTTGCTGCTCGATATTGCCGAACTCATCGACGTGCGCCCCCTCGTTCGCGACGGTAACGACATGATGTTGTTCCTCGCCAATGGCACGACCCTGTTCGAGACGGCGCCGCGCAAGATATCCTTTGACGGCGGTGCGGCCCTGCTGCCGACCGGGCCGGGTCCGGCGCTCTACATCGATGGCACGCCGATCGGCCATGCCGACGGTATCGGCGGCACCCTTGGTGGCTTGCTCAGCGTGCGCGACGACATTGCGCTCACCGTTGGTCGACAAGCCGACGAAATTGCGCGCGGCCTGATTGTCGCGACCGCCGAATGGGATCAAGCGAGCGTCCCGAGCCTGCCGGCCAGCGCGGGCCTCTTCACCTACGACGGCGGTCCGGGACTGCCGCCGACCGGCATCGCCACTCCCGGCCTCGCCGCCATGTTCAAGGTGAACCCCGCAGTCGATCCCGATGCCGGTGGCGTTCTGGCGCGATTGCGGGACGGCGGCATCACGGGGCCGGATGATCCAAGCTACATCTACAATACCAATGGCGGCGCCGGTTTCAGCGATCGTCTGCGTGGCTTGCTGCAGCAGATGACGCAAGCCCAAAGCTTCGATCCCGATAGCGGCCTCACGGCATCGGGCGTCGGCGTGCTGGCCTTCGCCACCGAGAGCGCTGGCTGGATTGAAGGTGAGCGATCGACGCAATCGGCACGCCTCGAGACCGAGAAGGTCTTGAGCGAGCGCACGCTCGGCGCCTGGCAGAGCCGGGTTGGCATCAACGTCGACGCCGAAATGCTGACGCTGATCGCCCTGCAACGGTCGTATCAGGCCTCCTCGCGCTTGATCACGGCCGTCAACGAGATGTTCGATTCCCTGCTTCGCGCCACAGGATAACCGGCCATGATCGCCAACATATCGACAGCGTCCCTCCAGCTTGCCGCCAAGTCGTCGATAGCAACGACGCAGGCCCGGCTCGCAGAAGTGGTGGCCGAAAGCAGCAGCGGCCGCCACCATGACGTCGGCCTTGTACTGGGCTCCGGCATCGCGCGGGTCATCGAGTTGCGCACCACGAGCGACGAGATCGACACCATCGCGCGCACCAATGGTCTGCTGGCGTCGCGCCTGTCGACAACCCAATCGGCTCTGTCCGAGATCGCCGCCATGGCCGACGACTTCGTGACCGAGCTGATTGCCTATCGAGAGGCCGGAGCCGACCGGGCACTGCTGGTTGCGGACGCCACCTCCCGGCTTGAGCAGTTGACGCAGCTTCTTGCCACCACCAGCAACGGCGCCTATGTCTTTGGCGGCGACAACACGACAGTATCGCCGCTCACCGGATCCTTATCCGATCCGCTGGGGCCGGCTCGGGCCGGGACACAGACGACATTCGCGGGTGCATTTGGCTTTGCATCCAATGATCCCCTCGCTGCAGGCATTACGCCGGCACAGCTCAGCGCCTACCTCGATGGTCCCTTCGCAGCGCAATTCACGCCCCCCGCCTGGTCGGCTGCGATCTCGGCCGCGGGTGCGGAACCCGAGCGCAATCGAATCTCGCTCAATGAGGTGGTGACGACACCGGTCAGCGCCAACAGCGATGGCATTCGCGAGCTGGTTGCTTCGCTGCTCGCGATCACGGACTCCGGCACTGAAGCTCTCAGCGCCACGACCTTCGACACCCTCATCGACAGCGCCGCAAAACGGGCCGGGTCGGCCAGCGACCACCTGACCAGCAGCCAATCGATCCTCGGCCTGGTGCAGCAGCGGGTCGCACAGGCCGACACCAGGCTCACCACGCAGAAAGGTGTTCTCGAACGCCAGCTGGGAACGCTCGAGAACGTCGATTTGGCGGAAGCCAGCCTGCGGCTCAATATCTTGTCGACCAAGCTGCAGACCTCCTACGCAGCGACGGTGCGGATCCAGTCGCTGAGCATCCTCAACTATCTCTGATGTCGTTTGCCGCCTCTGTGCCAAGGGATACGCCACCGCCATGCCTCAACATCTCTACGCCGAACTGCTCCAGGATGATCAAAGTGCGGCGCGGTCCCGCGAGCGGTCCGCGCTCGATCAGTCCATTGCCTTGATGGAGCAGGTCGCACGCGGCCAGGCCTCGGCATCAGAAAGCGTCACGGCCATCACCTACACCAGCAGACTGTGGACACTCCTGCTGCAGGATCTTGCCAGCCCGGACAACGCCCTCTCGCGCGAGCTGAAAGGCCAGATCGTCTCGGTCGGCATCTGGATCCTGCGCGAGCTTGAGCGCTTTCGCTCCGGCACCGTGCACAGCTTCGACGACATCATCGACGTAACGAAAGTCATCCGGGATGGCCTGCAATGACCGGACGCTTGAAGCTACATCTCAAGGCCAACGAGCGCATCTACATCAATGGCGCCGTCCTGCGGGTCGATCGCAAGGTCGCCATCGAACTGCTGAACGACGTCGTCTTTCTCCTCGAGGGCCACGTCCTGCAGCAGGAGCAGGCAACGACGCCCCTGCGGCAACTGTACTTCGTCGTCCAGTCGATCCTCATCGATCCGGCCTCGGAAACGCTGGCGAAACAGGTCTACGACCAGACACACCGGCTTCTGATCGCCACCTATAAGACCCTCGACGTTCTCGAAGGCCTCGTCGAGGTCAAGGCAATGATGGAGCGCGGCAAGGTGTTCGAGGCCTTGAAGCGGATTCGCAGCATGTTTCCGATCGAGGACGAGATCCTGGGGACATCGCCGGCGACGGACGTCGCGTCTGTGACCAAGCACGTCGCCTGAGCCCGATCACGACCAGCAACGCCATGGAGGAGTGCCGCAATGGACGTCCAGAAAACGACTCAAGCGGGCACGGTGGCACGCGCGCCAGCGGACACCAGCGAGTCCGCCGCCAGCACGAAAAAAGGCGCTGACACAACCTTGGGCTACGATGCCTTCCTGCAACTTCTGGTGGCGCAGATGCAGAACCAGGATCCGTTGGAGCCGATGAAATCCACCGACTACGTGGCCCAGCTCGCGACCTTCTCGCAGGTCGAGAAGACGGTGGAGATGAACGATCGCATCGCGGCTATGCTCACCTCCTCGCGCATGGAGCAGGCTGAAGGCCTGATCGGCAAGACGGTGACATCGGCCGATGGCGCCATCAGCGGTATCGTGCAGTCTGCCAAGGTCGTCGGCAACAATGTGATGGCTCTCCTCGCCGACGGGCGCGAGCTGGCAGTCGGCACCGGCGTTACGATCAGTGGAGGTCGCACGTGAACCAGGCCGACGCGCTGGATCTCGTGCAACTGGCTTTGTGGACTGTGATCATCGTGTCAGCGCCCTGCGTGCTGGCGGCGATGGTCGTCGGCATTGTCATTTCATTGCTGCAGGCCTTGACGCAGATCCAGGAAGTCACGCTCACGTTTGTGCCGAAGATCATGGTCGTGTTCTTCGTCGCGGTCTTTGCCGCCTACTACATGGGCGCCAGCATTGGAACCTTGGCGACATTCGCGTTCTCTCGCATCGAGACGGGGTTCTGAGCCATGGCCGTTGCACCGCCGGTCAGTATGTCCACAACCGCCTGGTGGTGGACGCGGGACATCGGCTTTGCCATCGGCATCGTTCTGGTGCTCGTCATTCTGTTCCTGCCGATTCCGGCGCCGCTGATCGATCTCGGCCTCGCGTTCTCTATCGCGCTCTCGGTGCTCATTCTGATGGTTGCGCTGTGGATCCAACGTCCGCTGGATTTCTCGGCATTTCCAACCGTCCTGCTGATGGCAACGATGTTGCGGTTGGCGCTCAACATCGCGACGACGCGATTGATCCTGACCGAGGGGGCGAACGGGCACGCTGCTGCAGGTCATGTGATTGCTGGCTTTTCCAACTTTGTCATGGGCGGCGATTTCGTCATCGGACTCGTGGTCTTCTTGATCCTCCTGACCGTCAATTTCATCGTCATCACCAAGGGCGCTTCGCGCATCGCCGAGGTCGGCGCCCGGTTCGCCCTTGACGGCATTCCCGGCAAGCAGATGGCGATCGATGCCGACCTCTCCTCAGGCTTGATTGATGAGCGGGAGGCCCAGCGGCGCCGGCGTGAGCTCGAAGAGGAAAGCTCCTTCTTCGGCGCCATGGACGGCGCTTCCAAGTTCGTGCGCGGTGATGCCATCGCCGGCTTGCTGATCACCGCCATCAACATCATTGGCGGCATCCTCGTCGCCACCCTACGGCACGGCATGCCGCTGGCCGACGCCGTCGATGTCTTCACCAAGCTGTCGGTCGGCGATGGCGTCGTCTCGCAGATGCCAGCCCTCATCATCTCGCTGGCAGCCGGCCTCGTCGTCGCCAAGGGCGGCGCGCATGGCGCCGTCGAGAAAGCAGTGCTGGGCCAGCTCGGCAATTATCCGAAGGCGCTTGTCGTTACCGCCATGCTCACCGGCATCCTGGCGCTGATGCCCGGTCTGCCCTTCTTTCCGTTTGCACTTCTGGCGGCAACCGCGGCGTTGGCCGGCTACTTCATTCCGCTGCGGGTTGCGGAAGCGACGGCAGCGGCCGAAGCCCAGGCGCGAGAGATCGATCATCAGGCCCAGGAGGAGGCACGACAATCGATCAAGGTCGAGCTCAAATTCAGCGAGATCGAAATCGTGCTGGGTCAGCAGCTGTCGGCGGTTTTCATCCGCAAGCAGGAGGAGCTCGTCCAGCGCGTCGGCAAGCTGCGGCGGAAGTTCGCCCGCCAATACGGCTTCGTGGTGCCGGAGATCCAACTCTCCGACGATTTCTCGCTGGCGCCGCGGGTCTACCAGATCCGCCTGCATGGCGTGCCCATCGCGACGCAGGAGCTGCCGATCGGCGAGGTGCTGGTTGTCATCGGTGATGGCCCGCGACCGACGGTGCCCGGAACGGAAACGCGCGAGCCAGCTTTCGGCATGCGTGCGCTCTGGGTGCCCGAGACCTTCGTTGGCGAACTCAAGCGGCAAGGCTTCACGGCCGTCGACACCATGACCATCCTGCTGACCCACCTCAGTGAGGCCATCCGCAACAATCTGGCGCAACTGTTCTCGTTTCGCGACATGCAGCTGATCATCGAGGGCATGCCCGGCGAGTACAAGCGCCTGCTCGATGAGATTCGGCCGTCGCAGATTTCCAATTCCGGCATTCAAGCGGTGCTGAAGCTGCTGCTGGCGGAAAAGGTCTCGATCCGAAATCTACAGCTCATCCTCGAGGCCATTGCCGAGGTGGCCCCGCATTCGCGGCGCGCCGAGCACATTACGGAGCATGTCCGTCAGCGCCTGGCGCCGCAGATCTGTGCCGATCTGGTCAAAGACGGCGTGCTGACCGTGCTCAGGCTGGGAGCGCGGTGGGATCTGGCCTTCCACGAGGGTCTACGGCGCGATCAACGGGGCGAGATCGTGGAATTCGACATCGACCCGCGGCTGATCGAGGACTTCAGCAAGGATGCCAGCCGCGTCATCCAAGGCTTCATCGACGCCGGCGAGACCTTCGCCATTGTCACGTCGGTGGAAGCGCGGCCGTTCGTGCGCATGGTGATCGAACGCCTGTTCTCGACGCTGCCGATCCTCTCGCATGCGGAGCTTGCACGCGGCGTACAGCTTAAATCGCTTGGCAGCATCGGTTGACAGGGATGCGCCTTGCCGACCAGGTGTTCGAGCTGTTTCTCGTCTTCTGTCGCATCGGGACGTGTCTCATGCTGGTGCCCGGCCTCTCCACCGCGCGGGTGCCCGCTCGCGTGCGGCTCTATCTTGCCATCACGCTCTCGCTCGTGGTGGCGCCGCTGGTCGGTGGCGGTGTTGATCAGCGTGCCGCGCCAATCGGGCAAGGTGCGGCCATCATGATTGAATGCGTCATTGGCGCGCTGCTGGGCCTTGTCACACGGCTGTTCATGGAGGCACTCGAATTCGCTGGCACGGTGATCGCCAATTACATCGGCTTGATCGGCATGGCCGCCACGCCGGATGGCGATGACCAGCAACCGACGGTCACCAATCTGGTGACAACGCTTGGGCTCATGCTGTTGCTGGTGTTGGATCTGCCGCAGCATCTGGTGATGACACTTGTGTGGTCCTACACCTCGATCCCGCCGGGCGTGGTTCCCGATGCCGCCGGCATGTTGCGCCATGTCGTCGACACCCTCAGCATGGCGTTCCTGATGGCCTTGCGTGTCACCGCGCCGTTTCTGATTTATGCCGTCGTGGTCAATCTGGCGTTTGGCGTGCTTGGCAAGCTGGTGCCGCAGGTGCCGTCGTTCGCGATTTCCGCTCCCTTCATCGCGCTTGGCGGCTTGTTGCTGCTGTTTGTCTCGATCGGCGACGTCGCGGCGGTCATCAACGAAATGATCGCGGAAGCCTGGGCGCGATACATGAAGTAGCCATGCCTGCGCCAGCGTCGTGATGCATCTCGCCCTCGGAGTTTCAGCCCATGGCTGCCACACGCAAGAACGGACTGCGCCGGCTGGTGCGCGTCATGGAGATCCTCTATCGCCAGCACGCTGCGGAGGTCAGTCAGTTGCGGTATGCTCACGACAGCACGGCGAAAGCCGCGGTCGACGCCGTCGAACGGCTCGACGAGCGATCGCAGATGGGTGCGCAACTTGCGAACATCGCCCTTCTTCGTGCGGCACGCTTGCGCCGAAGCACCGACGAGAGTGAAGCCAGACTGACAGCGCAACTGGCAGTGGCGAGCGAGTCGTTGATCAGCTTGAACGGTGTCGAGTGCCGGCTCGCGGCGGAGCAACAACGGTTGCACCAGATGGAGGCGCAACGCGGCATGGACGATCTGCTCGAGCTGATCGTGCGTCCGCGTGCGGCAAGTCTCGAATAAGGTCGGCCAGCTATCCATGGCCCGATCGCTTGGTAGCACGCCGTGCGTTGCAAGGCCGCCACATGAACCGGATCGACGGCAATGGGAAGCGCAATCGCGATGGCCTGCACATGCGCCTGATACCACCACGGCACGTCGGGATCTGGCCCGTGTTGCTGGCCGTGCTGTGGCCATCGGTCGTTGCCGCCGCCGATAGGGGGCTGCCGTTGGCGGTACCGCAAGCGACGTCGGAAGACCGTGAGCAGGCGCGCCGGCGCAAGGCCGCGAAGGAGCTGGAAATCGTCACCTTGCAGGCGCTGCTTGGCCCCATGCTGGCAACCAAGAGCACCAAGTATTTCGGCACCGGACCCGCTGGCAAACACTGGCAGAGCCTGATGACGGAGCAGCTCGCCAAGACCATTGCGGCGAATGGAGCCTTGCGCCTGCTGCCCGATCGCGCGCGGCCGGCACCGAATCGTCTGGCCGGCTCCACGGCGCTCGGTTGCGCGACGCCGCACTGTGGTGGGCCGGCGCCCTGGCAGACCCAAGTCATAACGGCATCGCAGTCCGCAGACGAGACCACCGCGACGGCATGGACCGCAGCCGTGCACCTCAACCCGGAGCCGACCCGATGACAACGCCGACACGCAGCGACAGGCCGGCCTTGGTTGCAGCATCGCCCGTGGCGGCAGCGGCAGGCTTCAATCAGGCGTTTCTCGAGCTTGTCGATCGCATCGACAGCGTACTGGCCGAGGAACGTGACCTGCTCGCCCAGTCGTCCAGCGATCAGCTCGAGCGTGTGATCACGCGCAAGAATCATCTAATCGTCGAGATTTCCCGCTTCCACCTCGCCGCGCGCGGCTGGTCACTGGCCCCGCACGTGCGGGCGCGGCTCGAGCAGGTCAGGCTGGCCTTGGGCGAGAATGCGCAGCTGCTGCAGCGCCACATCGGCGCAGTTAATGAGATCTCGTCGCTGGTGGCCGACATCTGCAACCGCGCCACCAGTGATGGCACCTACACGATCCATTCGGCCAGGACAGCGCGCAAGACATGATCAAGCTCATCACGCTAGGCTTGGCCGCGGTGGTGGCGACGCTCATCGGGTGCTTCGCCGGGGCCCATCAGTACAATGCCAGCCGCAATGCGCCGAAGCCGGCAGCCGAGGCGGAGCTGGAAATCGTCAAGCTGGAGCCGATCACGGTCCCGATCATTCGCAAGTCGAAGATCCAAGGCTATGTCATCGTCCATGCCGCCTTTGGCGCCACGGCGGCCGAAGCAAAACGCAGCCGGAATGCATTGACACTCTATGCCGGTGAAGCGCTGTTCCAGGCCATCTACGAGGATGACGCCTTTGACTTCTCGGCCATCAAGGCGGCGCAACTCGCGGCACTCGCCGAAAAGGCCAGCAAGCTCGCCAATGCGAAGCTCGGCCGCGCGGCCATCAAGCAAGTGGCCATCGAAAATCTCAGTCTCGTGCCGCATTCTGGAACGCGGGATGCCAAGGCGCGTTGATGGCGAGGCAGCTCGCTCTCGCTAACCAACAATCTGGACCGAGCAGTGCGGATCGACGATATGCAGCTCGCTCAACTCCAAGGGCACGCTGCGCGCATCCATCGCCAGGCGACAAATGACGAGGGCGCTGGCGCCGGTTCGACCAGCACGGTCCGCGTCCGGCGACGGCCCGCCGCCACAGGCGCCGATCGTCCAACGCAGATGTTTCGGGCAGCACTTGAAGTGGGACGCGTAGACAGGGAACAACGTCTGAGTCGCATCATCCATGGCTTGCAGAAGGCCGGGAAATCGCGCCTGGTCGACCGTAATGGTCTCATGGCCGAGTAAGGATCCAGGCCCCTGCCATAGACGATGGATGCGCAGGACCATCGGCGATCTCAGGTAAGGCCTGATCTGCAGGTCGGCAATTTCGCGTTCCGATGCCGGTGACACGCTGTGTTCCACCACCTCGATGGTCGGCGTGATCACAGTGCCATGGCGATCGCACAGCCGCAGACCGGAACTCGACGAGGCCCGAGCATCGGCTCTGACGAATGTGCCACGCCCACGCTCACGGAAGACGAGATTTTCGCGTGTCAGCTGGTCCATCGCCTTGCGGACGGTGCCGATACTGACACCAAGCTCCTTCGACAGCCACGTCTCGCCCGGCAGGGGAACCTTCGGCTCCCACTCGCCCGCCAGAATGCGCGCGCGAAGAACATGGTGGACCTGCTCATAGAGCGGGCCCAAAAATGGTGTCGGCTGGTCGTTTGGCACGTCTCCCCCTCCGATCGCGATGGACTGAGTAGCGAGGCCCATATGGCGCGGCATGGTCCTGTCTGGCGGCAGATCGAGACCGTGCATGGATAATTCAACCTCAGCGTGCATATAGCCGTAGTGCCATCTTGAGATGACAAAGAGAAGGGCTGGAACAGAGATTTCCTCAGAAACCACGCACCGCGCGGCCCACGTCGGCAGCCACGCGGAACGGTGACGCATTCGGGCACCACCTGGTGCCGCACCGCATCGTTGCGGTAGCGAATCGAGCCACGCGCAATCCCAGCACAAGCTTGGCGGTGGATAACGGCGGTTCACGCGACCAGTCCTTGATGTCCGGAGCCGGAATGATTGCCAGAAAGCAACTCGAGGAGCTTGGCGCCAACCTGATGCGTCTTGGCACCCGTCGTCTCGTTGTGCTCGGGATCATCGGTCTGTCGATCGTGGTTGGCGTCAGTGCGGTGGCTCATGTCCTCTCACGCCCGACGATGCAGTCGATCTATACCAACCTGACGACGCAGGACGTTGGCCGGATAACAGCCGCCCTGGCCGAAGCCGGTGTCCCTTTCGACGTCAACGAGCAGCGCAGCGCTGTCCTCGTTCCAGTAGGTCAAGGCGCCAAGGCCCGTGCCCTGCTGGCGCAGAAGGGGCTCCCCTCCAGCGCCCGTGCGGGTTACGAACTGTTCGATCAGATGGGGTCGATGGGGCTCACCTCCTTCATGCAGGAGGTGACGCGGGTCCGCGCCCTCGAAGGCGAGATCGCACGCACCATCCAAGCCCTGGATGGCGTCGCCGCCGCGCGCGTCCATCTCGTGTTGCCGGAGACGACCTCGTTGCGTCGCGATCGTCGCGAGCCGTCGGCCTCGGTGCTGCTGCGGATCGAGGGGCGCTGGCAGGCGTCGGCGGGGCAGGTCGTGCGTCACATCGTTGCCGCCGCCGTGCCGAGCATGAAGGCTGAGCAGGTGAGCGTCGCCAGCACCGACGGCCGCCTGATCGCCAGCGCTGGCGACGAGAAAACGCTGAGCTCGCTCAAGCTCTCCGAAATGGAAAGCACCATGGCCGCCGAGCTCGAGCAGCGGGCATCACGCACCCTTGCCTCGGCGCTCGGTGCCGGCAATTTCCAGGTCAGCGTCACCGTCCGCCTGGATGTCGATCGCCAGCAGATCAACGAGACTGTCTATGATCCGAAGTCGCGCATCGAGCGATCCGTGCGCGTCGTCAGGCAGACCGGGTCTTCCGAGGACGGTGGCTCGAAGACCGCCGTCGGCGTCGAGACGAACCTGCCGCGGCCGGAAGCCAGCCCGGCCGAAAGCGAGAAGCGGCGGCAACGTGAAGACCGCCGCGAGGAATTGATCAATTACGAGCTGAACTCCAAGGCCGTGCAGACGGTTCGCGAAGGCTACCGCGTGCAGCGTCTCGCCGTCGCCGTGGTCGTTAACCGCAAGCAACTCACGGCCAAGGCCGCAGACGGGGCCGAGCCCGCCGACATCGCGACCCGTCTGGCCGATCTGAAACGGCTGATCGCTGCGGCAACAGGCGCCGAGAGCACCGGCAGCAGCAGCATCGAGATCTCGGTCTCCGACCTGGCCACCCCAGGCGGCGCGCTCGCGCCGGCCGCCAGCACGTCGCTCTCCGACCAGCTGATCATGAATCTCGGCACCATCATCAATGCGGTGGTGTTGCTCGCCGTCGTCATTGCCGTCCTCCTGCTCGGACTGCGGCCGCTGATGACTGTACTCGGGCGGGCCAGCGAGACCACCGCTATCGATACGGCGAAAGGTGGCGCAATGGCGGGCCTGCCGGTGGGCGGTATGGCCACGGCCCCTATGCTCGAAGCGAATATGGCGCCGTCTGCACTTGGCGCCATCGCCGATGCACGCCCTGGCGCGGCAGCGAAACCGCAGGATGCACTCCTGCGCGAACGACTGGAGACGCTGGTCGCCGCTGACGAGGTCAAGGTTGCAAGCGTACTGAAAACCTGGATGGCGGAGGCGAAGCAATCCTGATGCGACAGCCGGCACATAGATTTCTCGAGGAATTCTCGACCGACGAGCAGGCACCGCCGAGCCCCATCGTGCTGCCTCTGCGGCGGCGCGCGGAGGCCATGCAGCCACCGCCACCTCCCGAGCGCCCCAGCGATGCCTATGCCAAGGGATACCTGGAAGGCCAGGCTGTCGGGCGCTCGCAAGTCGAGGGCGAACTCGCCGCCCTGGTGGCTGATTGCGAGCAGCGGTTGGAGGACGCCAAGCGCATGTTCTCCGAAGCGGTGGCACACACGCTCACCGCCGAGCTTGACCGCCAGCTGGCGCACATGCACGCCACCATCGAGGATCAGGTGCTCGCCGTGCTGTCGCCCGTGCTGCGCCATCTCCTGACCGATGCCGCCATCCGTGAGTTGACGGCGGCCCTGCGCCATCTCGCTCGCGATGGCGAGGCGCTGACGATCGAGCTGACCGGACCGGAAGATCTGATCCAGCGCGTGTGGCGCCGCTACTGCGAACTCGAGCCGAGCCAGCCGGGAGGCATGGCGCCGGTTGTTCGCTTTCAACCGAGTGAATCGCCGCAAATCCGGGCCAACGTCAATGGCACCCTGATCGAATCGCGTCTGGCGGAATGGATCACCAGAATTTCTGAGGTCACAGGCTGATGTCGTCGGACAAGGATCAGGCTGCCGAAGAGATCGTCGTCGTCCGTCGCCGGGCGGGCAATGAGGATGATCATCACCACGGTGGTGTCTGGAAGATCGCCTATGCCGACTTCATGACGGCCATGATGGCCTTTTTTCTCGTCATGTGGCTGATCAACGCGTCGAACACGGAGACCAAAGCCCGCGTCGCCAGCTATTTCAATCCCATCAAACTGATGGACAGCATCCCGCGCAAGAAAGGACTTCGCAACGCCGACGACAAGCCCGACGTCGGTGAAAAACCCACCGAGCCGATCGACGGGCAAAAGCCCAGCGCCGAGAAGAAGGAGAAGAAGGAAGAGCGCAAGACCGCGGGCCTGGAAGGCACGCGCGACGGCGCCGGGCACGATTGCGTCATGCCGGAAACGCGCCACGCCAATGCCGATCCCGCCGTGGCCCGGCAGGAGCGCCGCAAGGCGGACGGCCGCTCGGAACGTGCGGGGGAAGCCTTTCGCGATCCGTTTAATCCCGAGAGCAGCGCTCGCTTGTTCGTCAAGGATGACACGCCCTCAAGGCGCCCCACGGACGCAACCGCTCCAGCGACGGCGCGCCCTGGTGAGCAATCGACCGCCCCACCCGCGCCGCAAGAGCGACCGGGCGTGCCCGCACCCGTTGACGAAACGGCCGGACGGATCGAAGCCCAGGTGGAGGCCAAGGCCTTGGAGACGGCTGCGGCCGGCATTCGACGGCAGGCCGAAGCGGCATTGCGACAAGCCGGGATCAGCGGTGGGCCGGCCATCGATGTCACCATCGAAGGCGACGCCATCGTGCTGAGCCTGACGGACACCAGCACGTTCGGCATGTTCGCCATTGGCTCGGCGGAACCCAATGACGATCTCGTCAAGCTCATCCAGCGGATCGCGCCGCTGTTGGCCGGCACGGGCCAGATCATGGTTCGGGGGCATACCGACTCGCGCCCCTTCCGCAGCGAGCAGAAGAACAACAATTGGCGCCTGGCCATGGGCCGGGCCGAGGCGGCCTACGCCATGCTGTTGCGGGCCGGTGTCGAGGAGGCGCGCTTCGAGCGCATCGAGGCCTACGCCGACCGCAAGCCGAAGGTTGTCAATCAGCCCGAGGCCGCCGCCAACCGCCGCATCGATATTCTCATGCGCAAAGGCGCGCGCTGATGGCGGGGCCGCGACGTCAGGCCTTGGGCTTGGGGGTGGTCCTCGTCGTGGCGCTTGGCGCGGCCGGGCCGCCGCCTGCGGCAACGCCAAGTCCTCCCGTTGGCAAGACCGAGCCGCCGCTCAAGCTCATCGAGCGGATTCCGGTCCAGACCGTGCAGACCTTTACGGGCCTGCAGGAGCGTATCGTGCAGGGCTCGCGCGAGGCAGCGGCGGCCCAGGTGGAAGCGGCCCGCGACGTCAACCGGGTGCTGCACAGCCTCGATATGGCCGTCTGGGACGATGTGCGCAACCGGCAGGCCTTGATCAAGTTCGTGCTCAGCGGCGGCGCCCCGGACCTCCTGAAGACGGTGCTGGAGCGCATCAAGCTCGCCGAGCCGGAACTGAAGCTTGTCCGTGGCAGCTTCGCATTCGCTCAGGGACATCGGGCCCGCGCCTTGGAATTCTTCGACACGGTGGAGCCGCGCACGCTCGTCCCGAGCCTCGCCGGACATGTTGCCCTGGTCAAAGCCCTGCTGCTTCGTGAAACCGATATTGCGCGGGCCTTGAGTGCCTGTGACGAGGCGCGGCTACTCTCCCCCGGCACCGTCATCGAGGAAGCCGCGCTGCGCTCCACCATTGACCTGGCCATCGCCATCGGTGATCGCCCGCGCTTTGAAACGGCCGTCCGTCGGCTGTTCCAGCGCTTTCCCAACTCTGTCTACGCCATGAAAGTCGACGCTCAGATCGCGCATGTCATGGCCGCAGCGGACCCGGCGGCGCGTCCGCTGGATCCCCGCGTTCTGGATGTCGCAGCCGTGCAGCTCCCGCCGGCGCGAAGCCGCATGTTTTTTCAGGACCTGGCCGAAGCGTCAGTTCGCGCCGGTCGCTTGCCGATGGCGATCCTCGCCGCCGAACGTCTCAACCAAGTTTCAGCTGGCGACGCGCAACTGTTGGCCACAAGCCGCGCCATCGATGGTGCCGTCCGCATCTTTGGTGCCGAGCGCGCCGCTGCCCTGCGGCATCTGCTCGACCTCGAAGCCGCAGACCTGCCAGCCAATATCCGTCAATTGATCCAGGCCGCGCGCGAGTTGGCAACGATTATCGAGGCCCCCGTCGATAGGTCTCTCATGCGCGAGGTGTCATCGACAGGGCCAGCGGCGCCATCGTCGACACCGCCGCCCGCCAAACCGACGCCGCCACAGGCACACGACACCACCGTCGCCAAGGCGACAGCCAAGCTGGCTGAAATCGATAAGCATTTAGCGGAGGGCGGACCGTGACCGAAACCGGCACTATCAATGCCAATATCTGTGGCCCGACCTGTGCCGAGCCGCCCCGCCGGAAGGATCATCGTAGCGCGCCCGACCCGAGCGGCTTTGCCGACCTCATCAGCGAGGCGAACGCGCGCGAGACGTCCGGTGCGGCTCAGGCGGAGCCAACGGCCAACGAGACCCCGACTGCGCTGCAGCAAGTGGAGCGGGTCGATCCGGTTGCCGCGCCGTCGTGGCCGCCGTCGGCACCGCGTGCAGAGCTGCTGGCCTATCACGTCGCCATGGCGACCAGGTCGGCGGCGGATGTCGGCCGTGATGACACCGCCTCAGTTCACCCGACACCAGTTGGTCGAGCTGTGCCTCTACCCAATCTGCAAGGCGTCAGCGCGACGCCGATGATCGGCCTCCCGGTCCCGGGCGAAGTTGACTTCGGCGTGCAACGACCGACCGAGCCCAGTCGCGATGCGACAGCGCCGCCGCCCGCGCTGGTCGCTGTTGCCGTGTTGAGCCAGGAGACGCATTTGGCGCCGGTGCGGTCGTTCAACGCCCTGTTCGCGGCTCGAGAGCTGGCCCGTAACGTATCGCCGCCGAGTAGCCACAGCCCGCCTTCGACCACCGACACGACGACAAGCACTCCCAACGCCGGCGATAGCGAAGATGCGGCGTTGACCACGGCGCCGTCATCGCGGCGGCACCTTGTAAAAGCCACGGTCGAGACATGGCCAAATGCTGCCCGGAGCGACGAACGCGCGACGATCATGGCAGCCGAACGACAATTGCTGCCGGTGCAGGATACGACCCTGCCGTCAGCTGGCCCGGCCATCGGTTCAGCTTCAGCGCAGATTGTGGATGGCATCATCACGCAAGTGCAGGCCGGCGACGATGCCGGCGCAACGCGACACTCACCCAATCTGCCGCACCTCGACACGCCCCAAGTGCCGTTTCAGCGCCTGCTCAAGCTTCAGCTCACGCCGGGATCGCTGGGCACGGTCACGATCGTTCTCGCCGGCAACGAAGCCTCACTTCGCATCCGGCTGGAAGCCGAGCGCACGACAACGGCCGCAAGTCTCGAACGCGACCGCGGCGCCATCGAGCAGAAGCTGTCGACCGTCGGATATGTCGTCGAGGCGCTCGATATTCGGCAATTGGAGAGTGGCAAGGCGGCGCCCGATCAGCAGCAGACGGGCTCACGCTCCCAGGATGCAGCAACCGCGATGGGTTCGGGATCGATGCATCGCGAGTCGCGGCAGCAGGGTGAACGCACCCTGAGACAACCTTCCGAGGGTGATCGTGTGAGTTCCGCTTTGGCCGTAGATCCTCTGACCAGGACAAGCCCGTCACCCCCTGGAGAGCGCTTCCTCGGTCGGCGCGCCATCGGCGCCATGTGATGAGCACAGCGCGCCGCGCGTGCTGCAATAGTGTGGCAACAACTCGAGGACAGGTTGACGCAAGGCGGCTCAGGACTATTGGCGGCGAGCGCCGCCGGCAAATGGCACGGTGACGGCGCCGAGCATATTGAGGGCGCAAAGAGGCAATGTTCAAAGGGCGCCAGCGGCAAGCTCCGGCGACTGGCGACGCGCTGAAAGGCGCGGACAAGGTTGCTGCACTCCTGCTCATCATGGGCAAGCCACTGGCTAATCGCATCATCAAGCAGCTGGAGGACCGCGAAATCCGCGCTTTGGCCCGCTCGGCCAGCGAGTTGCCAACGGTCGGTTTCGATCAGATCAACAAGCTCATCGACGAGTTGGTGCAACTGCTCGAGGTGCCGGCTGCCGTGGTCGGGTCATCGCAGCAGACACAGAACCTGCTGGCGGGTGTCATCGGCGATGAAGAGATCAACGAGATCATGGGTGAGCTGGCAGGCCAGCCGTCGAAGAAAATCTGGTCCCTGCTGGCAGGCGTCGCCGATGAGAAGCTGGTCGCCCTGCTCACCACCGAGCAGCCGCAGGTCGCCGCAACGATCCTGACCAATCTACCGGTCGAGAAGGCGTCGATCGTGTTCGCCAAGCTTGATCCGGCGCTGCAATCCGATCTCAGCGCGCGCTTGCTGGCCCTGAAGCCGATCGCCGATTCCGCCTCGAAATTGCTCACCGACCGGCTGGCGCAAGAGGTCTTTGCGCCCAAGACCGCAGACACCGGCCCCAACAACCACGCCCGTCTCGGCGCCATCCTGAACCGCCTTGAGCCCCCCAACATTGAACAGATTCTGGCCCGCCTCGCCGCTGCCAATCCCGACGATGCCCGCAAGGTCGGGCAGCACGTCTTCACGTTTGCCGACATGGCGAAGCTGTTGCCGCCGGATCGTGCCCGGCTGCTTGAGGATGTTCCGGTGGAAAGGCTCGTCGTGGCCATTCGCGATTGCGAGGCGGCGCTGCGGGCCGACGCGCTCGCGGCGCTGTCGCCCCGCTCACGGCGCCTCGTCGAGGCCGAGCTGAGCAGCAGCAAACCGGCCTCGCCCCAAGCCGTCAGCGAGGCGCGGATGGCCATCGCCGCCATGGCGCGCTCGCTGATCGAGAAGTCGATCATCACGTCGCCGAGCGAGGTCCAGGCGGCGCAGAATCCGGCCACCAATCCGCAGCAGTCCAGGCCGTGACGGTCGGTGTCAGCGTTGTCGGGTGGGGAACGTGTGCGCGTCAGGATGGGGGAGGCAGCCATGAACACATCTGAACAAGCGGGCGCCGGTGGGCAACGGGATGGCAGGGCCCCGATCGTCCGTCTTTTCGAGCGGACGCGGACCCGTCTCGTCGACATGCCCGAAGTTCAGGCCTTGATGCAGGGCTGCGCGACCAGTTGCGCGGCAGCCTTGCGCGAGTTGTCGACGCTCAAGGCAACGACCGCGCTGCAGTCGCTGGAACAGGTCACCATCGGGACGCTGAGGCAACGGTTTCCGGCGGCGCTGACCGTGTCGGGTCAGATCCCCGCGTGGAATGCGCGCGGCCTCGTGTTGCTCGATCCCTTGTTCCTGTTTCGCGTACTCGATGCAACCTATGGCGGCGATGCGGCCGCCCGCACGACAGCCCCCGAGCGGCCGTTGACGGTCCTCGAACGGTCACTCGCGGCACGCGCGGCAATGGCCATCATGGCGCACGTGCAGACGGTTCTGCACGAAGTCGCCCCCTTCGCATTTCGGGCCGCACGCTGCGACGACACTGCGCTGACGGAGGGCGCCGACGACGCGTATGTGGCGATCTGTATCCGGCTGGCGGAGTTCGGCGATAACGTGGTGGTTGCGTTGCCGCTCGCCGGCTTGGAGTTGGCTCGTCCGCACCTCGGAGCCAGCGAGCGTGCCGACGAGCCTGATCTCGATCCGTCTTGGAGCCGGGATTTCAGGCGCAGCCTGCTGTCGGCCAGCGTTGCCATCACGGCCATCGTCGACGGTCCGGACATGACGCTGAGCGACGTCGCGAAGCTGCGCCCAGGCTCCATCGTCGAACTCGATGAAGGTGCGCTGGCAAACGTCCGCTTGGAGGCGTGCGACAAAGCACTCTTCGTCGGGCGTCTGGGACAGAGCCGTGGCCTGTTCACGATTCAAACGGAGCGGCTGGGGCCGACCAGCCGGGAGGGCGAGGAGCGCTCGGCTCCTCAATGAGCAATCGGCCCTTTCAGCTACGTCGCCAGCGTGTCGACGAAGCGGCCATAGACCTCGAACGGCTCGCGGTCGGTGCGGAACGTGTTGACCTTGGCGCCGGGCTCGGGAAAGCCGAGCGCCATGCCGCAAATGACGATCTCGCCATCGGGAATGACCAGGCGGTGGCGGATGATGGCATGGAAATTGGCAAACGCCGCCTGCGGGCACGTTTCCAGCCCGAACTCTCGCGCCGCAATCATCACCGACTGCACGAACATGCCGCAGTCGAGCCAGGAACCGAGTTCCATATCGCGATCGATGGTGAAGATGAGGCCGGTTGGCGCGCCGAAAAAATCGAAATTCTGCCGCCGCTGCTCATGCATGCCCTTCTTGTCCTCGCGGGTAATGCCGAGCGTGCCGTAGAGGCCCCAGCCGCACGCGCGGCGGCGGGCCAGATAGGGTTCGCGCCACGTGACGGGATAGTAATTGTATTCGCGCTTATCTTCGCCAACGCTGTCGTAACGGGCCAGGATCTCGTCGCACAGCGCGCGCCGCGCCGCGCCGTCGACGACATAGACCTTCCACGGCTGGATGTTCGAGCCTGATGGTGCCCGGTGCGCCGTCTCCAGCACGCGCTGCACCAGATCGCGCGGCACCGGCCGCTGCTCGTAGGCGCGGATCGACTGCCGGCCCCGAATGGCATCCTCGATCGTGAGGGCGCGGCGCGCGTGGGCGGTCGGCGATGTGGCGTTCGCAGTCATGAGTGTTGTCTCCATTGCGGTGTTGGGTATGGCGGCACGACCACGGCGGCGCTGCATGCGCGATAGTCCATGATGTCGATTGTGGTCAATCGGGCAGACTGGCACAATCGTGTCCGACCTACCGCGTCGATACGCCGTGCTGCGCTGAGTGCCGCCTCGGCTAAACACGGGCGGATGCATCCAAGCGAGCCTGTTCAGCTGTGAGTGATCGATGTGAATGAGCCTCAGGCCGCGTCAACGATCCGCAGCACGCTCGGCGCCACCTGCCCTCGCTGCAGCCGAGGCCCGCTCTTTGTCGGCCGGGTGTCGCTGTCGCTGCGCAAGTCCTGTGACCGCTGCGGCCTCGATTACGGATTCGCCGAGGCGGGGGACGGGCCCGCCGTGTTCGCCATCTTCATTCTCGGCGTGCTTGTGCTCGCCGGCGCCATGATCGCCGAATTCAAGCTCGGCATTCCCTACCTTTACCACATGCCGTTTTGGGCACTGGCGACGCCGCTGCTGGCGCTATGGTTGCTCCGGCGCCTGAAGGCCGCCTTGATGGCCATTCAATTCAGCCAGCAGAGCGATGGCACGGACAAGGTCCACGTGCCGCAGGTCACCAAATCCGACCGGGAAATGTGATAGGGCACAGCAGGACTTGATGTGACTGTGGAGCAACAGTAGCCATGACGCGACGACCACGAACGCTGTTCTGGCCAACCCTGATGACGGTTCTGGGGGCCCTGTTCCTGGTTGGGCTCGGCACGTGGCAACTTGATCGCAAGGCCTGGAAGGAGGCCCTGTTGCAGCGCATCGAGGAGCGGGCCAAGGCGGAGCCGATTGTACTCGACGCTGCCGCCAGCCTGTTCAAATCCGGGGACGATCTCGAATACACACGCGTCCGGGCCCGTGGGCGCCTGCTGACGGAACGGTCGCGCTTCCTGTTCCAAGCCCAGGGCATGGCCGCCGGATACCACGTCTATACCCCGCTTGAGACCCCGAGCGGCGCCACATTGCTGGTCAATCGCGGCTTTGTCCCGGAAGCCCAGCTGTCGACCATCGACACCAGCCCTGCCGATCGCAATCGCATCGTCGATATCGTCGGCTTGCTGCGCCGCCCTGGCCACAAGGGCTGGTTCGACGGCCAAAATGATCCGGCCAAGAACCGCTGGTACTGGCGCGACCTCGACGGCATGGCCAAGGCAAGCTTTCCCGACGGCCGCCGCGAGATCTACCCGTTCTTTCTCGACATCGAAGCCTCCGCCGCACCTCGCGCCGCCAGCTACCCGCAGCCTGGAGTAACCCGCGTTCAATTATCCAACAAGCACCTGCAGTACGCCATGACGTGGTATGGCCTCGCGCTGACGTTGATCGGTGTTTATTTGCTCTACATCCGTAGCAACAAAACCCCTGGCGGAACCTTCCGGGAGCACCTGGGGCACGGCTGAGCCGGTGATTAGCAGGGGTCAGCGCTGCCTGGGGACAGAACGGCTTTCGTTCGCGGTTCGCCTTGTGGCCGCCAAGCTTGCCGACTAGGATTCCGCTAGCGGGAGGGCTGGATGCGCCCTGTCGCCGAGAGCCAAAGTTTCGGAAAGCGAACCAAGATCCGTGAAATACGTCAGCACCCGGGGCAAGGCCCCCGCGCTCGGCTTCGAGGATGTTCTGCTGACGGGCCTTGCACGTGACGGCGGCCTGTATGTGCCGCAGGCGTGGCCGGTCTTGGCGCAGCACGACATTGCCACGCTGGCCGGACAGCCTTATGAGGCGGTTGCATTCGCCATCATGCGACCGTTCATCGGCGGCGAGATCCGCGACGAAGCGCTGAAAACCATGATCGGCGAGGCCTATGGCACTTTCCGGCACCGAGCCGTGACGCCGCTGGTGCAGACCGGACCGAGCGACTGGCTGCTCGAATTGTTCCATGGCCCCACGCTGGCGTTCAAGGACGTCGCCATGCAGGTGCTGGCCCGTCTCATGGATCTGACGCTCGGCCGACGGGGACAACGGGCCACCATCATCGGCGCCACGTCCGGCGACACGGGTGGCGCCGCCATCGAAGCCTTTCGCGGTCGCGAGGCGATCGACATCTTTATTCTCTATCCGCAGGGCCGCGTCAGCGAGGTCCAGCGCCGCCAGATGACGACGCCGGTCGAAGCCAACGTGCACGCCATCGCCATCGACGGCACCTTCGACGATTGCCAGAACCTCGTGAAGGCCATGTTCAATGACCTGGCACTCCGCGACCGCCTGCAGTTGGCCGGCGTCAACTCCATCAACTGGGCCCGCATCATGGCCCAGATCGTCTATTATTTCTCGGCGGGCGTGGCGCTCGGGGCGCCGGATCGCAGCCTGTGCTTCTGCGTGCCGACTGGCAATTTCGGCGACATCTTCGCCGGCTATGCCGCCATGAACATGGGCCTCCCGATCGAGCGGCTGGTGATCGCCACCAACGTCAACGACATCCTCGTGCGTACGCTCGAGACCGGCCGCTACAGCCCGCGCGGCACGACACCGACGCTAAGCCCGAGCATGGATATCCAGATCTCGTCGAACTTCGAGCGCCTCCTGTTCGAGCTTGCCGAGCGCAGTCCCCAGCGCGTCGCCGATCACATGGCCGCGCTCGCCGGCGACGGCGGCTTCACGCTGAACCAGGGTGAGCGCGCTTCCCTGGCGCAAACCTTCCAGGCGGTCCGCGTCGGCGAGGCCGAAACGCTCGCCACCATTGCCCGCGTTCACCGCGAGACCGGCCTCGTCATCGATCCTCACACGGCCGTCGGTGCCGCCGCTGCAGCCCAGGTTGCTCGCGACCCGAAGCTGCCGATAGTGACGCTCGCCACCGCTCACCCCGCCAAGTTTCCCGACGCCATCCGCACCGCGCTTGGTGCCCCGCCGCCGGTTCCAGCCATCGTCGCCGAGCAGGCACGCGCGCCAGAGCGTGTCACCTTGCTCGGTAACAGCCTCGCCGACGTCGCCCGTCACATCAGTGCGCTGACGCGCGCCGGAAAGGTCAGCTCGCCATGAGCATTCGCACCACGCAACTCGCCAGCGGCCTGCGCGTCACCACGCACCAGATGCCGCATTTGGGCACCGTGGCGCTGGGTGTGTGGGTGGCCTCGGGGGCTCGTCACGAGGCGCCCGAGGAGCACGGCATTTCGCATCTCCTGGAGCATATGGCCTTCAAGGGCACCCAACGCCGCTCGGCGCAGGATATCGCCGAGGAGATCGAGCAGGTCGGCGGCGATCTGAACGCGGCGACCAGCCTGGACACCACCTACTACTACGCGCGCGTGCTCAAGGACGATCTCGGCGTCGCCATCGATATCCTGGCCGACATCATCCAGAATCCCAAGTACTCGCAGGATGAGTTGGAGCGCGAGCGGGACGTCATCCTGCAGGAGATTGCCAGCACCAAGGACAGCCCCGACGACATCGTCTACGACCTGGCCCAGGACGCAGCCTTCACCCAGCAGGCACTCGGGCGCCCGATTCTTGGCACGCCCGAAAGCGTCACCGGTTTCAGCACCGATGATCTGCGCACCTTCCTCAAGGCCCGCTACCGGGCCGGCAGCATGGTGCTCTCGGCAGCTGGCAACGTCGACCATGACCGTCTCGTCGGCCACGCTGAGGCCCTTTTTGCGGATTTGGGTCAGGGCCAGTCAGCGGTCCCGGCTGTGGCCCGCTACGTTGGGGGCGTGCGCACCTCGGATAAGACGTTCGAGCAGGCGCACGTGGTCATGGGGTACGAGGGAATGGCCTATCGCGATCCTGCGTTCTATGCCGTGCAGGTGTTTTCCGGCCTGTTCGGCGGCGGCATGTCCTCGCGCCTTTTCCAGGAAGTCCGGGAAAAGCGCGGCCTGTGCTACTCGATCTATTCCTCGGCCTGGGGCCTGGCCGACACCGGCATGATGGGCGTTCACGCCTCGACGGGACCCGGCATGATCGGTGAGCTGGTCGACGTCATCAGTGCCGAGTTCCGCCGCGCCGCCGAGACCGTGCCGACGGACAAGGAAGTGCAGCGCTCAAAGGCGCAGCTCAAGACCGGCCTGCTCATGAGCCTCGAGAGTTCTGCCTCTCGCGCCGAGCAGATGGCGCGACAACTGCTGGCTCATGATCGATTGCTGACGCCCGAGGAGTTGATCGAGCGCGTCGAAAGCGTCACGCCGGCTGCCGTGCGCGATGTGGCCGCCCGGATCTTGAGCGGTTCTCCGTTGTCGATCGCCTTGGTTGGCGCCGGCAAGAAGGGCCCGGACATCGCCATGCGCGTCGCTGGGACAAACACGGTCGGCGCGTGACGGCGCTGCGAGAGGACAAGGAGGGCGGCTGCGGCCGCGGGTCAGACATGGCGTTCATGCGGCCATCACTGGCGTCGGATCTGCTCCCGGTACTGCGCCGGGGGTCTGTCCTGCTGCGTGCGCCATCGATGTCCGACTATGCCGCCTGGGCGGAGCTGCGTGCGCGCAGTCGTTCGCAGTTGGCGCCGTTCGAGCCGCGCTGGGCCGAGGATGAACTGACGCGCGGCGCCTGGCGTGATCGCCTGCGTCGCTATCAGCGGGATGCCCGTGAGGATTTGGGCTATGCTTACATCATCGTGCGCGAAAGCGACCGGGCGCTTGCGGGTGGCATCTCGCTGTCGAACGTGCGCCGCGGTGTCACGCAGGCAGCCACGGTCGGCTATTGGGTCGGTTCCGTGTACACGCGGCAGGGACTGGCTTCGGCGGCGCTGGCTGCCATCGTCAACTTCGCCTTCGACGAATTGCGCCTGCATCGCCTCGAGGCCGCCTGCATGCCGGGCAACGAGGCCTCGCTCGGAGTGCTCGCCAAGGGTGGCTTCCAGCAGGAGGGCTTTGCTCGCCGCTATCTGCGCATCAATGGTGCCTGGGAAGACCACATCCTCCATGCCCTGCTGGCGGAGGATCCGCGGCCATGAGCGTGGGCAAGGGGGGAAATGCGACGGCCGCCACCATCGGTCGCCACGGCACCACAGCATGGCTGCTGGCCGTGATGCTGGCGTGGCTGGCGGTGGCCTCCGGTTGGGTCGGCGCCGCCCATGCGCTGCAGCCGATCACACTCAAGGCCGACCAGGACCGGCTCGAGATCACCACCCTCGGCGAAGCCCGCGAAAGCACCGGCGATACGCTGCAGGTCGAGACGGCGCCGAGCCTCGACGGCACCACCGGCCGCATCAGTGTGCGCGCCGTCACACCCGGCACCAATCCGCGCTGGCTGGTGTTCGCCCTGCACAACCCGACCGACCGGACGATCGAAGTCTGGCTCACCGCCAACCGCTACGAGGTCGTCGGCTCCGGCATCATCTGGCCGGACCTCGACAGCCGCCGCATCGAGCAGGTGACGCATTCCGCCGGCTTCGCGCCTGAGCGCATCCGCAACGATCGCATCGACGTCTTCCGCATCACCATCGAGCGCGGCCAGATCATCACCTACGTCGCCGAGATCACGTCGGAGCGCTTCCCGCGCGTCCACCTGTGGAAACCGGTCGAGTTCGAGCAGACCCAGCGGGAACGCCAGCTCTTCAACGGCATCATGCTCGGGATCACCGGCCTGCTGGCCATTTTCCTGACCGCCGTGTTCGCCGCCAACCACAAGTCGATCTTCCCAAGCGCAGCCCTGGTCGGCTGGTGCGTGTTGGCTGTGCTCTGTGTAGATTTCGGGTTTTGGCACAAGCTGTTTCAGATGCGGCCTGAGGACAACGCACAGTATCGCGCGGCCTCGGAGGCGGCCGTCGCGGCAAGCCTTGTGCTGTTCCTGTTCTCGTTCCTACGGGTGAACTTGTGGCACGCCTTCGCGCGGATGCTGTTTTCGGTCTGGATTGCCGGCCAACTTGCCATCGTGGCGCTGGCCGTCCTCGATCCGCGCCTGGCCGCCACTGTCGCCCGCATGACGCTGCCATTGATCGGCGGCCTCGGCGGCGTGATCATCCTGTTCCTGGCGTTGCGTGGTCTCGACCGGGCGCTGGCCCTGCTGCCGACCTGGATCCTGTTCATCGTCTGGCTGTTCGGCGCCGGCCTCACCATGACCGGCAAGCTCGGCGGCGAAGTGGCCATCTCGGGGCTGGTCTCGGGCCTTGTCTTCATTACGCTGCTGATCGGCTTCACCGTCACCCAGTTTGCCTTCCGCTCGAACGAGCCGAACTATGGTTCGAGTCCGACCGAGAAGCAGCTGCGGCTCGCCGCCATCGATCGTGCCGGTGTCGCTGTGTTCGAGTGGTCGGCGCGCCGCGACGAGATCAAGCTCGATGCCGAGGTCGAGGCAGCACTGGGCCTCAGCGCCGGTGGCTTGCCCTCGAAGCTCAAGGACTTCATGACGCTGCTGCACCCGGCCGACCGCGAACGGGTGCGGTTGGCTCTCGACGGCATCAAGGAGCGCGGCGGCGGCGCGCTCCGCCTCGACATTCGCCTGCGCCATGCCGACAGCTCTTATCGCTGGTTTGAGCTCGAAGGCGCCAGCGTCGCGACCAGCGATCGCAAAGCCCTGCGCTGTGTCGGTCTCGTGCGCGACGTCACCGACACCAAGCGCGCGCAGGAGCGCCTTCTGCACGACGCCGTGCACGACAATCTGACCGGCCTGCCCAACCGGGAGCTGTTCCTCGACCGGCTTCGTGCCAGCCTTGATCGTTCGCGTGGGGAGCGCAGCCTGCGCCCGACGGTGATGTTCTTCGATCTCGACAAATTCAAGAGCGTCAATAGCTCGTTCGGTCTGATCGTCGGTGACAGCATCCTCATCACCATTTCCCGCCGGCTGGCCCGCAGCCTGCAGCCCGATGACACGCTGGCCCGGATCGGCGGCGATCAGTTTGCGCTCCTGCTCGGCGGTCATCGCGAATCCCGCGAGATCGCCAACCTCGCCGAGGCCTTCCGGCAAGCCCTGCGCGCGCCGATCCGTATCGCTGGCGAAGAGATCGTGCTCACCGGCTCGATCGGCGTTGCCATGGCCGAAACGGTGACCACCGAAGCCCGCGATCTGCTGCGCGAGGCCGAGATCGCCATGCATTGGGCCAAGCGCAGCGGTACCGACCGGATCGAGGTCTTCAAGGCCGAGATGCGCGCTGAGAAGGACGACCGCATCGCCATCGAGAGCGACCTGCGCCGCGCCATCGAGAACCGTCAGCTCACCATCCTCTATCAGCCCATTGTCGCGCTTTCGAGCGAGGAGCTGATCGGCTTCGAGGCGCTGGTCCGTTGGCAGCATCCCAAGCTAGGCTTGCTCTCGCCCGCCGACTTCATTCCGGTCGCAGAGGAAACCGATCTAATTGTCCAGCTCGGCTCCTACGTGCTGGGCCGGGCCGTCACCGATATCGCGCGCTGGCACAAGGAACTGCCGCGGCCCGAGCAACCGCTGTTCGTCAGCGTCAACATTTCCAGCCGTCAGTTGATCAAGCCCGACTTGGTGCAGGAGATCCGGCACGCCATCGGCCGCGCCGTCATTCCCGCGGGTTCCCTCCGGCTCGAGATCACCGAGTCGCTGGTGATGGAGAACCCCGAGCAGGCGACGCTGATCCTCGAGCTGTTGCGCGAAGCAGGCATTCAGATCGCGCTCGATGATTTCGGCACCGGCTACTCGTCACTGGCCTATCTGCATCGGTTGCCGTTCGACACCATCAAGATCGATCAGGCGCTGGTGCAATCGAGCAGCGAGGGCGAAAGCAACGGCATCATCGTGCGCTCGATCGTGGCGCTCGCGCACGAGTTGGGCAAGCGCATCATCGCGGAAGGCGTCGAGACCGCAGAGGATGCGGCCTTCCTGCGCTCCGTTGGCTGCCAGTATGCACAGGGCTTCTACTACGGCGAGCCGATGGCGGAGTCCGATATCGATCGCCTGCTGCGCTTGATCCGCAAGGCCGACCGGCGCATGCGCCGCCGCGGTCTGGTGCGTGGCCAGGAAAAGCGCAAAGACAAAGATGAAGGTGCGGCCCTGCCGTCGGCTGCACCGGCTCCAGCGCCGGCTGTAAACCAACCACCGGCGACGCCGGTACCGCCCATGCCAATGCCGCAGTCCGCGCCGCCCGCTCGAGACATGCGGCAGGCCCCCGCCCCGCCGCCCCAGCCAACGGCGGCTACACCTGGCGCGCCGGCACCGATGTCGCGGCCCCTGTCGCCACCGCCGGCCGCTTCGAACTCCGGTGTCATCGGCGCGCAGCCACCGCGCACGGCGCCGGGCCAACCCCCTGCTCCGCCGGCAAGCGACACCCGGCGCAGCGGCCCGCCCATGCCGCCGTCTCAGCCCGTTCAGCCATTGCCGCATCAGGTCAACTCGGGCCCGCATACGCCCTCAACGCCGCGTCCGGCGCAAAATCCCGGCCCACCGCCGGCACCGCGCGCGCAGCCGAACCCGCAACCTCCGGCCATGCCGTCGCGCGGGCCGTTGCAGGCCGACGCATCGCGCGCGCCGCCACCGCCCCCCGGTTCTCAGCCGCCAGGCATGCCGCCGCCATCGGACGGCGTTCCCGGCATGCCGCCTGATGCATCGTCGCCGCCACGGGCGATGGCGCCGCGCTTGCGCCCGCCACGCAAACCCAACCTCGATGCGCTGTCGCCGGCCGTTGCCGCCAGCCTCGCCAAACTTGCTGGCGGCACGGCCCGGGCCCGGGCGGGCCAAGCCGCGGCCAACCCGCCTGCGGAGCCAGCTCCAGGCGACGAACGGCCAGTTCAGAACCCGAAATCGGATGCCGCCGAGTAGACGCCAGCGCGCCGCCACTCACACCAGCAGGTTGCGCGGGGCCGCAGCCCGCCGTAGCCGATCATTGATCGCCTCGCCGAGACCCCACGCGGGGATCGGCATCACGGCGATGGTGTCAACGCCCGTCGCATCGAGCCGGCGCAGCGCCGCAAACAAATTCGCCGCCGCCTCGCGCAGATCGCCGCCGGCACTGAGATTGAATGTCGGCCCCGCGTGCGCCGGCACCCGTGGGCCGAACGCCAGCAACGCTTCGCCGTCACGGGCATCGACACAGTCGAGACGCACGCCCGCCCGCGGCGCGTAGTGACTCTCGAGGCGACCCGGTGCATTCGGCCGTTCTGCAATCGGTGCAGCCCGCAGCGGCTCGTATCCGATGACGGCGGCAAGCGCCTCCGTCGTCACCGCTCCCGGACGCAGCAGCATCACGTCGCGTGTCGCCAGATCGAGGACCGTCGACTCCACGCCATGCTCCGTCGCGCCGCCGTCGAGGATCATGGCCACGGCCGTCCCCAGATCCGCTGCGACATGCTCGGCACTGGTTGCACTCACCCGGCCCGACCGATTGGCTGATGGCGCCGCCACCGGCCGCCCAACAGCCCGCAGCAGGGCTAACGCCACCGGGTGCGACGGCACCCGCACCGCAATCGTCTCGAGGCCGGCTGTGGCCAATTCCGAAACCGCACACCGTGGCGCCCGTGGCAGTACCAGCGTCAACGGTCCCGGCCAGAACGCTGCCGCCAGGCGATGCGCCAGCTCCGAGAGCACGGCCACCTGCTCGACCGCTTCCATGCTCGCCACGTGCGCGATCAGCGGATTGAACTGCGGCCGGCCTTTGGCCTCGAAAATGGCCGCCACTGCGCGTCCATTGGTGGCGTCGGCGCCGAGGCCATAAACGGTCTCGGTCGGAAAGCCGACCAGGTCACCCGCCAGCAGGTGTCGGGCCGCCTCGGCGAGCGCGGTGTCGGTCGGGGCAACGATCTGCGGTGCGCGCGTCAAAGGTGAGGTGTCCACATGGCTGCCGAATGAGGTTCGGCATCGACTAGGAGCCCGTCCAAGTAGTCGGTTGCTCTGAAGAAGCGAGTCTGATTCTTTCTGGGGCCATGAGCAAGCACTTTCGCCCCTGGAAGATCGATCAGCCGCAGCTCTTGCCGCCGAGCGTGCAGGAC
>JBJXDZ010000025.1:0-22911 GCA_046154645.1 Hyphomicrobiaceae bacterium
GGCGGCATCATGACGGGGCGACCTCGGCCGGTCGTCACGGAAGCCGTGGAACGTTTCCATGTCGAGCCGCCAGTGAGACGTATCGCCTGCCACGGGCTCCTCCGGCATCGATCTAAACTATCACACCGCCACAACGCTCGCCAAACGGGCCTTTGCAAACGCCGCAAACCGGGCGGCCTCGGCGGGAGAGCCGAACGCAGCTGCGGGGATCGGGACCGCCAGATAGCGATGAATCCACAAGATCACATGCTCGCGGGTTTCATCTACGGATTGCACGCTCGCCCATGGAAATCGTGTGTCGCTGATCGGTCCGAAAAGACTGATCGCTGCCTCATCGGCCTGCATGCGCACGTCGCCTGAGCCCAGCCGTTGTCGTTCGAAGATACGGCCGTAGGCCCAGCGGTTGATCATCGGCGCAAGGAGCGGTGCGGTCAACGACAAGGCGCCGAGTCCGATGGCAAGCCAATCGGTCCAGTAAACTCCAACCGCCAATGCAAAGGCTCCGCCCAGCATCGTGAAGGCCTGGATCGCACGTAACCGCCAGCGGCGCGCCGGTGTGAGCCGCCAGCTGCTGTTCATCATGGCGGTGAAGTCATCCGGCGTGAGCCGGTAGCTGACATCGAACAGAGGTGCGCCCATGAAACCCGCCGGCTATTGCTCTACAGCGTCCGCGCGATGGTCTCGATCTGGAAGCACTCGATTTCGTCGCCTTCGCGGATGTCCTGATAGTTGGCGAAGGCCATGCCGCATTCCTGGCCCGTCGGCACTTCGCGGACATCGTCCTTGAAGCGCTTGAGGATCGAGAGCGTGCCTTCATGGATGACGGTCTTGTCGCGCAGCAGGCGAACCTTGGCACCGCGTTCCACTTTGCCTTCCGTGACTTGACAGCCGGCGACCTTGCCCTGCTTGGAAATGTTGAACACCTGCTTGATCGTCGCGTAACCGAGGAAGTTCTCCTTCTTCGTCGGTGCCAGCATGCCGGACATGGCCGCTTTCACCTCGTCGACGAGGTCGTAGATTATCGAGTAGTAGCGGATCTCGATGCCCTGGCTGTCGGCGGCCTGCTTCGCCTGTACGTTGGCGCGCACGTTGAAGCCGAGGATGACGGCCTTCGAGGCCGAGGCCAGCGCGATATCGCTTTCGGTGATCTGGCCGACGCCGGAGTGCACGATGCGGGCTCCGACCTCCTCGTTGCCGAGCTTGGCCAGCGCACCCATGATCGCTTCGACCGAGCCTTGCACGTCGCCCTTGATGACGAGCGGGAACTCCTTCTTCCCGTCCTCCTTGAGCTGCTGCATCATCTGCTCGAGCGTGCGTGACGAGCTTGCCGAGCCCAGCGCCTCGCGCCGCTTCCTGACACGGTAATCAGTGATCTCGCGGGCTCGCGCCTCATTCTCGACGACGGCGAACTGGTCGCCAGCCTCAGGCGCCGAGTCGAAGCCCAGCACCTCGACCGGCACCGATGGTCCCGCTTCCGGCGTGTTCTTGCCCTTGTCGTCGAGCAGCGCGCGCACACGGCCCCACGAGGAGCCGGCGACGATGATGTCACCGACGTGCAGGGTGCCGCGTTGCACAAGCAGTGTGCCAACCGGACCGCGACCGCGCTCCAGCTTGGCTTCGATGACGAAGCCTTCCGCCGAGCGCTCGGGATTGGCCTTGAGCTCGAGGATTTCAGCTTGCAGCGCAATACCCTCGAGCAACTTGTCGAGGTTCATGCGCTTGGTGGCGGAGACAGGAATATCCAGCGTCTCGCCCGACATGCTTTCGACGACGATACCGTGCTGTAGCAGCTCGGTTGCGACGCGCTTGGGATCGGCCGACGGCTTGTCGATCTTGTTGATGGCGACGATGATCGGCACATTGGCGGCCTTGGCGTGATTGATCGCCTCGACCGTTTGCGGCATGACGCCGTCGTCGGCTGCCACCACCAGCACGACGATATCGGTCACTTTGGCACCGCGGGCACGCATGGCCGTGAAGGCCTCGTGACCGGGCGTGTCGATGAAGGTGATCTTGTGCCCGCCTGCGGTCATCACCTGATAGGCGCCGATGTGCTGCGTGATGCCGCCGGCTTCGCCCGAAGCCACGTTGGCCTCGCGGATGGCGTCGAGCAGCGACGTCTTGCCGTGATCGACGTGGCCCATGATGGTGACGATCGGGGCCCGCGTCTCGAGATGGCCGTCGACGTCTTTCTCACCGATAAAGCCTTCTTCGACATCGGCCTCGGAGACGCGCTTCGGCTTGTGGCCAAACTCGGTCACGATCAGCTCGGCGGTGTCGGCATCGATGACGTCGTTGATCTTATGCATCGCGCCTTGCTTCATGAGCAGGCGAATAACGTCCACCGCTTTTTCGGTCATGCGGTTGGCCAGTTCCTGGATCGTGATGACCTCAGGAATAATGACCTCGCGCATGATCTTCTCGCGCGTCTGCTGGATGCCCAGCGCCTTGCGCTGGTCGCGCTCGCGCTTGCGGCGCAGCGAGGCCAGCGAACGCTCGCGCTGCTCGTCATTGAGCAATTTATCGACCGTCAAGCGTCCGCTGACGCGGCGCTCTTCCGTTGTCTTGACGGGGCTGCGGACAGGCTTCATCGGCACGCCGCCACGCCGCTTGGCGCGGTCGTCGTCATCGTCGGGCGGCGTCTCCTCGACAGCCGTGCGCGCGCGGCGCAGACCCGAAACGTCGGTCAGCGTTTTCTTGCCTTCACCCGGTCGCGCTTCCTCGCGACCACCGATGACGGGCGGCTTGCCGCCGGGACGAGCGCCGGTTTCGCGCAGCTGGCGGGCATCGCGTGTGTCGGCGGCCGGTGGACGTGCTGCCGGGTCTGCAGTTTTCGCGGGGCCACGGGCGACCGGTGTCGAGGTCGAGGTGGCGGCCGGCGGCGGCGTTGCGGGCGTTGTTTTCGCTGGCACGTCGGCCACGACTGGCATCGTGACGACAGGGGCCGGTTCTACGGCCGATAATGGCGGTGGCGCCGGACCGACGGCCTCACCGGCCGCGATGGCCCGCGCGCGCTCGACTTCGGCGAGACGGTGCGCCTCCTCCTCCTCGCGACGGCGTTGCTCGGCCTCGAGACGCAGCGCCTCGGCTTCCTGGGCGCGACGCTCAGCTTCCTCAGCCTTGCGCTTCTGCTCGCCGAGCAGCGCCTGCTGGCGCTTGTCCATCTCGTTGGTGGACAGGCCGCCACGCGCACCCTGCCCCGACGGACGACCGCCAGCGACGCCCGAGCGCAGGCTGCCGCCGGCCGCAGCCGGCTTCGGCGACGACTCAGACTTACCGGTCGCTTCCTTGGCGCCCGGCGACGAAAATGTGCGCTTCGTCTTCCGCTCGACCACCACCACCTTGGTGTGGCCTTTGCTGAAGCTCTGCTCGACCCGACCGGGCGAACGTGCGCCTGCAGGTCTCGCTGCACCCTGCCGGGTCTTGTCCGTTTCCTTGGTCTCGCTCATACCCGTCCCGTATCCGAACTTCCATTCGACGGCCGCGCCGCCTCTATCTCGCCTGATGCCCGGTAAAGTCGCAAGCGCCCGGCCGCTCTCAAAAAATTATCCGCCGCGCCGCCCTTCCTGAGCGCAGCATGTACCACATGTGGCCGGCCCATGGCCAAGCTCAATTCTTCGGCTGTCAGGTCCCGCACCACGCGGAGCTCGTTTCCGCGGTCCATTTCGACCTGAATGGCCAAGAGCCGGCGGTCCAGTTTGCCGGCTCCGTCGGCTGCCGCGTCCACGGCGTGGGCGAGCGCGTAGCCCTCCCCCTTGGCAATCATGATTTCGGCCTTGGTGAAGCCTGGAACCACCAGCCCCGCCTTGTTCGCCAGGCTCAGGGCGTCCATGGCCCGGCGCACCAGCAGGCTGTCGACAAGTCCGGCCAGATCGTCGGGGACGCTGATTTTCCGCTTCAGGCTGCGCGCAAAGGCGTTGGTTTTGGCGGCTTCAGCCACCTTGACCCGGTCACAGGTCACCCAGACGCCGCGGCCGGGCAAACGGCACGCCAAATCGGGCACGATGCTGTCGTCTGGTCCCGCCACGAAGCGGATCAGCGTCTCCGGCGTCCCCTTGGCACGCGTGACGATGCAGGTGCGCTCCGGCTCATCGCCGGCCGCAGCCGCTGTCTCGTCCGTCTCGCGTGCGCGTACCACCATCACTGTGTGCTGCTCTCCGGGACATCGGTCTCAAACCTTGGCGGCTGCGGCGGCGCCGTCAGCAGCTTCGGTCTCGGACCCGTCGTTCTCGCCGTCACCCTCGACGTCGGGCTGTGCCACATCCTCGGCCTTGATCCAGCCCGCGTGGATGCGGGCGGCAATGATCAGGGCCTCGGCTTCAGGCTTGCCGATATCGAAGCCGTCCAGAATGCCCTTGTGGCGCACCGGCTCGGCGTCCTTTTCCTTCTTGCGTTCGGTCCAGCCCGTGATCTCGTCGGTCGCACAGTCGGCCAGATCCTCGACCGTCTTGATGCCGTGCTCGCCGAACGCCACCATCATGGCCGTGGTGACACCCTCGACCTCGGCCAGCTCATCGGCGACGCCGAGCTCCCGCCGCTTGGCATCCCGCTCGGACTCGATGCGGTTGAGATAGTCGCGCGCCAACCCCTGGATGGTCTCGGCGGTCTCGTCGGAGAAGCCCTCGATGTTGGCGATCTCCGACAGCTCGACGAACGCCACCTCCTCGATAGAGGCAAAGCCTTCCGTGGCGAGCAACTGCGCGATTACCTCGTCGCAATTGAGCTTTTCCATGAACATCTGCGTCCGGTCGCCGAACTCCTTCTGGCGCCGCTCGCTCTCTTCCGTCTCGGTCATGATGTCGATGTCCCAGCCGGTGAGCTGAGACGCCAGACGCACGTTTTGCCCGCGCCGACCGATGGCCAGCGACAACTGCTTCTCGTCGACGACCACCTCGATGCGGTTGGAATCCTCGTCCAGCACCACCTTCGACACCTCGGCCGGCGCCAGCGCATTGACGATGAAGGTCGCGGCGTCGTCGTTCCAGGGAATGATGTCAACCTTCTCGCCCTGCAGCTCGTTGACCACGGCCTGCACACGCTGTCCGCGCATGCCGACGCAGGCGCCGACCGGATCGATCGAGCTGTCCTTGGAGATCACGGCGATCTTGGCGCGCGAGCCCGGATCACGGGCGACCGACTTGATCTCCACGATGTTGTCGTAGATCTCCGGCACTTCCATGGCAAACAGCTTGGCCATGAACTCGGGCTTGGCGCGCGACAGGAAAATCTGCGGACCGCGCTGCTCGCGGCGCACGTCGTAGATGTAGGAGCGGATGCGGTCGCCGAGGCGCACGTTCTCGCGCGGGATCATCTCGTCGCGGCGAATGATGCCTTCCGCGCGGCCGAGGTCGACGATGACGTTGCCGTACTCGACGCGCTTCACGGTGCCGTTGATGATCTCGCCGACGCGGTCCTTGTACTCGGCGTGCTGACGGTCACGCTCGGCCTCGCGCACCTTCTGGACGATGACCTGCTTGGCATTCTGCGCCGAGACCCGGCCGAAATCCAACGGCGGCAGTTGCTCGACGATTTCGTCGCCAACCTTGGCGTCGGGCTTTTTGCGCTTGGCTTCGGCCACCGTCATCTGCTGACTGTCGTTCTCCACCGTCTCGACGATGGTGATGACGCGCGAGAGACGGGTCTCGCCGGTGCGCGGATCGATCAGGCAGCGAATATCGTTCTCCTGGCCATACCTGGCCTTGGCCGCCTTCTGAATCGCGTCTTCCATGGCCTGAATGACGATCTTGCGATCGATCGACTTCTCACGCGCCACCGCATCCGCGATTTGCAGAAGCTCCAGACGATTTGCACTGATGCCTGCCTGAGCCATGCCCGTTCAACCCTTCCGTTGAGCACTCGCCTCCCGGCGCGCCCGGCGGTTTGCCGGAGCCGCACCGGGCTCACTTGAAATCTCGGTCTTCGTCGTCTTCGCCTTGACGTGGCGCACCTTGTCAGTATGCGCCTTGGACGGCTTGACGTCCTTCGCATTCCGAGCGGTAGTCGGCGCCTCGGCCGTGTCCCCTGTGGACGCATCGGTGACCGGCGTCGATCTGGCCCGCTTGGCGCGGCGCAGGGATTCCCGCACCAATTCGTCCGTCAAAACAAGCTTTGCCTCAGCGACCATGTCGACCGGCAGGCCGAGCACCTGGCGCCCCGCGCCGGCAATCTCGACCTCGATCCGCACCTCACCCGCCTCGAAACCCTCGAGCACGCCGCGAAACCGCCGCCGCCCGCTGATCAACTCCTTCATCTCGATCTTGGCCTCGTATCCGGCCCAGGTGTCGAAGTCCGAGGGGCGCACCAACGGCCGATCGATACCCGGCGACGAGACCTGCAACCGGTAGCTCGACTCTGGCATTGGATCATGCACGTCGAGCACCGGCGACAAGTTCTGAGAAACAGCCTTGCAATCCTCGATCGACATGCTGCCGTCGGGCCGCTCAGCCATGATTTCGACGATGGGTCCCGCCCCGCCGATGACGCGGACCATCACGATGCGGAAGCCAAGGCTCTCGAGTACCGGCTCAGCGAGCTCGGCAATCTCGGCCGCCTTGCCACTCTCGGCAATGAAACGCCAATCGGACGTCGGCTCGCTCACGCTGCCATTCCAACCCGTAAACGATGCGGAACTGTCCCATGGGTCACCCCCAAAACAAAAAGAGCGGATCCGAAGGATCCACTCCCAGAGTTGAGATGATCATGAGCAATTCACATCTACGCGATCAGTTCGTGAAATGCAACAGGTTTTTGGCGGTCTGTTGAGCGTTTTGCGGTCATTGCAGGCAACCCCCGCGTCTGACTGGAGCAACAAGCGCCAATCAGGTGCGAACAAATCGCAAATACACGCTCCGCCGCCCCTCACGGACAGCCTTCTGCTCGTAACGCGTCTGCGGCCAATCTGTTGGCCGCAGATGCCAATCATCGGGTCCCGTGGCCAGCCAGCGGAAATGCTCTGTCGCCTGGAAGGCCATGAAGATGGTGCGCGCATAGTCGGCAATGTCCGTGCCGATGCGCAACTCAGCCCCCGGTTGCATGACCCGCGCCAGCAATTCGAGCAGGGCTGTATTGATGAGCCGCCGCTTCTGATGCTTGCGCTTCGGCCAGGGGTCCGGAAACAAGATGAACGCCCGCGCGATGCTCGCCGCCGGTAGCCAGCGTAACAGCGGCCGCGCATCATCGGGATGCAGGCGGATATTGCCGAGGCCATGCTCGTCAATGGCGGTCAGCACCTTGACGACGCCCTCCTCGAATGGCTCGCAACCGATGATGCCGACGGTGGGATTGGCCGCGGCCTGCCAAATCAAGTGCTCGCCGCCGCCAAACCCGATTTCGAGCCAGATGGGCTTGGCTTGCACCGGCGGCAGCGGCGGGGTCGGACCCAAGGGTCTGACCCCATCATGCCCTTGCGCCTCCAGATGCCCACCAGCATCCGGCGCGTCCTCTCCTTGCGCCTCCAGATGCCCACCAGCATCCGGCGCGTCGAAAACCTTTGCCAACGGTTGCGGCGGCAGGTGGCCGAGATCAACCTGGACATACGGCAGCAGCGTCTCGCGCAAATCAGACTGCCGGCCGGAGATCTTGCGCCCCCGGCGGCGGCCGAAAGAGCGCAGATCGGCAGGCCCACGTTCGTTGCGCTTATCCTCGCTCATGATCTGCTCAGAACCTGCCCACCACATGCAAAGACGGCCGCGAACCAGCCGCGACCGTCACAATCGTCACCCAGAACCTCGGCTCAGCCGCGGTGCATGGCGCAGATCTTATTGCCGGCGGGATCGCGCAGATAAGCCAGATAGAGCTTCATTGGGCCCATATCCCGCCAGCCCGGCGGATCTTCGATGCTTTTGCCGCCGTGGGCAACGCCCGCATCATGGAACGCCTTCACCTGCTCGGCGCTGGTTGCCGAAAAACCGATGGTGCCGCCATTGGCATGACAGGCGGCCTTGCCGTCGATCGGCTTGCTGATGCCGAACAGTCCGGTCTTGGTCCGGTAGAAGACGCGGCCCTTGGGATCAGCCTTGCCCTCGGGATGCCCGAGCGCGCCCAGCACTGCATCGTAGAACTTTTTCGACGCATCGATATCGTCGGTACCGACCATCACGTGGCTGAACATGTGGCTCTCCTTGAAGAGCAGATCGGCTGCTCTGAGACGACTGCGGGTCCGGTCGCAAGCGCCGGACCCGGGATGGGCTGACAATCAGGCCCCGATCGCCTTCTTGATGGCGTCGGCGAGGTCGGTGCGCTCCCACGAGAAGCCGCCGTCCTTGTCCGGTGCCCGGCCGAAGTGGCCATAGGCCGCCGTCCGCTGATAGATCGGCTTGTTCAGCTCGAGCTTGCGGCGGATGTTGGTCGGGCGCATCGGGAACAGTTCGTTCAGCGCCTTCTCGAGCTTGGCGTCGATGTCGCCACCGAGCTTGCTCGACCCTTGTGTGTCGACGAGCAGCGACATCGGCTCCGGACGGCCAATGGCATAGGCGACCTGGATCATGCAGCGGTCGGCGATGCCAGCGGCCACGACGTTCTTGGCCAGATAGCGGGCCGCATAGGCGGCCGAGCGGTCGACCTTGGTCGGATCCTTGCCCGAGAACGCGCCGCCGCCGTGCGGGGCATAACCGCCGTAGGTATCGACGATGATCTTACGGCCGGTGAGACCGCAATCGCCATCCGGGCCGCCAACGACGAAGTTGCCGGTCGGATTGACCAGGAAATCCGAGCCGCTCTTGGGCATCCAGCCCTTGGGCAGCGCCGACTCGACCGCAGCGCCGATCATGTCGCGCACCATCTCGGGCGTGTAATCCTTGCCTTTGCCGTTGGCTTTGGTGTGTTGCGTCGAGACCACCACCTTGGCGGCGCCAACGGCCTTGCCCTCCTCGTAGCGGATGGTGACCTGGCTCTTGGCGTCGGGCAGCAGGTCGCCGAGCTTGCCAGATCGGCGCTGCTCCGAGAGCACCTTCAGAATCTTGTGCGAGAAGAAGATCGGCGCGGGCATGAACGAGCCCTTCTCATAGGCCTCGCTGTCAGTGCAGGCGAAACCGAACATCATGCCCTGGTCGCCGGCACCTTCCTCGCCCTGCTTCTCGTCGACGCCCATGGCGATGTCGGGCGACTGGCCGTGCAAGAGCACCTCGACGTCGGCGCCGTGGAAGGAGAAGCCGACCTGATCGTAGCCGATGTCCTTGATGACGCCGCGGGCGATCTGCGTGATCAACTCGCGGTTGATGCGCGCTTCCTTGTGGCCGCCGAACTGGTGGCTATCGAACAAGCGGAACAGTGGCGCCTGCCCGCGGCCTTCGCCGGCAATGACGACCTTGTCGGTGGTGACCAGGGTCTCGCAGCCAAGCCGCGTGTTGACCGCGCTCTTGTCGGCGATGCCGAGTTTCTGGTCATTGGCCAGAAACGCATCGAGGATGGCGTCCGAGATCTGGTCCGCGACCTTGTCGGGATGCCCCTCGGACACTGATTCGCTGGTAAAGAGGAACGACTTGCGCGCCACGGAAACCCCCATTGGGACCGGTGTTAACACTGCTATCACGACTGGGCTGGCTTCTTTGCAGCCTTTCACCTGGGGGTCAAGTGAGCTGGACGGCGAAGATGTGCGACGCTTTGGAAAGTCTGCGGCCGATTTTGAGCCGGACGCCCCGGGTGTCCAGATCGTCCTGCCCATTTGCGCCGCACATCACGCCCGCGCGGGCGCCACGGCCAACTCACTCAGCTGCCACGTCGTCGCCACCAAGCGCCCGCACCAGATCCACCACGGCGCGCCGCGTCTTCGGATCGCTGATGCGCGCAAACGCCCGATTGAGCTCCAAGCCTTCCCGGGTGTTGAGGAACTCGAACATGAAGGTGTCGGACGGCCGTTCGGCCATGCCCGGGGTGGCCGTCGAGGACACAGCCCCGCCGGGCGCCTCCTCGTAGAAGTAGTCGATGGGCACGCTCAAGACCCGCGAAAGGTCGAACAACCGGCTGGCGCCGATCCGGTTCACACCCTTCTCGTACTTTTGCACTTGCTGGAAGGTCAGTCCCAGTTGCTCGCCGAGCCGTTCCTGGCTGACGCCTAACAACATGCGCCGCAGCCGCACTCGACTGCCGACATGAACATCAATCGGATTTGCTCGCCGCGAGCCTTTTTCAACAAGCCCGGTCTCGCCGACATCATCAGCATCTCGTGCCATGGTCTCACCCAAATAAGTTGTGCCGTCTGATCCCGCAATTCCTAGGTGCGACCACTCCCGTCGTCAACCATCGGTAAAGAGCGGACTATATTTTTGCAGCACTTAGCGCGCGGCGCGATAGGAAATATCGATTTAATGCAATCTTAAGTTAATCAAATTGGCTATCTTACAATCTTAAGTAGATTTACTTGGGGTACGTTTTATTTTCATGAGACCACCGAGCATCCCTCCCAAGAGCAACCATATCAGAAAGAATATGGCGTCGCCGAAACGGGCATAAAGTGGCGGCGGCACCGGCGATGGCAGGCGGGCATCGAGCGAGGCGCGCACATCGAGGTCGAGGCGATCAACAACCCGTCCGCGCCCGTCGATGACGGCAGAAATGCCGTTGTTCGCGGCCCTGATCAGGGGCAAACCTTCCTCCAGTGCGCGCACCCGGGCTTGATGCAGATGTTGGCGCGGCCCGGTCGTGTTGCCGAACCACCCGTCATTGGTGACATTGAGCAGGGCGGCTGGCCGTTCGCCGCCCTGGACGATGGCACGCGGGAAGATCGCCTCATAGCACACGAGCGGCCCAAACAGCGGCAGGCCCGGCAGCGACAGCAGCGGCCGTGGCCGCGGACCGGCGTCGAAACCGCCACGCAGGCGTGTCAATTGCTCGAGGCCGATCGCCTCCAGCAGCGTCTGAGCCGGCAAATATTCGCCAAACGGCACCAGATGGATTTTGTCGTAGGCAGCGACAGGCCGCCCGCCTTCTCCAAACACGATCAGACTGTTGTACACTCGCCGCCGCGAGCCTGGCACCTGCGGGTCTGGCGGATCGAGCCGCAAGCCGCCGCTCGCGAGAAGTGTTCCCGGCGGCAGCATGGCACCGATCGCCTCCAGCGCCGCCGGCGTATTGAGCGGCAAGAAGGGCATGGCGGCTTCGGGCCAGACGATCAGCCGGATGCCTTTGCCGCCATCCTCCTCTCCCGCCGCATTCTGCTGCGAGAGGCGAATGTGATCGCGGAAAATGCGCTCCTGGTTCTCCGGACGCCATTTTTCGCGCTGCGGCACGCTTGGTTGCACGATGCGTACGGTGACATTGGTCGGCGCGGAATCAGGCGTGGCCAGGATCAAACTGCCCCACAGCGTCATGGCGGCGAGAGAAGCCAGCGCGAGTCCGATCGGCAGGCCACGGGGCCAGCGCGCGACGGGCACGTCCGCTTCGGCGTGCAACACCAGCGGCGCGGTGAACAGCACCACCGCCACCAACGTAAGCCCGTAGATGCCGAGCACGCCGGCCCACTGCATGAGTGGCAAGGGATAGGTCAGAGCATAGCCGAGGACATTCCAGGGAAAGCCGGTCAGCACGTGGCCACGCAGCCATTCGGCCGCCGACAGCGCGAGGGCCAGGGCCAGCACCCGGCGCATTCCGGGATGCCAGGCCATCGTCGCAACAGCCACGGCGGCAGCCCAGAACAGGGCCAGACCAGCCGGCATCAAGGTGACCGCAAAAGGAATGAGGACGGCAAACGTCTCCGCCTCGACCAGGAAGGCTTCGCCAATCCAGAACAGGCCGAACAGGAAATAGCCGAACGCAAACCACCAGCCGGCACGCGCTGCACACGCCCGGGGCGTAGCCAGAATGGCGCGCAGGCGACCCTTGGGCGTGATCGGGGCGGAACGCGCCAACGCATCATCGATGAGCCAAACCAGCACCGGCAAGGTCAGCCACAGCACCGGCCAGAGATGAAACGGCGCCATGGCCAACACCGACAAGGCGCCGGCGCCGGCAGCCAGCAGCCACCGCCGCCAGCCATCGAGGCCGCGCACGCTGGCCGCCAAACGGGCGGCCAGCGCCGGCTCGCGCCGGTCGGGTGCGGCAACCGATGGCAGCATCGGGTTCACTGGTTCGCTGGCCTATGCCGACGTCGCCGCGCCATGCGCGCACATGGCCGCAGGAACCAAAGCGTCACGCTGTCTTCCTCGCCTTGGACGCGACGGGTTTCGCCTTCGGCTTCGGCTTGGCCTTGGCAACCACGGGGGCGACCGCTAGCGCCTTGCCGGAGATCGCCGCTTTGACCACCGTTTCCGCGTAGGCCGGCAACGCGAACGCGCCGACGTGCACTCCAGGTGTCCAATAGCGCGTCACGATCCCGCGCTTCTCCTGCCGCTTGGCCAGCTTCTTGGCCGACAGCTCCAGATGCTCACCGTCGTCCGACGCCCAGTTCAAGGCAAACGGCCCACCGAAATAGCAGGGTTGCGTGCACATGTAGGGCGCGACATGCTTGAAGAGGCCGGCGAAGGCCCGCGTGGTGGCGCCAAGGTGCTCCGGGAACAGGAACGGCAAGCCGTTCTGGGTCACCAGGATGCCGCCCTCCTTCAGCGCCCGCTTGCAGTCGGCGAAGAACTCGGGCGTGTGCAGAACAGCGGACGGTCCGATCGGCTCGGAGCTGTCGACGATGATGGCGTCGAACCGCTCCTTGGTCTCGGCGACGTACTTCAGTCCGTCGGCGATGACGAGGTCGGTGCGGGGATCATCGAGCGAGCCGCCGGCGATCTCCGGGTAATGTTGCAGCGACAGATCCACCACGCTGCGGTCGATCTCGCACAACGTCGCCTTCTCGATGCTCGGATGCTTCAAGACTTCGCGCAGCACGCCGCCGTCACCACCGCCGACGACCAGCACCCGCTTGGGCTTCGAGAGCGCCATCAGCGGCACGTGCGCCATCATCTCGTGATAGACGAACTCGTCCGACGTGGTGAGCTGGCACACGCCGTCCAGCATGAGCACGGTGCCCCAGGTTTCGTTGGTGAAGATCACCAGATCCTGGTGCTCGGTCTTGACCTCGTGCAGCACCTTGTCGGCCTTCAGGCGCACGCGCCAATGGGGATGAAAAGTCTCTTCGACCCAGCGGTCTGTCTTCGTCATGGCGGTGGCTCCGATGCATCGGTACTGGCGCTAGAGAGCATGCGACCAGCGTCATACTCAAGCGAACTTAATGATGTTGGTTGCGGGCGCGATCAGCTGCGGCGGCGCGAGGCCCCAAACTGACCATAGCCAGCCCAAACGCCGCGCGGCCCGGAAAAACCGGGCCGCGCAAGCTTCGCGTGTGCAGATCGTCGCGTGCGACGTGGATCAGGCCGCCACCTTGCGGCGCACCTTGTCGGCCTTTTTCAGGCCGGGCAGTCGGACAGGCGCCTTCTTGGAAGAAGCCTGTTGCCACTTGAGCTGCTGGAGCTCCTCGCCACGCTTGTGCTCCTTGACCACCACGTCGGACGCACCGAACGCCTCCTTCAGCACGTTGATGGCCAAGTGTGGCTTGGCCTCACCGCACATGAAGACGTCGAGCGCCGCGTAGTCGGCCTCGGGCCAGCTGTGGATCGAGATATGACTCTCCGACAGCACCGCCACACCCGACACGCCGCCATTGGGCGTGAAGTGGTGGAGGTGGATGTGGAGCAGTGTAGCGCCTGCAACTTCCACGCAGCGCTTCAGCGTACGCTCGATGTGCTTGAGATCATCGAGCCGCTTGGCGCCGAACAGATCGATGATGAGATGCGTTCCCGCAAACCTCACACCATCGCGTTCAATGAAGAAGTCTTTACGGTCTTCGTTGTGCGCGAACGGCGCGGTCGTGCTTGTAGATTCTTCCTTTTGGGCGGGGCTTGAACGAGTCAAGTCCATCCCCAATTGGAAGAGGGCGTCGTCGTAGGCCATCTGACCCTCCCCAACCAGTAGACAGATTGTGACCCGTCCGCTCCTTACCTTTAGGGTTTGGGGAAGTGTCCTTGACCTTTAGGGCAGGTGGACGAACGGAGAAGCGCGATATGACCCCAATCGCCCCCCTGTGCAAGGGGTAATTTCGTCGAGGGGCCGAAAAAATTTCCCCCGCAGATAACGTCACGCTAACGACTGCGTTTTCGACACGGGCCTGCGCGTGCCAAATCGTGTTCTCAATGCTCAAGAATCCGGGTTCAGACGATCATGAAACCCGCGCCGGGCCTACGCCAATTGCGACTCACGGCCGCAGGAACTTGCGCAGCAACTCTTTGGCCTTTGCAGCCTTCTCTTGCGCCTCCGGCGTATCGCCGAGCACACCGCGCACGACGTTGTCGACGTCGGTGTCGCGCACCTGACGGCCAAGCTGCTTGACCGTCTCTAAACCTTTGCCTTCCGGCATTACCTTGATGGCGTCAAAATTGCCGGCAATGCGCAGCGGCACATCGATGTTGGCGAGAGTGCCGCTCGCCACCTTCGGCTTCATGAGCAGGTTGAGATTGCGGTCGACGAGATTTACCACGCCGCTGCCGGTGGCCTGCAGCGACGGGCTGGTGAAGCGGATGTCCTGCGTGCGTCCAACTCCGTTGGCGATCTGGAACGTGGCGGCAAACAGGCTGTAGGGCGTGCGCGCGCCGGGCTTGCGGTCGAAGCTCGGCACCTTGAGCTGCGACATCTGTCCGAGCAGATCGTTGGCATCCCAGCCGAGCAGAGCGCCGTCGGCGAGGGTGAACTCCGCCTTGCCGGCGAGGGCGCCGACAAGATCGCGCTCGCTCACACCTTTGCTGGTGACGGCGATCAACAGCCGGCCGCGGCCTTCGATCATATCGACACCGGCCGCATCCTTGAGCAGGGCTGCCGCCGCCACGCCGTCGGCCGAGATGTTGACGCCGAGGACGCTGTCGGGCTGGCGGACATCGAGATTGACCAGCCCGCGCCCACGCCCGCCATACAGCGTCGTGTCCTGAATGTTGGCCTTGAGCACGCCCCCCTTGAGATCGACGGTGAGCTGTGTCTGCGACGCCTTGATCTGCTGCACGATCAACTCGCCGACGGTGAAGCGACCATCGAGATCGACGAAGCGCAAGATGCCGAGATCGAGCGCCTCCTGGCTCCAGCCGTCACGCTTGGTGAAGCCGCGTACGGCCGTCGGTGGCCGCTGAGCCTCACCTTCGGTCGCCTTCAGCAAGTCCTCGATCGACTGCGCCGGTCCCGGGGGATTGGCTGGCACGGCCGCAGGCGACGGCCGCGCCGACGCGGGCACTGCCGGCAATCCCTCCTTGAGCGCAGCCAGCCGGTCGAGGTCCAGCTTGGCGATCTTGAGCGTGGCCTTGATCTGCGGCCGGCCCGACTGCAGATCGACGGCGAGGTTGCCATTGGCGGCAAAGTCGCCAAGCGCGAAGGCGGTGTTGGTGAAGGCGACATTGCCGGGACCGGTCTTCATCTGGCCTTCGACGCCAATAGCGCCAACCCCCTCGAGGCCAGGCAACGGCAGTTGCAGCAGCCGCGCCAGTCCGACTGCCGATGGCACTTTCACCGTCAAGCGCCCATCCATGGCGCTGCCACCGCCGGCGATCTCGCCGTCATAGCTGGCCATCAGCGTGGCGCCTTGCACACGGGCGGTCAAACGCGTCGCGCGTTCCTCGATCAACTCGCGCAGGGCATAGACGCTGGCATCGACGTTGAGCTTCTCGCGCTGGTAGAGGAGATCGCCCTTGACATTCAGCGGTCCGCCGAGATCCTTGAGCGCCAGGCGCATGTTGACGCCGGTCAACTCATCCTTGCGGCCGTTTTGCTGATCGGTATAGCGCAGCACGCCGTCGGTGATGCGCACATCGCCGAGCGAGAGCGCCGAGACGCCGAGACGGGCCCCCGGCTTGGCCGGTGTCGTGGCGTGCTTGGCGAAGTCCTGCAACTCAGCCGGCAGCTTGCGGAATTCCTGCCCTTTCGGCGGCGGAGCCTGGGCGGTGCGCACCGGCAGTCCTTGGCGCAGAGGCTCGGCCTCGGCAAAGTCCCAGCTACGCCGGCCCGACGCGTCGACCCGCAACGTGACGACCGGCTCCACCAACACCATCCGCTCGACCTGCACCTCACGCGTGATCAGCGGTAGCAGCGCCACATTGACCTCGACGCTGCGTGCCGTCAGCAGCGGCTCACCCGCCATCCCCGGCGGCGCCGAGAGCGTCACATGCTTCAGGTTGACGCCGAGCGAGGGCACCAGCGTGAGCCGCGCGCTGCCAACCGCCAGATCTCGGCCCGTCTTGGCTTTCACCTCGGCGATGACGTGATTGCGGATCATCTCCGTCGGCGGCAGCAGCACAACGGCTGCAACGGCCGTGCCAACGATGGCGACGAGCCCTATCAGGCTGTAACGCACGGCCTTGCCGATCCACGACGGGCCACGCGCGTCCTCGATCTCGGGATGACGGTAGATCGACTTCGGACCACGGAAATCAGAGGGCAACCCGCGCGGCGGCGGTGGCGGCAACGGCGCGGCATAAGTGGGGTCACCCTGCGGCGGCTGGGTCCGCGGTGGCGCCGTATAACTTGGCGATGGTACCCGGGGCCGCATGCCGGGTGGTGTCGGCTCAGGGCGCGAACCGGCCTGCGGTGGCGGCGGCAGATGGCCAGGAGAGGGTGGCCCGAGACCTGCCGGCTGCCAGCGCGGCTCCAGAGTGCGATTGGCGGGTTGGGCGGGTGGCTGCGTCCGCGGGCGCGGTGGCACCGGCTGTGCCAACGGCGGCGGCTCCCGATCACCGGCAGCGGCTGGCTCAGCGGGGCGCCACGTCGCCACATCACGGCGCGGCTGCCGCTCAGGGTTCAGGCTTTCGCCCGGCCTGACGCCACCCAGATTGGGCATCGAACGGTTGGCGGGATCGTCGGACATCGTCGTGCAGCCTTGCCGTAATGACTGACCGGGTGGCGCGCGGCCTCATGCTGCTTGGCAGGGCGCGCGGTGCCGCCGGCAGAAGATTTGGGGCCAGCCGGGAGTTAGGGTCGATCCGGCGCCGCGTGCAACCGCCTAAACGCCAATTATGTCATCCGGACGGTCTGCGCCCGATGGTTTTCCACGGCTTTTCCACCGCTGGCCTGGGCTCGAGCACCCGCCTATGCTTGCACTTGGGCTCCCGATCGAGTCGGCGTCGAGCGGCAAGCGAAGGGGTGGGGGACGCATGGGTCTGGCGCTGCAGAGCCTGCTAGGGGTGGTGTTGATCCCACTTGCCGCCTACGCCATGTCGGAAAACCGCAGTCTGGTCAGTGGAAGCAAGGCGCTGGCCACCATCGCGGCCGGCATCGGCATCCAGCTCGCGATTGCCCTGATCCTGCTGAAAATCCCGCAATCGCGCATCCTGTTCGAGGCCATCTCGGCCGGCGTCGGCGCGCTGCAGGCGGCGACGCTGGAGGGCATGCAGCGCGTGTTCGGTTATCTCGCGGGAGGCCCGGCCCCATTCGAAGTCGTCAAGCCGCAGGCGGGCTTCGTGCTGGCCTTGCAAGCCTTGCCGCTGATCCTGGTGATGGGGGCGTTGACCCGCGTGCTCTACTATTGGGGCATTCTGCAGCGGGTGGTGGCGGGCTTTTCGCACGTCTTTCGCCGGGCCTTCGGCATTGGCGGGCCATTGGCCACGGTTGCCGCCGCCAAGGTCTTCGTCGGCATGGTCGAAGCCCCGATGCTGGTGCGGCCCTATCTGGCCGGCCTCGGCCGCGGCGCTTTGTTCGCCGCCATGACGCTCGGCATGGCAACCGTGGCGGGAACCGTGCTGGCGCTCTACGCCGCCATCCTGGAACCGACCGTGCCGGGCGCTGCCGGCCATGTGCTCGCCGCCTCGCTGATGAATGCGCCGGCAGCCCTGGTGCTGGCGCGACTGGCGGTCCCGGAAGGCTTCGAAGGCGGTCCCGATGCAGCGGACATCCAGCTCGACAATCCCCCGCGCTCGACCATCGACGCCATCGCGCAAGGCACCCAGGACGGGCTCAAGTTGCTCGCCGCCGTCATCGCCATGCTGGTGGTGATGATCGCGCTGGTACACCTCGCCAATGGCCTGCTCGGCCTCGTTGGCCGGCCCTTCGGGCTGAACCTCACCTTCGAGCGCCTGCTCGGGTGGATCGCGGCCCCGGTCGCCTTCATCATCGGCATCCCCTGGAGCGAAGCCGCCACCGCCGGCAGTTTCATCGGCCAGAAGGTGATCCTGAACGAGCTCTTCGCCTATATCGATCTCGCCCGCTTGCCCGCCGATGCCATCACGCCGCGCTCACGGCTGCTCCTCACCTATGCGCTGTGTGGTTTCGCCAATCTGGGCTCGCTCGGCATCATGGTGGGCGGTCTCACCACGCTGGTGCCCGAGCGCCGCGCCGAGATCGTCGAGCTGGCACCCAAGGCGGTGCTCGTCGGTCTCATGGCTACCCTGCTGTCAGCAGCGGTGGTGGGCACGCTGGTTTGGCAGTAAACCGCAGTTGGCAATCTCGGCTGCAGCGGGCCGCGCAACAACCACAAGGAACGGAATGGCACGCGGGCGGGGGAAACGGCGCAACACGCGGAAGGCGCGACAGCAGGCCATCGCCAAGGAGCGGGCGCTCGCCAGCGTCGGTGCGCCAGCCGTCGCAGCTCCCCGCGTGCAGGGGACAGCCCCCGCGGCCGGCGTACGCGGCTCCCATGGGTGGCGCTACGCCCGCTACGCGCTCGCCATCGCCATCGGCGCCATCGGCTCGCTCACTTTCGTGCATTTCCAGCTACCGCTGCCCTGGTTTCTCGGCGCGCTGACGTTCTGCCTCGTCGCCTCCGTCGCCAATCTGCCCCTCGAGCGGCCGAGACCGCTGGCCATCCCCATGCGCGCCGTGCTCGGCGTGGCGATCGGCTCGGCCTTCACGCCAGCCATCCTCGGCCGCGCCGGCTCCATGGCCTGGAGTCTTGCCCTGCTGGTGCCGTTCATGCTGTTCGTGATCGGCCTTGGCATGGTGTTCTACGAGAAGATCTCCAAGTTCGACCGGCCAACCGCGTTCTTTTCGGCCGTGCCGGGCGGTCTCACCGACATGACCGTGATGGCCGAGGACGCGGGTGCCAATCCGCGCACCGTCATCCTGGTGCAGGCCAGCCGCATCCTGGTCATCGTGTTTGCTTTGCCGCTCTGGTTGCAGTGGCATGACGGCTTGAACGTGGGGCAGGCCTTTGCCGTGCGTACGCGCCTGCATGACTTGGCCCTGCCGGACGCCCTGGTGCTGGTGGCCATGGGCCTTGGCGGCTGGCTGGCGGCGCGCGCGATTGGTCTCGCAGGTGCGCCCATTGTCGGCCCCATGCTGGTCTCGGGGTTGGCGCACGCCTTCGGCTTCACCGCCGCCAAGGTGCCGCTAGAAGTCCTCATCGTGGCCCAGATCAGCGTCGGCACCATGCTCGGCTGCCAGTTCCGCGGCCTGACCTTGCGCGAGTTCACGCACACCGTGGTTTGGGGCATCGCCTATGCCATCGTACTGCTGGTGATTACAGCTCTGACCGCACATTGGATTGCGCGTTGGACCGGGTTCGATCCTATCTCCGTGCTGCTGGCCTTTGCGCCGGGTGGCCAGACCGAGCTCAATCTGCTGGCCTTCGTGCTCGGCCTCGACGTGGCTTACGTGGCGCTGCACCACCTCGTGCGCCTCGGCGTCGTCATTCTCGGCGCCCAGGTCGTGTTCAAGTCACAGAAAGGCTGGCGGAAGGGGTGACGCTGAAACGCTTCTCGCCCGTCATGCGCCGGTGACCATTGTCACCCGCCGCCGCCACGCTATAACGGCCGCCGGATCGGTCGCGGTCACTCGCGGCCAGCGCGACCTCTAGGGACGGCGTGGAGTGAGACGAGATGGCCAAGGACCAAGGCGCGGCATCGGGCGGCAAGGCTGGTGAAGCGGCGGCGCACACCGCCGCCAACGGTATCGAGCCCCAACTCAAGGCACGCATCCTCGCCGAGGCCCTGCCGCATCTCATCCGCTATGACAATGAAACCGTGGTCATCAAGTTCGGCGGCAATGCCATGGTCGATCAGGCGCTGGCCGACGCCTTCGCCAAAGACATCGTCTACCTGAAGAAGTCGGGCGTTAACCCCGTTGTCGTACACGGCGGCGGCCCCCAGATCGCGGCCATGCTGAAGCGCGTCGATATCAAGTCGGAGTTCGTGCATGGGCTGCGCGTCACCGACAAGGCCAGCGTCGAGATCGTCGAGATGGTGCTCGCCGGCGCCATCAACAAGGATATCGTCTCGGCCATCAACCGGCAGGGCGGGCGCGCCGTCGGCATCAGCGGCAAGGACGCAAACCTGATGTATGCCCGCAAGATCACCGAGATGCCTGATCCCGCCACCAATGTCATGACCAAGGTCGACATCGGCTTTGTCGGCGACCCAATCGAGGTGAACCCGGAGATCGTCGAGACGCTCTCGAAAGCCGACGTCATCCCCGTCATCGCACCGGTCGGCGTCGATCGCGACGGGCAGACGCTGAACATCAACGCCGACACCTTCGCCTCGGCGCTGGCTGCGCGTATGAAGGCGAAACGCCTGCTGCTGCTCACCGACGTCGCTGGCGTGCTCGACAAGGACAAGCGGCTGATCGAGGACCTGACCGTGGACGCCGCCCGCGCCATGATCCGCGACGGCACCATTTCCGGCGGCATGATCCCGAAGATCGAAGGTTGTATCGAGGTGGTCGAAGCCGGCGTCGAGGCCGTGGTCATTATCGATGGCCGGGTGCCGCATTGCGTGCTGCTCGAACTCTTCACGGAGCACGGCGTCGGCACCATCGTGCGCGCCAACCGGCCGCGGAAAAAGTGACGACCCAGTAGCCTTCCAGCTTAACCACATGACAAGTCGATTGCGATAACCTTCGTCCGCGTAGCTTTTGCGTGGGGTTGGAACATGGTTGCCGCACTGTCAGGGCAATGGGCCCCCTACCTCGCATTTTTTGCAGCGGTGATTGCGTCTTGGAAGGCTGCCGACCTGCTCGAAGCCGACAACGCGTTGATGGCCTGCCTTTTCGGCGCCGCCTTTGCCCTGGTCGGCCCTTTCGTTGTCGGCGATCTCATCACCGAGGTGCTTGCTGGCGCGCCCGATCCCGGCGACGGCGTTAAATCACTCTCCGGCTTCGCACCCAAAATCGCTGCCTTCGGCGCCCGCTTTGGCTTCGCGCTAGTCGGCGTCCTGTGCTGGTGCGGCTTCGAGCGCGCCCGTTGAAATCCTGGCAATTCCAAGCGGCACGCAAATCCAGAGTTGATCCATGCAACACCCCGGCTCCCTGCACGTCCTTGGCAATGTGATCCGTTCGTTTGTACTCCTGGCACTGTTGTTCGGCATCGTCTTCGGCATGGTCTATGTGGGCGCCTTGCTGTTCGAAAGCTGGAAACATCCGCGCTACGAGTTGGCCGAGCAGTCCGCACGGGCGATCGAATTCTGCATCCGGGCAGCCCCTTACGTCGCCCTCGGCACTGTCGCCTGGATCGCCATCTCGCTGGCCCTGAGCGGCCTGCTGATCAACTGGTCATCCGGCTGCCGTGTCGTGCGCCCGGGGACCGAGCCACGGCTCGAACGTATCCTCGCCAACCTGTGCAAAAAGGCGGGCATGGACGTGCCGAAACTCGGCATTATCGAGTCCAACGAGCTCAATGCCTTCGCGACGGGGTTGTGCAAGAGCCAGCATCTGGTGGCGGTGACCGAGGGCCTTGCCAATCGCCTGACGGATGAGGAGATCGAGGCCGTGATGGCGCACGAACTCGCCCACATCAAGCACCGCGATGTTTTCCTCGGCCTCATCGCCGCGGCCGTCGCTGGCGGCTTGGCCCTGCTGGCCGAAGTCCTATTCTTCCTGCTGGTGCGCACGATCTGCGCCGCCATGCGCCTCGGTGGCGGTGGCGACGAGAATGACGAGGGCGGCGGTGGCATCGGGGCCTGGGTCGCGATGCTGATCGGCTTCGTTTTCGTGCTGTTCGCCGGTTTCATCACAACTCTGGTCGGCTTCGCCCTGTCGCGAGCCCGGGAATACCTTGCAGATGCCGGTGCCGTCGAGATGACCGGCAATGCCGCGGCCATGGCCTCGGCCCTTGAGAAAATCAGCGAAGGCAGCGATATCGGGGCGCCCGCGGGCGTCATGCAGTTGTGCATCGACCGTCCGCCGCCGTTCTTGGGGTTATTCTCGACGCATCCCCCGATCGAGGAGCGCATCCGCGCCGTCAAGGCGATGCGCGGACCAGCTGTGCGCTCGCCCCGACCCGTACGGGCTTCCAAGCCCATTGCACCAGTTCCGGCAGGCCTCAAGCCGCGCGCTTCGTTCGGGCAGCGTTGAGGGCACCACTACGCTGCATCCTAAATCAATGTGGCACTCAACATGGCCCGTTGGTTGCCCCAGTGGATCGGCAGCAGCAATCTCTCATAGGTGGACGGCAATGGCGGCTTAAAGCTTGGAGCATCTATTCTCTCCAAGGTCGGGCGCCAGCTGGACCACACGTCACGATAAGCTTGCTGCACAAACGCCGAGTAATCCGGATCGGCGAATTCACCGAACGGCGTCCCGACCTTCCTGTTGTCCCAATGCTCATCCAGATGCGCGTACCCGTTTCCGAATGCCGCTAGCACGAGCCTGTTGCCATCCGGGTCTGGCCGCACAACGCAGTACGTGCTGCTAAACCGATCGCGCAATATATTCGCGAGATCGTGATGGTTGCCCGCCGACACCGCCAGACTCGTTTCCGCAAGCAGGCGGAATGGTTCTCGCGCCTGGCCGATTATCGGCACGTGCTGCCGCCGAAACGCGTTTCCTGGTAGGGGAATCGCGTTTGGCCTGAACGAATAGTGCTTGCATCGCCAGCGGGTATGGATTCTTGAGAGGACTCCTTGCGATTCGGGGAGGGGTCCGATGCAGTTCTTCGTTGCCGCGCTCGACGCGATTGACGATCCGCGCGCCGACAATGCTCGCCACGATCTCGGCGAGTTGCTCGTCATTGCGTTCGTCGCTGTACTTTGC
>JBJXDZ010000026.1:0-20646 GCA_046154645.1 Hyphomicrobiaceae bacterium
TGCCTCCTCCGCCAATATGCATTGAAAATGCAAGATAATTACTTATATCCACCGCTCTGTCCCACAATCTGTCCCACATCAAAGTTCGACCCAGGCCTCACGCGCGCGCGAGGCGATAACCGACTGCGGTTGCGACCCGTTGCCTAGGTGGCCGTGGCCTGCGTCTGTCACAGTTGTGGCGAGCCGGATCGTGCCTTAAGCCTGTGGCGAGCCACAAGACAGGTGTCAGCCATGACCTTGCCGACTTTTTCGCTTGTCGGAAGAACGGCACTCGTGACCGGGGCCGGGCGCGGCATCGGCGTGGCGCTGGCCGAGGGGCTTGCCGCTGCCGGCGCCGAAGTCGTACTGGCCGCGCGCACCGCCGCTGAGATTGAGACCGTGGCGGGCGGCATCGTGCGACGGGGAGGGCGGGCGCGGCCGCTCGTGCTGGACGTTACGGACGAAGCAACCGTGCGCGCCACGTTCGCCGCGCTGCCGGCGCTCGACATCCTCGTCAACAATGCGGGCACGAATGTGCCGCAGCCCTTCGTCGATGTGGAGACGGCGGCGCTCGATCGCCTGCTCGCGCTCAACGTGCGCGCGGCCTTCATTGTCGCCCAGGCCGGAGTGCGGCGCATGCTGGCGGACAAGGATCGTCGCACGCGCGGCGGCGCCGTGATCAACATCAGCTCGCAGCTCGGCCGCGTCGCCATGAAGGGGCGCAGCGTCTACACGATGACCAAGCACGCTATCGAAGGGATGACCAAGTCCATGGCGATCGAGCTTGCGCCCGACAATATCCGCGTCAATGCCGTTGGCCCGACCTGGGTCGACACGCCGATGACGCGGCCCGCGCTCGCCGATCCCGGTTTGCGCAAAGATGTCCTGGACAGTATCCCGATGGGCCAGCTTGCCAGCGTCGAGGACATTGCCGGGGCCGTCGTGTTCCTGGCCTCGCCTGCCGCCGCCATGATCACGGGCGCGAGCCTCGTCGTCGATGGTGGATGGACGGCGCGATGACCGGAGCGACAATGACGCGACGCAGGATCGGGGCACCCTCATGAAGGCACCGCCATTCCGTTACGTGAAGCCGGCAACGCTCAACGAATGCCTGTCTTTGCTGGCGGCGCATGGCGACGAGGCACAAATTCTCGCTGGCGGCCAGAGCCTGATGCCGATGCTTAACCTGCGTCTGGCTCGGCCCACCATATTGATCGACATCAACGGCCTCGCCGAACTGGACGGCATCGCGGAGCACGCCGATGGCATCACCGTTGGCGCCATGACGCGGCATGCCGATATCCTTACGCCGGCACCGATACAGAAGCGCCTGCCTTTGCTGATCGAGGCCGGCCGTCACATCGCGCACGTGGCCATTCGCTCGCGTGGCACGCTGGGCGGTAGCCTCAGCCTTGCGGACCCGGCGGCAGAGTGGCCGGCGTGTGCCCTTGCCCTCAATGCGGAGATGGAGCTTGAGAGCAACGCACGGGGCTCGCGCCGCGTCCCCGCAGTGAACTTTTTCCAGGGGCTCTACACGACGGCGAGGCAACCTGACGAGTTGCTCACGCGCGTCGTCTTTCCGACGGAACGCGTTGGTGGCATCCACGCCTTCGATGAGATTGCCCGCCGACACGGCGACTTTGCCATGGCCGGCATCGCGCTCGTCGCCAACGAGATTGTACCCCGAGTTCGCGGCATCAAGATTTCTCTGCTCGGCGTGGCGGACAGGCCCGTGCTCGCCGTGCACACCATGGCCGTGCTCGAAGGATCTGAGCTTAGTCCATCGCGCATTAGCGCCGCAGTCGAAGCGCTGCGCCAAGAAATCGACCCGCCCGATGATCCGGGATGCCCCACCTCCTACCGGCGTCACATCGCCGGCACGCTGCTGGAGCGCATCCTTGGGCGACTGATGAAGGAACTACCCCATGGCGCCTGAAGAGCACTGCCGCATCGCGCTCACCGTCAATGGCGAACGGGTCGAGACCAGCGTTCCGGTGCGTCTGCATCTCGCAGACTTTTTGCGCCAGAACCTGGGTCTCACCGGTACGCATATAGGCTGCGAGCATGGCTCGTGCGGTGCCTGCACGGTGCTCGTCGAGGGGCGGCTCGCACGCGGTTGCCTGATGCTTGCTGTGCAGGTTGACGGCGCCACGATCGAGACCATCGAGGGCGCCCACGCGTCGGGCCGTCTCGCACGGTTGTCGGACGCCATCCATCGCCGCAACGCCCTGCAATGCGGCTTCTGCTCGCCCGCTATGCTGCTCACCGCCGGCGAGTTGCTGCGCACAACCCCAAACCCGACCCGCGATGAAGTCCGCGAGTGGATCTCCGGTAATTTCTGCCGCTGCACCGGCTACCAGTCGATTGTCGACGCCGTGATGGAGGCCAGCCAATGACCTCGGGTTTTCGGTTTCCCATCGGCGCCGAGGTGCCGCGAGACCGCGCCAAGCGCCTGCTCACCGGTCGCGGCCGCTTCGTCGACGACATCGTGCTGCCGCGCATGTTGCATCTGGCCTTCGTGCGCTCACCGCATCCCCATGCGCGCATCGTCTCGATCGACACGGCCGAAGCAGCGCGCATGCCCGGCGTCGTGCGCGTGCTGACAGCACGAGATCTGGCGCCCGTCGTGAAAGCCTGGCGCCCGCTGCACGGCCGTTTTCCAACCATGCGTGCCCCCGAGCAGACAGCGCTTGCGACCAACTTCGTTCGCTTCCAGGGCGAGGCTGTAGTGGCCGTCGCAGCCGACAGCCGCGCCGCGGCCGAAGACGCCGCCGAAGCCATTGCCGTCGATTGGGAGGCGCTGCCGCAAGTCGGCGACGTCGCCGCGGCGCTGGCCTCCGATGCGCCGCGCTTGCACCCCGACCAGCCCGACAATCTCGCCTACGCGACAGTCGTCGAGGCCGGCGACGCACCGACAGCAATTGGCAGCGCACCCGTCGTCATCTCTCAGACGTTCCGTTTCCATCGCCACACGGGCGTAAGTCTCGAACCGCGCGGTATCATTGCCGACTTTGAGCCGTCCGAGCGGCGCCTTACCGTGCATCAATCGCATCAGACACCGCATCAGCAGCAGGATCTCTATGCCCGCCTGCTCGATCTCCCCGAGCACAAGGTGCGCGTGATCTGCCCGGACGTCGGCGGCGCCTTTGGCTTGAAGCACCATCTCTACCCGGATGAGCTGGCCGCCTGCGCGGTGGCGGTGCTGCTCGCGCGGCCGGTGAAGTTCATCGCCGACCGGCTCGAGTCGTTTCTCGCCGACATTCATTGCCGCGATCACGAAGTGCAAGCCCGTATGGGGTTCAGCGCGTCAGGCGACATTCTCGGTCTCGAGATCGAGGACCGCTTCCATGCCGGCGCCTACGGTCAGCATCCCCGCTCGAGCGTGGCTGAGGGCAATCAGATCATCCGGCTGACCGGCGCGCCATACAAGTTGCCGAGCTACCGCGCCAAGCTCACCATGGCCTTCACAAACCGCGGCGTTCTCGGCCACATCCGCGCCGTCGGCCATCCGATCGCCGCCGCCGTCGCCGAACAGCTCATGGATCAAGCCGCGCGGCAGCTTGGCGTCGACCCGATCGAGTTGCGCCGACAAAACTACTTGAAGGACACTGACTTCCCGCTGAAATCCGCCGGCGGCGTCGACTTCGAGCGCCTGTCGTTCGAGCGCTGTCTCGACAAGGCTCTAGCCATCGTCGATGTCGCCGCGTTCCGCCGCGAGCAGGCCGAACTGTGCGCCAAGGGCATTCATCGCGGCATCGGCTTCAATACCTTCGTCGAACTCACCGCCATCGGCCCCGAGTACTACGGCGAGGGCGGCCAGCACATCAGCGCGCAGGAAACGTGCCTGCTGCGCATGGAGGCGTCCGGCCAGGTGCGGGTGCACGTCGGCACGACAGACCAGGGCCAGGGTATCGATACGGGCATCCAGCAGGTGGTCGCCGGTGTGCTCGGGGTGAAGCTCGACGACATCGAGTTGCTGAGCGGCGACAGCGTGATGTCGCCCGTCGGCGGCGGCTCCTGGGGATCACGCGGCGCGGCGCTCGGTGGCGAGGTTGCGTTGCGCGCGGCACGGGTACTGCGTGCCAATCTGCTGGCGATCGCGGCTTTCCTGTTGCAGACGAAACCCGACGATCTCGACCTCGTCGACGGCGTCGTCATCAACCGCACGAGCGGGACCCGCCACATGACCGCCGGTGAGCTGGCGCGGATCGCACACTTCCGCCCCTACACGCTGCCGACCGACTTGCCCGCCGACATGACCGTCACCGCCCGCTATGGCAGCCGCGACCGCATGTTTCTCGCCGGCAATGGCCTGCAGGTTGCGATCGTCGATGTCGACATCGGCACCGGAATTGTGCGACCGCTGCGCCATGTCGTCGTGCACGATTGCGGCCGCGTGCTCAATCCGCTGCTGGTGCGAGAGCAGATCCGCGGCGGGGTCGTGCAAGGCATCGGCACTGCGCTTTACGAGGAGCTGCGCTATGCGGAGAACGGCGCGCTGCTCAACGGTAGCCTCGTCGACTATCTCGTGCCCATGGCCGCGGAGATGCCCGACATCGAGGTCGCCCACATCGAGACGCCGACTGAGACTTCCGAGCTCGGCGCGAAAGGCGCCGGTGAGGCGGGGCTAGCTGGAGCCGTCGGTGCCATCCTCAACGCCGTCAACGATGCCCTATCCCCTTTCGGCGCCACCATCGCCGAGATCCCCATCACCCCGCCCCGCCTCCTCGCCGCCCTCGGCCGCACCTGAACCCGTCAGTGCGCTTCACCGAATGTACACTGAGGGGCCCTGGGCGCCGGAGGGCACGCGTTCGGGACCGTGTCGACGAGTCGGCACGACTTCGGCAATGCAGAGTTTGCAGACATCGGCTCGCAACTGAAATCAGAGAACAGATCAAGGAAGCCGCGTGGCAGCTGCAGCCCGGTTAGCGGACACCTTCCGAAGCGCGGGCCGGGAAGCTCGAGTACTCAACGTCCATCCCGCATTTGCGACACGATTGCCTCGGAGCTGGAACCACGAGCAAGTTCGTCCATGCTGCGCGTTCGTAATCCGCGAGAATTTACCAAACATGCTGCGGACGGACATTTCAATCCGCGACCTGATGCCGTAATCAGTCCAGCTTGATGTCCGTGCGGTGGATCAAGGATCAATTGAAGCGATAGATGCGCTCGGCATTGCCGCGGAAGATGGCGCGGCGCTCGGTCTCGCTCATGGGGATTTTGATGGCGAGCCGCGGGTCGTCGTAGTCCCAGTGCGGGTAGTCGCTCGAGTAGACGATGCGGTCCCAGCCCATCCAGTCGAAGAGGGTGCGCAGGTCCTGCGGCCGTTCCGGCTCCTCGATGGGCTGCGTCGCATACCAGAGATTGCGCCGCATGTACTCCGACGGTTTGAGTTTCAGGGTCGGCACCTCGCTCTTCATCTTGGCGACGTTGGCATCGAGCCGCCAGCCGAGCGTCGGCACCCACGCGAATCCACCCTCGATCAGGATGATCTTGAGCCCTGAAAACTGGTCGAATACGCCTTCGAGAATGAGGCTCGCGGCCTGGGTCGGCATCGAGTGGGAAAGGATCTGATGCTCTTCGACGTAGAACGAGGGCCAGCCTGAGGCCGAAGGCGCAGCGGCAGACGGGCCACCCACGTGCAAGCCGATCGGCAGGTTGGCGGCTTGAGCGGCGGCGAAGATTGGCCAATAGCGCTTGCGCCCGAGCGGTTCAGGTGTGCGGGACGAGAGCTGAACCTGGGCGAAGCGCGGGTCGGTGGCCCGCCTCTCGATTTCGGCCACCGCGGCCTGAGCATCGTCTTGCGGCACGAGGATCGACGAGCGGAGCCGCGGCTCAATGTCAGTGAAGTACGCCAGTTGCCAGTCGTTGAAGGCTGAGCAGAGCGCGGCCTGCAGCTCGACATTGCGCGGCGAGTTGCCTTCTAGCAGCGGCTCGAGCACGCCGAACTCGACGTCGTTGGCATCGAGATGCTGCTCGCGGATGAAATCCACGTCCGAGCCGGGAAGTCCACCGTTAGCCGGCCAGGCGTCGCGCCGGCTCGTGTTCGGCATGAAGCGCGGATAGTTGCCGCGAGCCGCATAGATACCGCGGGTTCCCTTGCCATATTCGGCCAGATGCTGGCGCCAGCGCGCGGAGAGGAACTGCGTCATATCGCTCTGATTGCGCAGGTAGGGATGAATGTCGCAATCGATGATCTTCAGCCGCGTCGTGGCTTCGCGGGCCTCGCCACCTTGGGAGTGAGTGTCCAGCGAATTTGTATCGAGGTCGAGAGGCATGCTCATGAGAGGCTCTCCTTCAGTCTCGGGTAGGTGGCGAGCGGGTTGTCGATCAGCATCTTACGCACAACAGAATCAGGGATTCCATCCGGCATGGCCTTGTCGCCTTCGAACTGCCAATGCGGGTAGTCGGTGGCGAACAGCAGCATCTCGTTGGAGCCGATCATCTCGATGATGCGTCCGACCGCGGCGGCATCCGGCGCATCGAATGGTTGCGCGGTGAGCCGGACGTGCTCGCGCACGTAGTCGGCCGGTGAGCGCGTGACGTAGGGTACCTCGCCCCGGACGCCGCGCCACGTCTTGATCGCGCGCCAGATGAAGCCTGGCAGCCACGATACGCCGCTCTCGATCAGCACGACCTTGAGGCCCGGGAACTTCACGAAGGCACCTTCGTGAATGAGGCTCAGGAGCTGATCCTCGAAGGTCATGTAGTGGCTGACGTAGTCCTGGATGTAGTGCGACGACCAGCCGTTGGAGGTGGTGGGATAACGGTGCAGGCTGCCGGCGTGCAGTCCGAGCGGCAGCTTGCGCTTCTCGCACGCGGCCAGCAGCGGCCAGTAGTAGCGCCGCCCGAGCATCATCTCGACGGCGGCGGGGATCATCACCTGCACGAAACGCTTGTCGCCCGCGCTCCGCTCGATCTCCTCGACCGCGAGCTCCGGACTTTGCGGCGGCACGATGATGGAGGCGCGAAAGCGCGGGTCCTTGTCGAGGAACTCTTTCGCGACCCAGTCATTCACCGCGCGGCAAACGGCGGCGCCCATGGCCTCGCTCACTGCCACCTGTCCGCCGGTGAGCGGGTTGAGGATGGCAAAGCGCGTGCCGATCACATCCAGCGATTGGCGGGCGATGATGGCGGAATCGGCAGCTGGCTTGCCTTCGGCTGGCTTCCAGTCGGCGCGGCAGGTGATTGGTGCACCGGGCGGGTAGCTCGCCATCTCCAGGCCATCGATGCCGCGCGAGACGAACGCGTCCTGCCAGTAGTCGTCCATGAACGGCAGCAGCGTCTTCATCTCCGGCACGCCCGGATGCAAGTCGCAATCGATCGCTCCAGCATAGCGGCCCATGGACTTTCGCTCCTTCGCCGTCATCACCAAGTCAGGCTCTGACGTTATCACCGACCATGCGAACGGACTTAACATGCACCGTGCATGTGTCCGCTAAAACTCCACCACCACGTACTGCTCCTCGACCGTCACCGGCACCGTCTCGGCCACGTAGGGACCCTTGATCAGCTCGTCACCTGAGGTGACCTCAGTCGGATAGGCGCGGGCGCGGATCTTCTTCGGCTCGCACCACGATTGGCCCGTGCGGATATCGAATTCCCAGCCGTGCCAGGGACAGCGCACCATCTCGCCCTTTCGGACCATGCGGAACTCGCCGGGGCCGTCGCCGACGGCAAGCCCCGTGACGAGGCCGGCGCAAAGACTGCCCCCCTGATGCGGGCACCGATCGAGCAATCCGAAGAAGTCTCCCCCCAGGTTATAGATGCCGATCGGGCGTCCCTCGACATTGAACACTTTGCGTGTTCCGGGTGGGATCGTCGCAGCGGGGGCAACGACGTATTTCTTCATGATCCGTCGTCCTTGTCGGGCGGCTGCACGGGTCGAAGCTTCTCAGTGCGTGTAGAACATGCAGGTGTCTTTTCGGGCCGTCAATCGCGCAAGGAGACATCGCGCAAGGAGACGATGTATCAATCCTGCCAATTTGCGATGGCCGGCCAAAGCGCGCCTGCCTGTCGTCCGTTCACCCCTTTTCCTCTCCTGTTGGGAGAGGGACATTTTTTTCGAGAACATAGTATGCAGTCTGTGGTGAGTTGCCCTTAAACAAAAGCGTACTGCAGGAGGTCCCATGAAGCTGCCCGCCCACAATCGCTACGACTACGTGCCGATCACCAAGCGGAGTGACTACACCTGGCCCGGTGGCAAGCGGCTCGCTGTCTACTTCTGCAACAATTTGGAGTACTTCGCGTTCCGCGCCGGGGAGGGCTCCGACTCCACTGGCATGTCGGCGCCGCAGACACAGCGCAATTATGCCTGGCGCGACTATGGCAACCGTGTCGGTGTGTGGCGCATGTTCGATCTCTTCGATGAACTCGGCTGTCCACTCGCGCATAACCTAAATTCGCTGATCCTCGAGCACCATCCCGAAATTGGCGAGCGCATGCTCACCCGCGGTGACGAGTTCGTGGCGCATGGCCGGACCAACTCGGAGCGCCAGGGCACCCTGTGGGAGAAGGACGAGGTGCGCCTCATCGCCGAGACGACAGAGACGATCACAAGGTTCACGGGCAAGAAACCGGTCGGCTGGATGAGCCCGTGGCTGTCGCAGAGCAGCGTCACGCTCGATCTGCTGCAAGAGGCCGGTTTCATCTACCAGTGCGACTGGCCGCTCGATGACCAGCCGATCTGGATGCGCACGCGCAAGGGCCGCATCCTGAACATGCCGTACCCGGTGGAGACCAACGACTCACCTATGATGATCAACCGCCTGCATACGGCGGAGGAGCTGTCGAAAATCTGGATCGACCAATTCGACGAGATGCTGGAGCAATCGCGCAAAGGTCAATCACTCGTCTGCCCGTTCGTGCTGCACACCTTCATTCTCGGCCAGCCATTTCGCTTGCGCCAGCTAAGACGTGCGATGGAGCACATCCTGCGCCACAGGGATGAGATCTGGTTGACGCAGCCCGGCCAGATCGCCGAGCACGTTCGCACCCTTCCAGCCGGAACGGTGCCGGGGGCATGAGGGAGTTTGCCGATGGAATTCATCGTCGTCGTGAAGCGCGATTGCGAGACCTGCCAGATGGTCGTGCCCGTGCTCGAGGCCCTGAAGCAGCGGCACGGGCTGACACTCTATTGCCAGGACGACCCGAGCTTTCCAGAGGCGCTCGGCGGCTGCCGCGACGACACCTCCCTGGAGCAGTCCTGGCGCCTCGGCATCGAGGCCGTGCCGACCCTGATCCGGCTTGAAAACGGGGCCGAGGTAAGCCGGATCCAAGGCTGGGACCGCTCGGCCTGGCGCGAGATCACAGGCGTTGGCGATCTCGGCGGGGCGCTTCCCGCGTTCCGCCCGGGCTGCGGATCGCGATCGGTCGAGCCCGGCATGCCCGAGCGCCTTGCCTTGCGCTATGGCGGCCTGCGGTTCGCCTCGCGCGTGATCGGCGTTTCCGAGGACGAGGACCCGATGGAGGTCGCCTACGATCGCGGCTGGTCGGACGGCCTGCCGATCACGCCGCCGACGGCACTGCGCGTCGCCCGCATGCTCGCCGGGACGACGCGCCGGGCCGACGAGGTCATCGGCCGCATTCCGCCAAACCTCGCCCCGTGCACCGTCGAGAAGGCGGCGATCAATGCTGTCATGGCCGGTTGCCGTCCCGAGTACTTCCCCGTCGTTCTCGCAGCAATCGAAGGGGCGCTGAAGCCCGAGTTCTCGATGCACGGCCTGCTCTGCACGTTGTGGTTCTCGGGCCCTGTGCTGATCGTCAACGGCCCCATAACCCGGCGCATCGGCATGAACGCGGCCGGCAATGCCCTCGGACAGGGAAACCGCGCCAATTCGACCATCGGGCGCGCGCTGCAGCTGCTGATCCGCAATGTCGGCGGCGGCATCCCGCAGGAGATCGACCGCGCCGTTCTCGGCCACCCCGGCAAGGTCGGTTTCTGCTTTCCCGAGGACGAGAGCGATCCGGCCTGGACGCCCCTCAACGTCGCGCGTGGAGCTGCGCCCGGAAACAGCTCCGTGACGCTATTCCACGGCGACGGCGTACAGGGCGTGATGGCTTGGTCGGCGTCGGGCCCGCAATCGCTCACCAAGTCGCTGGCCATGGCATTGGCAGGCGTCTCGCATCCCAAGCTGTGCAAATGGGGCGGTGCCATCCTGGCATTGTCGCCGGACCATCATGCCGTCTACAGGAAGGCAGGGCTCGGCCGGCGCGTCGACATCGAAGGTATGTTATGGGAGGCGCTGAAGCGGCCGGGCCGGGACCTGATTGCCGGCGCCCACGGCGTCGACGAAGGCATCGATCCGGCGCTCGCAGACGAGATGTTGGACAAGTTCCACCCAGGCAACCTACTGGTCGTGCGCGCAGGTGGCGTGGGCGGCGCCATGTCCGGCATTATCGGCGGCTGGTCGGCAATGCGCAACGCCCGAGAAGTGCAGATCGTGTCGAAGGAGATCGGCTCATGAACAACTTGCCCTATGAGATGCTGGACCCGACTGCCGAGCAGTCGCCCGTCATCCGGGCGAGGCGGGGGCCGCTGGCGAGCCTCGACGGCGCCACGATCGGGTTGCTCAGCATTTCGAAGGAGCGAAGCGACGAGTTCCTGGACACGGTGGCAGCCAGGCTCGGCGAGCGCGGACACAAGGTGCTCCGCTTCAAGAAGCCGACCCATACCAAGCCGGCACCGGAAGCGATCCTGCAGGAGATCATCGGCCGCTGCAACGTGGTGGTCGAAGGCCTAGCCGATTGAGGCTCTTGCACATCGTGCAGTCTGCACGATATCGCAGAACTCGACCGGCGCGGCATCCCGGGATGCACGGTGATTTCCGAGGCGTTCAGGACGGGCGCAGCCGCGCAATCGAAGTCGCTCGGCTTCGAGCCGGCCATCGTCTGGGTGGCACATCCAATACAGAGCCTGTCGGCAAAACAGCTGGCAGCTCTGGCCGACGTCGCTATTGACCGGATACTGGGCTCGATCGGCGGGCCGGCGTGATAGGGCCGAAGCATCGCGCCGAAGCATGAGAGGAGCAACATGAGCAACATGACATTACCGACGCACGTTCTGGTCGTGCGCGCAGAGGTTCCCGAGGACATCGAGACAGAATGGAACCGTTGGTATGACACGGTGCATCTGCCGGAGATCCTCGCCTGTCCGGGCTTCCGGGCCGGTCGCCGCTATTGCACGGGAACCTCGGCTGCCGGCCGCTTCTATCTCGCCCTCTACGATATCGATGGCCCGCACGCCCTCGACAGCGCTGAGTTCAAGGGCCGACGTGGTTGGGGGCCGTTCGCGGGCAAGGTGAAGTTCGAGACGAAGGTGTTCTCGCAGCTTTCGCCAGCGACGGGGTGAACTCCTGCGCAGCCGTACCGCGAACGTCGACCTGCACCGGTCGGCGGAAAAAGCTTCCCTTCGGTTTCGGCGGCGTATCGGTCGCGGGCGGCAGGCCTCACGGATACATCGCCCACCCGACGCGATCGGTCTCAGCCTTGTAGAAATGCCCGTTGGTGCTGGTGACAAACACCGTCATCATGTCGGGCCCGCCGAAGCAAACGTTGGTCGGTCGGTTGCAGCCGATGGGATGCGTTTCCAGCACGCGGCCGGTAGGCGAGAAAACGTAGAGCATCGGGCCCGCCCCGCTCACTTCGTAGCCCGCAGTGGCGATAATGTTGCCTTGCGTATCGAGACACATGCCGTCGATGCCACGATGTACGCCGCGGGCGTCCTCGCCCCAGGAGAATAGCGTATCGTAGCTGCCGAGGCTGCCATCCTCCTTGATCGGAAAGGCCCGCAGCTCGCGGTTGACACCGCGCTTGTAGCTACTCTCGGCGACGTAGAGCGTGCGCTGATCGGGCGAAACGAGGATGCCGTTGGTCTGCGTGTTGTCGAAGGTCGCGCGAACTACCTTGTAGCTGCCGTCGGGTTGCGGGTCGGCACGCAACACGGACTGATCGTCGACCTCCTTGACTTCCGTCTTGTCCCAGTTGCCCTCGTTCACCGGATTGGTGAACCAAATGCGGCCCTTGCGATCGATGGCGAGGTCGTTCGGCGTGTTCAGCCGCTTGCCATCAAGCCGATCCGCGATCACCGTGGTCTTGCCATCGGGTTCGAAGCGGACGATGGCGCGTCCACCAGAGGAGCAGCCGAATAGCCTCCCATGCGCGTCGAAGCACGAGCCGTTGGTGCGATTGGTATGCTCGCGCCAAACGGTGATGGCCTTGGTTTTCGGATCGTAGCGCAGGATGCGGCTGCGGCGAATGTGCGTGAACAATATCTCCTCGCCGGTCCACACCGGCCCCTCGGTGATGAGCTCACCCTCGGGTTTCATCAGTAGCTCGAATCTCCAGGACATTTGGTTTCCTCGGACTGGATCACGCTTGAGCTGAGGTCATCGACGCGGCTTCCACGGGAGCCGTATTGGAGGGCGTGCTCGCCGCACGAACGAGCGGCATGAACTTCGCGAGAAGCAGTACAATGTGCCGGACCAGAGTGCCAACCGCTACGAGTTTCGTCCATCGGCGCAATGCGCCGGGAAGTGGACAATTCAGTTGCCCCCGGGATCTCGCACGCGGCCCCAACCATGTCTCCTGCCGGGATGACGTGTGTCGGGATGACGTGTTGCTCTCCCGATGGCGTATGAGCCAAAATGTTTAGACGTCTCTATCTGAGGCGCATCTCGCGTCGAGCTCGTTGACCGCTCGCAACTCCTAACTCGAAAGCAACTGTATGCACTCCTTCGATGGGCACAACGACGTGCTACTGCGCCTGTGGCGACAGGGATCAGGCGTTGACGCCTTTCTCAACGGCGACACCAAAGGTCAACTTGATCTGCCACGCGCACAGCAAGGCGGCATGGTCGGCGGGCTCTATGCCATCTTTGTGCCTTCCGAGAAGTCGCAACCGGCCGTAGAGCCGATGAACGCGGTGCCGTACGACGTGCCCGTGCCCTTGCCGCCCGAGATGACTTATTCGCAACGGACGACCCTCGAGATGATGTCGTTGCTGCTGCGAATCGCAGAGAGTTCGGATGGTCGTGTACGACTCGCGCGATCGGTTGCCGAGATCAGATCGGCGAAGGCAGCAGGTGCGCACGCCCCCGTGCTGCATGTCGAAGGTTGCGAGGCAATCGAAGCCGATCTCAAGATGCTCGACGTGTTCTACGCTGCTGGTCTGCGATCCTTGGGGCCGGTTTGGAGCCGTTCGAACATCTTCGGTCACGGAGTTCCTTTTCGGTTTCCTTCATCGCCCGATACCGGCGATGGCCTGACCCCAGCCGGCAAGGCATTGATCAAGCGTTGCAACGACCTGCGCATCCTGATCGATCTGTCCCACCTCAATGAGCAAGGGTTCTGGGATGTCGCCCGCCTCTCGCAGGCGCCATTGGTGGCAACCCATTCGAATGCTCACGCGCTCTGCGCCTCGTCGCGCAACCTCACCGACAAGCAACTTGCCGCGATCCGAGAGAGTGGCGGCTTGGTTGGCGTCAACTACGCGGTGAGCTTCCTGCGTGCAGACGGCCGCCGCGTCGCCGCCACGCCGCTCGACACGGTTGTCGATCACATCTCCCATTTGATCGAGCGGCTCGGTGAGGATGGTGTCGCGTTGGGATCGGACTTCGATGGGGCGATGATCCCGGATGGCATCGGGTCCGCAGCCGGCCTACCCAATCTCGTCGCTGCGATGCGAGCGCGACAGTTCGGCGAAGCGCTGATCGAGAAGGTCTGCTTCGAGAATTGGATGCGCGTGCTGACCCAGACGTGGGGTGAGTAGGCCGACTGCCACCAGCGCGATCAGATCCAATAGTAGCGGCGTGTCGCGGCGCGCGCCCAATGCGGCCAGCCTGCCTGACGAACGTCCCCACTTTCGATAGGCGTGCTGGTGGCCGGGGTCGTTTCAGCGAGGGCGCTGGTTTCGGCGTGCCGTGCCGTGCGATACCAAAGACCGGCACTTTTGACTGCGCCTTGCCGCTGCCCGCGCCAACCGACGCCGGCCTGCGAGCCTTGCGCCAAATGCCCGCCGGATCCAGAGCGTCGGGCAGCGCGCTCATGTGCCCGTGCACTCAAGCCGGTACGAGGCCGGGCCGGCGACTGTTTGCGGACTTGCGGCTCTGCCAGACCAGGAAGGCGATGATCGCGAAGTTGAGCGCATTGAAGGCGAGGCCGGTGGCGAACGCTGGCGCATAGAAGCCGGCCTGGTCATAGATGTAGCCCGCCAGCCAGCCGCCAACCGCCATGCCAGAGCCCCCGAACAGCAGCGCGACCGGAACGCGCCAGCTCATCTCGTGTGGCGGAAAGAGCTGCCGGATTGCCAGCACGTAGGCGGGAATGAGTCCGCTATAGCCAAGCCCGAAGGCGGCTGCGACCATGAACAGACCGACCTCGTCCTGCGTGAGGAAGAACGCGCCCACGGCAAGCAACTGGGCGCCCGAGCTCCACATGATCGTGCGCAGGCCGCCGATGCGGTCCGACAGTAGGCCCCATAGCTGACGGCTCACGACCGCGCAGGTCAGCAGCAGCGAAAGCATCGCGGCGCCCTTGGCCGCCGTCATGCCGATCTCGCCGCAGAACGCGATCAGGTGCGCCGTCGGCATCGCCATCGGCACGCAGCACAAGAAGTTGCACGCGATCAGCATCCCGAAGGTGACGTTCGCGGGCAGGCCCAGCACCGGATCGCCCGAAGCCACGGGCTGCGGTGAGCCGGGCTTTGGAGCCGTCATCTCGGCCGGCGGCTTGCGAAAGAAAATCAGGGCGAGCGGCACGACAACGCTCACGACCATCAGCCCATATATGAACATCGCTTGGCGCCAACCCATTGCGGCGATCATACGCTCGAAGATCGGCGGCCACAGCGCGCCGGCAACGTACTGTCCGCTCGAGACCATCGCCAGAGCGACGCCGCGCCGCCGCCCGAACCACTTGGAGATGTAGATCATCAGCGGCGCGTTAATGCCCGCGTTGCCGAGCAGGCCGATGAACAGGCCGTGGCCGACGTAGAGCTGCCAGATCTCGCCATAGGACGACAGGATCAGGCCAATGCAGATCATGGCGCCGCCGAAAGCGACCGTCCAGCGAACGCCGATGCGCTCGGCAATCTGGCCCATAGCGATGCCGCCGATAGCGGCGCCGAGCCATGCGAGAGAGTTGGCGAGCGCCGGTATCGCCCTTTGTCCGCCGGTCTCCGCAGCAATCGCCTTGAGGGCGACGATGCTCAAGTAGGGACTGCCGAAGGACACCGCCAGCGTGCACAGCGCCACTGCAGCAATCGCCCAGGACGCTCTCGAGTCGGTGGCCATGCCAGTCCCCATTTCCCGCCCGGTGCCGACAAACCGCGCCCGAGCCCGACGCGCGCAAGTTGTTCTTCAAGATCGTTTTGTATGACTTCCGGACATCGGTGACCAGCGGTGACGTCGTCGTCAGATCGGTGAAGCCCAATGAGCGTGTTGGGGTGGCTCGCCGGTCGACACATCGCGGACATAGCAACGCATCCCAAGATGCGCGCTACCCCGTCACCGCCGCTGTTACTGTCGGCAAAGGAGATGACCTTGGAGCTTGGGCTTTTCCTGCCGACCGGCAGGGGCGGATATCTGATCCCCGCCACAGCGCCCATGAACGAGCCGACGTTCGCGCTCAATCGCCACATCGCGCTGGTGGGCGAGGGCTGCGGGATCGACTTCGCGCTCTCGATGGTGCTGAGCGTGAGCGAGCCTGCGGAACATTATGCGGTAAATGCTGCTCAGCTCGGAGGCCCGGCCGGTTGGCGAAGATGGTGTTCCGTGACGCGCTGATAGGCATGCCCCAGGCGCAGCACGGTCGCCTCGTCGAACCACGGCGCGGCGATTTGCATGCCGAGCGGCATACCGTTCGCGTCGAAGCCGCACGGCACCGACATCGACGGGACGCCCGCGAACGCCGCCCAATAGGTGTATCGCGTGATCTGGCGCACGGTCCGGAACCAAGCTTCGCCTTCGAGGCCCATCTCGGCGATCGGCGCGCCGAACGGCAGAGTGGGCGTCAGCAGCGCATCGACCCGGCCGAACACATGACGCAATCGCTGCCGGAAGCTCTCGCCCCAGCGCAGCGCCGCTGCATACTCGTGGCCTGTGACTTCCTTGCCGAGCATCGCCCGTGAGTAGACATCTCGGCCGAAGTCCTGCGGCCGTGTTTCGAGCCGCTCCTTGTGCACGTTGTAGGCGTCGGCGAGCAAAATCTTGAAGGCGAGCAGCTCGTGGCTCCTTTCCACATCGCCGAGGTCGACCTCGACGATCTCGGCGCCGAGACCGCGATAGATCGCGATGGCGTCGTCGAGCGCCTTCTCCAGTGCCGGATCGATGTTCTCGAAGAACCAGCGCTTCTGGATGCCGATCTTGAGGCCCTGCACCGGCCGGTCGATGAGGCCCAGCACGTTGTGGACCGGGCGGTCCTCCGACATGGGATCGTCCGGATCGTGACCGGCTATCACGGCGAAGATCCGCGCCACATCGGCGACGCGCGCCGCCATCGGCCCGACGGTGTCGAAATACTGCGACACTGCCACCGAGCCTCGGCAAGAGATGCGCCCGATCGTCGGTCGCAGGCCCGAGACGCCGCAGAAAGCGGCGGGAAGTCGGATGGAGCCGCCGGTGTCCGAGCCGATCGAGCCCTGGCACATGCCAGCGGCAAGCGTGGCGCCAGAACCGCCGCTGGAGCCACCCGGGATACGCCTGACATCCCAGGGATTGCGCACGGGGCCGTAGTGCGTGCTCTGGCTGGTCGGTCCGAACACCCATTCGTGCAGATTGGCCTTCCCGACGATAACGGCACCAGCAGCCTTCAACCGCTCGACGATGAACGCGTCGCGATTGGCGACGTTTCCCTTCAGGATCTTCGAGCCGGCCGTGGTCTCGACGCCCGCCATATCAATGTTGTCCTTGATGGACATGGTCATGCCGGCGAGCAACCCGCACCATTCGCCACGATCCTGCCGGCGATTGATGTCCGCCGCAGCCTCGCGCGCATGCTCGGGCAAGGGCGCGAGCATGGCTTTGGTGGAGGGGTTCCAGCGAGCAACTGCGGCAAGAGCCTGCTCAGTTGCAGCGGTTGCCGATTGCATAGGTGCGATTTCAGCCATGGAACAACTCCTTCAGATCGATCTTCTTGCCGAGCGCGATCCAGCGACCTCACGTCCGGTTCACAGTACCGCCTCGGCGATGCGCTCGAGCTGGGCGCCCATCTCCGCCTCGGTCTCGACATGGGCCGGTCGTACGACGACGCGATCTGCTCCGGCATCGAGAAGCGAGCGGACGAGCTCCTTTCGCGGCACTTGACCGTAGACCGAGATCGAGATCGCTTTCGGGTCGCGGCCGATCTCGGCGGCTAGCCTATCGAGCTCCTTGCGGGCCGTCTCCAGTTCGCCCGGTGTGATGCGATTGGGCAGCCAGCCGTCGGCGTGGTCCACGACCCGCTTCAGCACGTTCTTGGCAGCCCCTCCCAGCACGATTGGGGGATACGGCTTCTGCTTGGACTTTGGATAGGAGCGCACAGGCGGGAAGTTGAAGAACTCGCCATGGAACTCGGCGGTGTCCTGTGTCCAGAGCGCCTTCATGACGTCGAGCGCTTCGCGCGTCTGCGACCAGCGCCGGGCGAAGTTGCCACCGAAGATCTCGACCTCCTCCCTCAACCATCCGGTCCCGACGCCGAGGATGAAGCGGCCGCCGCTGTGATAATCGAGTGCCGCTACTTCCTTCGCGAGCAGCAGTGGATTGCGTTGTGGCACGAGCGTGATGCCGGTTGCGAGCTTCAAGGTGGTCGTCACCGCAGAGGCTCGCGCGAGCGCGATGTAGGGTTCGGTGAAGTGGGAGTAGGTCCAGGGAATTTCGCCACCTGTCGCCGGGAAAGGGCTGGCGCTCTTCACTGGAACAGCCGGATGCTCGGCGTACCAGATCGACTCGAAACCCAGGCGCTCCGCTGTGCGGCCCATGAAGGCCGGATCTATGGTGTAGGCGGGCAAGGGCAAGGACAGACCAATGCGCATGACGAGACCTCTAGGCGACTGATATGGTGACAACCGTAGAGCAGTTTTCCCCGGGTGTGAATTGAGGCGCAACTTCGGCAAGGCGAACGGTCGATCCGGCTCGAGATCCGCGTGCCGACGTTGGTCACCGCGGGCTCCCACGATCCTGGGACACCGCTCGTGTGCTCACATGCCCTCGTCGCCGGCATTCCGTCGGCGCAGCTCGTGGTCGTCGAGGACAGCGCGCGCATCACCAATGTCGAGAGGCCGCGGGAGTTCACGGAAGCGCTGTGCATGTTCCTGCGCACGCGCGCGATCCTATGAGAGACGCGGACAGCAACCGCCGTGTGGGCCGCTCAGGTCACCTGTGAGCCTCAGTCGAACTTGACCGGCTCGATCCGCGCCCGCGGGAAGGCGCGGCGGGCCGTCAGGCGCTGCCACCAGTTCGCCGTGAGTGGATAGTCCCCGAGATGAATACCCCTGGCGGCATGCTCGCCGATGCGCACGATGTAGGGCGAGAGATGGATATCTGCGAGCGAGAATGCCTCGCCCGCCAGCCACGGCCCGCGCGCCAAGTCGGCTTCCATGCGCTCGAGCGTGCGGCGGATGTTGGCGACGGCGTGGGTGATCTCGACCTCGCTGAAGGGCTCGCGCGCCATCCGCCGCCAGTCCTCGCGGCGATCCGGCACGGGCACGGCCTTGAGCCGTCGCTCGACCTCCTCGTCGGACCACTTGCGCGCCGTCGGTGCCATCATGCGGTTCCAGTTTGCGACCTGGAAGGCGCGGATCACGACCTCGTCCGTCCACTTGTACCAAACGCGCATGCGTGCGCGATCATGTGGATTGGAGGGGCGCAGCGGGACGGCAGGGAACACTTCGTCCAGGTACTCGCAGATGACGCTGCTCTCGATGACCGGCACACCCTCGTGCACGAGCGTCGGGACGAAGCCGTTCGGATTGAGCTTCAGGTATTCCGGAGAATGCTGCTCGAACCGCAGCAGGTCGACGAGAATGCCCTGGTAGGCGAGTTGTTTTTCCTCGAGCACGAACCTGACGCGCCGCGAGGCGCTCGACACCCAGGCGTGATAGAGCGCAAGGCTTGACGTGATCTGGTCCATGGGTTCGCGATTCCTCGTGCTGTCGGCGCCGTTCCCTATGATACTCGCCAGGGCGATCGGCATTTGATGACAGGAGCCCGGGCGACAGGCAACCGCGGCCCAAGTACGTGGACGCAGGCGCCTGTGCGCCGGTTGGTCGAACATGGAGGTATACATGGCAGTCGGCAGCAATACCCAAGTGGCGTGCCTCGCCTGCCTCGACCGCTTCATGGCCGCCGTCAACGCGCACGACGTGGTCGCCATGGAGCGGGAGATGCACTTCCCGCATGCCCGCATCGCCGTGGGCACGATCGTGACCTACGCCGCGCCAGGCTCGAATCCACTCGACCTCTTCCATCGGCTGCAGCGGGAGGACAGCTGGCATCGGAGTGCGTGGATCAGCAAAGTCGTCGTGCAGGGCGACGAGAACAAGGTGCACGTTGCCGTGCGCTATACGCGCTTGCGCCGTGACGGAAGCGTTATCGGCGACTATGACTCACTCTATGTTCTAACCTACCTTCATGATCGCTGGGGCATCCAGGCGCGATCGAGCTTCGGGCCGTGAGGCAGGCCGGTGTGCGCCGGCCGTCGTGTAAGCTTTCGACCGGAGGACACGCGCATGCAGTATCACAATCTTCCGTTGGCAAGTTGACGGTTGTTGGGCCTATGCTAAGGGGCAAGATGGCCTGCTTAGGGCCGCCAACAGGCTGGGAACTGCCGCATGTCCGCCTCTGCCATTCAACCGTCCACCGTCGATGTTGTCATTGTCGGGGCCGGCTTCTCCGGCCTCTACCTCCTCCACCGCTTCGCGAAGGAGGGTTTTTCCGCCCGCTGCTTCGAGCGCGGCGACGGGGTCGGCGGCACTTGGTATTGGAACCGTTATCCCGGCGCGCGCTGCGACGTGGAGAGCATGCAGTATTCCTACGGCTTCAACGACGACTTGCAGCAGACATGGCATTGGCCTGAGAAGTTCTCGGCCCAGGCGGACATTCTGGCATACGCGAACCATGTCGCGGATAGGTTCGACCTGCGCAAATACATCACACTGCAGACCGAGATCCGCGCCTCTCGTTATGACGAGGCAGCCCGCGTCTGGCATGTCGAGACCGATAAGGGCGAGAGGGTCACCTGCAAATATTTCATCATGGCGGGCGGCTGCATCTCTACCGCGCAAATCCCGAAGTTTGAGGGGCTCTCCGACTACAAGGGCGAAAAATACCATACCGGCAACTGGCCGCATGAGCCCGTCAGCTTCAAGGGCAAGCGAGTTGCGGTGATCGGTACCGGCTCCACCGGCATCCAGGCGATTCCAGTGATTGCGGAGGAAGCAGCGCACCTGACCGTGTTCCAGCGCCAGGCGAACTATTCCATCCCCGCGCGCAACATGCCAATGACGGATGAATACGCGAACTCCTGGAAAGACGGCTATGCCGAGAAGCGTGCCGAAATGCGCTACCAGCCGAACGGAATGCTGCGGGAAGCCAACGCCGTTTCGGCACTCGACGTCAGCGAGGAGCAGCGCCAGCGCATCTATGAGCAACGCTGGAAGGAAGGCACGGGCGCGTTCCTCGGCGCCTTCAGCGA